>JAPKAD010000038.1 GCA_028825445.1 Octadecabacter sp.
GAGTACAAGAAAGAAGAAGATGCGGTCATCAAAAAGTACAAAGGAACCGCCCCTACAGTAAAACAGCTTGAGCAGGAAAAGAACACGCTGAACTCAAAACGGGACGCAATTATTAAAAAGATCCGTCTTGAGATGGAAATTTCTTTTAAAGCGTTTGTACCATTGGAATCCCAAAAAGCGCACAAAAAGGTCGTCATGGCTATGAAGAAAGCCGAAGGCAATCTAAAAGCCAGTTGGCGCAAGGGGATATTCGTTGCTTTCAAAGTCGCAGTGGTTGTCGCAGCTACCGTAATAGCATTTGTTGCGCTTGGCCCACTTGGCGCGGCCGTTGTCACAGCTGTGGGAACTGCCGGAATTGTAGCAGCAAGCGCCAAGGGTCTGGACGCCGCAGTTTCGGCGATCAAGGATATCAAGGGCTTTCTGGATGAACGCGTTTCAACACAAGAGCGCGCTAAACGTGACATTGACTTAGCGGTTATCGCAATAGAAAAAGCGAGAAACACGATGGAAGCCTACAACAGTGCTTACGACGCACTGACTATCAAATTCGCAATCGGCATGGGCGAGATTGATAAGCTTGAAGCTGAGATTGGCAAAGACAAAAGCAAAGCTTTGGACAGCGCGAAGAAGGATTTAGCAACCGCTCGGTCAGACGTGGAAGTCATGCGCAAAGGGTTCAGCGGGTCACCGAAAGACAAACTTGAAGCGCTAAACAGCGCTACTCAGATAGTCCAAAAAGTCGGAGCCAACTTGCCGGGTAAAGGCATCGACAATGTAAAAAAAGTCACGACCCAGCTCAAGAGAGTTGCCAGCGCATTTCATAGCGCTATGAAGCTCGCGCAGTAGTTTGTTCTTCGCGGCGCTCATTGCTGCAAGGACATAAATCGAACCAGCCTCTGGTGTGGCCATGGAAGGCCGCTTCTTGTGACATTTTTCGATCAGGTTTCTCGAAGTGAGGGATACTGTGAATTTTACGCTTTGAAACTCAATCAAGTTTTTGTATAAATTGTATCGCAACCTAGAATACGAACGCGATCATTGAGTGCAAACGCTTGTCTCAGCTGTGGTGGATTCTGGGGCTTTGTTCAGGTCTGCCCCAGTGAGGTTTGCCTCAGAGAGGTCGCCCGCACTGTCAGGCATAGGAAAACCTCTTGAACCACAGAGAATGATTACTCGGTGAGCAGATTAAAAATTTCTTGCGCTCCTTCATCTGTTTCAGCTTCAGAGCCTTCCAGAATTATATTGCTAGCAAAAGGCTAACCCTCTTCTGTCTTTTCAAGCACTTGTTCAACGCTATTTCCACTTTTTGTTTTCTTTAATGCTGTATGCATAATGTGTGCGAATTGAGGTCCCAAGTATGATTAATTGGACCCTAAGAAAATACAGAATAGTAAATTCATAAATAAAAGTAAGGTTTTCGTTACTCTATAGTGACCGACTATAGAGTAGTAATTTGCCCAAAGGGGCCAAATTGGTTTTGCGAGCAAAACTAAACTACTCACCGTGGCCTATCCGGAGGATCCTGTCTGGCGAGCCCTCCTGGCGGTCCTGCGGAGCCGCCTTGCAGCTTATGGCTTTCGTTCCACTACCTACCATGAACTAAAAGGCCTGACCACCTCCCTTTGGTCAGTTGCCAGACAGATGATCCACGCCATGGCGTGTGATCATAAAGCTCTTCCAAATTTTGCCCTGCTCCTCCGCGCTGACAAAAAATAGAAGCTGAATAATTGAAAAATGCTCATCCGCACTTTTTCAATTATTCAGCCAGTCGTTTGAGACAATGGAAATATTACTGTGTAATATAACTATGAAATGGTTCCTTCAAAAATGAAAAAAAACCTCTCTCAGAAATTAATCTTGAACCTAAAATCGGTCGGAGAGGATATCGGCGCGTGCCGCAGAATTCGTAAAATGACCCAGAGGGAAATGGCGGTGCGTATGAATGTGAGTGAAAATACGATAATCGAACTTGAAGCAGGAAACCCATCCATTGCTTTTAGTAATTATCTGTCCGAAGCATGGATAATGGGTCTTGAAGCAGGTCTTCTTTCAGCTTTTGCACCAGAAAATGACCCTATAGCAGTTCGCCTCGGAGGTGCTAACCGACCGCACCGTGTTCAGACAGAGGAAGACGATGATGATCCCAACTTCACAGATATTAGTTTAGTTTTTAATGCCACTTAACGTTGATCCACAAAAAAATCGCATACATTGGGTCGCAGGATTCGGATCAAAAAACGACCTGCTTAAATTGATTGCTGCTGGCGAAGATCCGAGCGAACTTGATGCTGATGGTTGCACTCCGATTTTCGACGCTTTATTAGCAAATATTCCTGTTTTGGTTCATGCCGGTGCGGACATAAACAAAAGAGGAAAATACGGGAGGACAGCCCTTCATTGGGCCGCTGTTTTTTCACCACCAGAGATCATTTTGGCTTTGATCGATAATGGTGCAGATCATAGCTTGCGAAACTGTAGCTATGAGACAGCTTTAGACCTCGCACTCTTTTGGGAAAAAACCAGCAATGTTAATGCTTTGACACTAAAGCGTACCCTAGAATCTACCAAAGTTCGCCGTAATAAGGTTTTTTTAAAAAGACTAATTTTCACTGGGGGGGGATGCTGGCAGGTAAAAAAATATGACCCATGCTTTAGGGAAGAAAGCACAGGCCATAATCTGCTGTTGAGAGTAAGGGAGTAAACACTCTATAAGTTTGTCAGATAAAGATGATTACCTTCTTCGCAAGAGCAGAGCAGATGACGTTGCTGTGATGAACTAGGCATAATTTCCATCGGGGGGGTGCCTACCTGGAGCTGATACTAAGTTTGTCGTGTATGACTGGTGGCCCTCCCTTATTGGTACAATGATCGTACAACCCTACGACCATTCTATTATAACCTGCCGTCATAAAGTTTTGGGGAGTGTCTCAATAAAGCTTACCGCTGTCCGCCCTTGCTTGCTGGATCAGATCAGTCTGGCGGGCGTCCTCTTGCGCACGCAAGCTTAACGGGTCCTTAAGCCATGCATAGAACCCGCTAAAATAAACCATCAGCATTCGACACATTGCACGCAC
Organism: Octadecabacter sp.; assembly: GCA_028825445.1. Classification (GTDB taxonomy): domain Bacteria; phylum Pseudomonadota; class Alphaproteobacteria; order Rhodobacterales; family Rhodobacteraceae; genus Octadecabacter. The sequence continues at coordinate 3,075 of JAPKAD010000038.1, forward strand.
CGAAAACTCAAAGCGATGTGCCTCAATAAACGCACACCTCACAGAGACTCTCGCGCGAAGTATGCCGTGGTGGGTTCAAGCGGTCAGCGCAAAGGCTGCATCTAACCTATCAGACGGCGTAGCATAACTAAGGGTTTTCCGTGGGCGCGTATTGAGCTTCAACGCCACTTGGTCGAGATCGTCTTGGCTGAAAGATGATAGATCGGTGCTCTTAGGGAAATATTGTCGCAAAAGCCTGTTGGTATTCTCGTTACTTCCGCTCTCCGCTGATTATGTTGAACAATTATGCACGGTACCAACAGGTTGCTCACACAAAACTGAGCATTTTTCACCCTTTATTATGATAACAATCATCATGGAGATCACAGATACTGACATCATTAACGTCCATAGCAATAGCTGGGGGTAGCTGCCGGTCTGCATACAACCAATTCCTGCGGGGCAGTTCTCGCATTGTTACCGTTCATGTTGCTTGGCGGCTTTCCCGAACAACAATGAATATGCCGCTAAAAGCGATTACCGACGCGCCCACCAATGTCCACATTTCCGGTGTGTCCCTCCAGATCAGCCAGCCAAATAAAGACGCCCAGATCAGTGCGGTATAGTCGAAAGGTGCCACTACAGCAGCGGGTGCAAAACGGAATGCCTGCCCAATCAAAGTAATGCCAAGCGCGCCAAACAAAGCCAGCACAACAAATAAAGACAGATCAGAAGCACGCACTGGTATCCATACTGCGACGGCAAAGGGTACTGCGTAAAGCATAGGGAAGAGCATCACAAAAAACATCATGGTCCACATGCTTTCCCGCTGACCAAGCAATCGTGCGCTGATCATGAAGAGCGCATAGAAAACGGCCGTACAGATCACATAAAGCGACGCAAGTTGAAAGGTGGCACCACCAGGCTGCACAATAATGAGGACACCAACAAAGCCGACAAGCACCGCGATCCACCGCCGCCAACCAACCTCTTCCCCCAGCAGTGGCACTGATAGGGCTGTGATAAAAATCGGTGCAGAAAAGACCAACGCGGTGGCTTCGGCCAATGCCAAAGCTTCAAGTCCTTTGAAAAAGGTATAGCCACCTGCCAACATCAGTATACCGCGTAGCGCATGGATGCGCAGGTGGCTTGTGACAAATCCTGACATCCCAATCATGTAAAGGACCACGGCACTGACCATGGGTAGCGCTATGAGATTGCGCAGGAACACAATCTGAAACGGGTCATAGCGCTCGACTAGCAATTTCGCGATGGCGTCATTCGCCGCAAGGAAGGCGACACCGGCGCATATTGTCAGGATCGCTTGCCGCGTGCGCGCAGCTTCGATTACGGTTCTGCCCATCATGTTTTACCAGCCTGATTACATTTGAATATAAAGACTAACAGGCGCGTATTCCTTATACCACGGCAGTTCTGTATCGGTGGTCCATCAACGATAAATCCTATTCAATTTGGTGGACAATGAAGTCGAATTTACTAAATCTGGCTCTAGGCGATTAGCAGTTAAAGTGAAAGCAGATATGTCAAATTCGGTCATAAGTGTCTGCGGTTAATCAGGGGAATTGCAATGGCGATCTTTCAACATAGAGCGGCGAGCTCTTTGGGATAACCTTCGACTTATCTTGGAATGGCAGCTCAAAAATTGCTGGGCTGAGTGACCCTAAAGATCCAAGGAATTACTGCCCTACCAATCCATGATACTGTTGTTGTTAGGGATCAGAAGTCAGAAAATGCTAAAGCTGTCATGCAGAAGGTCTTTAAATAACATACAGGTATCACCCCTGATGTGACCTTAAGATAGGTCTAAAGAGGTGTATTTAGCTGAATTAGGTAATTGAGGATCATCATTAATAACAACAACATAAACACAAGATGTCCTGTGCTCAGGACTCATAACCAAAATATAATGGTTGCGGCGAGCATGATGGCGGAGAGGAAGACCATTGGGCTTCTGTCATAGCGTGTTGCGACGCGTCTTCAGTCTTTAATCCTACCGCACATCCGCTTGATACGGTTGCGCTGTTTGTTGCGCCTATTATCGTATTTAATGGTCGTCTTGCGTGATTTGCGCTCAGGAATACAGGGGCGAGTTCCTTTGTCGATAGGGCCTTCTCGAAACCAGTCGGCGTCATATCCTCGATCGGCAAGCAACCAATCAGCCTTTGGTAGGCCGTTCATCAAGGCAGCCGCACCAGTATAATAGCTGACTTGACCCGCCGTAATAAAGAAGCGGACTAGACGTCCGCTAGTATCAGTAACTGCATGAAGCTTTGTGTTCATACCGCCCTTGGCTTTCCCAATCAGACGCCCACGCCCCCTTTTTTTAACCCCAGGCTTGAAGCAGTGCGGTACGCTTTGAGGTAGGTTGAATTAATTGCGATTGTCTTATTATCAGGGACCTGTTCTGCTAGTCCCATCATGATCCGTGCAAACATGCCCATATCACTCCAACGCTTCGAGCGGTTATATGGGGTCTTCGGTGGACCATACTCTGATGGTGCATCACGCCATCGTAACCGATTGTGGTTAATAAAAATAATTCTACTAAGAACGTGGCGATCATCTACGTGCGCACGGCCTCGGCTCTTTGGAAAGTAAGGCCGAAGCCGATCCATCTGCGCTTCACTCAGCCACTAAAGATTGCTCATTCTATCCCCGTCTTTGGGACTTTGAATCATGCAGGCATAATAGCATCAAGTGGATTAATGGGTCCTGAGCTTAATAAGATGAACGTCATAAAGCCAAAATGATGGCTTGCGATCTGCGGAGATTTGTTCGAAAATATTATTTTTACGTGTGCCCTCGGTTCTTACATGACTGTTAGGCGATAAAACCTGAGTGAAACTGATTATATTGTTATGACAAAATTGATGTCAGACAGGCCAATCCGCCCTGAGACCCGCAGCTATGCTACAGTTAGGTGTCGGATGCGCTTATAACGCCACTGCAGGCCAGACTTACTTAACTTAGGCTTAAAGTGACAACAAAATGCAAGGTAACATTCAGGGATATTACATTTTTTCCAAATTTTGCGTTGGCGTCCTTAAAAAAGCTACCACAAAATCCAGACTATAAGCTGGCTTATTTGTAGGAATAATGGCTTAAAGAACTGATTACGTTAAATATGAAGCTAAATTAGGTAGTAACTAATGGTTTTTAAAAATAATAAACATGTCGTAAATAAGTTAAGTCAACTTATTTACGTAAGCCACACTCAAGAAGATACGACTTTGGAGGACATCCTCTCTATTCTCAAAATATCTAGGTATAATAATTCTCGGGACAACATATCTGGACTTCTTATTTACGATAAAGAGATTTTTCTTCAAGCTCTTGAGGGAGATCGCAGCGCGGTAGAGCGTTGTTACGAGCGCATTATTAGAGATGCTCGGCATGGAGCACCGTATATCGTGTGGCAAGGTGACTTAAAGAAACGCTTATTCCCAATGTGGAGCATGGGCTACTGTACGCCGTCCGATCTTAATGATGATGATAAGAAGTCTCTTCTTGCTCTGACTAATTTGATAGCGAAGGACGTGAGAAGTGTGGGAAGTGATCTACTTATTTCGGTACTTGTTCGTGTTTTCTTTGGGGGTCCCAAAGTGAAAGTTATATGTAACTAGTTGACATAAAATTCTAAATATGAAGGTTTGACCAACCTTCAGCGCCTGTGACAGGTAAGCTTAAAATTTTTAGTAGTCCTTTATTAAATCTACCCACCAACGTAGAATTTATCACTGTGGCGGAGCTGACCCTATTACAGTTCATTCTCAACGCGTTATGCAAAAGCGATATTGATCTAAATCAAGCTCAGCCCACGCAACTTGAGCAAGATTTAAGGTGCTGCCCGCATTAAAACACAGGTGATCATGTGCTGTGACCTTATCTGCGGCCTGTGCAAGAGCCTTAAGGCCTGTGATCTGTAGTGTAGCTAGTGTCTGCTCATGAATCATAATCCATATTTTGTAATCACTCCAGCCACCTGTCCACTCAAAAAAAGTGCCTTTTATCCAAGCCCAGTGGTTATCCCTCACCGTGCCAAAACACGACTGTTTCAGGAGTTTGTACGGCTCAGCCGTTGGATCAAGCCCTACATGAATAATAAATATTTTATTTTTTATGCCAAGTTGGACATAAATTGATATATTTTAAAAACCTCTCACCAAATGTATCTTAAGCGACAGCGGCAAATTCCAACAAGCGCCGTGCAGCGCTGCATAACCGCTTCCTCGATCAACATGTCCCCCCATTGCAGAGCCAGTTATAGATGAAGCGATCAGGGTCATCAACAAGCATGAGCTCGTGATCGCCTGAAAGTAAAATGACATCGTCAACCATGGCGAAATCATCAGTAGATTTAAGCAATGAGATGGCTGCAAGACTTCGTGGCCCATGATTAATAAGATCACTTAGAAAAATTAAACGCCGTACTGGCGTACTCTGTGGAAAAGAGGCGATTGCAGCATGGATGCAGAAAGCGTGTCCGCCGTTCAGGTTAGGGTGGAACTGAAATTGTGAATTCCAGTGGCGTCAAGTTAAGGGATGCCAATTAAGTAGTAGGCCTGTACCACAAAATTGCATGTCTGGCCATGAAACCGCAAAGATTATTTGTAACCAACCATCAAATTATGCAGTCGAAAAATGGAAATGTTGGTGGAAAATTTTTATAATAATGTGTATTAGGATATGAATTTGGTGTTCCACTTTCAATTAATTATTCGATATTATAAAGGGATCAAATTCATTTTCTGGGCACTATTACATCCATAACTATTGGTGTTATAAGAGTAATGGTTGCTCCAATCACCCTCTTTAAAATCCACCACAGCCCTTGAGACAGAATGTTGTTTATTACTGCACAGTCTTAAACAGGTATTCCTGCTTTTGGATAATGCTGAAACACTTTTGCGGCTCCGTCTAAGCCGACTATAAACACATCATAGGCTTCACGTTCTTCTTCAGGGCCCATCCCGGGCGAACCGTAAGGCATTGCTGGAACTGCCAGCCCTAAGGCATCAGGGCGCTCCGTTATAAGCCGTTTTATGTCACTAGGGGGTACGTGTCCTTCGATAAAGTACCCTCCGAATTTAGCCGTGTGACAGGACATCATATTCATTGGAATGCCATTTTCGACTTTAAACGCGGTTAAAAGATTACTGGAGAGATCTTCACTAATTACAGTAAAATCTTCATCCGTTAAAATTTTGATCCAAGCGTTGCAGCAACCACACTGCGGGTTTTTGAAAACATGAATATCTGAGGGGCTGACGTCTGCTGAGACAATTAATGGACCAGCAACTATTAAGCTTGAGGCAAATATTAACACTTGGCGGCGGTTTGATTGTTTTGTTTTGTTCATTACTCACCCTCTCAAAGTATCACCCAAATAGGTAGTGCTGCACCCTAACACATCCATATTATTATAATTACATCTAATTCAGTATATTAAATTGACGACTTACAGATGGATAGCGTCTCTCAGGTAAGGCAATACTGTGGCGATAAATCCTATGTAAAATATGCACTATTAGTGTAGCTTAAGCACCCTCGACACAGTAATCTTTTGCCATGGTTGTAATGGACATATTCCCATCAGGGTTGATGCGATTAAAGACTAAACTTCGATAAGTATTTTTGTTTTTAGCTTCTTGAGCGTCAGCAGCACGATCGTTTGCAATACCTTCGGTAGTTTCTTTGCGCACAATGAACTTAGTTTATCATTTTTATAGTAGGCACCAAATTCCTGCCCACGTGACTGAACAAATCCATGCCTACAAACGTCTACTTCTGATGGGACAAAGACACTTTAAGATAAAGAAAAAATGATTGAACAAAAAAAGCATTTGAGCCGCGCTACTTGCTTCATCGTCAGCACATCGCATAACGAAAAAAAAGATGCGCTAAACGTTATCTTAATTTAGGCGGCCTTTGGTACCAAAAAACTTGACGCCGTACTAGGTGAAGCTTTTTGCCAAAGCTCGTTAATCGCTGTTGTTTTGTCTATGAACTCCTTAACGGTCTTGATCATTATGAAGACGCATATGGCCTGTGAAGTGTTCGGCACCAAGTGGATCAAATTTGAGGTGATTGGTGGGAAAGACACGCTGTAAAGCAATGCTTTTGGAAAGGTTGAGGCAGCACGAACAGTGTACTCTTGAGCTTGACCGCGATCTGGTATGATGTAATTAATTTTTTAGAAGCAAGCCGCCAGCCAGCCGTTAAAACTGTATAGAGGCTGATGGAAGTATTCATGAAGATTACCCCGCAACGCAAAAGGTTTGAGATTACGATCGAATGTAATGGAGAGAAGTATAAACATATCTGTGCCGCTCAAGAAGAAGCCGATGCGATAGAAAAAATGACACGCTCTTATGCAAGTTTGGAGCCAAAACTTATAAATGTTAAGCGTTTAGGCCCTCTGCCAACTCAATCTAAACGTGCATAACGCGCATTAACTATAAAAATGAGGTTTTGGAGTTAATGCGCGTTATGCGAGGCTTAGCTACTGTTTATCTGAAGGTTACGAATATCGGCTCTCGTAAGTTGAACGCAAGCAGTCTAATCGTATAGATTATAAAGCTTGCAGATTTTTCCATTCGGTTTGCGGTAACTCTGAAACCTAATTTCATCACAGAAAGTAAGCGCCTCAACTTTTGACCTGTGGACCTGATGCGTGGTAGAGTGAATGGTGTTTGCCCTATCGAACTGGTGAATGAGAGTTCTTGCATGGCGACAGATGGCGCAATAATGGCGACATCGACGCGTTGACCGGGTGCGAGCAAAAGCGGGTTATCCATGTCCGGCTAGGGAATATCTTCTTCAACTGGATGCCCGTCCCAAACAATGATTTTCCCTGAAACTTTAGGGAAAACCAGTTTATAGATGCGGGTTGTATCAGTGACGACAAACCGCAAACGTATCATACCGCCAGTGGGAACGTCATAAGCCGGATCTTGCTGCCAATTGCTTGTTTGCACATTCCCTAAGGTCCCGCCCCGTGCGGCACCGCGCGGCGTGAAGTAGGGCAGCAACGATCCATCTTCATCCAACGGAAAATCTTTCAGGTTCAACGCAATATCTGCATCAAATCCAGGATTATTTTTTTCATCAACGATTAACACGCCCGTCAGACCCTGTGCCATCTGTTTCATTGTCATGCAGTGTGGATGATACCAAAAGGTGCCTGCATCAGGTGGCGTGTATTCGTACCGAAAAGTCTCGTTTTGAGCGACCGGAAACTGTGTCAGGTAAGGGACGCCATCCATCGCGTTAGGCGATCGGATGCCATGCCAATGAATCGTAGAATAGTCTTCCAACCGGTTAGTATAATCAAGGATTGCACGCTGGTCTTGTCGTAACCAGATAAGCGGTGGTGGTGCGTTGTCTTCCAGACTGACCAGGCCTTGGGTTACTTGATCTCCAAATGAAAAACTGGTCATGCGCGATTGTAACTGCTGTTCAACACGTTGTTCACTAATAAGCGGCCTTGCAAAAGACATGCCCGTCACAGCCAGCCCTCCGACTCCAACCAACACATTTCAGCGATTAAGAGGTTTCGTTCCGCCTGTTCCATCTCTCAAAATAAACACGATTAAAATTATCAGGTAAATGAAAAATGAAAAGATACGATATGTCTTTAACGTGAAAACCGACACCTCACCGTGTTCGGCGTCGCGTGTAATAGATCAATAGAACTTGTGTGTGGTAAATTTTTATGGGAATTAATATATGCTAGCCGACCCAGCTCAATTTGGAAATGCGCCAGCAATTCCATAATTTTAATACGAAGTTATTGGTGACGCTCCGGCATCATCTGTTTAGTAGGGGGTAGTCAAATCGGCGGTTACAACAGATGCGATAAACGTAGAGATTGAGCAGCGCACGCATCACCTTATCTTCAACAGATCGAGGTTACGACAAATGAGAGTACGAAGAATTTTTATAATTGCATGCTCTATTCTTTGGTGTGCTGTATCTTTTGCTTTAGCCGAAACGGCTGGTTTACCAACAATTGAAGCCCAGATAAACTTAGATACTACCACGGGCGCGATCACGATCACCACAAATCAAGAGGCTGTACCAACTGCCGACTGGTTAGAAGTCAAGGGTACAGCTTATTATGGTAAATTACCACCAATCGCACCCGTGCCCATGTCCAGCGGTTGGACGCCAGAGGCCAGCTACATCACTGGCAATAGCTGGTTGGGCCTAAGGGGTGACACCTATCACCGACATATTATTACGGTGACTGTACCATCGACAAATCGCGTTGCTGTAACTGGTCGCATTATTGAAGACCGTGTCGAAGGTAATAATCGACACGTCCAGTTTCGTTTTGATGGACCAAGTTCATCATTGGGAATTTTCGTTGGGCCTTATGATCTACAAGAAACTTCGCATGGCGAATTGATGCTGCAAACTTACTTTGAACCGTCTCAGGCTCAATTATCTAATAGCTATTTGGCTGCATCAGCAACATTTATTGATTGGTTTGAAGCGCAGATTGGTCCCTATCCTTATGACAGTTTTTCAGTGGTATCTGCACCCATTCCTGTAGGTCTGGGTTTTGCGGGCCTGACTTATATAAGCCGTGACATACTCTCGCATTCTTATATGGTGGGTAGGTCATTGGCGCATGAAATCTTGCACAGTTGGTGGGGTAACAAAGTCTTAGTGGACTATGATTCAGGCAATTGGTCTGAAGGGCTGACCACATTTATTGCGGATTATGGGTTGGCTGAATCCGAAAGTCCTGAGGTTGCCCGCCAGATGCGTATGGACTGGATTAGGCAGCTAGACGTCATGAATAAAACCGATATGCGCGCTCTGACGCAATTTCGTAATTCCAGTCATAACGGCGGTATTCAAGCCGAAGGCTATGGCAAGGTTGCCTTGGTTTTTAAAATGTTACGCTTTGAAATTGGGCATGATGCATTTTGGGAAGGCTTGCAGGCTTTTTATGAAGACAACAAAGACAAGACAGCGTCTTGGGCGGATCTGCAGATGGCCTTTGAAGGCAGCGCAGGCCGGGGGCTGCAAGGTTTTTTTGCCCAGTGGGTCGCGCGTTCTGGCCTTCCACAAATTTATTTAGATGGGGCCCAACGGGTCAATGGCAATAATGTTCGTCTAAGTTTGCGGCAATCGGAACCAGCTTATGGTCTGTTATTGCCAGTCCTGATCGAAACAACAGACGGACCCGAACAACAGCTGATCCGGCTGTCAGAAAGTCTGAAGACTATCACACTTTCGACGCAGGCGCGCCCTTTGTCAGTCCAAATTGACCCTGACTTTAATATTGCACGCCACCCAGCAGCTCAAGAGTTAGCCCCGACCTTGGCTAATGCATTCGAGATGGTAGGCTTTAACGCCATTCTTGCGGACCCCGATGCACTAGAGGCCAAGCAAGCGCAGGCAATTGTCCAAAATATTTTAGATTTTGAACTAAATTGGGATACAATGGCATCCACGTATCAGGCTGATCTTGTGTTCGGGGCAACGGAGCAATTGAATGCCTATTATCGCACCAAAACTGGACGTGAGTTCCCGCATGGACGCAGCGGGGTCGCACGGGTTTGGGTGGAGGCCGATCAAGACGGTAGGCTGACCCTTTATCTGTCTGCAGACGACGTGACACAGGCTGTTATTCAGATGCAATATCTTAGGTATTATGGCAGCAAAAGCTACGTTAGTTTTTTAAACGGCAGTGGACACACCTATGGGACATTACCGGGACAGGGTGGTGCGCTAAAAATAACTTTACCTGATTGATCATGTGGAGTGAGATGCAGGTCCCTTGGGACTGCTAACAGTTTTTGGAAAGACCGCTAAAATGAAACAATTTTCTCGAATGATAGCAGCCCTTGGACTTTGCTTTGCGACCCAAGCTTTTGCAGAACCATCGGCGGCACTCATCACTGCTTTATCAGATGCTGATGTGATCTTTCTTGGCGAAATACATGATAATCCCTATCATCATCAAAGTCAGGCCGCAATTATTGCAGCAATTAATCCTTCCGCGGTGGTCTTTGAAATGCTGAGTGTTGCGCAGGCTGATAAAGTGCGAGATCTGGAATTTATTACCGCTGCAGAACTGGATAGTATAATTGGCTGGACGCAAAGTGGCTGGCCTTCAATGGAGATTTATTTTCCGATTTTTCAAGCGCTGAGAGATGCAATTCCATACGGCGCATCACAACCACGCTTTGTGATGATGCGCGCCTATAAAGATGGTGCGGCACTCAGCCTTGGACCTGTGGGTTCTCTGTTTGGTCTTGAAGTTCCATTGGATGAGGCCACCTTTCAAGCGCGTGTTGACCTTCAATTTCGGGCGCATTGCAGTAAAATGCCTCGCGAAATGATACCCAATATGATCGAGGTCCAGCGCATGCGTGACGCGACTTTGGCAGATGCCGCACTTACAGCACTTGGACAAACCGGTGGTCCTGTTGTTGTGATTACGGGCAACGGTCATGCCCGCAATGACTGGGGCGCGCCAATGATGGCGCAGCATGCAGATAAAGCTGCAAAAATCGCCTCATTAGGCCATTTGGAAGGTGGTGTCGGCAATCCTGGTCTTTACGACTATGCGCTTGTCACACCTACTATTGAACGAAACGATCCGTGCGATCAAATTGGCGAATAAACTATTTTTGGGTCTATTGCCAATTTTTCGCGTTTGAGTGAGACAGATGAGTTGTGTCAGGCGCGAGACTTTGTTCTTTAGGGTAAGATATTAAAATCAAAATTTATTTTAAAAAACAAATTCCCCACAAGCATGACCTTGGTCAGTGTTTTTTAGGTCCAGAGTGGTGTATTATATTTAATTTTAAGAGATTATGGTAGAATGTGGCTATGAAATTGCTTATATAATTTGAAAATGTTTGATGTGCGGTTTCCACCGCTGGTCATTATTAGTGCGAAGGCTGTAAATAAGTCTCCCGCCATGTATTTGCTGATGGATGAGCCATATATCAAGATCTGGGGCAAATGAACTTATATGTACCTTATTGTAAATCTTGATGTGAAAACCCTTAGTTTTATGCTGTCAGACGCCGCAATATTGCTGCCACGCGAAGGTTCTTCAAGCGTGTGATTGGTACAAACGGTATCCTGGATCGTGCTGCCATCAACAAAAGTCGTACCAACTTAGCTGTCTTCCAAAATCTAATCGTTATGCTCATACCCTAGGGGAATTGGTTAGATGATTGCTATTATTAAATTTAAATACCTCAACAATATCGTTGAGCCAGATAATCGCTTTATCCAGCGGATTATATGGCCAATGCTTGATTTTAATGCGTTCTAATCTGCACCTAAAAGGTCGTTAGGATCGAAGCTGCGCAGTTGATCGGTAAGGATCAACCAGACCAAACTGGTGTCTCGCGCTTTGAGCAGTCTGCCTTGCTTCAAGCATAATTGTGTTTAAATATAACCTTTTTAAGTGGGGCTTTGTTGCACAAAATTGCCTGATGCTGGGCTTTTCTTTTACCCAGGCCAAATTTTGATTACAGTCATAGTTCAGGGAATGCCAAGTTAAGTAAAGTTATTTAGGATCGCGGCGTAGATTTGAACAGTGGTCACTTGCAGATCAAAGTTACGCGCAGCAAGGCACTGATTAAACAGCCTCACACAGTGAATCTTGTTTTCGATATGGTTCTAATGTTGGTAAACACTCAGTCTGCGCCAGAAATCACGCCCCAAACACTTTGAGGATCGCCCTGCTTAATTTTGTGCTTGTGCTCCACGTGTGTCTAGCGTTTTAAAATTTGTCCACCCATCAACGGTGATGATAATGTGGGTTTCATTAGATGCGGCCTACACCAAGGACGATTTATTCGAGCGGTGTTCCTTTTCTGTAGACGCTAAGATAATCGCGCCCAGAAGGGCGCGTTTAGAGCTTGTCGTTTTGTAACTTGCCCGCTCAGAAAAAACGTTAATTTTTGGCTTATTTGGCAGATTATCTTGCCTTCCCTAAAATACCTTATTAAAACAGTCAAGATTTTGATTATCCCCATTTAACGCAGTCACCAGCCAGCCAATCCTATCGCCAGCTTGCCTGAGGCCGAAATTTTAAAGCTAGAACAGGATGACACTTATGGAACTGGACGCTAAACTTACACCAAATGCGATGCGTCATCACATCGCAGAAAACCCTAAAATGCGAGCGCGCGATATTGCTGACCAACTTGGTATAGGCGAAGCGGCGCTTGTGGCCGCACAGGGCGCGCGGCGCATTACATCAGCACCTGATGCGATCATGCCTGCGCTGAGCGTATGTGGCCCCGTTATGGGGCTGACGCGCAACAGAAGCGTTGTGCATGAAAAGGTAGGTGTGTACGAAAACTATCATCCAGGGGATCACGCCGCTATGGTGCTAAATGCAGATATTGATCTGCGCATATTCCAAAGTAACTGGGTGCACGGGTTTGCTGTCACGACAGAAACTGACAGTGGCCCGCGTCATTCGTTACAGGTGTTTGACGCCGCAGGCGATGCCATTCACAAGGTGTTTAGCCGCGACGGTACGAACATGGTGGCCTTCGAGGCGATGATGGGCAATCTGGCCACGGGCGAGATATCTGACAGCATAGAACTGAGTGCACGCGCCGCTGTTGAAATTGCGAAGGTGGATGTGAACAAGGCTGATATCCTGCGCAAAGAATGGAATCGGATGACGGACACGCATCAGTTCATGCGGCTGACATCCAAACTTAAGATGAACCGCCTTGGTGCGTACCGGATCGCGGGTGCGCCGCTCGTCAAAGCGCTCGCTCCTTGGGCGTTAAACGACGCGCTGGTTGCACTGGGGCAGGTTGATACCGAAGTCTTGGTGTTCGTTGGCAACCCTGGTTGCATTCAAATTCACACCGGTCCACTCAACGCTGTGAAGTCGATGGGTCCATGGCAAAACGTGATGGACCCCGATTTCAATCTGCATCTACGAGCGGATCACGTGGCCGAAGTATGGGCCGTTGAAAAGCCAACCAAACGTGGATTTGCCATTTCAATCGAGGCTTTCGATCAACACGGCGCGCTGATCCTTCAAATGTTCGGACGTCGCAAAGAAAACGACGTGGTCGACCATACTGCAGCGTTTCGCAGCCTGATCGACACCCTTCCAACCCTCCATTCAGAGGACGCATGAGTCATGATCCCTGCATTTGAACTTAACATCCCTGCATCAGTTACTGCATTGGCAATTGCCGTTGGATTACTCGTTACTTCAGCCAAAGCTGACGGAATATCGGCAGTTCGTGTTTTATCCATCGGTGGGTCGGTCACTGAAATTATCTACGCATTGGGTGAACAGGATCGCTTAATTGCGCGTGATACCACATCATCTTATCCCGCCGAGGCTAAAAATTTACCTGATGTTGGGTACATGCGTGCACTTTCGCCCGAGGGCATCCTATCGGTTGATCCACAGCTTATCATCGCCGAAGACGGCAGTGGGCCGCCTGAAACTATCGCTGTGATGCGTGCCGCAGACATCCCGTTTATCACTGTGCCTGACGGGTATGATCGCAGTGCAGTTGGTGTAAAAATCCGGGCTGTTGCAGATGCGCTTGGGGTGCCCGAAAAAGGTGATGCGTTGGCCGCTGAGGTAGACGCGCAACTGGCCTCCCTTAATACTTCTGTGGATACACCTGCACGGGTAATGTTTATCCTGTCTACCCAGGGTGGGCGGATTATGGCATCGGGTGATAATACCGCTGCAGACGGCATTATCGATCTTGCTGGGGGCATCAACGCCATTACTGATTTTGAGGGATACAAACTTCTGACTGACGAGGCCATAACTGCAGCAAATCCCGATGTCATTGTTATGATGGATCGTGGAGGTGATCATTCGGTTGGGAATGTTGACCTGTGGGCGAACCCTGCGATTTCCACGACTGCTGCGGCACAGACACAAAGCGTTGTGCGCATCGATGGTCTGCTGCTGCTGGGGTTTGGTCCACGTACGCCCGAGGCTGCATTGCAATTGCACACATCCCTTTATGGCGATGAATGACCCTTGGTTGTGTTCGAACCGTCCAAAATCGTTAAACATTCGTTGCGGACCGCACCTGGTGACCGCCGCCGCCTTGCAGTAAGGGCAATTGCGTTTAGCGCGGTTTTGCTTGTCTTCGTCGCAATAGCGAGTCTGACGGTTGGGGCTTCAGGAACATCCCTGTTTGAGGTGTTGATGGCATGGGTCGCAGGTGAAGAGATAGGTTTGGTTGAAAGCGTGATCCTGTTTGATATCCGTGCACCCCGCACGTTGATGGGGGTCCTGGTCGGCGCATCATTGGCAGTATCTGGTGCGGTCATGCAGGGGTTGTTTCGCAACCCCTTAGCCGACCCCGGTTTGGTGGGTGTCAGTGCGGGTGCAGGGCTTGGCGCAATTTTGGCGATTGTCTTGGGGGGCATGTTACCGCCTACCATTGCCGCGCTGACAGGAATTTACACTGTACCGATTGCGGCTTTCCTAGGTGGCTGGCTTACGACGATGTTGCTCTACAAGGTTTCGACCAATGGCGGGCGCACATCTGTTGCTGTTATGTTGTTGGCTGGCATTGCAGTGGGGGCGTTGTCTGGCGCGTTGTCAGGTGTTTTAGTTTATATGGCTGATGACGCACAACTGCGTGATTTGACGTTTTGGGGCCTTGGATCGCTGGCAGGTGCGACGTGGGCAAAGTTTGCTGTCGCCGCTCCGTTGATCATTTTGGCATTGGCTACTATGCCCTTTCTGGCAAAGGGATTAAACGGTTTGACATTAGGTGAGGCTACGGCTGAGCATTTGGGGATACGTGTGCAACGCATGAAGAATGTGGCGATCCTAACCGTGGCTGGTGCAACTGGGGCAGCGGTGGCGGTGTCTGGTGGTATTGGGTTCGTTGGTATTGTAATACCGCATCTTTTGCGTCTGATAATTGGGCCGGATCATCGGTATCTGTTACCAGCCTCAGCGCTATTGGGGGCATCTTTATTGTTGGTCGCTGATATGATTTCGCGTACCATAATCGCTCCCGCAGAACTGCCAATCGGTATTGTAACTGCGACCATTGGTGGGCCGTTTTTTCTTTATATTCTGCTGCGCAATCGTGGCATTTTGGATATGTAAAATGCTTGATGTTAAAAATATATCTGTCGCCGTATCGGGCACAACCGTTCTAAAAGACGTATCATTTACGGCGCAAGTGGGTGCTGTGACTATTATTGTAGGCCCGAACGGGTCGGGTAAAACGACGCTTCTTAAAGCGATGACGGGTGAGTTGCCCTACACTGGCACTATCAGTCTCGATGGGGTGGATGTTCGATCATATTCAACAGCTGCCCTTGCTGTGCGCCGGGCAGTTTTGCCGCAAGCCACTGTGCTGGCATTTCCGTTTACAGTGCTTGAGGTCATCCGACTGGGCCTTCTGGCGGGCCTTAATGCCAATGACGACAATCTTCCGGTACGTGCGTTGGCTCATGTTGGGCTGGCGGGGTTTGAGGGGCGGTTTTACCACGCGCTGTCAGGAGGTGAACAGCAGCGATGCCAGTTGGCCCGCGTAATGGTGCAGGTGTGGCAGCCGGTGCACGACAATAAAGCGTCATGGTTGTTTTTGGATGAACCCGTGTCTGCCCTTGATATTGGGCATCAGCTTGAAGTGATGAAAATTATACGGGACTTTGCGGACGCGGGAGGAAGTGTGATTGCGGTCATGCATGACTTAAATCTGACAGCTATGTTTGCGGACAGCGTTGCACTATTGGCAGCTGGTCTGATGGTCGTTCAAGATAGCCCCATCAGCGTTCTGACCGACAGTCATCTATCGACAGCTTATAAGTGTGATGTTCGGGTCAACGCAGCACCACCCACAGGTCATGGCGTTCCGTTCTTGCTGCCACACATGGTGTCTGCCAAATGGGATGGCATTGGGTAAAGTAATTCTGTGTTGATCTTTTTTTCGTTCCGTAGGTTCAGGACCCAAGAAACTACTTGCTGCTGCTATTTTGCATTATTCAAAGTCCCAAAGTTTGGGGTATAGAGTGAGCAATCTTTATTGGCTGAATGAAGCGC
>JAPKAD010000039.1 GCA_028825445.1 Octadecabacter sp.
CTTGATCGACACAGTGCCGCTGGTCGCTGTCGCTGTAGTGACCGTCAACGCATCTCCATCTACGTCCGTGTCATTGCCAAGAACAGCAATGTTGACCAGCGTGTCCTCCGGCGTTGTGGCAGTGTCAGCCACAGCCACTGGCGCATCATTAACTGCTGAGACAGTAACTGTGACGTTAGCTGTTGCGGTTAATCCAGCAGGGTCGGACACGATATAGCTGATAGTATCGTTGCCAACAAAATCCGTATTTGGCGTGTAATCCAGCGTCCCATCAGCCTTGATCGACACAGTACCGCTGGTCGCTGTCGCTGTAGTGACCGTCAACGCATCTCCATCTACGTCCGTGTCATTGCCAAGAACAGCAATGTTGACCAGCGTGTCCTCCAGCGTTGTGGCAGTGTCAGCCACAGCCACTGGCGCATCATTCGTGTCAAGAACGTAAACAGGGCGGGTTTCATCAACTGGTTCAACGTAAATTTTTAAAGACGAAGTTCCGGAGTTAGACGGATTTAATGTATCAACGGTTGAGTAGGTCGTCACAGGACCTGGCCCGTTGTAATTCGGGGTCGGCGTAAATGTGTAGCTGCCGTCAGAATTGATTGTCAGATTACCTTCAGTGCGGGCCGCGGTCTGACCGGCAACATAGGTAGAAGAACCTACGACAAAAGTAGTAACAGTTGTGGTTGCCACAGGGGTGAAAAGGGCCCCCTCCAGTATGGTATCCTCAGAGATAGTGATAGTATTATCGACAAACTCAATGCTCTCAATTCCGGTAAACGCTACTGATCCAGTTTCGTGTCCGTCACCATCCAACTGCGCAACAATACCACTTTCAGGATCAAGCGGGTTGTTTAGATCAATTCTGTAATTACCAAAGTCTTTCAGAACCAAAACATCAAAATCACTACCATCAATATTTTCGCCACCATCAACCACATCGCCTACGCCACCGTAAACAACGTCAGACCCACCACCAGCAGACAAACTGTCTGCACCAGCTCCACCATCTAGAATGTCAGCACCATCACCGCCGAGGAGTATATCGTTACCACTGCCTGTGGTAATGTGGAATTCTTCAACGCCTGTATAGGTCGTGCCACCAAGCACACCACCGTGGCTAGAGGCACCTGTAACAGTGTTGGTGATGGCTGTCGTTGCCGTGGAAAAATCCATGACAAGACGATCGTGTCCGAAACTTGCCGACACAGCCCCTGCACCACCGCCGTCTTTGATGATATCGTTTCCAGCCCCCGTGACGATCGTATCAGCTGAAATTCCAGACGAAACAATATCATTGCCGTTTCCAGTGGTTATCGCATTCGCGCCTTCGCCACCTTCGATGTAGTTGTTGCCATTCCCAGCGGTGATTGTGTCGATGCCGCTGCCACTTAAGATGGTATTATTACCATGCCCAACTGCGATCGTATTCGCGCCTTCGCCACCTTCGATGTAGTTATTCCCATGACCAGCAGTGATCCCATCGATGCCACTGCCACTTAAGATGGTATTATTACCTAATCCGGCTGTGATCGTATTGGCACCACCGGTGCCTGCGTCAATAAAGTTATCGCCGCTCCCAACCGAGATTGTATCAATGCCACTACCACTTATTATTGTATTATTGCCAACCCCACCTGGCCCAACGGTGATGGTGTTAGCACCATCTCCGCCTTCGATATAATTATCACCTTCCCCGACAGTGATTGTGTCAATACCAGAACCGCTGATGATTGTGTTGTTACCAGACCCAGTCAGGCCAACCGTGATAGTGTTGGCCCCACCAGTGCCGGCATTAATTACATTATCACCGTTCCCGACAATAATTGTATCAACGCCAGTGCCGCTGATGATCGTGTTGTTACCAGATCCAGTCGGACCAACCGTGATAGTGTTGGCCCCACCAGTGCCTGCATCAATGGTATTATCACCGTTCCCGACAATGATTGTGTCAACGCCAGTACCGCTGATGATCGTGTTGTTACCAGACCCAGTCGGGCCAACCGTGATAGTGTTGGCCCCACCAGTGCCGGCATTAATGGTATTATCACCGTTCCCGGCAATAATTGTGTCGATGCCAGTACCGCTGATGATCGTGTTGTTACCAGACCCAGTCGGGCCAACTGTGATCGTGTTGGCCCCGATTGTGCCAGCATCAATGTAATTGTTACCGGTCCCAGCGATTATCCCATCAATGCCAGTACCACTAGTGATCGTGTTGTTGCCAGACCCAACAGTTATTGTATTGGCTCCAGTCGTGCCCCCATCAATAATGTTATTGCCATTTAAAAAAGTCAGCGTATCAATGCCAGATCCAGTTGACACCGTGTAATGCTCAATCGATAAACCTATTATGGTGACAGTGCCTTGATCACTACCAATGGCAGAGGCGGTCCCCGTAACCGCAGCAGTTGTTGAACTATAATCGACCACCAGCCGGTCATCGCCAGCCCCACCATCAACCACATCGCTCCCGCCCGTGACAGTTATGACATTGGCACCGTCGTTGCCAGAAATTGTGTCGTTACCACCAGAATTAGTCACATTTATTGGTGCTTCACCTGACAAGACCAGCCCCGAAACACCGCTACCAATGGTCACCGCAATGTTTTGTGACGACAAATCTCCAACTATAGTAATGTCATTTTTTGTGACGGTCACAATCTCGTCGCTATAGCCGGGCGATAATATAATTGTATCGCCTTGGCTTGCAGCATCTAGGGCAGTTTCGATGTCAGGATAACTACTGCTAGGCCCAACAATAAGGTCAGCCATTATATTTTCTCCACTGGATTCACTTGATCACAAAAACAAACGCGGGGCTCATCCAAATCATGCAGTGAAAACATTATACAAGGCGTATTACGACCGTATCAAGCGCCTGCTAGGACATTGGGACTATACTTGAGTATAGATCTAGGTGTTGAGAGCATCAGTTCGCGGGGTTTACGTTCTTTTCTTCCGGCCACTAACAACGTTCAAATATAGTCACTTTTGCACATATTAAAAACACTTATGACTCTAAGGCAAAACCTAAAAGCACCGTGGTCGTGAGGCAAGCTTATATGGCTACATTCCTGCAATTTTGAAGAAGCCCAAAATGGCCCTAAGGCTTCGCCTCCGACTCCATCGTGGTATCAAACCAAATTAACAAAGACCTGAGCTACTTCAGCGCTCAGTTATAATTCTAATAGTTCGTAGTCTCGTATGCGTCAGATATCCGGCAGCTCATGATCGAGCCTTATCGATCTGGCTTCTTACAGCCCCTTTGTGCAACAAAGCCCAACAGTCTTTCTAAAACGTAACCCTTTTTATCCAGCGTAACCAAATAGTCTGGGCAGCCATAAGACCAGACCTGGCCACAACACCAACGCCAGCAATGCCAAGAGTAACGCAATTAAAAATGGCCAAATTTCGCTGATGATTTCTGATAATGGAATTTGTGTCACAGCATTTAATACAAAGAGTAAAATACCATATGGCGGCGTAATCAAGCCAATCATACAATTTACAACAGCAACGACGCCAAAATGCACCAAATCGATTCCGAGTTCACGGCATGTTGGTAAAAAAAGTGGGAGGATCACCAGAATGATCGTCGTTGCATCAAGTACACACCCCAAAAGCAAAAGCAGAAAGGTGACGCTAAGCAGAAAAGCCAAGGGTTCAACATCAAGCCCAACCAAACGCTGAGCTAAGATGTTGGGGATGTTTTCCGACGCAACCACGTAGTTCAAGATTAACGCACCACCGATCACCAAGCCAACGGCTGCAGAGGATCGCGCACTTTCGACGAGTATTCCGTAGAGTGCACGGAAGCTAAGCGCGCGATAAAAAAGTGCCGCTAGCATCAACGCGTAAAAAGCGGCAACAGCTGCGGCTTCAGTTGGCGTCGTCACACCGCCGTAAATTCCATACAATAAAATTGCAGGCATCAATAATGCAGGAAAGGCGTTGGCTGTACGTCGGGGCAGTTCAGACAAGGGAACAGGATCTTCAATCGCAAACCCACGGCGATGGGACAGAAATGTGTTCATTCCCATTAAAACCGCACCCATCATCAACCCAGGTATAATCCCGCCCAAAAAGAGATATCCAATGGATGTATTCGAGACCAAAGCATACAGTACCATTGGAATAGATGGTGGAATAATTGGGCCAATCGTAGCAGATGCTGCTGTGATTGCAGCTGCATATCCACGCGTGTAGTGACCACTTTTTGTCATCATTTGTATGATGATTTTTCCGATTCCTGCAGCGTCAGCAACGGCAGAACCAGACATCCCCGAAAAGATTAGTGATGCAACTACATTAACGTGACCAAGGCCCCCTCGAAAGCGTCCCACAAGGGCAACGCAAAAGCTTAGTAGCCTGTCACTGATCGTGCCTGCATTCATGATATTGGCAGCAACAATAAACAACGGTACTGCCAACAGGATGAAGCTTTGATAAAGCCCATCCATAAGAACTTTGCCCATGATGCCGACGCCGTTCCCCCCAGTTAATAGATAGGTTAAGGACGCAATCATGATCGCGTAAGCAATCGGCATTCCAATACCAGCAAGTAAGAAAAGTGTTATAATACAAACAAAAAATTCGATACTCATCGTGCAGTATCCTCAACAGGATCGTGTTCAGGTTCTTCAACCCCAAACTTGACTGCGCGATAGACTGCCCATGCATATCTAAGAGCAACGGCGACAAGGAAGACTATATAAATAGAGTAGATGTCTCGCATTCGTATCCAATCACCAAAAACGGTTGATAGGGTTGCAGTTCTTTTTAGCCTTAAAATGTAAAATTTGGACAAAGTCGGTTCAATGGAAAAGATAAAGCCAATGCAGATTACGACACCAGATACAATAATAAACCAACGACGAGTGGCAGGGTGTACAGCATAAAATAAAATGTCAAAAGTGACATGGTCACGTTCCCTTACCACAAAAGCGTTCCCCCAAAACACAAGCCAGACCCAAAGCAGAAGACAAAACTCCAATGTCCAGCCATATCCTGTCGGGTTAAGAAATGGAAATTGTTCAGGCAGCCATACTAGTCGGGCTGAATATCGCACGACGATCTGCAGTATGAACGTCAGAAACATCAAAGCCATTATAGTTGCCGCAACGGCTTCGGCAAAGTGGCGTAAACTGGTCTGAAATTTTTCCAATGGGCATTCCAGTATAATAATGCCCAACACTATGTAGGCCATAGAAAAAACTAAAATAGAAGGACGGTCTAAACCGTCCTTCTATTGCAGAGGCGTCGTATAATTAATTACCAAGACTATTGATCTTTTCCAACACACCCTCTGGCCAGCTGGCTGCAAGCTCTGACCCTGCGTACTGTCCCTGAACATGCGTACGAAATGCAGAAAGGTCTGGTGTGTAAATTTCCAAGCCATTCTCAGTCAAGAATGAAACTAGGCTTGTTTCTTTTTCAAGTTGCATCGCGCGCCCACTTTCTGCTGCTGCGTCTACTGCAGCTTGAACGGTTGCTTGTTGACCTTCGCTCAGATCATCCCAAACGGCTTTAGAAAACGCGACATAGTTCAGATCAACTAAGTGCGATGTTAAAACAATTTGGTTTGTCACTTCATAAAATTTAGCATCAACAACAGTTGGAAGCGGATTGTCCTGCCCATCAACTGAACCAGTCTGAAGTGCTGTATAAACTTCGGTGAAAGCCATTGGAGTTGGGTTTGCACCGAGTGCTTTGCCCAAGAACTGCCATGCGTCTGTGCCCGGCATCCGAAGATTCACACCAGCCAGATCTGCTGGTGTGCTCACTGTAAGTTCTTCTTTGGTTTGGCGTAAATTGACGTGGCGCTGGCCAAGATACATAACCGCAAGCAATTTCACACCAAGTTCATCTTCGGCCGTCTGCTTGAAGGCATCCATCAATGGGTCGTTAAAAACAGCTACTTGATGAGCGGCGTCTTGGTGTACATAACCTGTAGCGAAGATCGAAAATTCTGGGAAAAATTGTGCTAATTCCTGTGCAGATGTAATCGACATCTCTAAGTCACCGGATACAATGGATTCCAATTCGGAACCCTGTGCAATCAACGATGCATTATAGTGCGGCTCGTAAGTTGCGAAGGCCGCGACAGCTGGTGCGAAAACTTCAGCCAACGCAATTGAACGCTGATCAGTCTCAGATGCAGGTGACGAAAAACGTAATGTCATCATATCATCAGCGTAAACGGGGGCTGCCAATGTAGCTGCAGTTAGGGCCAATAAAGTGCGTCTCGTAAATCTTTTAATCATTAGGTATCCTCTCATTTTAAATGCGGCTTTTGTACCGCTTAGATTTTTCATGGCACACACGCCGTGAAAATAATTTTACATGCCCAACGCGCGACGTTTGGCGCTGCTGATATGTGAATGGATGGCCCTGACTGCGCCGGCGCTATCGCGCTGTGCTAGAGCGTTTAGAATAGCAAGATGTTCCGTCAAAACTGGCACGACCAATTCGGGCAACATCCGTGTATCAGTGTTTCGAATTAATCGGATTTTTATCGCGTTAATTCTGTGAATGTCTGAGATAATCGAATTCTCCATCGCATCGATAATCCGATCGTGAAAAGCCCAGTCAACTTGCTGGGCTGTCCGAAGAACCTCTGGCGAAACTGTTACGCCGGCGAGGTTACGAATTTGTTCATGCTCTGCTATTAACTGTTCGATTTCTTCAGTGGTGGCAGACTTGCAAAATTTTGAAATAGCCTCAGCCTCGATAATGCCTCGCAGTTGAAAAGCGTTACGAACTAAGTCGAGATCGATAGAAAGAATCTGCAAACCACGTTTGGGGACAGTTTTTATCAGACCGTCCGCTTCAAGTCGTGGAATCATTTCACGAATCGCACCAAGGGGCATTCCCGTAAGTTTGACTAACTCACGTTGTGACAATATCTGACCAGGCCGTATGTCACGCGCCAACAGCTTTTCCGTAAAGTTGGAATACGCATGATCGCGCATACGAAGGCCGTCAGAATTTGTCATTTAACATTATCAAGTGAAAACTTCGCCGTGATTGCAGCACTTTGCTTGCCAGCTAAAGGTTGTAGTGGAGCGCGAAGATTACCCCAGCTTGCGTCACCAGTCATCGCTACCATCGCTTGCTTCAACGCAGGTATCACAGGGAAAGAAACAATTAGATTTACATCCGCAGACAAATCAACATCTTCTGCTTGCGTGTCAAACAGGGTACGCATGCGTTTAGGGAAAAGGTTGGCAACCCCACAGATTGATCCAACCGCACCCATTGCAGCAGCTTTATGCAAAAGTCGTTCATCGCCAACTAAAACTGGGATTTCCCCAGCCTCCAAAAGAGCTTTAGTGTTAGCCCATTTCCCAGCACTGTCTTTGATTGCTACAATGTGGTCGGGAAAGGTCTTATGGAGGTGCTTAACCAATTTCAAAGACAGAGGCACCTGACTGACTTGTGGTATATGATATAGGATAAACGTGGCGCGGGGATCTGCCTGTTCAAATAATTTGGAATGCCATTCAAACAACCCAGCATCATCCACATCCTTAAAATAGAATGGTGGTAAAAGTAGGAAACGCTTAACCCCAAGCGCTACGCCTTGATCGATTTGCGCCAGAACATCGGCAATAGCAGAGGCACACAATCCAAGCGTCATTATATCAGTGGATATTCCGCTATTGATTAATGCTGAGATCACGTCGGACCGTTCACTAAAACCAATCGAAGCTCCTTCGCCAGTGGTTCCAAATAGCGTTATACCATTGACGCCGTTTTGTAGAATTGCATTCGCATGGCTACAAAACGCTGGGATGTTTAGGCCCCCGTCACCGTGAAACGGAGTAAGCAAAGCAGTTGAAATACCGAAGTTCTCGATGTTCGCCCCCATTTGTTCATCCTTTAAAAATGCAATATACTTTTTGCATGTTACTGGTTGCACGCTGGCTGTCAATGTAACATGTTAGTTGCATATTATATGGATAGGATCCAAAAAAACGGGGATTATACTAAATGGCAAGGGTCATTTGCGCAGGTTTAATTACGGTTGATCTTGTATTCGAGGTTACAACTTTCCCAAACAAAGGCAGTAAAAATGAAGCGGCTGGGTTAAGTTTGATCACCGGTGGCGGAGCAATGAACGCAGCATCCGCCATCGCAAGCCTTGGTGGCCGAGTGAGCCTTGTTGGTGCCATAGGCGATGATATGTTTGGAGTTTTATTGCGCCAAAAAATGGCGGACCGCGGAGTGGACGACCAATATGTCACCACAGTTTCGGGGACGACAACGTCTCAATCTGCCAACATAATTACTAGAGATGGTGACCGTACGATTATAAACTACCGCGACGCTACTTTGGTGCCAAAATATTTTAACTTGCAAGAGACTTTCCCCTTTGATGCCGCTTTGGTCGACACGAGGTGGCCTGATGGAGCGGTTAAGATTGTTCAAGCTGCACGAAGTGCGGGAAAGCCAGCTGTGATTGATGCCGAAGCTCCGGTCGCAGTTGCCGAAGAGGCACTTATGAATGCCAGCCACATCATTTTTTCTCAACAAGGTTTCACTGATTACACTGGGAATAACGACAGCTCGGCATTAGCTGAGGTTGCGATTCATCTTGGCGGATGGTGCGCTGTCACCCGGGGCCCATTGCCAGTACTTTGCCATGATGGGAATGATTTTACAGAAGTCCCCACTTTTCTGACGCATGCAGTTAATACACTTGGGGCTGGAGATGTCTGGCACGGAGCATTCACGTTAGCGTTGGTTCATGGATATTCTGAACTTAATGCGGTGCGGTGGGCGAATGCCGCGGCATCACTGAAAGTGCGCCATCCAGCTGCAGTTGAGACCTTGCCAACTGCGAAAGACGTCGAAATGATTTTGAGCCAGAACAGTTAAAAATTTCATCAAAATTACAAATGACCCTAATAGTCATTACAGCACAGCCCGCGTCTGTTAGGGCTCTGCTTGTAACCAATATAAAAAAGTCTATCATGCACAAAACATCGACATTTATGGCTATTTTTTGATGCAGGGACCAAGACCCTCGAAAACACTCTGTTCAAAAAAGTGATGTCTATAATAGTAGCTATGAGATGGCCTTTCCAATCTGCACCACCAATCATGATCGAGGCATTAAGCGCCGAGCGTTTGGGCAAAATGCGAAGGTTGACAATTTTTGTCAGGTCACTCCGTAAACTAGAGGCACCAAAAGATTATGCTCTTTCACTACGTTTTCAGAACCTTCGTTTGCCAGCTTGCTCAAAGTTTAGCACAAAGTTGATACGCAGGCATCTTAACGTATACCAATACTTTCGATTCTAAAGTGTTTATCCTGATCTTAACATGCCAAAGATAATGTTATGCAGGATTATTTCATAAGTAGCTTAATCAACTGTAGTCATTCAGCTGCAAATTTTTAATTTTATCCATCAATAAAATTGTGGAGTGCATAGCAATTATCTGATGATCTTAATTTAAGTCAAAATAGGTCAATATTAATAACCTCATATATTCTTGTTTATCATGAAAAGATTGATAACTTTTGTGCAACTTATGGCGTGAGGCATTTATGAGCAAAAAGGTAAGACTTGCAGTGGTGGGGGCGGGCCTTGTGGGGCAACGGCACATGACAGCGATTGAACAAGCTAATGGGGTTGAGCTTGGTGCGATTGTCGAACCCAGTAAGATGGCCATCGGTGCAACACCAGTGTTTGTCAATTTAGATGATTTATTCCAGGCTAACGCAGTGGACGGCGTGATCTTATCGACGCCGACCCCCCTACACTTGCAGGGCGGTTTGGCCTGTATCAAAAGGGGTATTCCTGTTTTGATCGAAAAGCCTCTTGCGGCATCTGCAGCAGAGGCGACGTTGCTGGCAAAGGCAGCTGAGAAAGCGGGCGTACCCGTTTTGGTCGGTCATCATCGCCGTCACAACCCCCTAATCCGCAAAGCCAAGTCTTTAATCCAAGGTGGTGCGATCGGGGAAATTCGAGCAGCGCAGGTCACCTGTTGGTTCTACAAACCAGATGATTATTTTGAAGCCGCACCGTGGCGCAAAGAAAGAGGCGCAGGGCCAATTTTGGTCAATCTTGTGCATGATATCGACCTTATGCGCCACTTTTGCGGTGAGGTCTTGACAGTGCAGGCACAAATGACCCCATCCAAACGCGGATTTGACAATGAAGACCTTGCTGCTGCTGTTTTACGGTTCGAAAGCGGAGCAATTTGTACAATTACTGTTTCCGATAGCATCGTTTCACCGTGGAGTTGGGAGTTGACATCGCGCGAATATCCGATTTATCCAGCAACAGATCAAAGTTGTTATTTGATCGGTGGTTCTGAAGGATCATTGTCTATCCCTGACATGCGATTGTGGCGTCATGACGGGAAAGCAAGCTGGTGGACTCCGATGTCGGCAACGGCAATGCCACGCGAAAATTCTGATCCACTACTAAATCAAATCATGCACTTCGCTGACGTCATACGCGGAGTAGACACACCTTTAGTCACTGCTGATGAAGGCCTTAAGACCATGCGGGTCATCGAAGCAATTCAGCAGGCTGCACAAACAGAAAATATAGTTTATGTTAGCTTTCCAAAGGGAGCAGCTCAGGCTCCAACAGAATAAAATATAAAACATTTTAAAATATGGAAAACAAAAAATTATTTGATTTAATTGCTCCACATATCAGGAGCACCGGGTATCTCTTTCCACTTTGAGCACAGCTGGTTTGATTGCGAACACCGTAGTCTTCGCTAACGGTCAAAATCTGGCTGCGCATGTTAATATTAAGTTCCGAGGCATACTACGGCCACGTTGCTTTTGCAGAAAACCTTTGACCCAATGGTGGAAAATTCACAATTCGCAAAAAACTCCAATAACACGCGGTTCGCATAAAGCACAAAGCTTGAGGAGATCATCCATTGTAATCTTGATATGACGATCATTTCGAAGAAGGAGCTTTTTTTATCTTTACAATCGATAATATCCACCAAAAAATTGCTCACAAATTAGCTGATTGCTGCAAAAAATGCCAAAACCGACTGTTGTGCCAGCCCAATCAAAAACTGCTACTTAAATTTTATCATACCTAATCTCCAAATTGATACGAATAGTGATGGTTCAAAATACGCGTACGCCCGCGCTCCACGTTTCTCGTAGGACAGGTGTTCCGTCTATAATTGCATACCGTATGACATCAGCTTTTTGTCCAATGCGCAGAGATCCTCGATCACTCAGACCAACCGCAACGGCAGGTCTTTTGGTGACAGTCGCGATACCACGCGGCAAATTACCCCAAATGTCACCCAGTTGAACCGCTGCCATTAGTAAACCCGATGGTACATAATCCGAGGACAGGATGTCCAAACGATCCAGCTTGGCCAATTCAGCCGCTGCAACATTGCCAGAGTGTGATCCTCCACGAATAAGGTTGGGAGCACCCATAATTGTCGCAATTCCATGCACATGGCAGGCATCAGCCGCTTCAATAGTGGTCGGGAACTCAGCCATAGTCACACCATGTCCTTGACTGGTCACCACTTGATCTGCGGTCGTATCATCGTGACTTGCCAATGTAGCACCTAACCTTTTAGCTGCAAATACTGTCGCAGCCTCATGGCTTTCACCAAATTGCGATTGAAGGCCGTAAAGAAAATCCACGTAGTCGCTGTATTCCTGATCTCCAAAACTGTATTTACCACGTGTATAGGTTTCAAATTTTTTAAGATCCGCAAATTGCCGCTGACCTGGGGTATGATCCATCATCGATACAATACCAATCCGGTCTTCGGGGGAAAACTCTGCAAATTCTTCTGCTAATGTTTCGGAACAAATCTCCGCGCGCAAATGTATGTAGTGACTAATCCTGAGCAGACCTTTTTTCCTCATGGATAAAATTTCATCAGTCATTTGCCGAGCATATTTACCGTACCGCTTGCTAGCACCAGATATGATCGACCCAACACGGATCGCATCAAAAACCGTAGTGATGCCAGTGCCCGCGAGTTCGCGATCATGGGCCAGAATGGCGGCACGATATGGCCAATCCACCGAAGGCCGCGGTGCTAGATGGCGCTCAAGATTATCAGTGTGAAGCTCGACCAAACCGGGGGAAAGATAATCACCCTCAAGATCCAACGCGCCTGAAGGCACTGAATTACCACTATCGATACCGGCAATAATACCATCCTTAAGCCGCACGGAGCCTCTGACAACTTCGTCATCTAGGATCAGTGTGGCATTGGCAAAAATAGTTTGTTTTGTCATGTTAATGTCACGCGAGTTTGGCAGATGGATGTATCTGCGGTGGAGATCAAATGTTTAAAAGATATGCTATATTTTTTACGCCAGCAGGCGCATTTGCGGATTGGGGTAGCGCTTGGTTGGGGTGGGACAGTGCAAACGGCCACTGCGTTCCACACCCCCATATCGCAGATGTGGACGTTGCGTGTATCACAGCCACACCCCGAAAATACGGGCTTCATGCCACGCTGAAGGCGCCGTTTCAGATATTGCAAGGCGCCAGTTTGGAGCAGTTGCACGAAGCTGCAACCAAATTTGCCAGCCAGCACGCTACTTTTGACATCGGTGCAATGGACGTGCGGCACGACAACGGATTTGTTGCATTGCGCCCCAAAAACACACCTAAGGAGTTGCGGGATTTTGCTGCGAGTACCGTCCACGCGTTTGACACAATTCGCGCACCACTGACGGACGTCGATATTGCTCGCCGCCGCCAAACGTCGCTGACTGCCCGCCAAGACCAGCAGATGCTTGAATTTGGTTATCCGTATATTTTTGATGATTTTCACTTTCATTTGACCCTGAGCAGTGACCTGCTGGAGCAACAAGCGGCTGTCGTGATCGCCGCACTGGTGCTGCAACTGGGCCCTATTGTGCCGACCCCTTTTGTAATCGATGCAATCACTTTGATGGGAGAAGACAACAATGGTATGTTCCAACAAATTCACCGTTATGCCCTAACCGGATAAAGGCAGCCGAGCGCGATTTGTACCGTTCCCTCCAGCGCACCAGTATTATCGATATTAAAGGCTGTAATGCTATCAGGCAGACGTACAAAGGCCCGATTAAGGCGGTCGACAATTTGATTTGTGGTTTCTCGACTGCGCGTGGCCAAACGGTCTGAAAGGATATTATGACTAGCCGTCAGGTTGATCACCTCAAACTTTGCAAAATGGTCTTGAGCGCGTATTAGGACATCACGCGACAGGTTTGCTAAGACATCCTGCCCATTTTGCAACTGCGCTTTGACAGATATTGGAATCGCATAGTGCAAACCGTGCGCACCCCAACTCAGTGCGAATTTTCCTGCGGCCTGCCTTGCTCGAAATTCGTCTTCTGTGACACCTTCAAAGATCTCACCACCCACGTCACTGGGGCGGGTGATCACACGTCGGGCAAGACTGATCCGCAGATCAATATCGGCCATGGCCTCCATAAAACTGTCTTTTCCAACACCCGATGGGCCAACCACAGCTATAAATCGGCCTTTCATGCTGCCAACCCAAGTGTATATTTAGTCACGTCCAACTGGCGATCACAAATCTCTTCACGGGCAGCATTGTCGTGGAAAATGCCAATAATTGCTGCACCACGTAATTTAGCCTCACTAATCATCGCTAGAACTGTCGCACAATTGGCCGGATCTAGACTCGCTGTCGGTTCATCCAGCAGCAACGCCGGATATGGATATGCAAAGCCACGCGCAATGTTGACCCGCTGCTGTTCCCCACCAGAAAATGTCGTGGGGCTTAGCGACCAAAGCCGTTCGGGAATGTTCAGTCGTGCCAGTAGACTTTGTGCTATAATGTTCGCATCTTCGCGTGGTGTGCCTGTTGCAAGCAGCGGTTCAGCCACAACATCAAGCGTCGATACGCGAGGAACAACACGCAGAAACTGGCTCACATATCCCAATGTATGACGGCGCAGATGGATGATTTCGCGTGGAGCAGCTGCGGCTACATCAACGTCGCCAACCAGAATACGGCCAGTGACCGTAAGGTAATTGCCATAAATCATCCGCATAAGTGTGGATTTACCAGCACCTGAAGCACCAACAAGTGCGACGCATTCACCCACCGCAACAGTCAGGGACGCGTTCTGCATGACTGGAATTTCTGTGGCCCCCTGATTGTGCAAAACAAAAGACTTGGATACATTTTCAATTGAAATCATAATGTCACACCTGCAAAACGGAAGAAACAAGAAGTTGGGTATAGGCGTGTTGCGGATCATCAAGCACCTGATCAGTAAGCCCTGTTTCAATCACATGACCATCTTTCATTACCATCAGCCGGTCAGCCAGAAGGCGTACAACCGCGAGATCGTGGGTGACAATAATGGCACTTAGGTTCATTTCGCGCACAAGTCCGCGCAAAAGATCCAACAAGCGCGCTTGCACCGACACATCTAAACCGCCCGTGGGTTCATCCATGAATACCAGCCGTGGCCCCGTCACAAGATTGCGTGCGATTTGGAGGCGTTGCTGCATTCCACCTGAAAAAGCGGTAGGGCGATCATCGATCCGATCCTCACTTATCTCGACCCGACCAAGCCAATCAATGGCAGACCCGCGAATGTCACCGTAATGACGGGCATTAATGGCCATCAACCTCTCACCGACATTTCCCCCTGCGCTCACGTTCATTCGCAGACCATCACGGGCATGTTGATGAACAAATGCCCAGTCAGTACGGCTGAGCATCCGACGTTCAGGTTCACTCATAGTAATCGTATCGCGCAATCCCTCGGCGCGGGTATCAAACTGGACCGACCCGTCATCAGGTGTCAAATGACCAGCAAGACAGTTCAGCAATGTCGATTTGCCAGAGCCGCTTTCACCCACAATGCCCATAACTTCGCCGGGATAAAGATCAAACGACACATCCGTGCAGCCAATGCGTGCCCCATAGAACTTCGCAATATTCTCAACTTGCAAAAGTGGGGTCATGCCGCGTCCTCCGCATAAGGCACACCTTGCGCACCATTGTGACCTTGTTTGCGTCGCGTACTGCAATAATCCGTGTCAGAGCACATGAACATCCGGCTACCTTCATCATCCACAATCAACTCATCAAGATAGCTATCGGTCGCTGCGCACAGATCGCAGGCATGATCAGCTTTTGTGGGTTGAAACGGGTAATCTTCGAAGTCTAGGCTCACCACTTTAGTATAAGGCGGGATCGCATAAATACGCTGTTCGCGCCCTGCCCCAAAAAGCTGGATACCCGCCATCTCAAGCTTTGGGTTATCAAATTTTGGGATCGGAGACGGGTCCATCACATAACGCCCCTCCACCTTTACCGGATAAGCGTAGGCAGTGGCGATATCGCCATGCTGGCTGATGTCCTCGTATAACTTCACATGCATAAGGCCATATTCTTCGAGGCTGTGCATTTTACGCGTTTCAACCTCAGATGGCTCCAAAAAGCGCAACGGTTCTGGGATTGGCACCTGATAAACAATGATCTGATCACTGCGCAGGACCTGTTCAGGGATGCGGTGACGGGTCTGGATAACGCTGGCATCCGCAGTGGCTTCAGTCACAGCAATGCCCGCAGTTTTTTGGAAAAATCGACGAATAGACACCGCATTGGTCGTGTCATCCGCACCTTGGTCAATCACTTTGAAAGTATCATCTGGCGTCAAGACAGCCGCTGAAACCTGAACGCCACCTGTGCCCCAACCATATGGCATCGGCATTTCACGTGATGCAAACGGCACCTGATAGCCAGGAATCGCGAGGCCCTTAAGGATCGCACGGCGGATCATGCGTTTGGTTTGTTCGTCAAGATAGGCGAAATTATAGTCGCTCATTGTGCGGCCTCCTGCGCGATATTTGTTTGCGCCTCGCGACGAAGCTTGCGGATCAATTCCAGCTCAGATTGAAAATCGACGTAATGGGGCAGCTTGATATGTTCCAAGAACCCCGTTGCTTGAATATTATCGCTATGATACAAAACGAATTCTTCGTCTTGCGCAGGCGCTCCAAGGTCATCCTCACCCAACTCCTTCCAGCGCAATGCGCGATCAACCAGCGCCATTGAAATTGCCTTGCGTTCCGTCATTCCAAACACCAGACCATACCCGCGCGTAAATTGCGGCGGCTCTGTCTTGGATCCTGTAAATTGATTGACAGTTTCGCATTCTGTGACCGTAATTTCACCAATCTCGATACTGAAACCCAGTTCTGGAATGTTCATTTCCACGACAACCGCCCCAATGCGCAGCTCTGCTACGAAGGCGTGATTGCGCGCATAACCACGCTGTGTGGAGTAAGCCATTCCAAGGATAAAACCTTCATCCGCGCGCGTAAGAGATTGCAGTCGCAACGCTCGGCTCGCAGGCAATTCTAGTGGCGTACGTGTCAAGTCTGCTGGTGTTTCTTCACCAATTGGCTCAGACTGAATTAGCTCTTCGCGGTCAAGGAAGGACATAATATGAGGGGTTGGACCTTCAGTTGTATTTCCAATCGGTGCCTCTGCAACTTCACCGTCTGCAGCAAGTTTAAAATCTAACAAACGATGCGTGTAATCAAAAGTTGGCCCTAAAACCTGTCCACCAGGTGCATCCTTGAACGTTGCCGAGACACGCCGATCACACTTCATGCCTTCAGTTTGAATTGGATTTGACCCACAAAACCTTGGCAATGTAGTCCGATACGCGCGGATCAGGAAGATCGCTTCAATCAGATCACCACGTGCTTGTTTTATTGCCAAGGCTGCAAGATCAGGATCATAAAGTGATCCTTCAGCCATCACTCGGTTGACCGCCAACGCAAGTTGTTCACGGATTTGTGCGACGCTAAGCTCATTTACAGACGTGTCGCCACGCCGTTCTTCGGCCAGCCACGCGTGGGCATTATCAATGGCGCGCTCGCCGCCTTTTACTGCAACATACATCAGCTTACCCTTGTTGTGCGTGGCAATGCGGCAATGCAGCCGCCACAAGTGAAAATGAAATCAAGGCCGAGCGGAAACAACCGTGCATTGTCCTGAAAGATTTTAGTCCCAGGCAAGGACAACTCTGTCTGGTCCTTTATTCCAGGCCCACTCAACATCGCGCCGCTGCTTGTAAGAGTAGGAAGCTCAACAATTAGCGTCGTGGAACGGTCGGGGTATTCAGCTGTTCCACAAGGAAACACGGCAAGTGGCAGCTGGTCCCATGCCCCAATTGCGAATATTGCATGCTCTGCCACAGTAAACGGCGCACCTGTGTAAAAGGTAATCCAATCACGGATCTGAGGCGTGTCATGGCTTGGGGCCAGAAAGAGCGGCGTTTCAGGATCACACAGCGTGAGCAATACTGTACCGGCTGCCGTTGACATGGGCTCAGGCGGCTTCACACCAGCAACCACACTGATCTCACCAGGTCGCGCCATCGCAATCATAATCGCACGAAACGCATGACTGGCATCGATTGGCTGATTTAAAAAACCACCCTCTAGGCAGTGCGTCTGCATTAGTCTTCCCCCCGTACTATCGTAAAAAAATCGACCTTGGTAGCTGAGGCTTTGGCAGCTCGGTTAACCTTGCCTTGCTTCATCGCTGCGCGCAGCGGGGATAGAACACCTGCATCAACAGCTTCAGCAGCAGCAGTCTGCATGAGCGCATCCATAAGAGCCGCCTGCAACGCATGGTCTTTGCCTCTGCCCTGCACATAAGCGTGCCCAACCGTACCATCCACAAGCTTAACAGACGCACGGGTGACGGTCATTTCACCTAGATTAAATGCAGCGCCGACTGCGCCAGCCCTCCCACGCACCATGACGCCACCGATTTCTGGCTTTCGTAAAACCTTATGTGCAGGCTTGATTTTTAAAGCTAACCACAACTGCGCCACCTCAACCGCAGGCGATTTCGCCAATAGACCCAGCCAGCCTTTTCGGGCAGCGTTTGGATCACTCATCATATTCATCTAGACACCTTTCGGAGTTTTATATACAACTAGACAAATTATAAATGGTAGTATTAGTTCTGCCAACCCCTTGAATTGTGAAGTTTTTATGACATGATCCCGCGAACCCCCATATGGAAAGCCATTGCCACATCCTTGCGCAACGACATCGCAGAGGGGTTGTACGTTGCCGGTGATAAGTTACCAACTGAAGCTATTCTAGCCACGCGCTTTGGTGTAAATAGGCATACGGTGCGCCACGCGCTGGCCACTTTGGCAGACGAAAGTATGGTGCATGCCAGACGAGGTGCAGGAGTCTTTGTGACAACCACACTAACTAACTATCCCATTGGCCGTCGCGTGCGGTTCCACCAAAATCTCCGTGCGGCAGGACGAACACCAACAAAAGATATTCTTTTACTAGAAGCTCGGGTTGCGCATGCTTCAGAAGCTGACGCACTTCAATTAGAACGTGGTGCACAAGTAAACGTATATGAGGGTATTTCGCTGTCAGAAGATAGACCAATCGCCTTATTTCGTAGCGTCTTTCCAGCTGAGCGATTCCCGTCCTTGCTGGCGCACCTTCGCAATGACCCATCTGTAACGGCAGCGCTAATGCAGTTTGGCGTTAAAGACTATACGCGTGCGTCAACGCGGGTAAATGCCAAGCTCGCGAATGCAACCCAGGCCTTACATCTACAGATCTCGGAATATGAACCTGTTTTGCGTACTATAAGTGTAAATATTGATTCCAACGGGAGACCTATCGAAGTTGGCCGCACTTGGTTTTCTGGGGATAAGGTCACGTTAACACTTGCAAACCTTTAGGACGTCATCAGCTTAATAAAATTAACTACTATTCAAAATAAAAGCTGAAAAGTAGGCTGAGGAAAGCCACTATAAAAATATTAAAATAGACATAGCTTGCAGATTTAAATAATTTTTTGGCCTGAAAATTAAAAGAGTGGCGGCACAATTTCATTTCAGTTTATTATCATGCACACAATAAATTAGCCTCATTCAG
>JAPKAD010000002.1 GCA_028825445.1 Octadecabacter sp.
CAACACTATTTTTTAAACCAGCGTCAATAACGCTAAAAAAAGTTTGGAATTCCAATGCGTTCATTTGATTGTGAATTAACCAATCTTTAAGAGAATAAAATATTTTAGGTTTAATTTATCGTAAAAGCTAATGACAGAAAGCCTAACAAAGGCTAATTCCCTATAATATATACATCAAAAAGATACCAAAGCGTCTTTCACTTTAAACTATTCTATCGACCGTTTTACCACAAAACCTCTCAACCTCAGTGACATGCCCTCCGAGGCTTCCTCATTCAGAACGAGAGTTTACAATATCAATGTAATTCCAAGTCACATCGTTACCGCTTGCCCATTTCAGGGTCGCCCGACTGTTGAGCTCTGTACCGACATCGCTGAGAATGCAGGCGGGCTTTTTATCGACACGCACAAGCGCATCCAGTTCTCGCGGCAAAAGTCATCATTCAAAGCCAGCATCCGGAACCCACATGATACACCAAACGTGTCAAACACAAAATCCAAGAACCAACGTTCGCTAGCCAGAGAGCTACCGGCATCGGCGTTCTTGATCCACCCACTTTTTTGCAGCCCCTTCATCACTTCACGCCCAGTCTTTCCTCACAGCAGATGCTATGTAATTTCTTGTGGTTCATGATAATTTCCTTGCGCTCCAGCAGCACGCCAATCCGGCGGAAGCCGAGCCGACACCGAACAGCAGAAATCACCTTCATCTCTTTGCGAACTTCTGGATTATTGAGCGCATGATCACGTATTGCCTTGTGTGCTACAGCCCGTCGCACATTCGGTGTCGTCAGTTCTTTCCCAGCAAATCCTTCATCAAAACATTGTCTAGCACCGTGTCTGCCAGCAGGAGCTTCAGTTTGCCGTTCCTATCTTAAAGTGATTTAAGGTGATTGGTCTCAGAGACATTCATGCCGCCATATTTGAATTTAAACTCGTAAAGCGACGCTGGACTAAGGCCATGCCTGCGGCACACCTCGGCAGTCATCATCCCAGCTTCCTGCCTCGTAATCATCTTAATAATCTATACTTTAGAAAATTGGCTTTTTCGCATCTATTTGCTCCGTCTAAAAATTAAACAAGCTCTACTTCAAAGTAATGGAGGTTTCGGGGGCAGACCAATGGAATAGCTACTGATAACGTGCACTGGCTTAAGCATAGTATGCTGAAGTCCAGCACCGCCCAATTGATTCCAACCAATTCCAGCAGGCGTTCTACAAACCTAGTTGTCTGTTTGAATTGCAACCCGAACATTACTTTTTGGGTTGATCATCGGATGCACCCCGTGAAAGGGCCAAACACCTCATTCTGGAGCATTCAGAACCATAAAGAGGAAATTGGAAAAGTCACTTCAGCCATCTATTCGCCGCGTCTTGGGCAGAACATAGCTTTGGCAATGATCTTGGCTAAACATGCCAATATCGGATCAGTGGTTGACGTTTTGACCAGGTCTGGCCCAGCCCACGCTACTCTCGTGGAGCGTCCGTTTTATGATCCAAAAAAAAGAAAATTGCTGTTGCTTGAGCGCAGAAGCCAATTAAAAGACCTCAAAAATGTCAATCCTTACTATCGAGTTGTACTAGAAGCACCTTAAAACTGTTATATACACTGGCGATAGCTCCGCTAAACATACTGTCCAAATTAACAACAGCCAAGAGGTACAAACTGATATTGCCTCAGGTCATGTCAGAAAATTAAAAGAACATCACCTTCAAACAGCCGTACGAATCTGCCCTTGTCAAGCGGCCACCTGATAACGTTTCTCACAATAATTGCCAAAGCAATTTGGCCAATAGCAATTTATCACGGCTGTGCAAAAAGCCTCTCTTGGTAAGAAAACCAAATGTCAGATGTCGGTGACCCACATTGACCTTCATGAAGTCGTGCGCTTTGTTGTTTGCTTTGCATTCGAGACAACTGAACTGGAGGATATGTAACGAGGCTCACATTACTATTGCTTTATCACAAACACACTTTCGCATAGCTTCAAAATCAAACTCTGTAGACCAAAGAAAGATCTAACCCCATGCAACAAAAAAATATTTTGTTACTCGAATTGAACATTGACGGCATCTTTCGTTTGACTCTGAATGACGTTGATCGCCGAAATGCACTTTCCGAGGCAATGTTGACTGAGCTGTGCGCTGCCTTTGCTGAAGCCGAAGCTAATCCACTGGTGCGGGTCGTCATTTTGGCTGCAAACGGGCCAACTTTTTGTGCAGGACATGATCTGAAGGAAATAACAGCGGGCCGCACTAGGTGCGATGGCGGCAAAGACTACTTCACAGAGGTTATTTCTAGGTGTTCTAGCATCATGCAGTCAATTGTTAACTGTTCCAAACCTGTTATCGCTGAAGTCACAGGCGTAGCTACAGCGGCGGGCTGTCAGCTGGTGGCCAGTTGCGATCTAGCCATTGCCGCTGATACCGCACAATTTAGCACACCGGGTGTTCATATTGGTTTTTTCTGTTCTACCCCAATGGTTGCCTTGTCGCGCAACGTAGCCAACAAACACGCGATGGAGATGCTGCTGACGGGCGATATGACAACCGCAACCCGCGCAGCAGAAATCGGACTCATCAATCGGGCCGTTGGTCCCAATGTCTTACAAGAGACAACCCTGAAAATGGCTCAAAAGATTGCGTCCAAATCCAGCATGACACTCGCGAAAGGAAAGCATGCATTCTATGCCCAAAGCGAGATGAACCTTCCTGATGCCTATAATTACGCATCAGGCGTGATGATTGAAAGTATGCTATCCGACGACGCTAAAGAAGGCATCAGTGCATTCATTGAAAAACGAGAACCCCAGTGGCAAAATTCGTGAACTTATTAACATAAACTACTTTTATAATGGGGTTAAACGGCTATCCAACGAACTATCAGCCCTTTACTTAATTGATATTTCTAAAGGAGCTGTTAGAATTTTCTAGAACATACTGCCATCCTTCACGGCACAATGCAGCGCACCTAATCCGGGTTTTATATGCGGTTGCGCAAATCACTGTGGCTTGAGATCAGAACGGAATTGGCACTCATCATATTATGCAATGGGCGCTTGCTGAGACTATGCAGAACAAGTCTTCTGAAAGGCTAGTTTGCCCTTTCCACAATCAGATTATTCTAATGCCTCCGCGACAGATATGCCAAGAGCGGTGTAGCTTTTAAGGACGGCTATACCGATTTCAATCTTCGCGACTTGCCGCTCTAAGTCTCTTGCCATGAGGCTCTAGCCCATCTGTTTATTGTTGCGTAGGTCCCTTCACAGACATCTTGGTACAGGGACCACTTGGTTGCAGGCTATCGCTTCAGAACTTTTAGGGTTTCAGGGCTTGGAGTTCCTAAGCGGCAGTATGATGACGTGGGCACCATACGCGGTAATTGCATTGTGATATTTTTTTACGTGTCATCAGTCCCGCCTGCGGTCACAGAATTGATGTCTTGATCGTTGAGGGTTGGGTTCAACAACTCAGGTAATATGGTTTTTTCATGCACGTTGTTGGTTATGATCTCGAGGGTCTGAATTTCCAGCGTTTCTTCGTCGATACCAATGTGTATTTTGCGCCATATGTACCGTTTTGGGCCACCCTTTGCCCAGTTACACATACTTGAATGTTTAAAAGCAGTGCTTGCGGGCATTCCACTTCTTCTCACTAACTGAGCTAATACCGTTGTTGTCCATTGCCCAGCAGTAGTTTTCTCACAAACTATGAGTATCCGTATTGGTCAAGCCGCGTTTTGCGCCCATTTTCTACGGTCCCGAAGCAGTGCGTTGGCCATGACGATCAGTTTTCGCATGACGGCTGTGATGGCCAACTTTTTACATTTCCCTGTTGATATTACTTGTTCGTATTTTGCCTTCATGTCTGGATTGAAGCGTGTCGCAACAACAGCTGGTAAATAGACTGCACGCCTGACGCTGGCTCGGCCGCCCTGGATGTGTTCTTTACCCCGCCATTTTCCTGATTGCCTTGATATTGGTGCAAGACCGGCCAACGCTGCTGCTTGCTTACCGCTCAGATGACCGAGCTCGGGCATCTCCGTCAGGATCGCACAGGCTGTTACTTTGGCGATGCCCGGAATGCTCATGAGTATTTCTGCGCGTGCTACGCGATTTTTGTCTGCTGCAACGATGCCGTCGATTGCCTCGGTAACTTGCGTCAAGTCACGTTCGATCTGCCTCAAGCGTCGCTTGACCTGCTGGGAAAGCAAGCAGTGCGTAGAGGTGGCAATCCTCGCTTTTGCAGCGATCCGGTCTTTGATTAATGCCAGCCTGGCGGTTACCAGCTGCTTGAGATCATGAAGTGTTTTGCTTTTGGGTTGGCTGGCTTCCAATTCCAAAAGTGCGCCCATTTTGGCCAACATCTTAGCGTCCACTCGGTCGGTTTTAGCCAGTTGACCGGTCCCTTCGCAGAACCTGCGCGCTTGACGTGGATTAACCCGCGCAAATAGAATGTTGTGCTTTGCGAAACACGTCTCAAGTAGCCGATGATATACCTCTGTAGCCTCGAATACGATAAGCAACGCCTTCGTCTGTCGTATCCAGCGGATGAGAGCACTCAGGCCCAGTTTGGTGTTGGCAAATTGTTTGTGCTTACATTTCGAAAGCCAATACGCATCGAGTGTATCTTTCGAAATATCGATTCCCATGGTATCGTTCATTGTCTTTTCCTCACCTTGTCTTGTCATGCGGGCCCAAAGCCCACGTATCCGTTCACGTCGATAGAAAAGACGGAGCCGACCATACTCATAGGCGGTCCATGTTGACCAAGAAGGGAACGGTCCGACCTCCGCCACAGCACGGCATAATTGCCGTGCCGGGCTGCTGTTCTAGCTTCGCACAGGAACTGCTCAAATCATAAGACAAGAGGGGATCTGAAAGTGTAGTGGGCCAATGCCGCAACTTTATGGCAGGTTCAGGTTCATCGCCTTTTGGCGGCAACAAAGGGTGCTAAAATCGGGTACCGCCCAGTCCAGCCCAACCAACCGCGGCAGGCTTTGTACAAAACCAGTTATCTGACGCAAAGGTAACTAGAGCAATAGTTTCAAAGTCAGGCGAGTCTGAAGCGCGACGTCGCTAAAACTTTATTGCCGAGTGCGCTTGGTAGTTAGCTCTGGAACCCAAATCATCGCAAAAACAAAATAGGCTAAAAGAGATCAACATTACTTCAAGCTGTCATTATATCATAACCAGCCTGTGGTCTTGTACTTGAATAAGGCCCAGCTAAATATGCAAAATATTACCATTATGTTGGATACAAAAAGTTAATAATAACAGATAATTTTTGTAATAAAGTCGTTTAGCAAGATTAGTAATCATCAGCAGCAAGCCCTCAATACCACCGAGAATTAAAAATATAAGGTATTAAGCGCGCAAAAATTACCGTTATTTTTAATCTTTACAAAGCGTTACTTTTAAAAAAATCATGTATAAATATTTCCCAAACATGCAGTATTACTAATGTTATGTTTATATTTTTATTTAGTCGCAAGGATATTTAACCTTTCGCAGAAATAGTATTAGCCTCAAGTTTCTAAGGCAAAACCCTATGTTTTTATACTAAAAAATATTGATGAACTTTGGGCTCAAAAAACAAGTTGTTTGCTATCATCAAGTCGACATGAAAGGCAGGCACTACGTCTACGGGCGTTTCGTGGGTATGACAGCATCTGGTTGTTAGCCAAAAAATAAGAAACAATAAGGAGAAATGTGATATGAAACGCTTTATTTTAGGCGCTACACTTGCTGTAATGACCGCCCCAACGGCTATCTTCGCGCAGGAACAATGCGGTGATGTCACAATCACCCAAATGAACTGGGACTCTTCCGCTATTGTTACTGCCGTTTCACAATTCCTAATGGAACAAGGCTATGGCTGTGAAGTTACAGTTGTCCCATCAGATACTACACCCGCGATTGCGTCGCTAGCTGAGAACAACGAACCCGATATCGTGACTGAGTTGTGGACAAATTCCACTGGTGACGTCTATAAAAAATTGAGAGCAGATGGAAACATCGTCGAATTGGCAAGCGTGCTTAATCCGGGCGGTGTTGAAGGTTGGTGGATTCCAACTTACCTGGTCGAAGAACATCCAGAATTGGCGACAATCGAAGGCATAATGGCCAATCCAGATCTAGTTGGCGGCATGTTCAACAACTGTCCTGATGGCTGGGGCTGCCGTATTACTAACGATAACCTGATCCGGGCGTTCAACCTTGAGGATAGCGGCATTGAAGTCTTCAATCATGGGTCTGGCGAAACACTCACGACATCTATGGCTGCGGCCTATCGGAGCGAAGAAGCCTGGTTCGGTTACTACTGGGGACCTACAACGCCACTCGGGATGTTTGACATGACCAGTGTAGATCTTGGTGAATACAACCCCGAAGTTCACAGTGCTAACCAAAACGTCGGTACCTCCAACCCACAGGCATCTGCATTCCCAGCTGCACCAGTGCTGACAATCGTGACAAAAGACTTTATGGAGTCTCATCCTGACATCGCATCTTTAATGGGAAATGTGACCTTTGAAACAGCTAAGATGAGCCAGATTTTAGCATGGAAAGAAGACAACAACGCGTCTAACGAAGAAGCGGCTGTTTATTTTCTAAAAAACAACCCTGACGTGTGGAGTGGTTGGATCAATACTGCTGCAACGGAAAACCTTTCTGGGCTGCTGCAATAAGCTAGATTTGGGCAGCGCCTTTGGCGGTGTCCAATACCGGAAAAAGTGAACCGCTGAGGTACCCTCAACGGTAATAATAAGCTTACAGACAGGGCTAAATCATGTGATTTGGCCCTGTCATTAATTCAGTAATATGAAAAATAGGGCCGCATTATTGGGTCCAGGTGAGGCTCATCATGGCGACTTATGATTTCATTTTTAACAGACTAGGATTACGCAACTGGTGCGGCGAAAGCGGCGACACTGGCGACGGCATGACATCCATGGCGCAGCTTCTTGCGGAAACATCAGGTGACGACGTTGAAATGTCAGCATGGGAAACACCTTTCCCATCGATGGACGCGCTGCACGAAGCCTGCCCATCTTTTCCACAATCACGTGAGTTGACGAGCGGATTAGAAAGTGGATTCTTGGCGATCAAGGATACCTTGAAAGTTGTAGTTGACCCTTTGACACAGCCCCTAAGTTGGGCCTTGAACGAAGCCCTGTGGGTAATGCAGACAGTGCCATGGTTCATTATGATCCCGTTATTGATGCTCGTTTCTTGGGTCGTAAGCCGTCAAATGAAACTAGTGGCATTGGTAGCAATTTGTTTCGGGTTCCTAGGATTTGTCGATTATTATATCTACACCATGCAAACGCTAGCGATCATTTTTGTATGTGCGTTATCATGTGTGGTCTTCGGCGTGCCCATAGGCATCGCCATGTCGCGAAGCGATCGCGTGCAACGCACAATGATCCCCATTCTTGATATGCTCCAAACTCTGCCACCATTCGTATATCTAATACCGCTGATCTTCTTATTCTCGGTGACTGAACCTAAATTATATGGTATTGCTATTATTTTATATGCAATCGTTCCAGTTGTACGGCTCACAGATCTTGGCATCCGGTTAGTCGACAAAGACGTTATTGAAGCAGCAGACGCTTTTGGAATGAGCAAGCGGCAAAAGCTGTTCAACGTGCAGATCCCTTTAGCACTTCCCAATATAATGGCAGGCGTAAACCAGACTATCATGATGAGCCTTGCGATGGTTGTTATCGCATCCCTCGTGTCAGCCCCAGGTCTGGGTGTACTAGTATTGCGCGGTATCCGATCACTAGAACTCGGAGTTGGTCTGCTATCCGGTCTGGGTATAGTCCTTCTTGCGATCATTCTGGATCGTGTGACCAAAGCGGCACTCGCCCGCATCAACGTAAGCCAGTCAAACTAAGGGGGGCAGGAACATGAAAAATAAAGATATCAAAATCTCGATCCGCAATCTCTATAAAATTTTTGGGAGCGACCCTAAACGGGCCTTGCAATACGTCAAGGACGGTATGGGCAAGATAGAATTACTCGAAGAACACAAGCATGTACTTGGCCTAAAGGATATTAACGTCGAAGTACCTACCGGGAAGACGACGGTCATTATGGGGCTATCAGGTTCAGGTAAATCAACCCTTATCCGGCATCTAAACCGGTTAATTGAACCCACAGCAGGCGAAGTCGAGGTCGCTGGAGACAATATATTAGAATATAATGAGAAGGATCTGAGAGACCTGCGGCAGAATAAAATGTCTATGGTCTTCCAAAAATTTGCGTTGCTGCCACATCGTACAGTGTTGCAAAACGCCGGGCTAGCGCCATCAATCGAAGGGCAAAGCGAACGAAATTATTCAGAAGAAGCACGTAAATGGCTCGATCGGGTCGGGCTTCAGGGACAAGCTGATCAATATCCACATCAATTGTCAGGCGGAATGCAGCAACGTGTAGGCATTGCACGCGCACTGACTAGCAACTCTGACATAATGTTAATGGACGAGGCATTTTCTGCGCTTGACCCGTTGATTCGTACTGACATGCAGGATTTACTGAACGAGCTTCAGGCAGAGCTGCAGAAGACTATTGTATTCATCACGCACGATCTGGACGAAGCATTGAAACTGGCAGATCATCTGGTTATTTTAAATGACGGCTCTGTTATTCAGCAGGGCGAGCCACAGCATATCTTACTCAATCCAGCAGACCCATACATTGAGGATTTCGTGAGCGACATTAACCGCGCGCGAGTGCTACGTGTCAGGTCCGTAATGACTAGTCTTCCAGAAACTCAATTGGAACGGTCAGGCGAGATAGACCATGAAGACACTTTAGAATCTGTAATTGCGCTGTCCGAGGGAGACACGGC
Source organism: Octadecabacter sp. (assembly GCA_028825445.1). GTDB lineage: Bacteria > Pseudomonadota > Alphaproteobacteria > Rhodobacterales > Rhodobacteraceae > Octadecabacter. The sequence goes on from JAPKAD010000002.1 coordinate 8,859, forward strand.
CCTCAGCTATCACGTAATGAAAGATGGAAAACCAGTTGGCGTACTCGACATGCGCAAACTTGTCCGCGCTTTAGTCCCTTCAGAGCAATCTAAAGAACCCGAAAGTGCCCTCTTCGGCGGCTGACGGAGTGCTGAACCTCTCTGCAAAGGTCGACAAAAATAATGGAGGTGCTTACTTAAATTGCATAATCGGTTTGGCAGATTTCTTACGTTGGGATTTAAAAATTCATTAAGGTAGCCTTTCGCACAAGGCAACGTCTTGCTCGGCAATAGTTTGTGTAAAACCTATGAGGACCCTTATTGATCAAACTGAGTTTTTATCCTTTTTCTGTAATCACAAATTAGTGCGCTGGCTAAAGCGATCAACTTTCGTATGTTGGCAGTGACTCCCAACTTCTTGCAAATTTCAATTAAAATAAGTTACTCATATTTAGGATTCACGTTTGGGGTAGAGTGCCTTCCAATAAACTATAATAAATAAAATGGCGCCTAAGGCTGAATATTTCTTTGGTATTCGTTTTCTTCTTTACAGCAAGGGTTGATCAAAAAAGATTGGGCCTAAAACCAATATCAGTTCAGCAAGAATACTAGACGTCTTATGAGCATCGCTATTATGGTTCAGAAACGGCCTTCAAAAACAAATTTAATTGGTGTGACGATCGCTATGTTTGTTACCCTGTTAATCTTAACGCCAGACAAATTCGAATTATTGTTTAACTGGATATGTGTAGATTAAGGATTTAAAAAGCTTAGTTAGGAACATCCAGATTAATCATTTTTGCCTTGGTACATAGAGAGACAGAGAGCTATTGCTACAGCAGTCTAGATTGTTGTCCATAAATATTTTATTAATCCATAAATAGATGAGGTTAATTTATGCGCCGAAGTACATATACAGTTGTTTTACTTTTAATGCTCACAACGGGATGTGGAAATCTATCCATTGATCGCACTATTGTTGAGAATACAGGGCCAGACGAGTTGCTGAAGTTGAGATCAGGCCCTGGGCTTGGTTATGGCGTAGTCTTAGGCTTGCCTGACGGAACCTTTTTAAATCGCCACAACTGCGTGACCGAAGTTGGCCAGCGTTGGTGCCGAGTATCCCTTAACGCCGCACCTCAGATCATAGGTTACGTCTCAAGTGACTACCTTTCAGCACCTTGATTTCAAACTGCTACCTCAAAGTACTGGTTTAGAAAAAAGAAATTTTGCCGATCTCAATAATGTCCAAAAGAGATGCACTGTGGATCGACTATCCAGATATTCCATTATTTCTGGACTTTTTTTCACATAAGACAGAATTGGATATTTAGCAGTTTTGGTGCTGCCTTGCTAAAAGGCTAAAAGTCAGAAAGTCAGAAAGTTTAGTCTCGTCCAAGAGTTCCTTGCCAAAACCAATTTGCGCCTTGGCACGGGAAATCACTTTTACTTTGTTATACAACTTGACACTTTTGCTTTCATCTCACCAAAGGATTTAAACTTTCTGCCAGTTCTCAATCAAGACGATTATGGATACGCCTTACGACAAGCCAAACCAGCAGCAACACCACTGGTGTGACGCCAGCTGCCAAAACTAACTTTGGCAAGCTCAGCAATGTTTCAAGTGGGGCGAGCATGTAAAGGGCTAGATTTACCGCGTAGTAGCTGATCGCAACGATCGATAGCCCTTCGACAGTATGTTGCAGACGAAGTTGCAGGCCTGCTCGGCGATCCATACTTTCCAACAAAGATTGATTTTGTATAGACCGTTCAACATCTACCCGTGTGCGCAATAGATTGCCCACTCTCAGCGCCCGCTCCGACATGTTTGTCAGACGTTTTTGCGATGATTTGACAGTGCGCATTGCCGGATCAAATCTTCGCATCATGAACTCTGAAAATGTCTGCATGCCTGAAAACCGTTCCTCGCGTAGAACCTTTATACGCTGGTTTACGATTGCCTCATAGGCTTCTGTAGCACCAAATCGGAATGACGACTGGGCAATTCTATTCTCCAACTCCTCCGACACTTCCAAAAGGTGTTCCAACATTTCGTCATGTTTAGCGTCAACACCGCGCATTTCAGAAGACAATTCATTAAGCGTTGTTTCAATTGCCCCCATGCCCGAACCGAGTTCTCGTGCCCTATCCAAGCCCAACATTGCCATAGATTTGTAAGTCTCAATCTCGCAAAGGCGTTGAACGACACGACCAACCCGGCGGTCGCCACAGCTTGCGCGGGGGAAAACCGCAAAGCGTGTATGCCCATTGTGATCAATACGAAAGTCGCCTGCAATTACCAATTGATCGTCCAGCACTCTGCTAACGGCGAGGCTCTCTGGTACAAACCAATCTTTTGTTTTTTCAACAATTTTGTCATCATGTTCAAATATGTCGATGCGGATCAAAGCAGATGTTAGACGTGTGCCAGCAGCACCTTCCAACCAATCTTTAGGAAAAATGCCAAAGTTCTCTTCCTCAAATGGCTTTCCAGAATCGCCGTCTCCAAAAATAGTGTAAGTCACAAACTCCGTATGGCTCTCCCATTTCAGCTCATGGCGACCAATTTGACCCGAATAATGCGTAGCGCCAACCTGCGGATGCTTTGCACCATAGCGATCCAGAAGAATTAAAAGTTGGGCCATATCAGCATCGCGGTCACGCCCTGCTGCGTTAGTTGCCGGTTTGATGGCCAAATATGATGCGTGACTCGGCGCCGTCACTATCGGGAAAGGCCGCGCATGTAATTCATTAGACATAGCATAACGAAGAGGATGTTCGGTAATTGGTGACATGAGATTCAAGCCTAATTCAATTTCATATATATCTATACGTTTTACACCACCTCAAACCGAAATGACTTTTTACATATACAGATACAGACATAACATTCAAATAGGCTAACGAGAACTTCTTTCCATCAGTAAAATGCCACACCCTTAAATTTTTTGATATAAATGCCCTCAAAAATACTGTCGAAAACTACAGATTTAGCCAAATCTATAGCTTGGATTACTTTAAAACCTATATGTCAGAACAGCCGTTAAAAACAACGAGCCCATCATAAATTTTTGGATATTCATACTAATCAATATACAAAATTTGTCGTCTAATTTGACTAATACTGAGCAAAAAAAGCAAGCTGACTTTAGTTATCCTCCGATTCCAAGGACAAGAAAAATACAAACGATCATGCATAGTCAAAATTGCCTCACGCCCTGGTGAGCAACCGCCCCACCACCTGTGAGTTTGTAGCTCATAGCGCACCGTGATAGTTAATGTTGGTCATTTTTGCCACTTCCAAAAAATCTAAATCATGTCCGATAGAACCGTAGAATACCCCCCCTTATTCCAACAGCGTTTCCACACAACGGGCAAGGCAGTGTCTTCAATCCGACACAGATGATCGCACCTGAATGTTATCATTTCCAACACGTCACTCGATGAATTCGTGGCCACTAACTATAATTTAATTTCAATAGAAAACTACGGATACCTATTATAATAGAGTTGTCAGGATCGCATATGGTAATGTCATGTTTGACGTAATCTCTGACAGGCTGTCAATTATACGGCCTAACCAAAGGAATGGGCGACAAACTGGCCACCAAAAATAATGATTTGTTGGGTTCAAAGAAATGCAGCGCCCACATAACCGTGCCAACCCACGATGCCACAGCCGTTCACAAAGAGCGTAAGGAGCGCGAATTCTTGCGGCTTCTTCATGCGTCCCAATTTTTCTTGATGACCTAAGCGGGCTGAAAACACAATCGGCCTAATCAGGTCTACGCATGCCATCGTATCAGGATTTCCCATGGGACGAGCGTGTATAGACATTAATTGCAAACACTTATTCACCAAGTAAGTTTTCGCAACACACAGCATAATACGTTTGAGAATGTCCGTTTCAAATACAAATAGAAATGCACCTTTCACGTGCGGTCCTTTTGCATATAATTAGGCATTGTCGCCACATCGTGATTAGCAATCCTAACGCTTACGCACTTTACAATTGCCCCAAAATTTTCGGCCATTCGGCTTTTATAACAAACAACATCGCGAATGCGGCGACCGCATTCATGTCCTTACAGTTCAGTACATCGGTAAAGATCACAACATGCGCGGTTTCATCTAAATAGATTAGGTGGCGGTATTTCAGCATCAGAGGGAAGGCAGCATCTGTCTTGATAAAGTCAGAGGCCACTTCGAGTGCAATGCTCCCAATTTCTGCAAATGGCATTAACTCAGACATCGTCTGATTGTTACCCTGGATGAGAGAATCTACCGTGAGCTCCACAAATGAACAAGCTGCGGTTGTGACAAGGCAGATCATAAGTTATATTATGATTTCTAAGAGCTATATCAAAAGACACGACTTTCCACTCTCAACACCTCATCATAATTATCAATTGGGCGTCTTGCACCGCTTAAATGGCACTTTGAACCACTGCTCGGTGCCATTGCACTAGGCATGTATGTGGTTTGGACTCATTATGTCCATTTCAAGATAGGTGTTGGCGCAGGTGCTTAGCAACAGACCCTTAGGCCCCAGCTGAAAAGATCACCCAGCACCGTAATCACCTCATCACAGACATTTGACAAACAACACGGCGCTGCGACCTACCCGCCAATCTCATTTTTGAAATCTGCTGCATTGTATTCTTATTTATTACACAACTTAAATTATGGTCCGCAGCCTCAAGGTTACATGCCAGCAGCGCATTCATCCTCCAAAGGCCTACAAAACTGACACGCCTCAAGCCACCTTTTCGATGGCAATCCCCGAAATGGCTTGAATGAGGTTATCTTCAGTCACTTCTTTGGATGTAAATGTTCTCATGATGCGGCCTGAATACATCGCTATGATGCGGTCTGCAACGTACAAAACTTCTGGCATTTCAGAACTGATAACTATGACTGCATAACCTTGTGCTGCCAATTCCCGGATCAAGTTATGGATCTCAGACTTAGATCCCACATCGATGCCACGCGTGGGTTCGTCAACGATCAGAACGCTAGGATGCATTGATAGCCATTTTGCAATAACAATTTTTTGCTGGTTGCCACCAGACAAATTTCCTACGGTTTGTTTCCATCCCGGGGTGCGAATATCGAGACGCTCTTTATATTTATCAAAGATCACATTTTCTTCAGCATGGGCCACAAAGGGACCAGATTTGAGTGTATCTACCTGCGGCAAGGTCATGTTGTCGCGGCAGTTCATTCCCAGTACAAGGCCCTGTTCCTTGCGGTCTTCAGGGACCAACGAAATCCCATGCAAAATGGCTTCGATTGGTGAGCTAATCCGTGTCTCTTGCCCAGACACAAGAATTGATCCAGCACTCGGATCACGTAGGCCAAACAACGTCTCGGCAATCTCAGTGCGGCCAGCCCCGACGAGCCCGTAAAATCCAATAACTTCTCCACGCCGGACACTAAAGTTGATGTCGTGAAAAAGATTCCCACAGGACAAACCACGCGCTTCCAGCGCGACCTGCCCCAATTCGTGATGAACCGCGTTACGCGACAGATCGAGCTTGCGCCCGATCATCATTTGAGTGACCTGATCTTCATCGGTTTCAGCAGTGATCGAAGTACCAGTATACTGACCATCGCGCAGAACGCTGATGCGGTCAGTAATCTTGAAAATTTCTTCCATACGATGGGAAATGTAGATGATTCCAACACCACGCGATTTAAGGTCAGCTATCACATCAAATAACACTACTTTTTCAGCGTCTGTAAGAGATGCCGTCGGTTCGTCAAAGATTACCGCCTTGGCATCCACAGTCAGCGCACGGGCAATTTCGACCATCTGTTGATTAGCAATCGACATCGTACCCACGATGGTCTTCGAGTTGAACCCAACATTAAGGCGAGCCAAAATAGCATCTGTTTTTTCATAAAGCGTAGCCCAATCTATACGGCCAAACCGTTTCAGTGGCAGTTCACCCAAATAAACATTTTCAGCCACGGAAAGTTCCTGCGCAAGACTGAGTTCTTGGTGAATAAATAAAATGCCCTTCGCCTTCGCCTCAAGGGGTGAGGTCATAACGGCAATAGTTTCATTGACGATGATTTCACCGCTGTCTGGCTGATAGATGCCACCAAGAATCTTCATAAGTGTCGATTTTCCAGCGCCATTTTCACCCATTAAAGCATGGACTTCACCAGGCATGACGTCGAATGACACGCCATCAAGGGCGCGCACACCGGGGAAAGTTTTGACTATTCCCTCAAGGCGCAAAGCGGGGATTTGGCCATTCATATCTTCAACTCCTCTTTGCCTTTGGCGTTCAACTGACGGTCAAGGATCAGCACAGCTATTAGGATAATACCAATCACGAGGTTCACCGTCGATGTATCCGCTCCGATATGACCCAGCCCCTTGCGCAAAAGTTGGATGGCAATGACCCCACCAAAGGTAGAAATAATAGACCCTGCACCTCCCGTTAGCTTGGTGCCACCTAAAACCACGGCAGTGATCACCCAGAGTTCGTAAAGCTGGCCATCATTTGGGTTCACCGATCCACTTTCCGAATAAAATACCACCGCAGACAGTGCAGCAAGAAAGCCAATGATCATGAAATTAATCAACATATGCGGACCGACCCGGATGCCCGCGTTCACTGCAGCTTCTTTGTTGTCACCAATTGCATAGGCATTTCGACCATGGACTGTGCGCGTCATGACGAACCAGATAATGACAGTAACAACTAGTAAGAACCACGTCGCTGTATGCAGTCCCAGAAATTCAAGTTCCGCGAAATCAACTAGTGTCCAGTTCAGATGCGATGTAGGATTTTCACCATTATACATGAACACCAGCCCACGAAAGCCTAACATCGCGCCAAGCGTCACAATGAAAGCATCAACCCCAGTTTTCCACACAATCAAACCATTAATGAACCCTAGAGCGGTACCAGTTAGTAAAGCCAGCAACCAAGATACGGGAATTACCCATTCTCCAAGGCCCACAAATATCAGCCATGTCATAGAATCAAGCAATATGATCCCCGACATAGCAAAGATCGCCCCAACGCTCAGGTCAATGTTACCGTTGATCATGATAATCGTCATGCCTATTGCAATGATGCCGATGGGTGCTGATTGTTTTAATAACAATAGCATGTTGTCGACGTCCATGAACGCTTTCTCCGACGTCGATAGAAATTCACCTGCAATGGAAAAGAAGATCATTTCTAGCACGATAAAACCCCAAATGGCGCCTTTACTAAAATATTTTGAGAGTTTTTTAGCATTCATGTGTCCCGCCCCCTAAGCGATCGTTGACCAGAACTTGCCACGTTTGGCTGCAATATCGAGCCAAACTGCAAAGATTATAATGACCCACGTCACAACAAACTGGACATAAAATTGTAACCCCACGAGGAGCAAACCATTTTGGATAAATCCCAGAATCAACACTCCAATGAGTGTCTTGAAAATCGTACCAGACCCACCGAGGAGAGACGCCCCACCAAGAATGACTGCGGCCAAAACTTCAAGTTCCAACCCCTGCCCCACTGTATTTTGTGACCCCATCGACCGGCTGGCTTGGATCAAACCCGCTATTGCCACGCAGGCTGCAGAGATGACGTAGCAATAAAATACATTGCGCGCGCGCGGGATGCCCGAAAATGTTGCTGCCGTACCATTGCCTCCCACTGCGTAGACTTTGCGCCCAAACGGGGTCTTGGCCAGAAGCAATCCCAAGAAGGTGGCCACCAATAAAAAAATAACGATCGGTACCGGAATGCCCATGGCCGTGCCCTGTCCAAAAATATTAAACCATGTTCCCTCTTTATCGGCGATGTCCATATTCTTGCCGCCGGAATACGTCAATGTCAGTCCGTGAATAGCCGACAACATACCAAGAGTTACGATAAGTGAATTAAGCTTTAGATAGCCAACAAGAAGCCCGATCAGCGCTCCAAGCGCGATGGTCATCGCAAACATTAACGGTATGGCGAGGGCGGGGCCAACTTTGTCATGCAAATCCAGCACCACAATAGTGGAAAATGACATCATCGACCCAACAGAAAGGTCCAGATTGCCACTGACAACTACAAACGTAACCCCTAACGCCATGACGCCTAAAATAGCAGAGGACCGCATGACGCTCAGTACGTTTTCAATACTCAGGAACTTTCCATTGGCGAGCGTGAAGCCGATAATAAACATCGCAAATGCAATTATAATACCTTGGCGCGCAATAATTCTGCCAATTTTTTCTTTTGACATCTCTACCATTATTCCTCTCTTTCGTCTGCTTGGGCAGACCCCCTATCGGGTTTTTGCATGACGCTAAATCAGCGTCATGCCTCCATCAATCATGATGATTTGGCCAGTCATATAGTCACTATCTTTTGATGCTAAAAAAGTGGTTGTTCCTGTGATATCATGCGGTTTGGCCACGCGGCCCTTCAGGATATTGGTTGAAAATTCTTCTAACGCTTGACCAGGCCGTTCGGACGCACCAATTCCCATCAAGTCGAGGTCAACCTGATCCCACATTTCGGTCGCCACTACACCTGGCGCAAAGCCTGTGACCGTAATGTCATGTTTTGCCAGATCGCGCGCGCCAGATTGAGTTAGTGACACTACAGCCCACTTACTAGCACAATACGAAGCCACGTTATCATAACCTTGACGGCTTGCCACAGAGGCTGTGTTGATAATCTTACCACCATGCCCTTGGGCAATCATCTGGCGAGCGGCCTCTTGAGTACCGATAAGGACACCAAGACCGTTAGTGTCCATGATGAACTTCCAATTTTCTTCGGTCACATCAAGAAAGTTCATAGGGCGATTTACGCCAGCATTATTGAATTTGACGTCCAGCTTGCCAAAGATTGACACGGCGTGGTCAATCATCTTGCGGACTTGATTTCGGTTGGTTACATCAACGGTGCATTGAGTAATTTTGGCACCAGCTTTAGCTGCTCGGGATGCATTGGCGTCAACTACATCATTCAACCTGTCCGCATTTATATCAGCGAAACAAACATCTGCACCTTCATCCAAAAGTGCTTCACCGATGGCACGTCCAATACCTTGTGCGGCCCCTGTGACTATACAGGATCTACCCGAAACACGCCCCATAGCGACTTTCCCAGTTCAAAATTGTTATATAAATTGTGTAGTAATGCGCGAAGCGGGTGCCTGCCCCGCGCATTAAGTAAGCAGTGTTTTAAAATACAGGCTTCGTGTAATTGCCCATATTGTCCTGCGTGATCTTTGGTGTATCGAAATAGTTTAGGAACGGTAGCTCTTCGCCTGCAAGAAGGTCCATCGCTGTCTTCAATGCGGCTTCTGCATCATCAACTGGGGACTGATAGATCGAACCCCAATATTCGCCACGGGCCATCGCCTCATATCCGACTGCGAAATTGGTTGCACCGACAAAAGTGATACCATCCGTACGGCCGGCTGCATTTGCAGCATTCAATGCGCCTACGCCCATGTTATCATCACCGGCATAGACACCGTCAATGTCATCATACTTAACAAGAAATGCTTCCATGACCTGCTGAGACTTTTCACGGTTCCAATCACCTGGCTGTGTTTCGACCAGTGTAACATTTGGGCAAACTTCAGGAAGGCGATCTTCAAAACCTTTAGCGCGTTCGATAGCTGTCGTGTAGCCGGGTTGACCAGAGATCTGCACAACGCGTGCTTCGTTCTGAGTGCCTAGAGCTGTGAAGCGCTCGCACATAATTTCAGCTGAACGCGATCCTTGTGTAATGTTGTCAGGACCCGAGAATGACGATACGAATTCAAAGCCAGCTTGCGCAATGTTGGAATTCGTCACTACAACAGGAATACTGGCTTGAAACGCTTTGCGAACGGCTGGAATTACAGCTTCGCCATTGGTTGGCCAAATGATGATTGCGTCAACTTCTTGTTGGATCAGATCTTCCATTTGGGCAATTTGCCGAGCGACATCTCCACCTGCGTCCAAAACCACAACTTCAACGTCTGAGTTAGCTTCTGCGGCTGCAATGAACGCTTGCTCATAAGTAGTTTGGTAACTGTCAACACCAACATTGTTTTGCGTAATGCCAACTGTCATCGTTTCTGCTGCGGCGGCAGTACCAAAAACTGCAACCGTACAGGCAAGTGCTGCTTTAATTCTGTATTTCATAACGGGTCCTCCAAGACTCATAGGGTGTAAGCGGTTGCTACTGTCCTCCCAGCCCAGCGAATCATCTGGTGCAACCTACAGATCAACTTTGGGCATTTTGCGTGGTAGCGAACCACATAAACTTATCCATTATGAATAGTTTTATATCCATAATGGATAAGTTCTCCATACTGACTTTAAGTCAAATTGGACAAACTAAGGGATATGCAAATGGCTAAACCGATTCCCGCCACAATAAAAGCAAAGCGATCCAGCACCTTGAATATGGTAGTCGAAAATATTAACCAAAATGGATACCGTCCTGGTAACAAATCCTCAGATAGTGAATCTGCGGTAATGATCGCGTCGCTTAATCGGGTTGTGAGGTTTCTTGAAGATCTGATGACCGAGATCGACTGCAGTGCCGAACTTAGATCGCCTAACCCTTATCTTAACATGAGCCTTCATCTAATCCGTTGCCATTTAGAAGGGCGCATTGTGACGGCATCTTCGCTCGTCGACACCTCTGGTGTGCCTTATGCTACCGCGATGCGCAAACTTGCTGAACTTGAGAAGTCAGGATTGGTTGAGCAGCGCCCACGTACCAAATCTGGGAAAAGCTTTTCATTACATCCTAGCGCTAAACTAATTGCTAATTGGAGCCAGATGGCCGATCGGATCCATCGGCTTGGTGTTGGAGCCTTTGGTAATAAAAAGGAAGAAGCTGACAACGACGACTATTATTTCGGTGGGTCTTACCAAAACGGCCAAGCGCTTATCGAGCCACCAAAAACATTACCTAACCCACTAAAACTTCATGGTGGGTTGCGTATCTTGGTACACGGCGACCCAACTTTTATGGTGATGGACAACCTGAAAAGGCAGTTCGAACAAAATATTGGTATCCAAATTCACCAACGCGCTTTTTCAATCGACCGCTTGCGTGAAGAAGCATTACTCAACGCCGCACGCTCCAACAGCCGTTATGATATAATTGCCGTTGACCTGCCTTGGATAGGTGAGTTTGTTAAACGTGGCGTACTGAGACCACTGAATGCAATTATGGATATCGAACGGCTAGATCCAAGTGATTTTCACACAGCAGGTTGGCAGGCAGCACACTGGAATGGCACCCCCTACGGCGTGCCAAGCCAGACCACCCCAGAATTGATGTTTTACCGTAAAGATTGGTTTGCCAGAGCCGGTTTGCCTCCCCCCACGACAGCCGAAGCGGTTTTGAAAGCAGCCAAGGAATTGCACAACACACGAAGTGGGCGCTACGGCGTCGCATGGAATGCCGCACGTGGAACCGCACTTGGTCATACATTCATGACTACCTGCGCAGCATTTGGTCAACCAATCATTGCTCTGCCAAAAATTGCTGGTGGGTATGATGCAACAGGTCTTGACCACCCCGATATCCGTCCGACCATCGACACGCCACAAGGCCTTGAAGCTGCTGAATACCTAATGGCGCTGCTTGAATTTTCACCACCAGACATTCTTTCAATGTCTTGGTATGAAAGAGTGCGTCCATATGCAGCTGGCAAAGTGGCGATGGCTTATGGATATACATTGCTGGCGCCGTACTTTGAACTCGACACGAGCTCCCCAGCTTGTGGTAACACAGGCTACCTCCCACAACCCTACGGACCACAAGGCGCACCAATCGCACCTGTTGGTGGCTACGTTTTCGGAATTCCAACGAACTTACCAGAAGATCGCGTTGCTGATGCCGTTGAAGCGCTCATCGCATTCACGTCGCCCGAATCACAAAAGCTGTTCGTGCAAAATGGCAGCCGCACCGCGCCGCGCTATTCGGTAGGGGCAGATCCTGAAGTTCGACGCCTGTCCCCAATATTTGAAGCTGTGGATGCAATGTCTTGGCGTGACGAGTTACAATTTTGGCCCCGTCCACCAATTCCACAAATCTCGGACATCATCCAGATTTGTGGCCAAGAATTTCACGACATGTTGCGCGGCGTTACCAGCCCGCATGACGCACTCAGTCGGGCTCAGTCTCGGGCTGAGGACGCATTACAACAGCCGGTCTCATAAGGAGGAAACCATGGACCCCAATCGCTTAAACGGAAAAAATATCCTCATCACAGGTGCTGCACGCGGCATGGGTGAGGCAAACGCCATTAACTTTGCCGCTCAAGGCGCAAACGTTTGTATCGGCGATCTGGACTTCGATGAAGCCAAAAAAGTAGCTGATATCATTAACGCTGAGGGTAATGGGCAATCAATTGCGGTCAAAATGGATGTGACAAAGCGTGAAGATAACAAAGCAGCAGTTGCAGCCACTGTTGCAGCTTTCGGCTCCATAAATATTGGTTTATTCAACGCCGGTCTGAACAAACCAAAATTCTTCATGGATATCGATGAGGACAATTGGGACATGATCATGAACGTTAATACCAAAGCCATGTGGCTTGGTATGCAGGAAACTGCTGCGCAAATGATTGCGCAAGGTCCCATGTCCGATCACCCATATAAACTAATCAATGTTGGGTCCATCGCATCGCGCAAACCACTGATTGATGTAACTGTCTATTGCGCGTCCAAATACGGCTGTCTGGCCTTGACGCATTGTGGTGCAATTGCATTAGGAGAGCACAACATCACAGTTAATGGCTACGCGCCAGGGGTTGTTGTGACCCCACTTTGGGAACAGCTTGATAAAGACCTTGTTGAGATTGGGTTCAAAGAAAAAGCTGGTCAAGCCTATGAAGACATCTCTGAAAATGAGTTGGTCATTAAGCGGGTATCATATCCTAAGGACATCGTTGGCACAGCGTCTTTTCTGTGTTCCGACGATAGCGATTACATGACAGGTCAGATGATCCACATAGATGGCGGCTGGTGCATCCAGTAGTCAACAAAATTTAATCTAACTAAATTTTAATGGTTGGCCCACGCCACCTAAAGGAGGCAACTATGTCTGATCGTCCATCCAATGCGCTAATGCCGAACCTACTCACGCCACAGGATGTCGAACCCAATTGGCAGTGGGAAGGAAAAATTCCTGCTTGGGGTCATTCCTCCGTTGATTTTGAAAAAAGGGTCGATCATGACCGTTTGCGCCGCTACCGATTGGGTCGCACCCGTGAGGCTTTAAAAGCATCCGAATGCGGCACGTTACTACTATTCGACGTGAACAATATACGGTATGTATCCGCCACTAAGATTGGTGAGTGGGAACGAGATAAGATGTGCCGCTTCTGTCTGTTGACAGGGGATGACGCTCCATATGTTTGGGACTTTGGATCAGCGGCAATGCACCATAAAAAGCATTCTGATTGGTTGGTTCCGGACCACTGTCGAGCAGGTGTTGTCGGTATGCGCGGTACAATCCCACCGAGCTTTGGCCTGATGAAAAAATACGCTGAAGAAATTGCAGGCTTGATCGAAGATGCAGGCATGAAGGGAATGCCCGTTGGAGTGGATTATGCAGAAACTGCTATGTTCCACGCTTTACAAGAAGCAGGCTTGAACGTTGTGGATGGGCAGCAAACCATGTTGGCCGCACGTGAGATCAAAAACTGGGATGAAATTCAGTTACTCACACAGGCTGCTGCTATGGTCGATGGGGTTTACCACATGATCTATGAGGAGCTGAAACCAGGCATCCGTGAAAACGATATTGTCGCGATGTCCAACAAGATGCTCTATGAAATGGGAAGTGACGATGTAGAGGCGATCAACGCCGTGTCAGGTGAGCGGTGCAATCCCCATCCACACAACTTTACTGACCGTTATTTCCGGCCCGGCGATCAGGCCTTCTTTGATATTCTTCAGTCCTACCAGGGGTATCGAACCTGTTATTATCGGACGTTCAACATTGGCAAATCGACTCCTTCGCAACGTGACGCCTATGAAAAGGCACGTCATTGGTTAGATGCATCGATTGCGATGATCAAACCCGGTGTAACGACAGATAAGGTCGCAGCAGTTTGGCCAACAGCCCAAAGCCTTGGATTTCCCGACGAATTATCTGCCTTTGGCCTTCAATTTGGTCATGGCCTTGGCCTTGCATTGCACGAACGTCCAATAATCAGTCGTGCGGTTAGTTTCGAAAACCCCATGGAAATCAAAACTGGCATGGTCTTTGCACTAGAGACTTACTGTCCAGCTTCAGACGGTTATTCGGCTGCGCGAATCGAAGAAGAAGTCGTCGTGACTGACACAGGTTGCGAGGTCATTAGCCTTTTTCCTGCCGAAGAGCTGCCAATCGCCAATCGTTACTAACCTCCCTAAACTGCCCGGCCTCTTATGGGTCGGGCCATTTTGCGAGCTACATTATGAGCACAGAAACAAAAACGGCATCAAACACTGAAGACTATCTGCGGATGTACCGCCAGATGGTTCGTATCCGCACGTTTGAGGATAACGCGAACCAGCTTTACTTGTCCGCAAAAATGCCTGGACTGACGCATATGTATTCTGGCCAAGAAGCTGTTGCCGTAGGCATCTGTGAAGCATTGAAAGTAAGCGATAAAATTACTTCGACCCACCGCGGGCACGGACACTGCGTTGCCAAGGGCGCAAACTTTAAAGAGATGTTCTGTGAGTTGTTGGGCAAAGAAGAGGGCTATTGTCGCGGCAAAGGCGGATCCATGCACATCGCAGATCAGTCCAACGGCAACCTTGGTGCAAATGCTATTGTTGGCGGGTCCATGGGCATCGCCACTGGATCGGCGTTCACGGCAAAAATGCTTGGTAAGGACGACGTCACCGTCTGCTTCTTTGGTGATGGTGCGACGGCGCAAGGAATTATGTACGAAGTCATGAACATGGCCGCACTTTGGAACCTGCCTGTAATTTATGCATGCGAAAACAACGGCTACTCGGAATACACCAAGACTGAAGAAATCGCCGCAGGGTCGATCACCGCCCGCGCAGAGGCGTTTGGTATCGAAGCGTTTCAGGTTGACGGGCAGGATGTCCTCGCCGTCAACACACTCGCAACCGATCTGGCTGCCCGCGCACGCAAAGGCGAAGGCCCATTTTTTATCGAATTGATGACATATCGCTACCACGGTCACCACGTAGGCGACATCAATCGTGAATACTATCGCACTAAGGACGAAGAGAAAGATTGGAAAGAAAACCGTGATCCTATCATTCGTTTTCGCACCCATTTAGTTGTGGAAGGCCTCGCCACAGAGGAAGAATTGGATGCGTTCAATGCCGAAATCGCGAGTGATGCCGAAGCCGCAGTGGCCTACGCGCTCGATGCAAAATATCCCGATGTGTCAGAAGTCGACATGCATGTCTTTACCGATATTAAACATGCGTTGGCATAAGGAGAGACTGCAATGAGAGAAATTACCCTATCCCAAGCTGTTAACGAAGCCTTGGCAGAAGAAATGCGGCGCGATCCGACCACATTTATCATCGGTGAAGACGTCGCCGAAGCTGGCACCCCGTTCAAAATCCTGTCCGGTTTGGTCGAAGAATTTGGTACTAAACGCGTTGTTGACACACCAATCTCTGAACCCGGTTTTGTAGGGCTCGCGGTTGGCGCTGCCATGACGGGTACCCGCCCCATTGTAGACTTAATGTTCGGCGATTTCATCTTTTTGATCATGGATCAATTGTGCAATCAGGCAGCCAAAACCCATTACATGTCGGGGGGCAAAATGACCGCTCCGATGGTTTTGCGCACGAACCTTGGCGCAACACGCCGCTCTGGCGCGCAGCACTCACAATCCCTGCACGCGCTCGTCGCCCATATTCCAGGACTGAAGGTCGCCATGCCGTCATCGGCTTATGAAGCAAAAGGCCTGCTAAAGACTGCTATTCGCGATAACAACCCTGTCGTGATCTTCGAAGACAAACTGATGTATCAAGACAAGGCCGGGGTACCTGAAAAAGAATATTTGATTCCCTTTGGTATTGCTAATGTCAAACGAACCGGGTCAGATATTACCCTGATCGGGACGTCATCGATGGTGCAGGTGGCCGAAGCCGCAGCAGATATCCTCGCACTTGAAGGCATCAGTGCCGAGGTTATTGACCCACGCACAATCGTGCCGTTGGACGAAGGTACACTAATTAAGTCTGTCAAGAAAACCAGCCGTGCCATTATTATTGATGAAGGCCATCAAAGCTACGGGATTACTGGAGAAATCGCGAGCCGTTTGAACGAAAAGGCATTCTATTATCTTGATGCGCCAGTACTGCGCATGGGCGCGATGGACGTGCCAATTCCGTTCTCACCCGCGCTTGAGGATATTACTGTGCCGACGCCCGAAAGGGTGGCCGCCAATGCCCGCAAACTCTGCGCGGGGGAGATGATCCATGCAACGTGACGTGATCATGCCCGCCTTAGGCATGGCTCAGGACACTGGCAAAATCACCAGTTGGCTTAAGGCCGAAGGTGATGCTGTGGCAACAGGGGACCCTTTATTTGAGGTCGAAACTGACAAGGCAACGATGGAGGTTGAGGCACAATCATCGGGATTTCTAACCAATATCATTGCTGCCGCTGGAGACGATGTTCCAGTGGGCAATGTCATCGCCTTAATTTCCGAAACAGCAATCGAGATAGCTGTGAGTGTTGCCACGTCCCCTGCCACTAACGAGCCAACTGACTTTCCTGACGACAATCAGCTCTCCAATGGTACCAATATCATCATGCCCGTCCTTGGCATGGCGCAGGATTCTGGCAAACTGATATCTTGGAACAAAGCGCTCGGCGATGCCGTTGCCTCCGATGACGTGCTGTTCGAAGTTGAGACCGACAAAAGCACGATGGAAGTCCCCGCTGGCGCAGGTGGATACCTTGCAGCGATTATGGCGGATGTGGGCGAAGATGTGCCCACGGGACAAACAATCGCAATTATCACTGACAGAAAGCCAGACAAGACGTACAGTCAAAGTGACATAAAAGCCAAATTTGTAACGCCAATAGTAGAATTGGCGACTGCACCAAAAACTCAGGCATCAATGCCAGCGGCCCCAAAAACCGCCCCCACAACACCGCGCAGCGATGGGCGAATTCTTGCCTCGCCCAAGGCGCGCCGCTTGGCGTCCGCAGCTGGGTTGGACCTTGCCAAATTAGTCTCAGCCGGACATCCCCAACCTTATCATGCCGTCGATATCGACGTACTGCGCAATCTGCCCACAGAGTGCAGCAATGTGGTAAATTCAATTGTAATACCACGCCAGATCACCGCAAGTGCGCAACGCGCGGGGACAGAAGAATTTCTTATGTGGATGCTGGAGGAAGGGGGTGTCACAATAACGCCATCAACGCTCTGGGGCAGCTTTGCGTCGGGTGCAATGCGGGCAGCACAGCCCGACAGCCCAGACATCGCCGTTCAAATCACCCCCTTGCAGGGCGACAGCACGACACTGCTTAACCCTGATCAATCCCGCCTGTCAAAGCTAATTGAAACGACCAACCCAGCCAGCATCATCCTGCGTGATCTTACAGGCAGCCACATCACCAGCCTCAATCTTGGCCCCGCCGACGCGCCCACCATAACAATTGCGCGCGACGGCGACACCTTGCGTCTGTCTTTGGACTTTACGCCCGATCAGCTGAACGACGCAGCCGCCATTGCGCTAATCTCTGGCTTTGCCAACCGCCTTGTCGACCCCTTGTACCACCTGCTTTAAACCGATTGGACCTGAAATGAAGCTTAATGATCTCTACATCAACGGCCAATGGAAACCTGGTAGCACCAACGCGCGTTTTGACGTGTTTAACCCAGCCACAGAAGAGTTGATTGAAACTGTGGCATCTGCCGAAATCACCGATGCAGATGCTGCATTGGATGCCGCAGAAGCCGCGATGAAAGACTGGTCTGCACGCACCCCGCGCGCGCGTTCCGAAGTGTTGCGCAAAGCCTGGGAATTGATGACAGCCCGTCTTGAAGAATTTGCACATCTCATCACACTAGAAAACGGCAAAGCCCATGCAGATGCTATTGGCGAAGCCACTTATGCCGCAGAATTCTTCCGTTGGTTTGCCGAAGAAGCTGTTCGCGCTGACGGCATGATAACCCATGCCCCCGCATCAGGTGCGCGCATCATTGTGCAGCACAAGCCCGCAGGGTTGGCGGTTTTGATCACACCATGGAACTACCCCGCGGCAATGGGAACCCGCAAAATCGCACCTGCGTTGGCCGCTGGTTGCGCCATGATCATCAAACCCGCGTCTGAAACACCTTTGACCATGCTGGCCTTGATGCCACTGCTTGAAGAAGCAGGCGTGCCTGCGGGGTTGGTGAACGTCCTACCTTCACGTCAAACAGGTGCGCTTGTTGATCACATGCTGCACGATCCGCGCGTTCGCGTCGTCAGCTTTACCGGATCAACTGGAGTGGGCCGCAAGCTACTACGCTCTGCCGCTGATCGCGTGTTAAAACCAGCGATGGAACTCGGTGGCAACGCGCCACTGATCGTTTTTGAAGACGCCGACCTAGATGTCGCGGTCGAGGGCGCAATGCTGGCCAAAATGCGTAACCTTGGCGAAGCCTGCACCGCCGCCAACCGCATTTATGTTCATGCAGATGTGGCCGACGCCTTTACGGCCAAATTCACAGCCGCAATGAGTGCTCTCAAAATGGGTAATGGCACCGATCCAACAGTCGATGTTGGCCCACTGGTCAACGCCGCCACCCGCGACCAAGTCGCAAAATTTGTGGCAGACGCCGTGGCCAAAGGTGCAAAGATCGAACTGGGTGGCATTACACCAGACGGGCGCGGATTTTTCTATCCGCCCACCGTGTTGTCCAATGTGTCCGAGAACAGCGATTGTGTGCACGACGAAATCTTTGGGCCTGTTGCTGCGATTCAAACCTTCACCGACCAAGAAGACGTGATCCGCCGCGCCAATGACACCGAATACGGTCTGGTCGCCTACGTGTTTTCTGAAGATATGAAGCGCGCGTTGCAGGTTTGCGAAAGGCTTGACTACGGCATGGTTGGTCTGAACCGTGGCCTTGTGAGCGATCCCGCAGCACCGTTTGGTGGCACTAAACAGTCCGGTCTTGGCCGTGAAGGTGGCCATGAAGGCATGCTCGAATTTATGGAAACCCAATATATTTCAGCAAGTTGGTGATGTGATGTCAGACATTATCGCCAGCCCATCAGTGCGCAGGCTTGCAGGACAAAAAGGCTTGGACCTAGACCAGCTTGCCGACGATCTGGGCCGCCAAACGATCGCACGCGAAGACCTTGATGCGTCCACCAAACACGCGTCCCCGCGGACTGAACAGGGGCGCCAATATTGGGAAGTGGATCACACCCAATACGGACTAGTAACCGAAGAACCATTGAGCCGCTTTGCGCAGCTTACCGCGCACAACCTCGCGGCGGCGCAGGCCTTTATCCCTGCGGTAACACATCACGATCAAGCGGATATTTCTGCGATTGAAGCCTTTCGTGCATCTCTCAAGCCAGAGGCGGCGGCTCGTGGCATAAAACTCACCACATTAGCGTTTCACGTCAAAACGCTGGCTCGGTTATTGCACACATTCCCAAGGTTTAATGCGTCACTGTCCGTGAATGGCGAAACCCTCATTTTCAAGAACTATGTCCATATTGCAATCGCTGTAGATACGGAATTCGGTCTAATGGTTCCTGTCATTCGTGACGTGGATCGCAAAGGATTGTGGCAAATCGCTGCTGAAATTTCAGACATCGCCAAACGGGCTCAAAACCGGAAAATTCGCCCAGATGAAATGGGTGGAGCATCTATGACGATTACTAATTTAGGTGGTATTGGCGGCACTGCTTTCACCCCCATCGTCAACCCGCCCGAGGTCGCCATACTCGGAATCACCCGCACTCAAATAGCGACCGTTTGGAACGGCAGCATCCCCGTTCCAAAACCAATGGCACCGCTGGATCTCAGTTACGATCACCGCGTGATAAACGGTGCGGAAGCTGCACGATTCATGGTTGAGCTTACAAGGCTTATTGCCGATCCCCGCCGATTGCTCACTTAAAATCACTCAAACACGCTAAAAATTAAGACTTCTAAAAGTGGTACCCGAAAGCTTGAACCCACCAAGCCTCAAGCTTTCGAGTGCCTTTATCTGCGACTAGCGTCGTTTAGTAGTGTTTTCGTCTCTTCTAATCACAGCATTCATACTAATACAGATCAAGTAGTCTGATTTGCATGCTAAAGGTATTAGTTTCAACTGATCGACGCACCAAACCTAGCGAACCTCTTGTACAGAAACGGTAATCCAGAAAGGTGAGCAGTCGTTCTTAGAGCAGCCTAACTTTACAGTTAGTTTTGATTGTAAATGGACCGACTATTCAAATCCGCCTAAAAGACATTCCCTAAGTAATAAGTTGATATTTTTGTTCTGCCCGCATTACAAAAGGACTGGGAATTAGAAGTAAATGTCGACCGCGACGTTAAGGCGGGGATTATCTATTTGATTTTACTACGTTCTTCATTGATTTTCACCTGCGGATCGCACAAAAATTTCACCTATTCGTGGCGCAATCATCTTGATAATTGATTTACCAAAGCTTGTTAACACAGCGTCGCTAGTGTTGCTTTCTTCCACGATCACGCCCTTACCTGGCACTCTGCGCCTCAATTTGAAAGGCAAGGTCAAATTCCGCGCTTAATGCACTATTTGCAGCTGCAGCATTTACATTTTAAGTAAATACGAAAAATAAGCTTATTTTAAGCCTTTTTTCCTGCCACATGCCTACTGCTCAGGCGCCAGATCTCAAAATCTAAGTTTTTTGCAGTAAACATAGTTGAAAATCTGACATTAACCAGCCAGTTGGGTACGCATCGCTTGGTAGATAACCGCTGTGGCCACATTAGCCAAATTAAGAGACCGGACAATCGGATTACGCATCGGCAAATGAAAAACACGATCATCCAAACCATCTAATACCGTAGGAGGAAGACCTTTGGATTCGCACCCAAAAACTAAATAGGCGTCATACTGAAAATCTGGCACATAAACGCTTTTCGCTCCGTGTTCTTCAAAGAAATACAAACTGTCACGCGGTGGATTTCGATCATCCAAAAAATCTTTCCAAGTGTCATACTCGCTGAGCATAACGTGCTTCCAGTAATCTTGCCCAGCGCGCCTAACTGCCTTTTCATCAAGGGAAAACCCATAGGGTTTGATCAGGATCAGCTCCAGCTCTAACGCCACACAAGTCCGCCCAATCGCACCAGTATTGTAAGGAATTTCAGGCGTTACTAAGACCAGTTTCATGCGGGAATCAGACATAAGGTGTGCAGACTTTCTAAATTTCAGGCGTAAGATCAGCCCGTTGTCAAATAATGTTATCCTGATCAAGGGATGCATAACACTGCCGATTTTTACATCCTCTGCACAATCAGTTTACCGCCAATCAAACAATGTTCAATTAGATAGATAAAACACTTAGGCGTAATTTTTAATCACTTATATTTAAGAAGTTTTACCAGAACGATCTCACAACTCGTTATGTGACAAGCATTTATATTGAACTTCAGACAGTATAAAAACCGTCTAAATAAGGCTTCGGCAGCTTGAGTAGGCTCACGACTGCAGCCAAATTTCCTATTATGTTATCTCAACTCTCAAGGTCAATTTATTCTACCGTTGCATCTCAACCATACTCTAATTCCAACAAAATGCTTGCGAATACACGAATCGCTGTAAAGCGACTAGCACGATAGAGTACACTCTATTCCCGCATGGTCTGCCTACCAAAACAATTGCCAAATAAAAAAACACATGCCAACCTATATTGCGCCAAATTAATGCTTGTCTCAAGGCGCCCCTTTGAACGTCAGATCCCCAACCACTAGACACTCATCCCGCAAGGCAACAACTCACTATAAAAATTAACCTTCGCAAAACTTTAATTAAAATTAAATTTTATATTTGCGCGGCTAACTCAACTTTATTGGGGTTACAAAAGTAAATATTATTAGCAAAAAAACCCAGCTTGTATGCAAGAGTGACTGCATGCGCACGATTTTTAGCCCCTAGTTTTATACATATTGAACGCATATGCATTTTTACCGTCACTTCGACAACGTTAGTTTTCCAGCCGATTTCCTTGTTTGTCAAACCGTCGGAAACAAAATTGAGAATTGCCAATTCCTTTGGTGTCAGACGTCCAAGATTATTTTGTTTGGGTAGGCTATTAGCAATATTAACGTCAATGGGTACAAACACTTGGCCCATTGCGATTAGGTGAATTGCCGCAGCAAGCGAACTCAACGGCAATGTCTTTGGGATAAAGCCTCTCGCACCAAGCTTTAATGCCTGATTTGCGAAATCAAGAGCAGTAATGCCTGAAAAAACTACGACTGCCCCTTCAGCGTTCAAATCTACAATTTCCTTAACGCTTTTGAGACCGTCCATCCCAGGCATAACAATATCCAACAAAATAACGTCAATTTTCTCTAAACCCACAATTTGAGCCAGCACAGCATCATAATTTTCAGCTATTGTAACGTTTAAGCGCTTGTCAGTCACCAATGCTTGAGCCAATGCATCACGAACAAGTTGATGGTCATCCGCAATCAGAACGGAAATTTGATCAATTTCTAGTATTTTGTCCATACACAGTTTTTCTCACTTACTAAAATTTTAGTCGCCCTATTTAATTATAAATTTTTTTGAGTTCTAAATTTTTAATATCGTACTTTATAACAACAAATAAAGGGTTTTTTGGTATAGTACTAGTTATCTAAAGTATAGGTATACATCTACAATTAGTGCTTCTGCACATATAGACTGGACGTCTAAAAACGGTCTCAATTCCAGAAAAAAACCAAAAAGTATATTTAAACTGATAATAAATTTACACGATATTAGGCCTTGTCATTTTAAACCGTTACGCGGCCGGTGTGCCGTCTTCGAGGGAAGTCACGATGCGGATCGGTTCTATCTGGTGCTTGATGGGTATATCCATTTTGAGCGGATCACAGCCACAAAAAATTAATCATCGCAATGCACATCCCCAGCAGCTAATTGTTCGAAACTGCCTAAATGCTGGAGTGCGACACTACCCACACAACGGCCATGGAAACCACTGCACTATCTTGGCCAAGAAATCTGTGGAATAATTTTATCAGGCAATAAGAGGGCTTCGCAACTGAAATATATTACATTATTGGCACCGCACCATTGAACTGAACAACCGCATTGTCGAAATGTCCACTCAGCAGCGAAAACACTGCGCATACCACGTGCCTTGCTGCACTTAGTTAATCAGACAGGCCCAAAGATCGACAGTAGGATCAAAATTTTTCCTAAACACCCGTTAGGACATATCCGAAATTGTAAGCATGACCCTGCACACCCTCAGCAAAATCCTGCACACTATCAGCAAAATAATGTGTGGTTAAAGAAAGCAAGAGTTTATCAAAAATTGACATAAATGAAAAACTGTGCGCGATCTCCACCAGATCGTTATTATGTCAGGTGCGAAAATCTGATGAATGCCGCCTGTCCAACGAAGAAAGAAAACGAGAGTTCCCAGTACATATTAAATAAACAACACTGCATCTTATAGCGCACAAATAACCAGATTGTACTTGCCCAATGAGTTGTCAGCGCCCCAAGCGACAAGTCTGGAATATCAATGCAATCTATGCAATCGGTTAAGCTGGGCCAAAATTAGATCCACACATTGTAATGGAGCAAAAACAGATAAACTTAATCAGATTAAAAAATTATAATTAATAAATAATTAATTCAAAGGTTTTTCAAAATATTATAAGCATGTTTGTATCGAGCATGGCCGTCTGCCATTGCGGCGATAAGGGAGCCTTCTGGTTCAACAGTTTTTGCAAGAGGTGGTTGTGTCGCAACCTCAATTCCTACCCCCGCACCCGCCATCATACCAAGGCGTGCAGCGCCCAGAGCAGCGCCAAAATCACCAGATTTTGGAACGTCGAGTGGAATGTTAAGCGTGCTCGCTAGCATCAACAACCAATGGTCTGACTTCGCACCACCACCCATCGCCAAAGCTTGCATCAAAGTGGTACCCGTAGCCTCCAACGCATGCTTACAATCGGCAAAGGCAAAGCTGACGCCTTGCAACACAGCCCGTGCCGCCACCTTTACATCCGTCGCATGGTCTAAATGCAGAAACTGTCCCCGCATCTGCGCATTATTGTGCGGCGTACGTTCGCCACCCAGATATGGCAAAAACAATGTCTTATTCGGCGCAACAACACTACCTAAATCACTGGTCAAATCACTAACCGATTGTCCTGTCAGTTTTGCTAACCAGTTAAGCGCATCTGTAGCTGCCAGAATAACCCCCATCTGGTGCCATGTACCTGAAACAGCATGGCAGAAAGTGTGAACAGCCGTAGCCGGATCAGGTTTGTAACTTGCATTCGCAGCAAACAAAACACCCGATGTCCCAAGCGACAAAAACCCCGTTCCGTCCTTAACCACGCCTGCGCCAATCGCAGCAGCGGCATTGTCTCCCGCACCACCTGCAACAACAGCTTGCGGCAATCCCAATTCAGCCGCCAAATCTGCTCGCAACGTTCCCGACACATCCGATCCTTCGACCAAGGACGGCATCTGTTTGCGAGTCAAATGGCACGCTTTCAATAAATCATTCGACCAATTGCGTGCACCCGTATTCAACCAAGCCGTACCCGCAGCGTCCGACATTTCAGATATGTATTCACCCGTCAGGAATAGCCGCAAGTAATCCTTTGGAAGCAAAATCTTAGCAATCTTGGTAAAGATGTTTGGTTCATTCTTGCGCACCCAATCAACTTTCGGAGCAGTAAAACCGGGAAAGACTATATTTCCTGTGATAGCGCGGAACTGCGGATCACTGTCCATAACCGCAGCTTCAACATGGCTTCGCGTGTCATTCCACAACATGCATGGGCGCAACACGGCGTCATCGGCCCCAATCAACGTCGCGCCATGCATATGACCAGCCAGCCCAATGCCTTTAAGCCCCGAACAATCTGCCTGTGACACCAAAGCCTTTAGCGCCGTGACCACCGCAGCACACCACGACGCGGGGTCTTGTTCGGACCAGCCATCGTGCGGACGCTGAACAGTCAACGCCACCGAATGTTCAGCCAGAATATTCTGTGAGTCATCAATCAAGAGTGCCTTTAACGACGACGTCCCAAGATCAAGACCAATAAACATCAGGCAGCCACAGCTTTCGGGTTCTTTCCCAGAATGATCATCGACAGAATATCATCCTCGGTCACATCTTCCACACGTTCCATGCCGACCATACGGCCGTTCTTCATCACAGCCACGCGGTCACATAATTCCATCATCTCACGGGTGTCATGTGAAATTAGGAAAATACCAAGCCCTTGCTCCTTAAGCTCTTTGATCAGATCAGCAACCATTTCAGTTTCATGCACACCCAAGGCCGCTGTCGGCTCATCCATTATTAAGATTTTAGCGTTAAAATATACTGCACGCGCAATCGCCACGGACTGACGTTGGCCACCGGACAGGGCTGAAACTGGGTCTTTCAACTTTTTAAAGTTCGGATTTAAACGGGACATAATCTTGCGAGTTTCTGCTTCCATCCGGTCATCATCCACAAAACCTAGGCGGGTCGTCAACTCACGGCCCAAAAATAGATTGCTCGCTGCATCAAGGTTATCTGCTAGCGCAAGTGTCTGATAAATGGTTTCAATATTATAATCACGGCTGTCACGCGGCGAATTAATCACCACCTTTTCACCCTCGATAAAAATCTTACCACTGTCCATTTTGTAGGCACCGGACAGCATCTTGATTAGTGTAGATTTACCTGCACCATTATGCCCCAAAAGGCCCACTACTTCGCCCGCTTCCAAAGTAATCGAACACTTGTCTACCGCCTGCACACCACCAAAAGCGATCGAGACGTCTATCATTTCTACCAAAGGTGCCATTATTTTGCTCCCGTCTTCTTACGATATTGAATGTCGACCCAGACGGCGAGAACGAGAACTGCACCTACCACAATATTCTGATAAGGCGCATCAACGCCAACCATCGCCATACCTGACTGCAAAGATTGCATAATAAGTGCTCCGATGATCGCGCCATAGATCGTTCCAATCCCCCCCGCGAGCGCCGTGCCCCCGATGACCGCCGCAGCAATAACTCGCAATTCGTCGAGCGTGCCTATGTCATTAGTGTGATAAGTCTGACGAGCAGATGCAACTATAGCTGCAATAGCGCAAAGAACACCCATAATTGCGAAAATCTTGACAGTCAAAAGACGCGTATTTACGCCAGTCAGCTTAGTGGCATCAGGGTTGCCCCCTGTCGCAAAAATGTAGCGTCCCAAGCGTGTGCGCTGTGCAATGACCGTCATAACGATTGCCACTACTAGCAGTACGATAACTGAGATTGGCAAACCATAACTTGCCGAGCAGTTTTCGGCAGTTGCACAGCCATAGTCTGCAAAGTCCCGTTCGATCACTCGTATAGGAACTTCATAAGAGTTCATAACTGCGATAAAGCCTAAAATGGATGCTACTACAATCGCACTGATCGCGATTTCGGCGCTAACAGGCTTAACAGGGAAGCCATGACTCACACGCGTACGTCGTGCGCTAAGCATTAGGAAAACAGCAGCTACAGATGCAAGACAGCCAATCAGCCAACTCCAGCTTTCGCCAAGGGTACCACTAATCCCACCAAATAACTGGAATGTTGGATCAAGCGGGCCAATGGTTGCGCCATCCGTCATAAACCAGCCCACGTTGCGCCAAACCAGAAATCCGCCCAGTGTAACTATGAACGCTGGGATTAGTTGATAGCCAATTAGCCAACCCTGAAAAGACCCAATTATTAAACCCACGATAAGACCTGCTAAAATCGCTATCCACGGTATCATTGGATGACCAAGCGGTAAATTAAACATATCCGGCAGTATCGAAGTCTGTGTCATTGCCATAACTGCTGAGCAAGTGCACAGCAACGCTCCCACCGACAAATCAATGTGGCGCATGACAATAATAAATACCATCCCCGTGGCCATGATCGCAACTGATGCAGTTTGGATCGACAAGTTAAACAGGTTGCGCGGCGTCAGAAATGTACCCTCCGTAAGCATTCCCAACGAAAAGCCAGCCCTACTAAAACCCGTGTAAAGATGAAATCCAACCGCGATTACAAAAAATGCTCCAATCATTCCAAGCAAACGGATATCCAGCTCAAGAGCTTGAAGCACATTACGTTTGGGCGATGTCGATGACTGCACTTCGGGGGCTTGTGCCGTTTGATCGGACATAATGGGGCTCCTGCCGCTGCGTTGCCTGGTTAGGAAACAGCGAACAACGTTAACAAAAGTTTCAATAAACGCGGACTATCCAGCCTTCTGTTCAACAGAGGGCTGGAAATCTTTGGAGTTTAGCTACAAGGTGCTGGGCCGTCAGTCACGCCTTGGCAAAGCGACTCAACTTTGATCCAGCCTGCGTCAGTCACCACAGTCAAGTTGTCAGCAGTAATTGGCACAGGTGCCAAGAAAATCGCTGAAAGCGTAGTTCCACTTGGTGAAGTCCAATCAGCTGACCCGTCGATCATGGGCGCTTCATCAGACGCAAGAGCAACTGCGATCGTAGCTGCATTTCGGCCAAGCTCACGTGCATCTTTCCACACGGATACGGTCTGCGTTCCAAGTGCAACACGATTCAGCGCGGCGTGATCACCATCCTGACCGGAAACTGCTATGCCTTCCATACCTTGCGCTGTCAGGGCTGCGACTGCTCCACCAGCGGTGCCGTCGTTGGATGCCACAACTGCGTCAACCATATTGTCGTTCGCTGTCAGAATTTGCTCCATATTTCGCTGCGCATTCGCAGGCAACCAACCGTCTGTGTAGGCTTCATCAACGATTGTGATGTCACCAGCATCAATTGCAGCCTGCAAGATTTCCTGCTGACCACCGCGCAGAAAATCTGCGTTCGGGTCAGTCGGCGAGCCTTTTATCATTACATAGTTGCCAGTAGGCTGTGCCGCCAGAACTGCTCTTGCCTGCATGCGGCCAACTTCAACATTATCGAATGTAAGGTAAAATGCGCGCTCATCTTCGATCAGACGATCATATGCTACCACCGCAATGCCTTCGGCTGCGGCTGCATCAACAGCTGGGCCAATTGCTGCACTGTCTTGCGCAAGAATAATTAACGCGTCGACGCCCTGTGCGATCATACTTTCAACGTCTGACAACTGCTTTGCTGAAGATGACTGCGCGTCGGTCGAGATGTAAGTTGCTCCAGCTGCTTCGAGTGCTGCAACAATAGCAGCCTCATCTGTCTTCCAGCGCTCTTCTTGAAAATTAGACCAGCTAACGCCGACTGTAATGCCATGACCGTCTGCATATACGCTGGTGCCAAGTGCTGTGGCCGACAATGCTGCCGCCATAAACAATTTCTTCATTTTAATCCTCCCAGATTATCCCCAATCTTAGCGACAAGGGGCCGAGTCGTTTGACCGGATAATACATATCTCGCGTAATTTATTTTAGCTGTCAAAATAAAAATCTAATGTTTCACTCTTTTTTATCGCCAAGACGAGATTTTGGCTCTACCATTATCTTTAATATTGAAAAATAGTATCTAACACCATTCATATAATTTCAGGGACCGAAATAATGTCAGACACCCTGCTTACTCTTCAAAACGACACCACAGAGGGGTGTGGTCCTCTACTCAGAAATACGCGAACGGCGGGTCGTTCTTTACGCCAAGAAATCTTTGAGTTTGTACGTGCCCGTGGACAAGCCGCCCGCACCGACGTGACTCAAGCACTGAACATCAGCGCTGGATCCGCAACCACATTGACTGCTGATTTGATTGCATCCGGCTTTTTAAGGGAGGTCGAACACTCAACCCGTGAAAGTGGCCGTGGCCGGCCCCGTGTTGCCCTCGAGGTTGTCCCTGAAGCGGGCTTTGTCATCGGTGTTAAACTTGCTTTTAAACGTCACATTGCCGTACTTCTCGATTTTGCTGGAAACCTGATAGCAGACGCAGATTTTCCATCATCTGATGTGGGTCGTCCAATTGAAAACCTAGTGGATGAAATTGAAAAAATCATCATTAAGTTATTAAAAATTTCTGGTAAAAACCAATCAAGTGTGAAGGCCGTTGGCATTGGATTACCTGGCATTATTGATCACAACTCTGGCGTTGTTGTATGGTCTTCCATGTTACAAACACGTGATGAGGACATTGGTGCTGCTTTTGCAATGCGCTTTAACATACCCATGGTCCTCGACAATGATGCCAACATGCTGACGTTAGCGGAGCTATGGTTCGGTCAAGGACGCGCCAAGGCGAATTTCGCTGTTGTCACCATCGAAAGCGGCGTCGGCATGGGACTCGTTCTCAACAATGAACTCTATCGCGGCGGCCATGGCATGGGGCTAGAATTAGGTCACACAAAAGTTCAACTTGACGGTGCACTTTGCCGCTGCGGACAGCGCGGTTGCCTTGAAGCCTATTTGGCCGACTACGCCCTAACACGCGAAGCAGCCACCGCGCTGGATCATTACCCAAAAATGTCAAAAAACCCTCAAGCCACTCTCGAAACACTCTACCAACAAGCAAAGTCTGGCCATAAAGTCGCCGAAACTATATTTCGCCGTGCGGGACGCTATTTGTCCCTTGGTTTATCTAATGTCGTGCAATTGTTTGATCCTGCGCTGATCATCCTGTCCGGCGAACGTATGCAATACGACTATCTTTATGCTGAGACCGTGCTGGAAGAGATGAAGAAAATGACACTAAATGAAGGACGCAAACCCTGTAAAGTGGCAATCCATGCGTGGGGAAACTTGGTATGGGCCCGCGGCGCTGCTGCGCTGGCATTGTCCAGCGTCACAGACACCCTGATTGGTGGAGAGGCGCGCAACTCATGAAATGCCTTTTGGCCGCACTAATTTGTTTATGGCAAGTTGCGCCCAACATAACATGGGCAGACCCAATATTTGAAAATCACTCGAGCGCCCTGCCTAATCACATCTATGATGGTGACTGGACTCATTTTGTTGGGGGCGGTGTAGCAGTATTTGACTGCAATAATGATACCTTACCTGATATTTTTGCAGCAGGCGGTACAAACCTCGCCAAACTAATCATCAACGCTGGCGATTTTCGGTTTATCGATGCCGCCCTACCACCCCTAACCTCTGTCACCGGCGCTTATCCAATCGACATCAATGCAGACGGCCACATCGATCTGTTCGTGATGCGGGCTGGCGCGAATGCCATATTACGAGGTCATGGTAATTGTATTTTCACAGATGCAACAACCGATCTAGGTATTCCGCCTGACAAAGCTTGGACAACCGCGTTCACTGCATGGTGGGACGGTGACACGCGCCCAACCCTCGCCATCGGAAATTACGTAGATCGCTCAGATCCCAATGGCCCGTTTGAAGCCTGCGATGAAAATTCAGTTATTATGCCAGCGAATATTGGATATACCGCACAGCCCCTCTCTCCCAGTTTCTGTCCACTCTCAATCCTTGCAGCAAATGACGCACGGGGCTTGCCCACACTGCGCCTGTCCAACGACCGACACTACTATGTCAAAGGCGGCTATGAACAAATGTGGGACATCACAGAACGCCGTTTTCTTGGGACGGCTGACGGTTGGAATACCGTGTCCCTTTGGGGCATGGGCATCGCGAGCCGTGATCTGACAGGCGACGGGCGTGACGAGGTTATGCTCACATCCATGGGCGATCAATTACTGCAAATCGCAGGCAAAAACGGACAGTATACTGCTGCTCCCTATAACATCGGGTCCTATGCCCAACGTCCGCATGTCGGCGATGATGGACGACCATCAACTGGATGGCATGCCGAATTTGGTGATATCAATAACGATGGCCTAGCCGACCTGTTCATTGCCAAAGGCAACGTTGACCAAATGCCTGGTATGGCAACGCGTGATCCCAACAATCTTTTGATGCAAACCGCAACCGGCACTTTTGTTGAAACTGCCGCCACCGCAGGTGTGGCCACTACTGACCGATCACGCGGCGCAGCTCTCGCAGATTTCGACCAAGACGGTCGTCTTGATCTAATCGTGGTGAACCGCCGCGCACCACTTGAATTATACCGCAACACCACAAAAGATACGGGACATTGGCTGCGTGTGTCCTTACAGCAGACAGGTGGCAATCGCGACGCAATTGGCGCAACAATTCACTTAGAGACACCGCAAGGCATACAATCCATTCAAAATGTGATTGGCGGTGGTCACGCGGGCGGACAACTTTTACCACGCCACTTCGGGCTTGGAATAATTGAAAAAGCTACGATCATAGTAGATTGGCCTGACGGCACGCAAAGCCGCCAAACCGCGGGCGCCAATCAGACCGTTCTAATCATGAAGCCCTAAGGCAATGGTAATCCACTTGGCACTGAGCTCGGAATTCCAAGCCGTCCTAATTTTAACACTGGATCAGTCAACGACTGCAAAAAAGCAACAATTTTTATAACGTCACCTGCGGACAATATCACCGGATCAAACAGCACAGCGTCCGCAATGGCCGCAACCTGTGATGGGTCGTCCATGACAGAAAAATCTTCAACTTCAAACGCAGGCAAAACAACTTGAGTGCGATCAAACCGCGTCAAAGCCGCAACTGGATTTCCGTGATCAACAACAAATGCCATAAGGTCACTGTGCCCACCCGCATGACCATAAGGGCCTGTAAGTGCGACGTTGCGCAACGACGGAGTACGGAACGCATACAAGTCATCTGCGTTGCCAGTGACACGAAAACGCCCCTCATCACGGTGATGATCTTCAAACGTTGCAGATTTTCCCGGCCCAATTTGCGGCACACCCATGACGTGAAAGTCGTGATCGGTCTGAAACGCCCCACTATGACAAGCCACACATCCAGCGTCGCCATAAAACAAATCCATGCCCGCCAAAGCGGCACCTGTAAGATCCGTCTGACCGCGCAGGTGGGCATCAAATGGTGACGTATCAGACCGCCATTCAAACGCCATAAACGCAGCCAAAGCATTTGAAATGTCGGTAAAAGCAATATCCTCTGGTACGTTGACATGCGGGTAAACTTCCGCAAACATTATCGCATAATCCGGCACAACAGCCACGCGGCGTGACAATAGATTCCACGCTCCATCAGTGCCTGCAATTCGCCCCTGCCTTACAGCCAAGGCAATGTCGTTCTCTCGATAAGATCCCGCCATTTCATCACGACTAAGGACTGGAAACATGGTTTGTGCAGACAGCACCGTCGTAAAACCTTGCACCATATCCGCATCCATCGGTGATCTTAACCCACTGGGATGGGCTGGGTCAGCCTCAAGCCGACCGTCATGAAACATGACGGTGAATTCACTCGCCCCAAGATTAAACAACGCAGGTGCGTTTCGCGGGATGCGTTCCTTAGGTGGGTTATTAGGATCAACTACCCGGTTAACACCCAAGCCAATACCGCCATCCCCAATGGACAAAGACACACCATCCGCTGTTCCCAGCGTCGGATGATGGCAAGTCGCGCAGCTGATGTTTTGATTGCCCGACAAAATCGCATCATAGAACAACAATTGACCCAATCGAACCTCTGCGGCGTCAGTCACGACGTAATCATCGTCCATCACCGCATTTGGCAATAATTGACCCATTACAGGCCCTACCAATGGCAAGGTAAACACACACAAAACTGCACAGATTTGGCTTGTCTTCATCACTAATCCCATCGAGCTTCCAACTATTGTTGAACATAATGGCAGCTAAATACAATCACCAGATCGATGCTGAAAAAAGCCTCCTACACAGTTCCGCCAAGTGAACCTTCAAGCGCCGCCATCTCTTGACCACCCGCCATCATATCCTGTAATTCTTCCGGCGTGATTTCGCCCTTTAACGCAGTGCCCAACGTCTTGCCTCGGTTCAGTACGGTAAACCGGTCGCCCACCGCCATCGCATGGCGTACGTTGTGGGTGATAAATACAACCGCGATGCCCTGCTTGCGTACTTTGTCGATGGTTGCCAGTACGTTGGCCGTCTGTCGCACTCCTAACGCAGATGTAGGTTCATCCAAGATCAATACTTTAGCACCAAAATGTACAGCGCGGGCAATCGCAACCGTCTGGCGTTCGCCACCCGATAATGTGCCAACAGCTTGATCAGGACTACGCAGATTAATGCCCATCTTAAGCATCTCAGCCATAGCGACGTCATTGGCATAATCATGATCAAACATCTTGATCGGTCCAAATTTTTTAATCGGCTCGTTACCCATAAAGAAGTTCCGGCTCACGCTCATCAGCGGGATCATCCCAAGGTGTTGGTGCACCGTCGCAATCCCCGCCGTGATAGCATCGCGCGGGTTGGCAAAATTCATTGCCTGACCCTCAAACACAATCATGCCTTTTGTTGGTTTATGCACACCCGACATAGTCTTGATGAAAGTCGATTTTCCAGCACCATTGTCACCCAATAAGCAATGGCACTCGCCCGCTTGGATATCAACCGATACCCCCGCCAAAGCAATTACACTACCAAAATACTTTTCGATGTTTTTCATCTGGATAATAATATTAGACATCTTAGCGCTCCCCAGTGATGGTGCGGCGAATGTATGTGTTCAGGATTACCGCTGCGAGCAAAATAACACCCAAGAACACGCGAAACAGCGAGGATTCAACGTTTGCAAAAAACAATCCCTGCTGCACAACACCAAAAATCAACGCACCCAATGCCGCCCCAATCACAGACCCGTAGCCACCCGTGAGCAATGCGCCACCGATAACAACAGCTATTATCGCCTCAAACTCTTTAAGTATTCCTCGATCCGCACCAGCAGACCCAAACTCCATCACCTGACAGACCGCAAAAACTGTCGCACAAAAGGCCGTAAACATGAACATCTTGATTTTGACCGCGTTCACTGGAACACCGGCATTGCGTGCGGCGTCAGCATCACCGCCAGCGGCGAAAACCCAGTTGCCAAATCGCGTACGAGTAAGAAGAAAATGTCCAATTATCACAAGACCCAGCGCCCAGACAATTAGCATCGGAATGCCGTTCACCACGGGTTCACCAGCACGATTGCCACGTTCAAAAACATTGATGATGCCCCTGTCACCTAGCCAAACAAAAATTGGCTCACCAATTTCACCTCCAAAAATAGGTGCCAACCAGTCTCCTTCAGCTGCTTCGCGAATACCACCAATAATCGTTTTGCGTTCCAGCGTTTGAGGAATAAAAATTGTAAAGCCACGTAGGATGAACAGCGTCGCCAGTGTCACAATAAAACTTGGCAATCCTGTTGTTACGACGATGTAGCCGTTCAGGGCCCCAAACGCGACGCAGATAACAAAAGTTATCAAAATTGCAATCCACATCGGCCAGCCCAAGGTCACACCAAAAATGGCGATCATCATCCCCGCAAAGCCGATCATCGACCCAACAGATAAATCGAACTCACCTGCAATCATCAAAAGACACGCACCCACGGCAATAATCATGAATTGGGCAGAAACCACAGACCAGTTCATCACGCCCTGTGAATTGAACATGCCACTATCGAATGCAAACAAACCAAAGAACACAAAGACCGCAACCGTGCCTACCATACCACCTAATTCAGGACGCATTAGGGCCTGTCGAAATTTCGACGTTGTTTTAATTCTTTCGTCACCATTTGAGACGTCAGACATCGGAATTCCTTTATCAAAATTAAAAATACATAATAAAAAAACGGCCGTAGCACATGCCACGGCCGCCCATTTTTTGGTTAGAAGGTTGGTCTACCGATACTCGCCAGCAAACTTTTCTACCAACTCAAGACCATCAGCTGTTACGAAGCCTGGGCCAGAATTAATGTTGTTACCTGGCAGGACACCAAAGCGGTGATAGTTGGCCATCACAACAACCGGCAGGTAAGCTTGCAGGAACGGCTGTTGGTCGATTCCCCACTCAATCGTACCAGCCTTGATCCCAGACACTATGTTTTCGCCAAGGTCAAACGTGCCAAAGTAGATGTCACCAGCCATTCCATTTTCGTCCAGTGCCAATAGCGTCGGGTCAGCCGAGGTTGGGCCAAGCGTCAAGATTGCGTCAGTTTCTGGATTCGCCGAAAGATAAGCCATAACACGGTTTTTAATCTCAGACGGGTCTTGGCCTGAATCAATCATCTGGTTGCCCAGCTCAATGCCCAAACCGTCAGCGAAACCTTGGCAACGCTCTGTCGAAGACGGACTTGAAATGTAGTGGTTAACACACAAGAAAGACCCAACACCATCATCAGATGCCCGCTGACCAGCAGCAAAACCTGCATCATATTCAGGCTGACCAACATACATCAGTGCACCGACTTCACGTGCCTGCGCAGGCGAACCAGAATTCATGATGATCACATCAACGCCACTATCAACAGCAGCCCTGATTGGCCCACTCAGAACATCATAATCGGCCAGCGTCGTGATGATACCGTTTGGCTGGGATGCCGCAGCTTGCTCGATAATACGAGCCATATCGGCCAAGTCACCTGTTGGTGGGTTGCGGTATTCAACGTTAACGTCCATCTGCTCACCCGCAAGAGCGATGCCGTTTTTGACGGTGTTCCACCAGCTGTCAGAATCAGGTGCATGGCTAACTAGAATGTATGTCAGATCATCGCCATGACCGTCCGCAATCACAGTTGTCGCCATAAATGGCGCTGCAAAGATCGCAGCCGTCGCGAAAAGCGTGGCTTTCGAAAATTTCATATTTTCCTCCCAAGGAATTCTACTTCAGAATTTTAAAGAGGGCTCAAACACCCGCTTCTGAATGGATTGAAGCATGAGTCGTTTCTTTTTGCAACCGGTTGCAAAAAGAAGTTACAAAGTACGGGCTGCAATCCAACGAAAAGCTGGATAAAAACGTTTAACCGATTTCGGAAATGGACCAAAAGCCAATGTCAATAACGTCAAGACCAGTCACATTGAAAGATGTCGCCAACCGCGCAGAGGTTTCAACCTCCGCAGTGTCTCGAACTTTCACGGATGGTGCATCAGTCTCGGAAAAAATGCGCCGCAAAGTTGAAAAAGCTGCGTCAGATTTAGGATATTCGCCAAACGCTTTGGCCTCATCCCTAACCACAGGACGCACCAAATTAATTGGGCTGGTGTCCAACAACTTTCACAACCCCATTTTCTTACAAGTTTTTGACCTATTCACGCGCAAGCTTCAGGATAAAGGCTTACGCCCCCTGTTGATGAACCTAAGCGATGAACAAGACGCCCTTACAGCCGTGCGCCGTCTACAAAAGTATTCTGTCGATGGCGTCATCGTCGCATCCTCAACCCTACCGCCAGAATTCTCTAAAGCTTTCCGCGATGCAGGCGTGCCTGTTGTCAACAGCTTTGGACGCTTTTCAACCACGCCTGAAGTGCACATTGTTGGCGTCGACAACTCCGAATGTGGCCGAATGGCAGGACGCGAATTAGTATCACGCGGTTATTCATCCGTTGGGTTTATGGGTGGACCAGAAACTGCCACATCAACCCAAGATCGTTTTCGCGGCTTCTCGCAAGAACTCGCCAAACACCTAGAAGTTACACACTGCCACTCGTTTGCAACCGACTATTCTTTTGATGCGGGTCGCATTGAGATGCAGCGCCTCATAGCGAAAGGGCCCCTCGCAGACGCATATTTCTGCGGCGATGACGTCCTGTCCATTGGCGCACTCTCCGCACTGGCCGAAGCTGGCCTGAACGTACCGCGCGACATCGGGATTATCGGTTTCAATGACATGGAAATGGCCCGCTGGGAAAACATCAACCTGACTACAATCGGTCAGCCAATCGAACAAATTATCCATTCATCTGTCGAATTGATCGTTTCAATACTAGATGATCCCAACCGTTACCCCGAGGTCCGCCTGTTCCCCTGCAAAATGGTCGAACGGGGCACCTTACGCGCCGTTCCTACAACCGAAACATAGGAGGCCTCGCATCGACCCATGCGCCATCCATTGATGCAGACGCCACAGCCTGATGCACCGCCGCCATTGAACGTAATCCGTCTTCAGCCATGGGCAATCCATCGCACACTTCACCACGGATAGAAGCAGCCAAATCAACATAGATATTGGCCACGGCCAGCGGAAATCCTTCGGGGTGCGCAATCGCTACACGCGACAGTCGTGAAGCCTCATCGGACAACCCATCCTCGCCCTTTTCCATTATCTGCGTGCGCCCTCCAACGGAGGTATAGTAAACCTGATTTGGCTGCTCGGACGCCCAGCGCATGCCGCCCGTTTCGCCAAACACCTGAATGTCAAAACCATGCTGTCGGCCAATCGCCACCGAGCTTGTCCAAAGGCGCCCAACCGTACCGCCTTCAAGCCGGAAGTTCACCATCGCGTCATCTTCCAAAATACGACTGCCGATAGTGGATGCAAAATCTGCTGACAGCGTACGTACGTGGTCGCCTGCTATAAATGATGCCATATGGAGCGCATGGATGCCACAATCTGCAAATTGACCCGACACCCCAGCCATGGCCGGATCATAACGCCACCTTACCCGCGGATTGTCTGCATCCGTGGCATCGCCATGGTGCCCATGGCTAAAGTTCGTCACGATCAATCGTATCTTGCCAACCTGACCCGAGCGCACCATCTCTCGCATTTCGCGCACCATCGGATAGGCAGAGTAACAATAGTTTACAGCGCAAATTTTGCCAACTTTCGCAGCGACCTTGACGATCTCTTCGCCCTCCTCCACGGACATCGTCATTGGCTTTTCGCACAATACGTTGAACCCAGCCTCAAGAAACGTTTTGGTGATCTCAAAATGAGTTGAATTTGGCGTCGCGACGGTCACCAGATCAACGCGATCCTCTCGCACAGACTCCCCAGCCAACATTTCACGCCAATCACCATAGGCGCGGTCCGCAGCTATGCCCAAATATTGAGCATATGCACGACCTTTGTCGACGTCATGATCGAGCGCCCCTGCAGCCAGAACAAAATTGCCATCTGCCTGTGCACCCAATCGGTGCGCGGGTCCAATCTGGCTGCCTTCGCCGCCGCCAATCATACCCCAATTTAAACGCTTCATAGTTTTCTCCTCAGAATTCGATAGATTGCAGATACTCACGGTTGGCTTGCGCGTCTTCCATTGGCGTGCCGGGCAGCGACGGATCACAATCCTGTTCGACCGTGCACCACCCCTCAAATCCACCATCAATTAACAGTCGGCGCACAGCTGGAAAGTCCACATCACCCTGACCTAGATTACAAAAGATGCCTTGACCGCAGGCAGTGTAGAAATCTGTGCGCTTAGCGACGACATCGGCTTTTACCGCAGGATCAATGTCCTTAAAGTGCATGTAGCTGATCCGATTCATATGGCGTTTCATAAAAGCGACTGGATCAAAGCCCGCGTAGGAATGATGGCCTGTGTCAAAACAGATTTTCAAGATAGAGTCATCGACCTCATCCAGTAGGCGTTCAAGTTCTGGTTCAAAATCCATAAAACCGGCAGCATGGGCGTGAATGCCCACCGTTAGCCCGTGATCGACACCTATCTTAGCACTTTCTTTAATGCGGTTGCGGTAGGCGGTCCATTCTGCTTTATCCATTTGTTCAGCTTCGCCCACGCGGCCAGCCGTCGGGGCACGGCGCGAAGAGATTGAATCAATCAAAACAAGCTGTTTTGCACCATGTGCCGCTAATGCCTTGCATGTCCGAACAGTGCCATCTAGCACATCATTCCATGCATCTGGGTCATGATAGGGGCGAAAAACCACGCCACCAATTAGTTCAAGATCATGCTCAGCCAGACCCTCACCCAACTCGACAGGATCTTCAGGCATAAAGCCAACAGGCCCAAGTTCAATACCTTTGTATCCAGCTTCAGAACATTGCTTCAGCACAGATTTCCACGTGGGGTACGCGGGATCAGATGCGAATTCGATACCCCAAGAACACGGCGCATTACCGATACGGATTGTCATATTTTAGCCTTTCGTAACATCTAGCCATCTACGGGTCTGCGCAGAATGGAGTGCTGTATGAACAATGCGGGCTACATCGAGCCCGTCACGAAACGTCGGCCAAACAGGTTGGCCCGTATGAATAGCGTGCAGAAAGTCGCGCGCTTCGATAATAATCTGGTCTTGATAGCCCGTACCATGCCCAGGGCCTTGGCAAAACGATTCATAGTCAGGATGCGCAGGTCCGGTCAGAATCTTTCGAAAGCCGCGCTCTGCCTCAGCATCATCCATCTTATAAAGCCAGATCACGTTCTGGTCTTCTTGATCAAACTTAATCGCACCTTTTGTGCCAGTGATTTCATAAGCGTAGCCCATTTTTCGACCGGTCGCAATACGGCTAAAAAACATGTGACCCATGGTACCACCGGCAAATCGGCACATGATTTGGG
This sequence comes from Octadecabacter sp., assembly GCA_028825445.1. Lineage (GTDB taxonomy): Bacteria > Pseudomonadota > Alphaproteobacteria > Rhodobacterales > Rhodobacteraceae > Octadecabacter. The sequence continues at coordinate 48,320 of JAPKAD010000002.1, forward strand.
CATGATCATCGTTGCTAACCTCCCCACCAGGGCGGTTCTTGTGAATAGTCTCAACCTCAGCAATAAGACTGTCAATCGGGCCGATCAGCGCCAATGCCGCGTTGATCATATGCGGCGCAAGATCGCCCATAGTGCCGTTCGCTATTCCAGTCGTGCGCCACGTTGCCTGCGCATCGGGGTCAGCCAAAAAATCTTCGACATGTTCTCCGCGGAACCAAGTTATATTGCCAATAACGCCATCTGCGATCAGCTTCCGGGCATACTGTGACGCTGGCGTACGAATGTAATTATAAGCGACCATATTGGCCACGCCACTTCTTTCGGCGGCAGCGACCATCACCGTGGCGTCAGCAAGATCTGCGCCCATTGGTTTTTCACATAGGACTGGCTTGCCCAAAGCAAATGCAGCCTCAGCAATTTCGCGGTGGGTCGATTGTGGCGTCGCAATCACAATCGCCTCAACACGCGGATCTTCGACCAACACGCGCCAGTCGTGCGTCGCCCGCGCGAAACCGAATGCAGAGCGGTAGCGTTCTGCGGATGCAGGCGTAGAGGCGCAGATTATTTCCAATCGTGGCCGCAGCACCGTGTTAAAAACTGCGCCAACGGATGCCATCGCGACTGAATGGGCCTTGCCCATATAGCCACCACCCAAAATTCCAATGCCGATTTCTGTCCTTGGCTCAGTCACGACCATTCCTTTTCTGAAAACCAGTTTGCAACCGGTTGCAAAACGGTTATCGTCTGAGTCTGTAACCTTCAAGTCGTAATCGATGCCATGAACTATTCTAAGGAACACACCAGCATGACCAACGCGACCATCCGCCTGACCACAGCGCAAGCGATAATTCGCTATCTCGATAATCAATTCATTGAAATTGATGGTGAAGAATTGCGCGTTTGCGGCGGTGGGTTTGGCATTTTCGGCCATGGCAATGTCACCTGTCTGGGTGAGGCCCTGTATGGCGTGCAAGACACTCTACCGCTCTATCGTGGGCAAAACGAACAAGGCATGGGGTTCGCAGCTGCAGCCTATTCCAAACAGTGGCTACGTCAGCGTTTCATGTTTTGCACGGCTTCTGCTGGTCCTGGCACGGCGAATCTGTTGACCAGTGCCGCGCTAGCCCATGCCAACCGATTGCCAATGTTGATGTTGTGCGGTGATACGTTTCTGACCCGCCTGCCGGATCCAGTACTGCAGCAACTTGAACACTTCGGGAATCCGACATTAGGCGTTAACGATGCCTTTAAATCGGTAAGTCGATATTGGGATCGTATCACCCATCCAGCACAGATTATTCAATCCCTGCCGAACGCATTGGCGACGATGCTGGATCCCACTGATTGCGGGCCAGCGTTCATCGGTCTACCGCAAGACGTACAGGGCTGGGCCTACGATTATCCCTCACCATTTTTTGCCAAACGCGTTCATAAAATTCGTCGCCAACGCCCCTGTACGGACGAGATCACAGCGGCACGAGCAATCATCATGTCTGCTAAACGTCCAGTGATTATCGCTGGTGGCGGCGTGCAGTATTCACGGGCAGTTAAGGAACTTACTAATTTAGCTGAACATTTTAAAATTCCCGTGATCGAAACCATCGCAGGTCGTGCAAATATGTTGGCCGATCATCCGCTAAACATCGGACCGGTTGGCGTCACCGGATCGAACAGCGGCAATACAGTGGCAGCAAAGGCCGACGTGATTATTGCCGTAGGAACCCGCTTACAGGACTTCACGACAGGATCATGGACTGCATTTGCCAAAGACGCCAAGATTGTCGGCGTAAACGTCGGGCGCCATGACGCAATGAAACACATGTCCGCACCCATTGTAGGCGACGCCAAGGTCACTTTAACAGAGCTGCAACAGGCATTGAATAACTTTGCAGTCGACACATCATGGACCGAATTTGCACAATTTGAACGCATCAAATGGGACAATTACGTAGCTAAAAACGTTGCATCAGGAAACCGTGTGAATTCCTATGCCCAAGCAATCGGCGTAGTGAACGACCTGTGTGATCCTCGTGACCGTGTGGTCGCCGCGGCGGGTGGTTTGCCTGCCGAAGTCACCGCCAACTGGCGCACCAAAGATATTGGCACTGTAGACGTTGAATTCGGCTTCTCCTGTATGGGCTACGAAATTGGTGGCGGCTGGGGCGCGCGCATCGCGCAAAGCCAGCGCGAACCAGATAAAGACACAATAGTGTTTTGCGGTGACGGATCGTACATGCTGATGAACAGCGACATTTATTCGTCCATCCTAACCCGTAAAAAACTGATTATACTTGTGCTGGACAACGGTGGTTTCGCCGTCATTAATAAGCTGCAAAACAACACCGGTAACAAAAGCTTCAACAACCTGATCGCAGACACACCGACTGCTATCGATCAATTCACAGTAAATTTCGAAACACATGCCGCATCGATGGGCGCAAACGCTGAAACAGTTGCCAACCCCGCAGAATTGGCTGAGGCATTCAAACGCGCCAAGGCCGCCAACAAGACCAGCGTCATCGTCATGAAAGTCGACCCTTACGATGGTTGGACAAATGAAGGCCACACTTGGTGGGAGGTAGGCACGCCAGAAGTGTCCAACAGCACATCAGTTTTGGAAAAACATACCGAGGTCGAAGCGCTTCGCATCAAACAACGCCACGGAATATAAAAGGGGCATCTGATGAAAAGCTACACCGCCAAAACCGCGACACTGGATGCTATCGTTGACGAGTTTTTCAACGGCGGCGGTACTGTAAAAGTCAGGGGGTTGTTTACGCTCAAACAGATCAGCAAAGCACGTACGATTATTACGGAGCGCTTTGATCAGCTGTCAGAAAAGGTCATGCATTTTCACGAGGAAGCCAAACAGAGTGTTAAGATCCATCTGCAATGCCGCATAAGAAAACTAATGGACAGAGTGTATGTATTTTTTAAAATAAAAACGCATCCGGTCTTGATGAGTATTCTATACAAATTTCTTGGTACAGAATACATCATAGGATCCGTCGCCACAAACCGCATTTTGTCCAGTATACTTGGGCAGGATCGGCACTTAGACTACCCATACTTGTGCGATTTTAAGCCAAAATCGCACACTATCAGGTTCAACAGGTCGCTTCCAATCAACGACCAAGGACCCACTATTCTTAACCCTTTTATGGTTGAAAGCCATATGAACAACTACATGCAAGGCAGTCAGACAGAATTGCGACACCCAACCGCAGAGGGCAATTTTTTCAAAAAATTTTCACAAATACAGATAATACTCAAAACAGTCGATTTAATGTTATTTCATGGTGCTTCGTGGAATTGTGCATTGCCCAACAAATCTGACCATGATCACGACGCTGTTCGGATCCAATATTTGCCTAAATGGATAAAGCGGATGAAGAAAATACCCACCACATTGCCACAATCGTTCATCGACCGAATAAGTCCAGATATCTACCAGTTTCTGGGCTTAAATTGCCCTTACCCCAAAGTTTCAGACACCGCCAAATTCGATAATACGATAGGTCGCACATGAACGCCATAGACGGTATAAAAGCAGGGCGTTTTATCGTCGTTGGACGAGTTGGAATGGACCTATCACCAACCTGTCGTGGACGCGTAGAAGACGCTGTTGAAATGGCCGTAGCAATGGGGGGATCATCCGCAAATATAGCCGTTGGCTTGGTTAAACTTGGGCTGTCAGCTGACCTTCTCACTTGCGTATCCGACGATGCAGTGGGGCGTTACTGCTTAAACCAATTGGAAAATTACGGCGTTGGCCGTAGCCATGTGCGCACCATCCAAGGCGAAGAACGAACATCTCTCGCCGTGTATGAAACCCGCGTCCAAGACCACCAATCGGTGATCTACCGTAACAACGCCGCTGATTTTCAGATGACGGTGGCTGACGTTGAAGCCGTAGATTATAGTCAATTTTCTGCACTCATTACAGCTGGTACAGTGTTCGCCGCAGAACCTTCCCGAACAGCTGCCTTTCGCGCGTTTAAATTGGCCAAGGCCGCTGGTATCCCAATAATTTTTGACGTTGATTATCGCCCCTATTCGTGGCCCTCACCTGCGGTTGCCGCTGACGTGTTGTCACGTGCAGGCGCATTATCGGACGTAATCGTCGCCAATGACGAAGAATTCGGCTTTATGGCAGGCCACATCGACAAAGGATTGGACAAAGCCCGCGAGTTGGCTGCGAGCAGCGCACAAATTGTCGTTTACAAGATGGGTCAGCACGGGGCAGTCACCTTTGCCGATAGCAAAGAAATTCATACCGGAATTTATGCAGTTGACGCAGTCAAACCGACCGGTGCAGGCGACAGTTTTATGGCGGGATTTTTGGCAGCGCTGGCACAAGGTCGCAACATGCGTGACGCTATTTTGCGCGGCTCAGCCTGTGCATCAATCGTTGTCGCACAAACTGGCTGCGCACCCGCGATGCCCAATACCGACCAACTTGAAATGTTCCTCCTCGACCATCCTGGACAAACCTAATTAAGGACCACTCCTATGCACATCGCCCCCCATGATAACCAAAATAAGCCAATCGTTGATGCGGATGATCCGACAGTGCCCCTGAACTATTTCAACATTGTTAAGCTGAAGCCGGGTGAAGCGTTTGAATACCAAGTACCAAGGTATGAAACCTGCGTCGTCCCCGCCACTGGCACCGTGCATGTGGACGTCGAAGGTGTACACTTCGAATCAATTGGTAATCGCGGCACTGATGTTTGGGACGGTGAGCCAGAAGGCGTATATGCTCCCGTCGGTGCAAATGTCACAATTGTGGCCGTGAACGACACAGAAATCTTCATTGCAGGTGCGCGCTATGACAAGGTTCTTGATCCGTTCGATGTGCGTGTTGGCGGGATTGATAAAGTGCAATACGGGTCTGATGACACCAAAACTCACCGTAAAATCAAACACATCCTTGGCCAGCAGCAACATGACAAGGTTGGCCGTTTGCTGGTGTCTGAACTATTCACCGTCGGTCAAGGCGGCTGGTCGGGTTTCCCAGCACACAAGCATGACACTGACCGCAAAGACAACGCGGGCAACATTATTGAGACCCGCCACGACGAGACGTATAATTTTCGTTTTCACCCTGACCACGGATCCGGCGTGCAGATTTTACAACGGGAAGAGGGCAAAACGGGTGATGCCTATCAACTGATGGATCGCTCCACAATTTGCATCGACAATGGCTACCACCCCTGCGCCGTAATGCCCGGATACGAAATGTATTATTTCACCATTCTTGGCGGGTTGTCGCAACGTTCTCTGGTACAATTTTTCCAACCAACCCACGCCTATCAGGTCGAAACTATTCCCGGCATCAAAGACATGGTAGCGAAATTTAAATGACGCTGGTAACACTCAAAGACGTACTTCAACCCGCTATGAAGGGCTGCTATGCCGTTGCAGGTCTAGTGACGCTCGGCTGGGAAGACATGCGTGCCTACGTCGCTGCAGCTGAGGCGGAGAACTGTCCAGTAATATTACAGGCCGGCCCAGGATGTCGTGAACATACCCCACTGCCAATATTGGGCAAGATGATGCGCCATCTAGCAGACCACGCATCGGTGCCCGTCGTCGCACATTTGGACCATGGATATACATTTGATGAATGCAGCGAAGCGCTGGACTCAGGATTTACATCCCTGATGTTCGACGGGTCACGTAAGTCGTTGCAGCAAAATATTGATGAAACAGCAGCAATTGCTGAAATGGCCCACGCAGCAGGCATTTCATGCGAAGGTGAGATTGGTTTTGTCGGCTATTCTGGTGGTGAAAATTCGGCGGGGACCGACCCTGCAGAAGCAGCGAAATTCGCCATTGAAACTGGTGTGGATGCCATGGCGATTTCTGTCGGTAACGTGCATTTGCAAACAGACAAAGATGGTAGACTGGATGAACCACGTATCTGCACAATCGAAGCCATCACAGATATCCCACTGGTTATTCACGGCGGATCAGGTGTTCCAATCTCCCAACGCACCGCCCTCGCTCGTGGATCAAATGTGTGCAAATTTAACATCGGAACCGAATTGCGCATGGCATTCGGTGCAGCCTTGCGCATGTCTGTGAACAGTAATGCGGATCGCTTCGACCGTGTGCAAATACTCAAAGACACGCACGACCCGCTAGTCGCCGCAACACGAACAGTGCTACGGGCATTTATGGCAAAGGGCGTCTAATATGATACGAATTGGAATATTGGGCTGTGGCCGGATCGGGCAAGTCCATGCAGGCACATTGAACGGCATGGACAATGCAAAAGTAGTGACTGTCTCAGACTTCATGCCCGCTGCTGCTGATAAATTGGCAAAAACATGCAATGCAGATGTGCGCACAACAGATGAAATCATTGCTTGTCACGACATCGACGCAGTGGTCATCGGTACGCCAACAGACACCCATTTCGATATTATCAAAGCAGCCGCACAAGCTGGTAAAGCGATCTTCTGCGAAAAGCCTGTGGATATGTCAGCAAACAATATCCGCCAGCTGATTGGCGTTGTGAAATCATCAGGCGTTGCGTTCTTCACGGCATTTAACCGCCGTTTCGACCCCAATTTTGCCAATGTACAAAAGCGTATAATTGCAGGTGAAATTGGCAGTGTTGAAATTGTAACAATCCTGTCTCGTGACCCATCACCGCCACCAATCAGCTATATCAAATCGTCTGGTGGGATATTCCGCGACATGATGATCCATGATTTTGACATGGCACGTTTTATGCTTGGCGAAGACCCGATCAGCATCTTTGCTGTCGGATCAGCCTTGGTTGACCCTGCAATCGGGGAGGCTGGCGATGTTGACACCGCTGCAGTCACACTGACCACGGCATCAGGCAAGATCTGCCAGATCAGCAATTCGCGTCGCGCAACGTATGGGTATGACCAACGCGTCGAGGTGCATGGGTCAGGCGGCATGTTAAGGGCCGCAAATATTTTGGAAAACAGTGTAGATATAGCAACAGCAGATGGCTTTTGCGCCGCGCCTACAATGAATTTTTTCCTTGAACGCTACAAGGCCGCCTACCGCATCGAAATGCAAACCTTTGTCGCCCATCTGAGTGACAAATCAATCTCAATCCCCAGTATCGATGATGGGCTTCGTGCACAGATAATGGCAGATGGCGCTGCAAAATCACTTGAAACTGGTCTGCCCGTACACCTCGACTTCTAGCCTACCGATCAATCACCCAGGCGGCTAAGGATTACTCTTATGAAGATCCTCTACATCATGTTTGACCAACTGCGGTTCGACTATCTTGGCTGTGCTGGGCATCCGACGTTGAAGACGCCAAACATCGACCGGATCGCCGCCATGGGCGTGCGGTTCACTAATGCTTACACACAATCGCCCGTTTGCGGTGCCGCGCGGATGTCAGCCTATACGGGCCGTTATGTCAGCAGCCACGGCGCGCAATGGAACGGTCATCCGTTGCGCGTTGGCGAACCCACACTAGGCGATCATCTGCGCGAAATAGATGTGGGCTGCTGGCTGATCGGCAAGACCCACATGCACGCAGACGCAGAAGGCATGGCAAGGCTAGGATTGGCGCCTGACAGCATTATTGGTGCGCGTCAGGCGGAATGCGGATTTGATGTCTGGTGTCGCGATGACGGACTTTGGGCGCAAGGACCAGACGGATTTTATGACCACAAGCGCAGCCCGTATAATGAATTTCTCAAATCCAAAGGCTACGGTGGCGACAACCCGTGGGCAGATTTTGCCAATGCCGGATCAGAGGGTGATAACGTAGCCAGTGGCTGGTTCATGCGCAATGCCCGCAAGCCAGCCAATATTGCCGAACAAGACAGCGAAACACCGTGGCTGACTAACCAAGCAATTGAATTTATGCAACAAGCCACAGGAAACTGGTGCGCCCATATCAGCTATATCAAACCCCATTGGCCCTACATCGTGCCCGCGCCTTATAACGATATGTATGGCATCGCTGACATCAAACCTGTGGTGCGCAGCGACAATGAACGAACGAATCCACACCCAATTTACGATGCGTTCATGCAAGGCCGCGTCGGTAAAACCTTTAGCCGACACGACGTGCGCGACACAGTCGTGCCCGCCTACATGGGACTGATAAAACAATGCGACGATCAGATCGGGCGCTTGCTGGCATATCTAGAAGACACTGGCGCTTTGGAAGACACGATGATCATCCTCACCTCCGATCATGGTGATTATCTGGGCGATCATTGGATGGGTGAAAAGGACCTATTTCATGCCCCGTCCGTGAAGGTCCCGTTGATAATCTACGACCCAGGTAAAAATGCAAACAGCACTCGCGGAACCATATGCGATGCCTTGGTCGAAGCGATCGACGTCACAGCGACCATCATCGATGCATCCGGTGGTGTGGTTCCGGAACACATCGTTGAAGGGCGCACTTTGCTGCACTATATTAAAGGTCACTTGCCTAACAAGCCACGCAGCTTTGCAATCAGCGAATACGACTATTCCAACCATCCGGTATGCACCGTATTAGGGACCGCACCACGCGATGCGCGTCTATTCATGGTCGCAACCATTGAGTGGAAACTGATCCATGCAGAAGGCGGTTTTCCGCCAATGCTTTTTGACCTTGCGAACGACCCTGACGAGCTATGTGATCTTGGCCGCGATCCGGCCTACGTCACAAAACGCATCGAACTTTACAAACATCTTCACAGCTGGGGCCTGCGTATGTCTCAGCGCATCACGATCTCAGATGCTGAGATCGTCGATCAACGCGAACATAGTAGCGGCACGGGCGTCATCTTGGGAGTTTACAGCGAAGATGACATAACTGCGTACGAGGTCGCAAATTACGTGGGGAAGATCCCACCTCACCGTTAAGTGACGCGGCCTTTAGCATGGTATTTTGGATCGTCCCAAAGTCGATTATCCAGCACATCCGCCAGAATATCCACCGCACCAATCACATCGCTTTCATCAATATAAAGCGGTGTAAACCCGAACCTAATTAAGTTTGGCGCGCGGAAATCACCAATGATGTCACGGGCAATCAACGCTTGCATAACAGCATAACCGTTGTCAGACGCAAAAGACACTTGACTGCCACGCTCTGCCCCGTTGCGTGGCGAAAATAATGTGAGCGATGGACAGCGCTTTTCAACCTGTGCTATGAATAAATCAGTTAATCGGATTGACGCTGCTCGGATGTCAGCCATGTTCACACCGTTCCAGACAGCTAGCGCAGATTCTAGCGCCGTCAGCTGCAAGACAGGCGGCGTTCCAACTCGCATCCGTTCAATCCCCATGGCAGGTCGATAGCCTTGTTCAAACGCAAACGGCGCGTCATGGCCAAGCCAGCCTGACAACGCTGGTTTAATGGCTTCAACCACATCAGGGCGCACGTAAATAAATGCCGGAGCACCCGGCCCGCCATTTAGGTATTTGTAGGTGCAACCTACTGCAAATTCACACTTAATGTCTGCCAGATCAACAGGAACTGCTCCAGCAGAATGGGCCAAGTCCCATATCATAACTGCGCCTGCTTCATGAGCTTTGGTGGTCATCTTCATCATATCATGCATCCGACCTGATCGGTAATCCACCTGCGTGATCATCACCACAGCGACGTCATCTGTTATGGCGTCCATCACGTCCAGCGGATCAACAATACGCAATTCATGACCTTGATCAAGCTGCGCAATCAGCCCCTGCGCCATGTACAAATCTGATGGAAAATTACCACTATCAGATAGAATCACTTTACGGTCTGGGCGCATCTGCAAGGCTGCAGACAACGCCTGGTAGACCTTGACTGACAGGGTGTCGCCCATCGTGACTGAATTTTTGGCCGCACCAACAAGATTACCCACCAAATTACCCACGCGCATCGGCTGGCCCATCCAATCATCGACGTTCCACCCTTTGATCAGATGCGCCCCCCACTGGTCTATGACCATAGATGAAAGAGCCACGTGCACTGATTTTGGTAGTGGCCCCAGTGAATTACCATCGAGGTAGATCATACCCTTGGGCAAATCGAAAAGCTCTTTACGGGGCAATGTCACGTTGGTCATTTATTGGGTATCCTTTGATATGTTGGGAAGTCTCAACCTCAATTTCGCATACGCGAGTAGTGCAGATCGTAGAAGGCTGAGCGCAATGATTTTTTTCACAACATTGGTAACGCTGAAGTCAAGTTCGAGGAAATTTTCCACTCATACAAGTTTCGAAACCACAAAAATATAGGCAAAGTTAATCCGTGTACGGTGGCCATAACCATCCTAGACAGTAATGCCTACCACCATACTGTCAAACATAACCTACGAATTATCATTTGTAGGCGCACTGTCATAATCTACGTGCATCGTAACAAAACACTTCACTGATGTTGTACTATATAACAACGCGTCACGTTCGCTGAAATCCAGTTTCACAACGATTACAAAACGATCAAGAACCGTCTTAAACGGATCAAATTCTGTCAGAATGTCCAATTTATAATACAGAAGCCTTTTTTTCAGGCACATTGTGTCAACAACGGCTCCACCCAAAAACCTTATTAAACAAGTGTTTCTAGTGTCGTGCACGACGTCATAAATGGCGAACAACGACGCCTTGGGCACGTGAGTGTCATAGGAAAATTCACTAGAAAAGCTAACGCCCGTGACAGTCGCAGGCGCAAATCCAATTAAATATTCATACAGCGATAGCCACGGGAACAACCTGGCAGACCAATACCAAACCTGATTAAGGGTATAGGGTGCTGAATAATGCTCATTTAGGTTAAATTGGGCGCAAAAAATGCATGTGCACACGCAAAGATCAGTTCGGCAGACACCCTAACCACGCATAAATCCGCTGATTTTCCCCAGTGGCAAAGCGACATAATCTGCGAGGCGTTCAATATCCTGGCCTAACCAACCCTTGACGTTTACTCGCCAAGAGACGAACTTATATTTCGAAAATTGAAGGTCCAAGTTATGGCTAAACTGCACAAAAAAATTGTCCTCACAGGGGCCTGTGGAACCCTAGGAATGGAGATTCGGACGACTCTTGCCGCTCTCACTGAGCAATTGGTATCAGTCGACATCGTGAACGCACCAAAGACACTAATTGAAAATGAGACATTTGTGCAGGCTGATTGTGCAAAATTTGAGGAAGTTCTACCACTGATGGAAGGTGCTAATATGGCAGTGCACTTTGCATCCATCCCTGATGAACGTCCATTCGAAGACCTGCTCGGTCCAAATTTCTTATCTTCCTACAACGTCTGGGAAGCAAGCCATCGTCACGGTGTTCAGCGGGTCATTTACGCTTCGTCCGTGCATGCAGTTGGCATGCACGAGAACGCTGCTGGCATCGATACAGATGCAGATCATGCGCCAGATACATTTTATGGGTTGGCCAAATGTTTCGCCGAAGACCTCGGCAAATTGTATTGGGCCAAACGTAGAATAGAATCTGTGCATCTACGTATTTTTTCTTGTACTAAAGTGCCCCAAAACGCCCGCGCATTGCGCACATGGCTGAGCTACGACGACCTCCGCCATTTGGTCGACCGCGCTGTGACGTCAACTACAACAGGCTTCACAGTTGTGTTTGGTATTTCGAATAATGACCGCTCGCCAGTGAACAACGCTAAAGCAACTTTTTTAGGCTTCAGACCGAAAGACAACGCCGAAAATTGGGCCCAAAGCCTTATGGCAGCTGCACCACCTGCCAACCCGTTAGATCGCGCACAATTGTATCTTGGCGGACCATTCGCAACCGTGCCGTTGGGTGAAAGCGGCGTGGCAGGCATTAAAGCAATGACAAATCCCGCAAAAGCGGCATCCAATATAAGTACAGGCGTTAATCCAAACGTAAAAGGACTGTAGTCGATTCTGACCAGAAAAAGTAAAAATCTTTGGGATTTCTGCGCCCCGCAAATACTTTATCTGCCCTAACTGGCGCTCTGTGCCGCTCTACGGATTGCTCGGATGTTATCACCATAAATGTTTGGCTGTTCGACAGACCCACCACGAAATACTGCTGAACCTGCAACCAAAACGTTGGCTCCGGCCTTAGCAACAAGAGGAGCTGTCGTTAGATCAATGCCACCGTCGACCTGAATATGAATGGGTCGCTCACCAATCATTACGCGGCAACGGGCCACTTTATCGATCATCGCATGAGTAAATTTTTGCCCGCCAAAACCAGGATTGATGGTCATGATCAAAATCATGTCGATGTCATCCAGAATATCTGACAGAGTATCCAGCGGTGTTGTCATATTAAGTGCGACACCAGTCATTTTACCCTCAGCACGAACTGATTGAAGCGAACGGTGCAAATGCGATCCTGCTTCAGCATGAACTGTAATCATATCGCTGCCAGCTTTCGCGAACGCAGAAATGTAGGGATCAGCTGGGGAGATCATCAAATGTACGTCCATGAATGTGGTTACATGAGGGCGAATGGCCGCCACGACGTTTGGCCCAATCGTCAGGTTTGGCACGAAATGCCCATCCATCGGGTCAACATGAATCCAATCCGCGCCTTGCGCCTCAATGGCCTGAATTTCAGCGCCTAGATTGGCGAAATCTGCCGAAAGAATGGACGGCGCAATTTTTATTGAACGGTCAAATGGCATGTCTACACCTCGTTGCTTTGAACATTTACTATCGCGCAGTGCGGGCTTTGTCACTGGTCAGATTTACCCTCAGTGACCCATATTTTGCCAAATGCAATCTACCGTGCAACTCACGAAATAAAATGGTAAATTGACATTATGGAATATATCGCTCTTTCCACCAATGCATCGTTTGGCCCCAAAGATGCCTTTGCGCTTAGACGCGCTGAACTTGACATCCGCAGCCCACCACTATTGCACAGCCAGGATTTTTACGAATTAGTTTGGGTACAGAATGGCACTGTGCGCTTGTACATAAATGGTAACAGGCGCAACCTCACTGAGTGCGATCTAATGTTTATTTCGCCAAATCAATTACACGGCCTGCAAGGCCGTCAGCCCAAAAAGGTATCAGAACACACTGAACCCGCAATGGTGGTCTCACTGGCCATTTGACCAAATGTAATCACGTCGATTGGAAGTCGCCACGAAGAATTGCTTGGCATCGCATTTTTGGGTAACGAAGACAGCCCACTGATCGCTCACCACGATATACGCCAACTTGCGGTGTTAAACCATGCAGCTTTGCAATTAGAATACAGCCCACTTCGACAGCTGTATCTTGAGGCGTTTTTGATACCCCTTTTGGTGGCATTAGATCGCCCACCAGAAGGAGTGTCGCAAGATGCGCCTGCTTGGTTGATCGCAGCCTGTGCCTCCGCCCAAAACGTTAAAGTCTTTCGCAAAGGTGCCGCTGGTTTTGTGGCCGCCACGGGGCGCGCGCACCCGCATGTGTCACGCTGCATGCGACGGTTTCTTGGTGTGACGCCATCAGGTTATATCAATACGCAACGGATGGGTTACGCCGCATGCCGTCTAATTGGCACATCAGACCCACTCGCTGAAATCGCGGCGGATTGCGGGCTTTTAAACTTGTCACACTTTCATAAACTGTTTCTTGCAGCACATGGAGAAGCACCCTTGCGCTATCGCCTTGCACGCCAACAAAATTTAATCCAACCGAGATCTTAGCGCATCATTACACTTCGTCCCCGCTTGCCAATGCCCCAGTCGCGTGGCAATGTTTTTATTCCTAACCCGGTGCGAACGATGCAAACTGTCGACCCAACAATCACCCGTCCTCCAATAATTCAAGCACCGCGTAACAACGGAATTCCTCTGGATTTATCTTGGGTTAAGTCAGTTCAGGCGAACAAGTCCGCAATTGAACGTCGTGCTGCAACCCTGCCCGGGCGACGGTCCGTTAAAAAAGACTATCAGGCAGCGTGGTTGTGTAAGGCCATAAGCTTGATGGATCTCACGACGTTGTCGGGCGATGACACCGAAGGTCGGGTGCGCAGGCTATGCGCCAAAGCTCGACAACCCGTTCGCCCAGATCTGCTTGCGACCCTCGGAATGGAAGGTCTGACAGCTGGCGCCATCTGCGTTTACCATGACATGGTCGAAACAGCAGTGGACGCATTGCGTGGCACTAATATCCCCGTTGCAGCTGTGTCCACGGGATTTCCAGCTGGCCTATCGCCCTTTAAACTCCGCATTGCTGAAATCGGAGAAAGTGTAAATGCTGGCGCAGATGAGATCGACATCGTTATTACCCGCCGCCACGTTTTACAGGGCAACTGGCAAGCGCTTTATGATGAGATGTCTGAAATGCGTGCCACTTGTGGGCAGGCCCATGTCAAGGCGATCCTAGCAACAGGTGAACTCGGTTCGCTGCGCAATGTCGCCCGCGCATCCGTAGTCTGCATGATGGCTGGTGCAGATTTCATCAAAACATCAACAGGCAAGGAAAACGTCAACGCAACACTACCCGTTACCCTGGTCATGATCCGGGCAATACGCGAATATCATGAACGAACAGGAATTCTCATCGGCTATAAACCTGCGGGCGGCATCAGCAAGGCCAAGGACGCATTGGTATATCTGTCAATGATCAAGGATGAACTTGGCACCCGATGGCTGCAACCGGATTTGTTTCGATTTGGTGCGTCGTCCTTGCTGGGCGACATTGAACGACAACTCGAACATCACGTCACCAACGGCTATTCCGCAGGCTGGCGTCATGCGATTGGATAACGACATGACAATCAAAGATATCTTTGGAACCATGGATTACGGTCCCTCACCCGAAAGCGCGACTGAGGCGCTGGCATGGTTGGCCGATCGAGGCGGTATTGCAGGCCATTTCATAAATGGCAAATGGGACGTGCTTAGGGATGATTTCCCATCTAAAAATCCTACAACGGGAGAAAAACTGGCAGGCGTCACCAAGGGTACCACAGAAGAAGTGTCTAAAGCAGTGGCAGCCGCCCGCAAAGCCCAGCCCAAATGGGCAAAAGATGGCGCCATGCGTGCCCGCGTACTTTACGGTATTGCGCGCCAGATGCAAAAGAATGCCCGGATCTTAGCGGTTATCGAAACCCTCGACAACGGCAAACCGATCCGCGAAAGCCGCGACATCGATATCCCGTTAGCAATCCGCCATTTTTACCACCACGCTGGATTTGCACAATTGATGGATGATGAAATGCCCGATACCGAGCCATTAGGCGTGTGCGGACAAATCATCCCATGGAATTTCCCACTTCTGATGCTAGCATGGAAAATTGCACCGGCGCTGGCCATGGGCAACACGGTTGTGTTGAAACCAGCCGAATACACATCATTGTCCGCGATGTTTTTCTGCGAGATTTGCACAGCTGCAGGCGTCCCCCCTGGGGTTGTCAACATAATTACTGGTGACGGTGAAACTGGAGCAGCCCTAGTCAACGCCGACGTTGATAAAATTGCCTTCACAGGCTCTACCGCCGTTGGCCGTATAATTCGCGAACAAACAGCTGGAACAGGCAAGTCGCTGTCATTGGAACTGGGCGGAAAATCTCCCTACATCGTATTTGAAGACGCCGACATTGATTCAGCTGTTGAAGGATTGGTTGACGCAATCTGGTTAAACAGCGGCCAAGTCTGCTGCGCAGGATCCCGCCTGTTAGTTCAAGAGGGGATCGCTTATCAATTTTATGCCAAACTAAGAACACGCATGGATGGGCTGCGCATTGGTGATCCGATGGACAAATGCATCGACATCGGTACAATTGTTGATCCTGTGCAACTGGCGCAGATCAAAGCAATGGTTGACGCTAACACCGCAGGTGAAACCTACCAATGCGCTGCCCCTGATGGATGTTTTTACCCACCAACCCTAATCACAGGACTTGCTCCGTCCGACATGCTGATGCAAGAAGAAATCTTTGGCCCTGTACTAGTAGCCTGCACATTCCGCACGCCTTCTGAAGCGGTCGAAATCGCAAACAATACTCGATATGGGCTCGCTGCATCAGTATGGACAGAAAACGTCAATCTCGCACTCGATATTGCTCCTAAATTAGTTGCTGGTATAGTTTGGGTTAACGCCACTAACCTGATGGACGCAGCGGCTGGTTTCGGTGGGGTTCGCGAAAGTGGCTTTGGCCGCGAAGGCGGCTGGGATGGATTGATGGGGTATACTAAACCTAAAAGTAAATCTTTCAAAACCACTGCGCCTATACCGTACACCAAACAAGACGGCACGCCTGCCGGCCGCCTGGACCGCACAGCTAAGCTCTATATCGGCGGCAAACAGGCACGCCCCGACAGCGGTTACACACAACCGATCTTCGATAAATCTGGTAAGTTGCTGGGCCATGCGAGCATCGCTAATCGCAAAGACCTTCGCAACGCGGTAGAAGCAAACGCAGCCGCCAAAAGCTGGTCAGCATCCACAGGTCACCTGCGCGCACAGATTCTTTATTATGTTGGCGAAAACCTGTCGGCACGCGCGGACGAATTTGCAACACGGATCGACCAATTGACGGGTGGAAACACTGGCGGCAAAGAAGTTGATAACGCTATATCATGGCTGTTCATATGGGCAGCATGGGCCGACAAAAACGATGGTGCCGCTAAAGGTGTGCCAATTCGTGGCGTTGCACTTGGCATGCCCGAGCCAGTTGGCAATGTCGCCATTCTCACAGACGATACACGCCCCCTGATGGGGCTGATTGAACCACTGGCCCCTGCACTCGCCATGGGCAATCGCATCACAGCAGTTGCATCGCAAGCCTTCCCGCTCGCCGCAACGGATTTCTACCAAGTGTTGGAAACATCTGACATGCCAGCAGGCGTAGCAAATATTTTGACTGGAAACCATTCCGAGCTTGCACCACACATGGCATTACACTCTGACATAGACTCTGTCTGGTCGTTTTCCACCGCTGATGTATCCAAGATCATCGAAGCCAAATCAGCATCAAACCTCAAACGCACATGGGTCAACAATGCTACTTCACGCACTTGGCCATCTTCTGTATGGCGCGCCCAATCCACTGAGATCAAAACAATATGGATTCCCTATGGAGAATAGCAGCACATTGTTGCATAAAAATTATTTAAGAGGGACGCCACAGGATGTTGAAAAACTTCCACGCTCGCCATCCTGTGAACTTGGCCCTATTTCTTAAGCCACTTCCCAAGCCAACTAAAAACGCGACCTTTACGTTCTAAAAAGTTGGCACTCACATGGTCCATCTGATCCCCAAATTTGTCGGCCAGCCGGTCGACAGTACGCGCATAAAATTGCATCCAAACAGCGCGTAAAAACAATAACCCACCAATCAAGACAATAAAGAGAATTAGGTTCACCCATGGGAATGGGTGGAAATCGTCGCTTGGGGCGGGGCGAATTGAGACTGCGTTAGGGTAAATAGACAGCCACTCATTCCGCCAACCGTAATGCGTGACAATGATCCATCTTGGTGATTCAGATGTGGATAGCATATCCTCGGCTTCCGCCTCAAGGTTGGAGCTATCAAACTTGAAGTATGGCGGATAAATCCAACCTGTATCCTCGTTGCGATAGACCATCGTCTCTTCTCTGCCTCGGTGAATTAGGCCAAAAAGAAAAGTCCGCTGTTTTTGAGTATTGATGAGGCGCAAGTCACGAAAGGTGCCTTCGGTCGTGCCACTATCAACCTGCGCAAAAAATATTCTTTGAATATTTGACAACGTTTCATTTCGGTCAGCAATACCTGTCATTCGAACTGTGTCCTGCTGCGGCATCACATAATGCAACCATGATGCAACGATCAAAAACAGTATAACACGGAAAAATCGACGGATATTGCGCATTGTGTCTGCTTTCAGTTAATAAAATAAATAATAGTACAGATAGCGATTGGCGGAATAATAAAGATAAGTAAGATAAGCCGCTTCCGCAGCCCACTTTCATAAATTTTCATCCCATCAGCGATAAAATCGTCTCGGCTCGTTTCCCCAACCTGTTCGTTATCCCACCAGTCTTCCAATTTTTCACGCCTCACCGATCGTGAATACACCATAACGACGATATAGATGACTACCAAGATCACGAAACCACCCAAGATTAATCTAACAAAACCCATACAATACCTTTGCCCCTGCTTTCATCACACCGATTCCATTCACGCTAAAAAGCGCACACAAGACCTAACCCGTTCAATCAAGTCTCGCAAAGGTGCTAAACTTATACACTTAATATTCAATTAACAGGAATTGTTCACATAAGCCCTTTTAATCTGGAAAATTTATACATGAGCAGTGTCACTTCTCTTTGTAGCAAATAAACGGCTATTATACATCCATTTTAGGTTCGGCCAAGAACAACTACACTAGGTCCGCACTGTTAAGTGCAGTGGCTAATATCGCTTAATAAAACGCAACATGGTCGCTATAGATACTTAGTCAGGAGCCGCTGTCTTCCGCCCAACACACCAAACCTGAAAGTTCAAATCATGCTGCTGGCAACTTGCCATGATAGCGCACATATGGCTGCGAGGCGCCCCCGCGAGATTTCCGCCAAGACCCATAGCCACATTCTCAACAAGAAAATTTATATTCTGACATAGGATCGCAATATTATCGACACCACGCGCCCCAACCTTTTTTCCTACTAAATTTTTAACCTTCAGGGAGTGTTCAATTATAACCTTTTTATTTTCTTAAGTACCGAATAGGTCAACAAAATACTCATTTTTGCCTTAACTTTTATAATAACCATTGTAGGCTGATCTAACCCATATAACAGTTAAAACTTACCCAAATGCATCGTCCAGAATTTGTATTGATCGAACGTCATATCTGCAAAATGTAAACGATTGCGCGTGATGTTGCATGTGCTATCGGCGATAATATTGCTAATCATCACAACAACAAATCATGCACCATTATCTTTCATAAACTAATCAATCAAGCCACCCAGCTCTGCCCCAAACGCCGCATCACTAAAAGTCCCATACGCCTTAATCGTCACATTTTAGACTTTAAACTGGCACGCTGGCGTACCAATCGCATAAACAGAAATAATCCCTGCGACATCATCAAGTGCGGGCAACGCGAACAGCTGGGTGCTGTTCACCTGAATAAACTGATATGGGAAACCGCATGATGTCGTTTATTTGACTTTTAGCACCCTCATATTGACACTCACTACATTAATTTATTGACAGTAAAACTGTTAATCATAACACCGATTTCACAACCCAAATATTTGCTTTTAAGAATATCGTTTAATACTGGTTAAGCTTTCCCAACCCTACGATGACTATTACCATCAAGCTAACTCAGCTACAGAAATCTGCAGAAAACAAAACATCGTTTGCGTCACCGTCCATCCCATAAATTACGTCTGGATGGATGATGCTTGGCTGTAGGATCAGACCACTATTAGTAAGCGCTTCACCCTCAAATTCAACAGAGTCTCTGCAAGACCGAAGCACGACATCAGTGCCTATTGGAGCTCGCGGGTAAGGATCAGTGATGTCGTTGTTAAAAAAGCCTATGCAACCTCTAGAAACTAATTTTCCAAAAAATGGCGTGTCATTTATACCATGGAAGCGTAAATATGTGACAAGATAGTTTTGGTACAAATAAAGTGTGCGCGCCTGTCAGGCTACCAATACCACCTTCGTTGCCACTTACAAAAGGTCCATAAACATCTGGTTGGGTGCTTGATGTATATTTTGAGATGACTGCCAGGCAATTCAGGCTTAATCCTTAACTAGCAACTGCAATGGGACAACCACGAGCTTGGCCAATTTCTTCAATTAAATAAAATAGTTTCGCATGGATATCGGCCACAATGGTGCCTACACTTTCAGGACCATTATAATTTACTACACTGCGTTAATTCATAACTTACAAATACTCCACAGGGATTGGAGTTAGTATATGACCGCTATTTTCGAGAAGCCCATAGCCTTGAAATATTTCAGCCTTAGAAGGCTCGCCAATCACCAAGTGCGTCGCACATGTGGCAAAAAACAAGGGCGCTGCCTAAAACAGTCATGCGCAATACTCTTAGAGGGGGTATTCATCTACTTAGTCGTCCTCAGTGTGTGTTAAGGAAAGTATCTTAATAAGTGGAACTGGAGCAAAAAATTGGCCCCAAGACCCTCAGATTCGATACAGATAATAATTTTCTGGAAATCTCCTTCACGGACATCCATTGTAAGAATATGACACTTATAGGTAAAACCGCAATAGTAACCGGCGCAGGCTCCGGCTTTGGGGCTGGCATTGCCCAGCGTTTTGTCGAAGAAGGAGCGCGCGTTCTAGTAGCTGACATTAATGGCGATGCAGCAAACGCTACAGCTGCGCGCATTAACGCAATCCCGTGGGTAGTAGATGTGTCCGACAATACATCAGTTCTGCGTATGGCGGGAAAGATACCAAACCCTGACATAATCGTGAACAACGCAGGTATCACCCATTTGCCACAACCGATGGAAGAAGTCAGTGAAGAAGACTTTGACCGCGTGTTTAATGTGAATATAAAATCAGTTTTTCTGATGTCGCGCCATTTTGTGCCTGCAATGAAGTTGCGTGGTTCTGGTGTGATCCTGAATATCGCATCAACAGCTGGGATAAGCCCACGCCCAAATCTGAACTGGTACAACGCGTCCAAAGGATGGATGATTACAGCAACCAAGGCAATGGCAGTGGAACTTGCCTCATTTGGTATCCGCGTAAATGCGCTCAATCCCGTTGCAGGGGAAACACCGTTATTAAAAACTTTCATGGGTGAGGATACGCCAGAAATCCGAGCAAAATTCCTGTCTACTATTCCATTGGGCCGCTTTTCCACTCCAGAAGACATAGGCTCGGCAGCGGCGTTTTTGTGCAGCGACGAGGCCAGCATGATCACAGGTGTCGCCATTGAGGTGGATGGGGGCAGGTGTATTTAAAAAAATATTTAATGCTTAAAAGCCTGAAACCGCAAACGATCAACTTTAACCGCAAAACAATGAGATGCTCTTCAAATTTATGAACGCACCAAACAACAGTTAAATTGATCTACCTCCAGCCTCAAAATTTTTGGTCTAGTGCTCGCAGAGTTCAAAATACTCAGCCGTACATTATTTGGTATTTTCACGACCACAAAATTACACTTGCTGTTTATTGAAGGCAACTTTTCAATTCATCCAACACCGACCGTGTAAATATTTTTTATGGTACTTTTTTGACCGAACTCGCTGCGACCTCTTATTGTTTGAATGCTCCAGGCAGCGATAAACTAAAATCTCTCACCCGGAATTTACACTAAGCAAAAGTTGATACGGCCGATTTTAAAATTATCTCTGTTCCAGCGTTCATTAGTAGCGCTGTGTCGATGTTGACCCAGTACACCGAAAACCTGTTAAACGAGATCGGGTCCGGCAAGACGAATGTCTTGATCAATAAAATCAATATTGACGGTTGCCATACTCCCTAAACGACACGCCGATACTGCGCTATGCATGATCGTTTGACGCCATCTAAAATGACATCATCTCAGAAGGGCTCGCATCATCGCGCTGAGCGGTGTTTCTAATCCCTCAATAACGTCGAAATGGTGTTTTCCTGCCTCAATCGTCAGATCACAATCCCATGCAGCCCTTAACCACTGTGCTTGATCCAGAAATGCAGGCCGCTCCGCGCTACCAACCCAAGCAGTCACAGCCATATTCTGCGGTGCAAAATGGATAGGGCTTTCGGCCAATGCCTCTGCTACGTCAATTTTCAACGTCGTGTTCATCGATGTCTCCATCAACGGAAGCAGATCGCTGATCGGCGAAATCGCCATGATCCGCGCGACACGGTGTGACCAGTCAGCGGCCATGTCCACACATGCCATCCGCGCTACCAAATAACCACCAGCAGAATGACCCACTAAGTAGATTGGCCCGATAGTGGACCGCGCAATTACGCCAATTGCTACCGCGATTTCCCGCGTAATATCCGCAATACGCGCATCAGGTGCCAATGTGTAGGACGGCATCGCACAGGCATATCCCGCAGTCACAGCACCTACCGCCAGATGCGAAAAATCGCGCGGACTAGACGCCAGCCAATACCCTCCATGCACAAAAATTACAGTTCCTTTAGCAGTACCTGAAGTGTAAAAAATATCATAATTTTGGCGTGCACCAACGTCATATGACACTCCCAATTCCGCATTAACGTGGCCACCGCGAAATGCCGCCGCTTGAACAGACCAGCGCGCAAAATAACTGTCTCCGTCGGGGATGTAAGCTGAATTCGCATATGCCTCATCCGCTGTCATATTGAATGTCATGTTTGGCCCCTCTTGGACAATGCGTTCATCGGGCATAACTGTATGCCAAAGTTCAATTTGGAGAACACAATGCTTGATTCTAACACAGACCTAAAGTCCTTGCTGACACGCCCCGAACTTTTATGCACCGACGCCTTTTTAGGTGGTAAATGGGTACAGGCAAAAGACGGAAAAACCTTTGACGTCACCAACCCAGCGCGGGGCGACGTAATCGCGAAGGTTGCTGACCTCAGCCGCACCGAAATCGTATCTGCCATCGAAGCCGCAGAAAAAGCCCGTCACACATGGGCCAAACGTACAGGAAAAGACCGTGCCACGGTGCTGCGCAAATGGTTCGATCTGATTATGGCTAACCAAGAGGACCTCGCCATCATTATGACAGCCGAGCAGGGCAAGCCAATGGTGGAATCACGTGGTGAAATCTCCTATGGAGCATCTTTTGTGGAATGGTTCGCCGAAGAAGCAAAACGTAACTACGGTGAAATTATCCCGGGTCACCAGCCAAACATGCGCCTTACAGTGATCAAACAACCCATCGGTGTAGCCGCAGCCATTACTCCCTGGAACTTCCCCAACGCAATGATTGCACGCAAGGTCGCTCCAGCCCTGGCCGCAGGTTGTGGGTTTGTCGTGCGCCCCGCGTGCCTGACACCGTTGTCCGCGCTCGCTTTGGGCAAGCTGGCTGAAGAAGCTGGCATCACAGAAGGCCTGTTTAGCGTCGTTACTACTACTCTATCATCCGAGGCTGGCAAAGAGTTCTGTGAAAACCCACTTGTTCGCAAACTGACCTTCACCGGATCAACCGAAGTTGGGCGCATCCTACTAAAGCAAGCCGCTGACCAAGTAATGAAATGTTCCATGGAACTAGGAGGCAACGCACCGTTTATCGTTTTTGATGACGCCGATCTCGACGCCGCCGTGATAGGCGCCATCGCCTGCAAATTCCGTAACAACGGCCAGACCTGTGTCTGCGCCAATCGTATATACGTGCAGGCAGGCGTCTACGATGATTTTGCCACAAAATTAAAGGTCGCCGTTGAGGCTTTGAAAATTGGCGATGGTCTGAACGAAGTTACACAACTTGGCCCACTGATCGAAGCCTCAGCGATTGACAAAGTGCAAGAACACCTAAACGACGCTCTTGCCAAAGGCGGCATAATCCTCACAGGTGGAAAACCTCATGACCTAGGCGGGCTTTTCTTTCAGCCAACAATTGTCACAAACGCGACACAGGACATGATGGTAAGCACAGATGAAACATTCGGCCCCTTTGCGCCGCTGTTCAAATTTGAAGACGAGGATGACGTAATCGCCAAAGCCAATGATACAATATTCGGCCTTGCAAGCTACTTTTACGCCAAGGATCTTAGCCGCGTCACTAAAGTAGCCGAGGCACTGGAATACGGTATCGTCGGTGTAAATACAGGCATCATTTCCACTGAAGTCGCTCCATTTGGTGGCGTCAAACAATCCGGTCTTGGCCGCGAAGGATCGCGCCACGGAATGGATGACTACATGGAAATGAAATACATCTGCACAAACGTCGCATAATTCTGGCAGCCACATCAAAACCAGCCTTAATACCCCTGACATGCGACATGTTGTGTCGAATGTCAGGGCGCTTCACATCAGAGCACAATTCCTACTTTATCCAATCGCTAAACCGGACCATCCCGCAAAACCTTTTAACCGAAGAATCAATCACACCTAATATTTCCTTCAGCGATGACCATATCTGCTTGATCGCGCGCAAGGTTTCCGCGTAATTTAAGACCTGCGCGGCTCTCATAATGTATGACAGTCATGAAAGTGAAGGCCTTACGATCGCGTTTATCCAAATAGTTAGCCTAAATTAATTTGGGACTATGATCCTGTAACATTGTCTCTTATCCAACTTTAGTTTCAAGATAACGTGCAAAATAAAACGTGTCCTTGACCTAACCAGTGTTATCAAAATTAGCGGGCATCCAACCAACTTATGGGTCATGAGTATTAAATTAACACGCCCCAATACTAATCGGTAGATTAATCAAACTCAGTTAAATATATTAACAGGCGCATAATGCACTATCAGCCGATGCCTACTTTCATTTGTGATGCTCAAAATATCGGTGCTTGGGTCCATAAGTTGCACAATAGTACCGCCATGACCCCTTTGTTGATTATGTTTGTCGAAACATTCCAGCCTCAAATCATTTTTTATAAAATCAATACGTTCAAACGCTACGGCCACACGTAGATTGGCGTTGATCGTGATCACCCTCCACTGAACGATAATTAGTTTTTTAGGCTGTGGTGTCTACATATAAACTTAAGCCATTGTCAGACTTGGTAAGCCAGTTGTCGACCCAAACTTCTGCCGTACAGCCGTTCAGCCTAACTCGACAACATCTGCCGCCATGACGCTTCTGCTCTGTGCAAATGCGCAGGCAGCGTGACGGTTATCAGTGGAACAGCAGTTTTTATTAGTTTGTTTTAATACGCATATTTTCGTCTTATGCATATTCTTCTCTATTCCGACGCTCTCGATTGACCCTTTTCAAATCATCAGGCATTAGTAATTAATGGATTGGTTTAAAATTATACATATTCTCTGTGTAATGGGCTGGACGACGTCGATCTTTGCCGTTCCTCGCGCGCTGATCTATTGGAAACGCGACTTCGCCAATACAGGCCAAAATGGCCCGCTTGGCGATCTCACTTACCGCCTCTACCGCTTCTCAGCTGGACTGATGGTGATTGCTTTGATCACTGGAATCTGGCTTGGGGCTGCCGTCTGGGCGTTCGACACATGGGTAATCATAAAACTTGCTTTCGTGTCCCTCCTTGTTGCCCATTACATGAAAACAGGTGGTATGGTGATGAGGGCCAAGCGTGGTATCTTTAACGAAAGCGATCTCTACCTGCGGGTGTTCAACGAAATCAGTGTCGTCGGTGTGATTGCAATCCTCTGGGTTGTAGTGGTCAAACCTTTTTAGCTTTTCTGCCAAAGATTGACGTCGCTGCTACGTCATACCTTAGTAATGCGCATAACAATTAATTACGAAAATATGTCATTGGCGACAGAATAGCAAAAATAAGTAAGCTTTTGCCAGCCTGATCAACCATATGACCGCTTGTCTCGCCTGTGTTTTCGCCCAGAAAGAAGTTAACTCGAAGTCAAAGAGTTAACCTAATATGTCTTCCAACCTGGCAGAAAAATTATCAAGCTACAAATGCCAATCAAAAATCACCCTCATGGCTCTACGGTGTTGCCACCCACTTTAAATTCTGCACAAAACACAGCGTGGCAAACGACTCCAAAGCAACACGTGCAATGAGATGAACAGGCCCAGCGCACGCTAGACTGCCAACTGGAAAAGTATCTGTTGACCCATCAAAGCAGTAAACCCAAGCGGCCCATTTGGATCAGCATAATTTGGAGGCGGACAATTGATCAATGCCAGCGGCATCTTTCCCCTGGCGAGTGTAGTCCCCAAATCAACCGCATTTTCATTTTAAGAAACAGGATTTCAACTCATTAAAACTCCGCCACCATCGCTACTATCTCAAAGTCTAACAACGATTTTTCAATACAGTATCCTTAATTTCACACAGAATCTAATATTAAATATCCAAGTCCACAGCCAGAATGATCGGAAAAAACACACCACCTGACCAAATACCAAACCAATCATTGCCTTCATAAATTGCAGTTTCACCAATTTCCACCAACCGATAAAACGACTTTCGATCAATTAAGGCTTCAAGGTTACAGCGGATCAAAACATACGGACTAGGCTCACCTGTCTCTCCATCCCGCACAACGCGAATCGGGTGATCAGTTCCTGCAACTGCAAAATCCCCAACGTTGGTTTCAAACCGTAAACCGTCCCCAACCTGTTCAAAATCCACAGCCACAAACGGTGCATCATCAACTGTAATGCCAACCTTTTCCACGGGTGTTACAAGAAAATAATCATCCCCGTCGCAGCGCAACACTGTTGAAAATAGCCTTACCAGTTCGGGCCGTTCAATCGGCGTACCGAGGTAAAACCACGTCCCATCCCGAGCAACCCGCATGTCCAAATCACCACAAAACGGCGGATTCCATTGATCCACAGGCGGCAATCCGCACCCTTTTGATGCCGCACGTACCGAAGATGCAAGACTTTCTGCCGACACTGCAACAGTGCCATCATTTTGATTATTTTTTGCCATTGGGCTTACCTGCAATATCTGTTCAACTAATGATTAGCTATATGAACTATAAAAAAGAGATTGCCATGCCTTCCGAAAATCCACCCCATGTTCAGAATGACGCAGCGCTTATGACCCAGATCGAAACTCTTGGCGGTAAGCTGATGCAGGCGCGCGCATCTATTAGTAAACGGTTTATTGGTCAGGACAAAGTAGTTGATCTGACCTTGGCATCGCTTCTGTGCGGTGGTCACGCTTTATTAATCGGCCTGCCCGGTTTAGGCAAAACGCGGCTAGTTGATACGCTGTCCACAGTCATGGGGCTGCATGGCAACCGTGTTCAATTTACCCCTGATCTTATGCCTGCTGATATCCTAGGCTCCGAAGTACTTGAAACCTCGACAGATGGCAGCCGCACTTTCCGTTTCATAAAGGGTCCAATTTTTTGTCAGCTTCTGATGGCAGATGAGATCAATCGCGCTTCGCCACGTACGCAATCCGCTCTGTTGCAAGCGATGCAAGAAAAAGAAGTTACAATTGCTGGAGAACATCGCAAGGTCGGTGTGCCATTCCATGTTTTGGCTACGCAAAACCCTATTGAACAAGAAGGCACCTATCCTTTACCAGAAGCCCAGCTTGACCGGTTTTTAGTGCAGATTGACGTCCCATATCCAGATCGTAGCACCGAACGCGAAATTCTCATCGCTACAACCGGTACAACTGAAGAAGACGTCACAGCTGTTTTTACAACCGATGAAATCATCGCGGCGCAGACCCTACTGCGCCGCATGCCCGTCGGAGATGCCATTATTGAAATGATCCTCAATCTGGTCCGCGCCTGTCGCCCAAACGACCCAACCGCGACAGAGCTTGTGCAAAACACTGTCAGCTGGGGCCCAGGCCCACGTGCAGCTCAGGCGCTAATGCTTACCGTACGAGCCGCCGCTTTATTAAATGGCCGCCTTGTTCCATCAGCCGAAGACGTGCGCGCCATGGCTGCGCCTGTTCTCACACACCGCATGGCGCTATCTTTCGCAGCCCGCGCACGCGGCGAAAGTGTCACTTCCATCATTAACCAGGTTGCAACTCAAATCACCAGCGTCTCGAAGACCGCATGATGGAAGCCCCACTCTCTCTACGCTTGGGTGCTGAAACCCTCACCGCACCATTCCCGCCGCTGCTGGCAGAGGCTGAACATCTTGCTGAAGCTGTTATAGTCGGTGATCACGGTCGGCGGCGTGCAGGTATGGGCGATACTTTTTGGCAGTATCGAGCAGCCCAAAATCACGACGAAATACGAAGTATTGATTGGCGGCGCTCCGCGCGTTCGGATGCACAGTTCATCCAAGACAAAGAATGGCAGATCGCTCAGACGATTTTGATGTGGGTCGACCAGTCTGCCTCCATGTCATTTACATCCCTGAAAAACGGTACAACTAAACGAGCTCGCGCGCGAACATTGGCGCTGGCAACCGCCATCTTGCTCCTACGGGGCGGTGAACGGGTTGGCCTTACTGGAAACCAGCTGCCACCTCGACGCGGTGAAGTCCAAGTGACACAGATGGCCACCATGCTGTCAAAAGATAACACGGAGGACTTTGGCACACCCGATGCAACCGGCATGTTGTCCAATTCACGCACCCTGTTAGTGTCAGATTTCATGGGCAATCTGGCGGGAATCGAAACTGCAATGGCAAGAGCCGCAGATAGCAACGTCCGCGGCGCAATGATTCAAATTCTTGACCCTGCCGAGGAAGCATTTCCTTTTGACGGACGCACTATTTTCGAGTCCATGTCGGGCACAATACAGCACGAAACACTTAAAGCTCGCGATCTGCGAGATCGCTACCTTGATCGCCTTGCGCACCGCAAAGACCGCCTTGCATCTCTTGCAAGTCAGGCTGGCTGGCAGTTTCATACTCATCATACCAGTACCCCAGCAGCGTCAGCCCTACTCTGGATCTACACAGCTTTGGAACGTCGTGCATGAGCCGTCTTTACTTTATAAATATTTTAAAGAAATGGAAAATAGTTACCATTTTAATCGAATTTACAACGCAAATTCGAAATGATGAAAAGCACTATCTATGATAAATTTTGGCCCCGTCGCTTTCACAACACCATGGCTATTACTTGGTCTGCTGATACTGCCAATCTTGTGGCTCCTGCTGCGCGCTGTCCCCCCAGCACCGATCCGGCGCCGCTTTCCTGGTGTTACGCTGCTGCTTGGTTTGACTGACAATACCAGCCAAACCGACCGCACACCTTGGTGGCTGTTGCTGCTGCGTCTCATTGCCATTGCCACAATTATTACTGCTTTCTCGGGGCCCGTTTTTAACCCCAACGAAGAAACTCCTAGCAACGGTCCACTCTTGATCCTTGTCGATGGCACTTGGGCAGATGCGCACGATTGGCCTCTTCGAATCAATCGCATTGGTGCCACCCTGTCCAAAGCTGCCCGTAATGGCCGCACCGCCGCACTGGTTATGCTTACCGATCTGCCACCAGAAGCGCCCATTTTTAAAGATGCGCAGACGGTCCAGCAACGCGTCTCTACGCTGCAACCGTACCCCTATGCGCCAAACGTAGAAGCACTGAACGACTGGACTGATAGCCTAATTGGAACTTTTGACACCTTCTGGATATCCGATGGATTAGCCCGTGATAGCCGTCCCGCTTTATTAGCGGCCTTAGAGACCCATGGCACTGTCACCGCCTTTGAATCTCCAAGCCCCGTTTTGGGTCTGCGTACAGCACAATTGGAGAACGACAATGTCACCGTAACTGTTTTGCGAGCCACAACTGGGATCGAAACGGAAACGACAGTAACCGCCATCGGCCTTGACCCTGCGGGCGTCAAACGCCACTTATCCAGCACTATTGCCACTTTTGGTGCAACAGCCTCGCACACAACGGCAACGTTCGATCTACCTTCAGAACTACGCAACCGCATCACACGTTTTGAAATTCAAGGCGTGCGATCTGCGGGAGCTGTAACCCTCACCGACGATGCTTTGAAACGTCGTGAAGTGGCACTTCTTGCAGGAGCCATTGATCGCGAAGCACTCGATCTTCTGTCCCCTTTGCACTACCTCGAACAGGCTCTGATCCCTACGGCGGAACTGATTGGTGGCACTCTTGGAGACGTGTTGCTCGCCAATCCAGAAGTCATAATCCTTGCTGATGTCGCAACCCTCACGGTGATTGAGGCTGATACAATGTTAAAATGGGTTGAAAACGGTGGCCTTCTTGTTCGGTTTGCAGGCCCACTTCTTGCAGCGTCCGATATCAGCCGCATTGACCAAGACCCATTGATGCCAGTGCGCCTGCGTATTGGGGGACGATCCATCGGCGGTGCAATGTCGTGGGGCGAGCCTAAAGTGCTAGCACCTTTCCCTGCCAGCAGCCCGTTTTTTGGTCTAACTATACCCAAAGATGTCGAAATCACTGCGCAAGTCATGGCACAGCCTGACCCAACATTGGCGCAGCGCGTAATTGCGCAGTTGGCAGATGGCACACCACTGGTCACGAGAAAATCTGCCGGAACGGGATCAATCGTGCTGTTTCATGTGACGGCAAATGCCGAATGGTCGACCCTCCCACTTTCGGGCCTGTTCGTGCAAATGCTGGAACGCCTTGCAGTGTCCACGCGCCCATCTGCTCCCACCGTTGAAGGTTTGATTGGAACCACCTGGATGCCCCAGGACGTTTTAGATGCATTCGGTGAGCTATCAAGAGCCGACACTTTGCCCAATGTGGACGGCGAAGCCATCGCAACGGCCACACCATCAGCCATAATGTTACCTGGGCTTTACGTGGGAGAAGATCGCAGCATCGCCATAAACGTAATTGAGGGTAATAATGTGTTAACGCGGGCGGTCTGGCCTGCCCACATCGCCGTCCAAGGACTGGACGTGGTACGCGAAACGCTACTTAAAGGCTGGTTATTGGCGATTGCACTAATAATAATTACGACTGATATCTTTGCATCACTGGCCCTATCTGGGCGCTTACGTAACGCGCCCGTGACCATCATGGTGACAGCTCTATTCACTTTAATGATCGTACCACAAGCAAAAGCTCAAAATGACAATTTTGCCATCGCCGCGACTGCCAACGTAATGCTGGCCTATGTGGTAACAGGTGACATTCAGATCGATGAAATGTCAGACGCAGGGCTTTATGGGCTATCCAATACACTATTCCAACGCACGTCGATTGAACCCGCAATTCCCGTCGGCATTGATCTTGAAGCTGATGAGTTGGCGTTTTTCCCTTTTATTTACTGGCCTATCACCGCTGAGCAGCAACTGCCAACCCGCGAAACCTATGCCAAACTGAACCGCTATTTGCGATCTGGGGGGATGATCTTGTTTGATACCCGCGACGCGGATTTAGCGCGCTTTGGCTCATCATCACCCGAAGGGCGCAAGCTACAGGAGATTGCCCGTGGCCTCGACATTCCTGCCCTTGAACCAATTCCGCAAGATCACATTCTAACGCGCACGTTCTACCTGCTACAGAATTTCCCTGGTCGCTACCCCAGCCGCGATGTCTGGGTTGAGTCCGCTCCTGCTGACGTTAATTTATCTGAGGGAATGCCGTTTCGCGACCTAAACGATGGCGTGACTCCTGTGGTCATTGGTGGCAATGACTGGGCTGCGGCTTGGGCCACTGATCGCCAAGGCAACCCACTAGTCCCAATTGGACGCGGAATGGCAGGTGAGCGCCAACGTGAGATCGCACTGCGCTTTGGCGTCAACCTGATCATGCACGTGCTGACAGGAAATTATAAATCAGATCAGGTTCATGTACCTGCACTGCTAGAACGATTGAGCCAATGATTTTGTGCGCGCATTATTTTGAAACCAGCCTATTACAGGAGGGTATTATGGCGTCAAAAAAGCGAGGGTGCGTCATATGATTGGGAACATTATCCTTGACCCGCTTGTGCCGCTGGTGATTTTGTATGTGCTGATGGCAATTGCTACTATTGGATTGATCTTTGCAGCTTGGCGAGGGCTGTTAGGCCATACATTACGCACCCTCGCCGCTATCGTTATCCTTGGTTCAATTGCCAATCCGTCGTTGCAAAAAGAAAATCGCGCGCAGCTGCCTGATATTGTACTCGCAGTTGTTGATGAAAGCGCAAGCCAACAACTTTCGGATCGCCTCGATCAATCCGCCCAAGCACTTGCCAATCTGCAAGTTAGCGTCGCACGGCGTCCAAACACTGAACTGCGGGTCCTAACCTTGGGCGATGGTATTGATGATACAGGCACCAGACTGATGACGGCCTTGTCCCAAGCTTTGTCCGAAGAACCACAAGCGCGCATTGCCGGCATGGTTCTGATCACAGATGGCCGCATCCATGATTTGCCCGCCGCCCCCGCGTCATTTCCCGCACCGTTACATGTGATGCTTACAGGCCACGAGGAAGACTGGGATCGCCGCCTTGTAGTCCAAAACGCACCTGCGTTTGCCATTCTTGGCGAACCTGTCACGTTAACACTGCGGGTTGAAGATCAAGGGGCTGCACCCAGAGCAAGCTTTGTTGATCTGAAGATTTCAATCGATGGTGGCGCACCACTGGCGTTTCAAGTTCCTGTCAATGATGACGTGAAACTGCCGATCGTTCTGCCCCACGGAGGTATTAACGTGATGCAGTTTTCTACACCAGTCGTGGATGGTGAACTTACCGACCGTAACAACGAAGCTGTTGTGCAAATCAATGGAGTGCGCGACCGTTTGCGGGTGCTGCTAGTGTCCGGCGAACCCCATCCAGGCGAACGCACTTGGCGCAATCTGTTAAAATCCGACAGTTCCGTGGATCTCGTACATTTTACCATTCTGCGCCCACCAGAAAAACAGGATGGTGTACCAGTAAATGAGCTGTCACTTATCGCATTTCCAACCCGCGAACTATTTCTCGAAAAGGTCGATGAATTCGATCTGATTATTTTTGATCGCTACAAACGGCGTGGAATTTTGCCGTCTGCCTACTTTGATAACATTGGTAATTATGTGCAAGATGGCGGTGCAGTTTTAATTTCGGCTGGACCTGATTACGCATCAGCTGATAGCATTTATCGATCTCCATTAGGGTCAGTCCTGCCTGGTAGCCCGACTGCGCGGGTTTATGAACAAGGTTTTACGCCAATGGTCACTGACACTGGCCAGCGCCACCCTGTTACTGAGGGACTTGAAGCATTCACACATGACACAACAGATAACGCCTCCCCCAGTTGGGGCCGTTGGTTTCGCCAAATAGAGGTCAAGCCAACCAAAGATGCTATCGTCATTATGTCCGGCATTGATGATCAGCCACTGCTAATGCTGGAACGGGTTGGAGAAGGGCGCGTCGCGTTGATGGCCTCAGATCAGACATGGCTTTGGGATCGTGGATTTGAAGGTGGAGGGCCGCAATTGGAACTACTGCGCCGTCTTGCTCATTGGATGATGAAGGAACCGGAACTTGAAGAAGAAATTTTATGGGTTGAGCCAAACGGCTTAGCAATGCGCATTATAAGGCGGACACTGGATGAAGAAATCAGCGATGTAACGATCACCCATCCTGACGGAACAGAAACAACTGTAATGTTAGATGAGATCAAACCGGGTCGCTATGAATTGTTGTGGGAAGCGCCAGAAATAGGATTTTATAGCTTGGCCAGCGAGGACGTTCAAACCGTTATAGCTCTGGGACCTTCTGCGCCGCTTGAATTTGAACAGACCATCGCAGAAGGAAGCGCGCTAGCAGATCTTGTGGCGACAACCAATGGCGGCATCATCGAGATAAGGAATGGTCTTCCATCCTTGCGAGAGGTACGTAGCGGCCGCGTGGCGTTTGGTCAGGGTTGGATCGGCATTACCCCACGTGATGCATATCGCACTTCTGACTTAACTGTAACAATGCTAATGCCCGCATGGGTCGCACTTCTCCTCGCAGGATTGCTGCTGATTGGTGCATGGCTGCGTGAAGGACGGCGCTAAGGGCTGCTAGCGCCGATAGTTTTTCTGTCAGGAAATCTTGAGAAAGGCGCCCCTATTTTATCCCGCTAAACATCTGCATTATCATCACATCCGATATTGGAGTGCAAAAGATGCAGATCAAATTGAAAGTTGTCAAACACAACACTATCAACAACAAAGGCATCTGCCTCAAAAGGCGATGCAGCAGGGTTAAAAATATTTGTATATTTTAAAACCCTCAAATTACTAAAACACTCTCATCATCCACATCACCTCTAGGTGTCATTCATGATGATGGCCCTTGGAACAGACGCAAACTCACGGCTCCAGACCACCCATGCCGTCACACCAACTGCCGCCACAAGTGGCACCGGCCCCGCCAACCAAGCAACAGCGCCAAGCGCGAAATACATTGATCGCAAACCACGATTAAAATTCATCGCAGCGCGTATATTAAGTTCCGCCGCCTTTCTCGCCATAGGTTGCGCCATTGGGTCATCCGGGTCATTTGGAACAGCCGCCATCATCACACTGCAGTAACCAAAAATGCGGTTTGCCCAGACAAATTTTAGGAACGCATTACTCAACAGTACCAAAACTAACCCCAGTTTAATTTGCCAAATCACCGTTGGACTTGAGGTCATCGCTATATCTTCAGCCACGCCGCGCAGCGGGTCCACATTGCCAATCAGCGCCAGAACACCACCAACAGCCAAAAGACAGGTCGAGGCAAAAAATGATGTGCCTTGGCGCAAGCTTGCCATTATTTGGGAGTCAAAAATACGTGGATCACGGTGGATCATTACCTGCATCCACTTGCGGCGGTAGTCCGACATAACCACAGTTACAGATGGGCGCTTTGAAGAGGGATGTTCAATCCACCAACTTAATCCCAGCCAAACAACAATTAACACCGTCACAGCCACCCCATCAAGCCCACTAAGACTGCTAAACTCTGTCATAAAATTCATAAGACACACCTTAGTAGGAAAGATGCCCATAGACACGAGGTAAAATTGGTTATATTTATTTACCAATCGGAGGATATCACCTATGGACATGCCACCACCAGACCAATTCATCTTGTCGCGTAAAGCCGAAATTGTTGCTCGATTACAAAGTGTTTTACCAAAAAATACGGTTATCCATGCCGAATCTGAGGTCCGAGCATATGAGTGTGACGCCCTGTCCGCCTACAGGTGCCCTCCGCTATGCGCAGTCCTGCCTGCATCCACCGAAGAAGTCGCAGCCGCCCTGCGCGTTTGTCATGAAATGGGCGTTCCTGTCGTGCCGCGCGGGTCTGGCACATCGCTTGCTGGGGGTGCTCTTCCAACGGCAGATTGTGTTATCCTTGGTGTTGCGCGCCTTAACAATGTGGTAGAAACCAACTACGGTGACCGCTACATCCGTGTGCAATCGGGTCGTACTAATTTGTCCGTAACCGGCGCTGTTGAAGCAGAGGATTTTTTTTATGCACCTGACCCATCCAGTCAGCTAGCTTGCGCGATTGCAGGTAATATTGCAATGAATTCTGGTGGAGCGCATTGCCTGAAATATGGTGTCACCACGAATAACCTGCTTGGTGTGAAAATTGTACTGATGGACGGCACAATCACCGACATTGGTGGAACACATCTAGATGCTGCAGGCCTTGATCTGTTGGGTTTGATTTGTGGCTCTGAAGGTCAGCTTGGCGTAGTCACCGAGGCTACTTTGCGCATTTTGCGTAAGCCAGAGGGCGCCCGACCAGTACTTATGGCTTTTAATGATAACGAAGTTGCAGGCGCTTGTGTAGCTGACATAATCAAGGCAGGCGTATTGCCCGTTGCGATCGAATTCATGGACCGACTTTGCATTGAAACATCTGAAAATTACGCTCAAGCGGGGTACCCCGACTGTGAGGCCTTATTAATTGTTGAAGTCGAAGGGTCACCATCCGAAATTGACGAGCAACTTGCCGTAATCCTTTCCATTGCGCGCAAACACAGCCCCGTTGAACTGCGTGAAGCCAAATCAGCTGAAGAGGCAGCACGGATCTGGCTTGGCCGTAAATCTGCCTTTGGCGCAATTGGCCAGATCAGCGATTATATGTGTTTGGACGGGACCATCCCAGTATCGTCCCTGCCAATGGTCCTGCGCCGGATTGGAGAACTCAGCAAAGAATACGGCCTCAGGGTCGGAAACGTATTTCACGCTGGCGACGGCAACATGCACCCACTCATTTGTTATGATGCCAACAAACCTGGTGATTTAGAATTATGCGAAGAAATGGGTGCAGAAATCCTGAAGCTTTGTGTTGATGTAGGGGGCTGCCTGACAGGTGAACACGGCGTTGGCATTGAAAAGCGTGATCTGATGGTTCATCAATTCTCACCACAAGACCTCGAAATCCAGATGGCTGTAAAAGATGTGTTTGACCCTTCATGGCTGCTCAATCCTGCAAAAGTGTTCCCATTGAATGTCAGCCAATCACGCCGACATGCCGCGGAATAGTGATATGAACCCCCAAACCGAATTAGAGTTAGTAGACGCGATTACTGGCACTAAAGGCCCACTGCGAATTATAGGTGGTGGTACACGCGACATTGGTAACCCTGTTGTTGGTGAGACGCTTTGTACATCTTCGCTGTCGGGCATTGCGCTGTATGAACCTGGTGCGCTGACCATTGTCGCCAAAGCTGGTACCTCTATGAACGAGATTGAGGCGGCACTGGATGTTGAAAATCAGCGCCTTGCTTTTGAACCTATGGACCACCGCACACTTCTTGGAACCAATGGCACACCCACAATCGGCGGCGTTGTTGCTACCAACGCCAGCGGTTCACGCCGCATCGCAGTGGGAGCTTGTCGCGATCACTTACTTGGTGTTCGGTTTGTGGATGGCACGGGTACGACCATTAAGAACGGTGGTCGCGTTATGAAAAATGTTACCGGCTACGATTTAGTTAAGCTTTTAGCGGGGTCTTATGGAACTCTAGGCGTGCTGTCAGAAGTGTCACTAAAGGTGCTGCCCAAACCAGAAACATCAGCGACGCTAAAAATTCACGGCCTGACAGACACCCAATCAGTTTATGCCCTATCGATGGCTCTTGGATCCCCTTTTGAGGTCACAGGTGCAGCCCGAAGTGACGACACACTTATTCGCATCGAGGGGTTTGCCACATCGGTTGCTTACCGATTAGCACAACTAAAATTACTGCTTGCGGGTTTTGGCGATATGACTGTGGTTACTGACCCATCAGCATCACAGGCGATCTGGACAGACATAACTAACGTAGCAACATTCGCAACTAGGGCTGGCGACATTTGGCGTATATCTGTCAAGCCGAGCGACGCACCTACCATAATCACTGCCATGCCTGCGGGAACCAAAACTATGATGGACTGGGGCGGTGGGTTGATCTGGGCGCAAACACCTGCGGGTACCGATCCCCGCATAGCTCTTTCCGCAAAGGGTCACGCGACCCTGATCCGCGCTGACGCAAAAACCCGCGCAGCTTTACCAGCTTTCCAACCCGAAAATCCAATCTTGACGGCGCTCTCGCAAGGGATACGAACCAGATTTGACCCACGCGGCATTCTCAATCCTGGACTTATGGGATGACCAGCAGTGTCAGCTTTGTCTTTGTCATTTTGCCTTGCATTGCAGCCGTGATCACGAGTCTTCTACTATCTGACTGGCGGCTTGCCGCTGCTATGGCCTGTGGCGCAACTGGGTTATTAATTATCACTCCAATGATGCCAGATGCGGTACGCTTGTTCGGGTTGTCAATTATCTCAGGTGTCTTAGTTGGGTCACTTGCTCTGGTTGTAGTGCTTTTAATCCGATCAACGACAGCCATGTGGACACGGATGACAATCGCAATGCTTGCAACGTTTAGTGTGCATTACTTTCACCTCATACTGACCTTTGGGACCGTCTGATATGCAAACCACATTCACTGAAGACCAGCTAGAAGATCCCGCCACAAAAATGTCAAATGACATTTTACGTACATGTGTGCATTGCGGATTTTGCACTGCAACTTGCCCGACCTATAAGATATTAGGCGATGAGTTAGACAGCCCTCGCGGACGCATCTATCTTATCAAGGACATGCTTGAAAACGAACGCGTGCCAGATGAAAAGACTGTCAAACACATTGATCGCTGCCTATCCTGCTTGGCCTGTATGACTACATGTCCCTCCGGTGTGCATTACATGCACCTTGTGGATCACGCTCGTGAATATATCGAAACCACTTATAAGCGCCCCTGGTCAGACCGTATATTGCGTTGGGTTTTGGCGAAGATTCTGCCTTATCCGATGCGATTCCGTATAGCACTTCTAGGTGCAAAGATCGGGCGGCCATTTGCTAGATTCATACCTGATGTACGCCTACAGGCAATGCTAGAAATGGCCCCAAAAACCATTCCGCCTGTCTCACGCAACGACGATCCGCAGACGTTTCCAACACAAAACAAGAAAATGCGCGTTGCGCTGATGACGGGATGTGCGCAAAAGGCGTTAAACACTGATATAAACGATGCTACAATCCGCTTACTGACTCGTTTAGGCGCTGAGGTAGTAGTTGCGGAAGGAGCAGGCTGTTGCGGTGCGCTAACGCATCATATGGGTAAGACATCCGAAAGCCACACAACGGCAGCCAAGAACATCAAAGCATGGACACGCGAAATGCAAGGCGATGGCCTTGATGCCATTGTTATAAATACATCCGGCTGCGGCACGACTATCAAAGATTACGGCCATATGTTCAGCAAAACTGATCTAGCTGAAAATGCTAAGGCCGTAGCGGGCATTGCTATGGATGTGTCAGAAATTCTAATGAAACTTGACCTTCCAGTGGGGGGGGCGGAAAACCTTACAGTTGCCTACCACGCGGCCTGTTCACTTCAACACGGCCAACAAATCAAAACCTTCCCAAAAGATCTCCTGAAAAAAGCTGGCTTCAAAGTTGCTGAACCTGCCGATAGCCATCTCTGTTGTGGATCTGCGGGCACCTATAACTTAATGCAGCCTGAGATTTCCAAGCAGCTAAAAAGCTTAAAGGTTCAGACCCTTGAAGCAGTCAAGCCTGACATTATTGCTGCTGGAAACATCGGGTGTATGATGCAAATCGGCGGTGGCACCGACATCCCAATTGTCCATACAGTCGAATTACTGGATTGGGCGACGGGGGGGCCAAAACCACCAGCACTCACAGCATCTGAAAAAATGTCACCTAAGATACCAATTTTGCGATAAAGCCACATTTCTGCCCAACACGAATGTTAGGCTTCTGAAAACAATCGGATAAACCATGCGCTTTCCCATTATTTCATTAGTTTTTTTGGCACTTATGACCCCATCAGTTCAAGCCCAAACTAGCACCTTGCAGTTACTAGAAACTAGGAATGACGCCCGCGGCTGGGAAGCTGTTGGTCGTCTCGACATTGAAGGTAAAGGCTTTTGTACGGGCGCATTGATAGCCCCGGACCTGGTCCTAACCGCCGCCCATTGCATGTATGACAAAGCCGATGACGCGCCTATTGATCCGTCACGCATACAATTTCTCGCAGGTCTGCGCGGTGGCAGGCCAGAAGCAACACGTGATGTGCGCAGTGCAGTCGTTCACCCATCCTACGCCCATATCGGTAAAGAAACAGTCGATCTTGTTCAGTATGACATTGCATTACTACAACTTACCCATCCAATTCAATACAGCCACGTGCGACCATTTGAAATTTCGACGTCCCTGCGCCGTGGAATACAAATTACAGTAGTTTCTTACGCACAAGACCGCGCACACGCACCATCACTGCAAGAAACCTGCAATGTGTTAGGCCAACAAAATAACATCTTAATTATAGATTGTGACGTCGATTTTGGTGCGTCTGGTGCACCAATATTCTGGGTTGAAAACGGTGTTCCGCACTTAGTTTCTGTGGTGTCGGCCATGGCAGAAATTGACGGTAAAAAGGTAGCGCTTGGTATGGACCTAGCTGAGCCGATTGCCATTTTACGAATGGCGCTAAAACAAGGCCACAATTTTTTTTTACCCCCCCCAACCACCGCAATCGTGATCCAACAAAGCGAACATACCGATACAAGCGCACTTTACTTACGACCCTAGAGATCAATCTAGGCAGGTCTTGAAACCTACAAAAAGCTCCCCAAATATTCTTAAGCAGTTCGCCAAATCTGGGTCCTGCCTCTACCACCTTGCCCATCTGGGAAGGCGGAAATTATCGCTTTAAAAAGGATAAACTCATGCGAACTTTGAACCTTGCTCCACTGCACCGCGCAACCGTTGGTTTCGATCAAATCACAGATATGGTAGACCGCATCATGTCAAATGATGCCAACAATCAAAGCTACCCACCATATAACATTGAAAAAAAAGCTGATGATAGCTGGCGTATTTCCATCGCAGTAGCCGGTTTTTCAGATGGTGACCTAAACGTTGAAGTCAAAGAAAACGCGCTGCATATCATCGCGAACATGGTAGAAGACGATAGTAAAAATGGCCAAGGGCGCAGCTACTTGCACCGTGGAATTGCCACGCGGGCATTCAATCGCCGATTTCATCTAGCTGACCATGTGAACGTCACGGGCGCTACCCATGAAAACGGCATGCTCCACATTGATCTAATCCGAGATGTGCCGGAGGCGCTAAAACCCCAACGAATCGAAATCACCAAAACCGCATCTAAAGATGCTAGTGTGATTGAGGCTGAAAAAGTAAACTAAATATTTTAATAATCAAAATACGGGCCCGCCATACTTTTTACAGCGCGCCCGTATTTTGTTTAGTGTGCTTCCGCCCACGTCACGCCAATGCCAGCATCCACTACCAACGGCACATCAAATTTGACCACTGGATTAGCCGCGTTCTCCATCACATCACGGGCAACAATGATCAGATCATCAGCTGCATCTTTGTCAACTTCAAACACAAGTTCATCGTGAACCTGCAACAGCATCTTCGCAGGCAAATGCGCGATTGCTTCGTCCATGCGGATCATTGCGCGCCGGATCACATCGGCCGCAGTGCCCTGAATTGGCGCATTGATTGCCGCGCGTTTGGCAAATCCTGCACCAGGACCTTTGGCGTTGATTTCAGGCGTTTGAATTTTTCGACCAAACAACGTCTCGACACGATTATGTTCTTTTGCGAACGCCACAGTATCATCCATGTAGGTCCGAATTCCCGGAAAGCGTTCAAAATATCGGTCGATAAACCCCTGCGCCTCAACTCGTGGAATGCGCAGATTGCGAGCTAAACCAAAGCCCGAAATTCCATAAATCACACCAAAGTTAATCGCTTTAGCTTGTCGGCGCACATCTGGCGTCATGTGTTCCATCGGCACATTGAACATCTCACTCGCAGTCATCGCATGGATGTCATGCCCATCACGAAACGCCTGTTTCAGCGCATCAATGTTTGCGACGTGGGCAAGAATGCGCAGTTCGATCTGAGAATAGTCTAATGCCACCAAGACTTTGCCTTCATCAGCAATAAACGCTTCACGGATTTTGCGGCCTTCATCAGACCGAATAGGGATGTTTTGCAAGTTTGGATCAGTTGATGATAGACGCCCCGTATTGGCCCCCGTGATAGAATAAGACGTATGCACCCGCCCCGTTTCAGCATTTATATGGGTCTGCAAGGCATCCGTGTAAGTTGACTTTAACTTGGAAAGTTGCCGCCAATCCAGCACAAGTCCCGGTAATCTATGTTCAGTTGCGAGGTCTTCGAGGATATCTGCCCCTGTCGCATATTTCCCCGTCTTGCCCTTTTTACCACCCTCAAAGCCCATTTTATCAAACAGAATTTCACCAACCTGCGCAGGCGAGCCAACGTTAAATTTTCCACCCGCAAGTTCGTATAATTCACATTCAAGTCCAGCCATCTTTTGCGCAAACGCGTTAGACATGCGCGACAGTGTATCACGATCAACTTTGATACCGTGCATTTCCATCTTTGCCAGTACCGGCACCAATGGACGCTCCATCGTCTCATAGACGGATGTCACTTGTTTACTGTGCAATTGCGGCTTAAAAATCTGCCATAGACGCAACGTAATATCTGCATCTTCAGCAGCATACTTCACAGCCTCTTCTACGGGCACAAAATCAAATGTTTTGGCTGATTTGCCAGCCCCTAAAAGCGGTTTAATCGGACTAGGCGTGTGGTCAAGATACCGATCAGACAGCGTATCCATACCGTGATTATGTAGGCCAGCATTCATGGCATAAGACATCAACATCGTGTCATCAATCGGGTCCACAGTGATACCAACACGCTTAAAAATCTTAGCATCATATTTCATGTTCTGGCCAATTTTCAAAATACTGTCATCCTCAAGCATCGGCTTCAGAATCGCCAAACATTCCTGAAGATTCATTTGACCATCAGCCAAAGTATCGTCACCAAACAAATCATCCGCTGCACTGCCTTTATGGGTTAGCGGAATATAACAAGCTTCTCCAGCTGTCACGCACAACGATGCACCAACCAGTTCTGCCCGCATTTCGTTCAGCGAAGTTGTTTCCGTATCTACAGCAACATAACCACGCGCATAGATCCGCTCAATCCAGACATGCAACGCAGCTGCGTCTTTGACCCATTCATATTTTTCAGCGTCAAACGCAGGCTGTTTGGGCGCACCTGCTGTCACTGCCCCGTCAGTTACCACAGGCGCCTCAAACCCCAGCTTTTCTGAAACTCGCTTCGTCATCGTACGAAACTCCATCTGGCTCAGGAACTCCAGCAGCACTTTGGGATCAGAATCGCGCACTTCAAGATCATCCAGCGTAAACGGCAAGTCCATCTTGTCATCCAGCGTTACCAGTCGTTTTGACAATTCAATCTGAGCGCGATTTTCAATCAAAGACTCACGCCGTTTAGGCTGCTTAATTTCTGCAGCCCGATCCAGCAAGGCTTCCAGATTACCGTACTCGTTAATCAACAAGGCGGCAGTCTTAATTCCAATTCCTGGCGCACCTGGTACGTTGTCAGCGGTATCACCAGCCAAGGCCTGCACATCAATTACTTGATTTGGTCCGACACCAAATTTTTCTTCGACGGCCCCAACGTCAATGATTTTATTGCCCTTCATTGCGTCCATCATCACAACGCCACCACCCACGAGCTGCATCATGTCTTTGTCACTGGAAATGATCGTGCAACGGCCCCCAGCATCACGCGCCTGGATAGCTAAGGTCGCGATAATATCGTCCGCCTCAAAGCCTTCAATTTCCTTACAGGCGATATTGAAAGCTCGCGTCGCATCACGGGTCAATGGCATCTGCGGGCGTAAATCCTCAGGCATAGCTTCGCGGTTGGCCTTATATTGATCATACATTTCGTTGCGAAACGTGTGGCTACCCTTGTCAAAAATTACCGCAACATGAGTTACATCGCCACCCACATTATCCTCAACATAGCGCTGCAACATATTGCAAAATCCTGATACGGCACCCACAGGCATGCCATCCGACTTACGCGTCAGGGGCGGAAGCGCATGATACGCGCGAAATATGAATGCTGATCCATCAATTAGATGTAAGTGACAACCTTTACCGAACGCCATGTTTAGAACCCCTATGCAGTCCTAACCTTGGTACCCGCGCATTAGGGCAGGTTCAATCACTCAGCCGACCAAATGCAAATCAACCGTATCAATAACATCATTAAATAAAAAGTTATCCACCAAACTTCATACCAGAGCCCCGTATCAGCGACCTTTTTTTTCCAAACCAAACATTGAAGGTCAACAACACACAAAACCTGCCCACAACAGAATGAGCGTATCGTTGTTAAAAAATTCGTCCTATGAAAGAGAAGGTTTTGCCATACTCAGATCGACGCAGATAGCGACGCGAAAAGCGAAAGGTTATTGTAAGTTAAACCAACTCAAGGATAGGTGATCGAACAACGCACATTAAGTATCAAATCGTATTTAAAGATAAATTAAAATAATTACCAGTTGTGGTGTAAAAAACCTCAATGCCCTTCGCCGATCGATAACCATAACAGAGCAAGTGACCTAACTTAAGCCAAAGCAACATCAAAAAACGCTAACTTCGCGCTGGTGTCACCGTCAATGAACAACGAAATATCTTAATAGAGTGGACTAAAACAATAAATGATTTGCTACTAAGTGAGTAACTGACCAAAATAATGCCAGGAAATTTCAATCAGTGCCATCGAAAAAAAATAGGAATATTCTCATAAGAGCTCATAAGAACAACTTAAAGGCCTGATTTACTTATCAGCGGCTTCATTATGTACGAATCTGCAATCGCAATACTTACATTCGACCCACCCTATATCTTTGGCAATTTGCAACCAAACGCGAGGATGGCCAAGCGCGCCTCCGCCATCACAGGCGACACGCCACTCATTTACGATCTTGGTTTCTGGGGCAGACGTTGTCATTCAATTGCCTCTAGACTGGGCGCACGCTAGGTGCGGATGTAACAGGGTCTATATTAGCGATCCCTGCGCAGCGAACAAGTCGGGAAAAGCGGATGCCAAGGATAGAAAACTATGCGAATGCACTAGAAGTCATCGATCTACGCAAAACTTACGCGCCCACCAAACGCAGTCCCGCCAAAGAAGCACTAAATGGAATCGATCTTGCGGTACCACGCGGATCAATATTTGGCC
Organism: Octadecabacter sp.; assembly: GCA_028825445.1. GTDB lineage: Bacteria > Pseudomonadota > Alphaproteobacteria > Rhodobacterales > Rhodobacteraceae > Octadecabacter. The sequence goes on from JAPKAD010000002.1 coordinate 92,370, forward strand.
TTTTGGGACCAAACGGAGCTGGCAAATCAACTCTGATTAATATTCTTGCGGGACTTGTTACCAAGAGTAGCGGAACTGTGCGCATTTGGGGATTTGATCAAGACGAAAATCCGCGCCAATCGCGCGCTTCCATCGGAATTATGCCGCAAGAACCCAACCTTGATCCATTTTTTTCACCACGCGGGGCTTTAGACGTACAGGCGGGGCTTTATGGCGTACCAAAGTCACAACGCCGCACCGAAGAACTGTTAGAACTCACCGGCCTAACTGACAAGGCAGAGGCTTATGCACGATCACTTTCTGGTGGAATGCGTCGCCGCCTTCTTTTGGGCAAAGCGCTGGTTCATTCACCACAAATTCTTGTACTTGATGAACCCACTGCTGGCGTCGACATCGAATTGCGCAATATGCTGTGGCAACACGTACGCCGTTTAAACGATGAAGGCATGACAATCATCTTGACTACTCACTACCTCGAGGAAGCTGAACAGATGTGCGATCAGATAGCCATCATCAATCATGGCGCGGTCATCGCCAATGACACAACCGCAAACCTACTGGGTCAGCTTGACGCTAAAACCGTGGTGATCACACCGGATACACCTGCAAACCTGCCCACGCTTCCAGCTGACATCGATGGTCAAAAACGCCCCAACGGCACATTGGCGTTTACCTATAAAACCAGCGTGACACGCGCAGACCAAGTCCTGTCCTTGGTCTATAACGCAGGCATCACTATCAAAGACATGCGCACTGAAGACCCTGATTTAGAAGATGTTTTTTTAAATTTGACAAAAAAATAATAAATGCCCCCTCGTCTTTGCTTTAAAAGTAATTTGGGGTCCGAAGAACTGTGAACTGCGTAAAGTGTCACATAACTACGATAAGAAACTCTCTCTTTATCGGATCAGCCTCTTAATTACGCATGCGCAGCCACTCGGATCACGTTTGGCCCACTAACATCGGCCCCAGATTACGCCCTGCTAGAATGTGCAGGTGATAGTGTGGCACATCTTGCACGCCATCTTCTCGGGAGTTGGCCACGGCCCGAAAACCAGCATCCACACCCTCAAGGCGACAGACTTCAGCTACTGCTTTCATAAATCCGACCAACTCATCATCAGACGCATCGCGCGCGAAATGATCGAGGCTCATATATGGCCCCTTGGGGATCACCAGTATATGCACGGGCGCTTGCGCATTAATATCGCGAAACGCCAGAGTATGAGCATTTTCAAATACCGTCTGATTAGGTATTTCACCACGCAATATTTTAGCAAAAATGTTTTGATCGTCATAGACGTATTTCATCGAAAACCTCTTTAGTCAGCAAACAAATAGGGGGTCTGGGCAATTCCACGCGCCACATCCTCTGGCACACTCAAAAATTCAGCAATCTGTTGGGCATTCTCATCTGGGCTTGCTATTTCGCGCACACGCAGATGATATCTAAAATCCGCATCACGAATTAGGTCACTTTCATAAAACACATCATAGCGAATAGTCGGCAAGAGCTGCTGCATTGTTTCGTCAGGGGTAAATTCACCCACTAGCCCAATTTTTTTGGCATATTCAATCAAGTACTCGTCATAGAAATCACATTCCATCTCCAAAAGTCGTGTCGTTGATTGGTCCGAAAAAAAATCCTTCATCAAGTCAATATTAGCAGTATCTAGACAGATTATCATTTTATTCGTATCGTAGTAGTCGAACAACATCCGCATCAAAGCACGACGGTGGCGCATACGCTTGTTCACTGTAGACTGGATACCGCCTAAATCGGGGAGGTCTGTGTCTTCTTCGTCAAACAAATAGTTTATTGACGGAATATTAAGATGGTGCCCGATCAACCCAGCAAAGCGCTTGGCTACAGGTCGTTTCTTACATGCAATAATTAACAACTCACGCTCACGTCCTAACGAAGCCTCTGTCTCCCAGAATCGTGGTCCAAAGCGTCTTCCTACGCGACCACAACCTGTGAGAAACCTAAACAATTTTTGTCCCTCAGTCGAGGTTTTGAAGTCGTCACGATCAGACGCATACACCAACTCTAGCTTTCCCTTTAGCTCTATGGCTTCAGATGAAATCTTGCGGGCAAACAGGAATTGCTGCGACAGCAATAAATTATAGTGATCGTTGTAAAACGTCACAGGTAAACCGTAGACGGTGAACATTAGAAAAGTTAGTGTTCTGTTGCGAATTTCTGTTTCTGGCACGTGGTGGTACACAAGAGTTTGGAAAAAAGTTTCATCAGGAATCCATGTTGTGCGGAAGAAGCTCATTACATCTGGACGCAACTTTGTCATTTCCAAAATACACTGAACCGTACGTCGCCGCAGACACCACCACTGCGATCCAATCATGACTTGCAGATCAACTGGAATTTTACGTTTAAACCCTAGCTTTTGCTGCAACCATAAGGAATAATTGAACAATGCCTTATTTTTGCGTTCGTTAAAGAAGTGGTGGTAGATCAGTCGTTCTTCTTTCATTCCAGTCTTAATCCAGTCACTCTTAAAAAAGTCGAAGCTTTCGATGTAATCGCAGTCATCACTGTCCAGCAGCGCTTTAGCGTGGCGCGCTGATTTGATTGCCATGCAATCACCTGACACCATATAAAAATGCGTCGCCAGTGGAAACGCATCTATCGCAGCGCTGATCGCATTCAATGTTGCCTGCACCAAAGACCATTCACCCCAACCACATTTTATACGTCTTTGGGCGAAGGTAACGTTGGGATTGTCATTTAAAGCATCAAAAATTATATTGAATACCTGCTTTGGAGCATTGGCATCAAAATGGATTGCGATGTAATCACCCACTGCTGTTAGCTGTTCGGCCTGATGCACAATGGCTTCAGGGTCTTTATGGCACAGTAAGATGAATGCGATTTTTGCCATCTTGGAAACAACGGCCCCCTATGGCTTGAGTTGTGATCAATTATGATTATTTTATGTAAACGTGAAGATGCACTGAATAGATAGTAATTATTTGCTCTTTTACGCTAATGTAATTGGTAACTCACTGAAACAAGGATGAGCGCATGGGTTTCCCCGGCACTTGGATGACTAAAACTGAAAGCGTGATTTATCGCGTAGTACCCAAGTGCGCTTGTTCAACTATCGGCCAAATCATGTATTATTCCGATCATGGCGAATTTTTTGACGGAGATATACATGATGCGCAAGACGGCATGCACAAGTGGGCCATGGAAGACAGCAGGCCGATTATTACGAATAACGTGAAAAACCAGAAATCATATGCGTTCACCTGCGTGCGCAATCCTTACACGCGAATCTTATCATCGTTCTTTGACAAAATCTGCAGTATACAGCGCAATGGCAAAAGCTACCGTGGCAATCTTGTGCCACTGTTAATCCAGAAATATGGAATTGAGGTCGGATCACCTGAAAACGGATACGAATTTGACCAGATCAAATCATTTCGAAGATTCTTGTTGTTTGCGCGTGACACTATAAAATATCGACGCCCTATGAACCCTGATATCCACTGGTCTGCTATGTCTGGTCATATCAGCACCTTCATTATTAACGGTGGGTACTACGATAAAATTCTTTGGACAGAACAATTTAATGATGGCATGAAAGAGGTCCTCAACATGATTAAAGCGCCTAATCCTATTGATTTGGCGACCATCCCACGGTTCAATGAATCTGAATGTCACAGTACAAAACGCACCCATCCAGTTGAGGATTACTTTGATGAGCTATCGATGCACATGATGTATGAAATCTATAAAAAAGATTTTAATTTGTTTCAATACGATTTTGAAAACCCAAAAAATACTATGCCAATAAGCGAAATTGATTTGGATGAAGTCCATGCAAAACTAAGCGCTTAAACACTCTATTTTTTAACATTAGTGACAACTCCGGCAGCTTCCACATCGCCGCAAATTATTTCAGTCAAAGACGTATTTTTGAACAAACTAAAAATATGTTGTTTCTGCTGCGTACGTTACAAGGCAACCACAGCTTTCTTGGCGTGACCTACGTGATGGGCCACAGGTCCTTAACTGACCTGAGCAACAAACTGTTGCCTGTGGCCACTCCGATTAATTCCTACACGCTGTTTGCTAATTTTGAGTGCACAGCATACCTTCCAGTATTCATTCAGTACCGACATCTATACAATATTCAAACGTGAAGGGCTGGCATTGCACTTTACGGTACGTTCTACACCATTTCTTCAGAAGATATTTCATTAATCATTGAGAATACCCCCGCAATTCACTTGGACTTCTGTTCCCAAGCGGCAGGTTGGTAATACAATCAACGAATCTGATTAATTTAAACTTATTTTGATCGATTTATTGCGCGACTGGACCGTCACAGACAACTTATTGATGATTTCCACGATGATCATTCATTGGTACAACTCACCTATTAGTTCATAAACGATATATTATCCGTGCATCCTTTGTTTTTCGTTCCACGGGTCTTGCCATAACTGGTCAAACTATTTCGGACGACTAGTTTATGCAAAAACAAGTTAGAGACATTATGAAAATTCTTATCCTCGGCAGTGGTCCTAACGTTACCCAAGCTAAAGCTTGGGCGCGTGCACCGTTCGATTTTATTGTGGTCATTAACAACGCATGGCGCGTGCGGACTGACTGGGACTACCTCGTGCATCCGTCCGATTTCCCTTTATATCGCCAGCCTTTGGTTTTAAAACGTGGGCAACGGGCCATCACCCACCACGATTATGTGCCAGCGCAAAATGCGTTGGGAGGTTTTGTTTATGCTGGCGGCACTATGGCTTTCACAGCCAGTTATTGGGCACTGCATGCGCTTAAACCAACGGTCATGGCCTACATGGGGTGCGACATGACTTATCAAGCGACGCCAAGTCACTTCTACGGCCAAGGCACCGCTGACCCGATGCGTGTCGACGTAACACTGCGTTCACTTGAAGCGAAATCAGCGCGGCTACAGGCCATTGCTCAGCGACGAGGCTGCGCCTGTGTGAACCTGTCATCTGACCCCAGCCGTCTCGTTTTTGCACGCGGCGAGCTGGACAATTTTTTCGTCAAAACAAAAATAAACCAAGTCGCAATGGATCAGGCCCTGCGCCTAGAAAGAGACGCAGGTTACATGGTTCCATCCGGTAAATATTGGAAAGAAGAAGCCAGTTTCGACACGGAAGTCATCGATGAAATTGATGCAACATGGCTGGCGACACTTGCAGATTAACTGTTAAATTAGACCGTGTTCATTGAACACCTTTGCCATACTGATTTCAGGACGTGGCCCGATATGCTCAATTACCTCCGCAGCGCATAATACACCCATTTGTGCTGCAACATCCAGCCGACGCCCAGTCGAAACACCATAAAGAAAACCAGCTGCAAACTGATCGCCCGCACCTGTGGCATCAACTGGTGTCACCGCCGTTACGTCTGCAGTAAAACGCTGCGAGCCTTGCTGTATCCAGACCGCATCACTTGACCGCGTGCAGGCAACAATATCACAAACTTCCGCTGCCTGACGCAGCGCATCATTCAAATCATTCGTTTCATATAGCGTCATCCATTCCAAATCGTTGCCGATGGCAATGTCCATGTCACCTGCGATTAAACGCTTAAAATCTTCGCGGTGACGATCAGCGCAGAACGGATCAGAAATGGTAATAACTGACCGCCCACCTGCTGCTTTCATCTTAGCCGCTGCTTCGAAGAATGCAGTTTTTCCTTCTTTTTTATCAAACAAATAGCCCTCAAGAAACAATAATCCCGTACCAAATACATCGGGCACATCAAACGATGAAATATCCGCTCCCGCGCCGAGATATGTGTTCATCGACCGTTCCCCATCGGGTGATACGAAAATCATCGATCGCGACGTTGGCAACTCCACGTCTAAAGGGGCCAATGGAAAAGCAGTACCCACTTTACGTAACGAATCTGCATAAAATTTACCCAATGCGTCATCTTTAACCTTACCTATAAAGGCCGTCTGCAAACCAAGCTCACCAATACCCGCAATTGTGTTTGCGACTGATCCGCCCGGCGCTTCGACGCGGCTATCCATTGACGCATACAGCAATTCAGCGCGGTCGCGTTCGATCAGTTGCATGATACCTTTGGCAATTCCCATCTGATTCAGAAAGGCGTCGCTACTCGGGGCAATTACATCGACCATTGCGTTGCCGATGCCAACAACGTCATAATTCACGGGGGTATTCATTCTGTTTTATCCTCAAACTGGCATAAGTCACAAATGTGACAGGCCTGACATTTAGGTTTGCGCGCGACGCAGATATAACGCCCGTGCAAAATCATCCAGTGGTGCGCGTGAAGTTGAAAATCTGCTGGTATGTTATCCTCAATCGCTCGTTCAACAGCGTCCACATTTTTACCTGGTGCAATACCGCTACGGTTGCCAAGCCGAAAAATATGCGTATCCACTGCTTGTGCAGGCTGGGCCCACCACATATTGAGTACTACGTTCGCAGTTTTGCGGCCAACGCCAGGCAGCGATTGCAAAGCGGCGCGGGAATTTGGAACCAAGCCACCGTACTCATCAACCAGTAGCTGGCTCATTTTAATAACATTCTTGGCTTTGTTGCGAAACAGCCCGATGGTTCTGATGTGTTCAATCACTCCATCTAAACCTAAATTTAGCATCTTTTGCGGTGTGTCAGCAATCTTAAAAAGTTCAGCAGTGGCTTTGTTAACACCCTTATCTGTTGCCTGCGCCGACAGCGCCACCGCAACAACCAATGTATAGGCGTTGACGTGATCCAACTCCCCCAAGGGTTCCGGTTCGCATACTTGAAAGCGGGTAAAAATCTCACGGATCGTATGATAGTCTAGTTGTTTGCCCATGGGACCCTTTTGCCCAAAGCAGCCACAATGAACAAGTCGCAACAACGGGGTCGCACGCCTCATTACACACCGTTAATTTTAAGTCGTGGAACATTTTTGACAGATATATCACCACGTCATCGGGCGTGCATTGGACAAGATTGGTACGTTATAAACACCGCTTACACGGCTTATTTTAAAATGAAAAACCACTAGTCACGCTGACTGGGCTAAGGACAGCTCAACCCTTCTTACCTTTTGGGGTAGATTTAAAGCTCTACTAACCTATTAATTATCATAGGCATGGTAAAGGCAGTTTTCGGCCACGCATTTTCAAAAATGTGCGTAATCGTTGCCACGTAAGACTTGCTGTGCTGTTGGTCAAACGCTAATTTTTTCAAAATTCTACCCACTTGAAACCCTGGGGCAACACCACCTTCAGTGTGTCACCGACTGAAGAAAAAGTACCGCTTTACTTGATTGGTATGCTGTTCCGGATCAAGATGTGAAAGTGTTGTTGTCTTTCCATCCTGCAACGTCACCATGTTCTCAAATATTGCGTAATTCATGGGGACACAGCGTGTTGTACGGACAGTCGGCAGAGGCCACGCTAGCAATCCGGTCCACTAGCTGATTCACTGCCATAGCGCCTTGCTGAAATCTGACACTTTGGCATGGTTATCACTGGGGGCTGCCAGTCAAACGTGATCTGCTCGCTTGGAAAGGCGCAGGCTAAATCTCTGCTTTTCACATTTAATTTAAACAACCGTAGGCGAAACCTTGCCAGACCCAAACACGTTATTGGATAACACAAACATATAACCGATATAGTGACTAACAAGAGCACTATGTTCGGTGCCCAACAATGGAATATAAATAATGATCTTATCAAATACGCCTTTGCCCTTAATACTATCCGCACTCTTAGTATTGTCTGCATGCGATACAGTTACGGATCCAAACAATCCCAACCGCAACGCCCAGACCGCTGCTATGTTAGGCGCTGGCCTTGGTGCAGTAGTAGGTATTGCACGTGGTGATGACGCGGGTGAACGCAATCGCGGCGCAATAGTAGGTGCACTTATCGGAGCTGGCCTTGGTGCTGGTGTAGGAACACTACTTGACCGACAAGAAGCAGAATTGCGTCAGCAGATGGGCTCAAACGCACAGATCGTGAACACAGGTAGCCAACTTATCGTAACACTGCCACAAGACATCCTGTTCGATACGGGAAGCTCTGCCCTAACTGGTGGGTTACGTAACGATCTGAACGCATTGGCAGGATCGATCAATCGCTTTCCCGAATCTACAATTAATGTTATTGGCCACACGGATTCTGACGGCACAGCGCCGTTTAATCAAGACCTGTCCGCGCGCCGCGCGCAGGCTGTATCATCTGTGTTAATCCAATCAGGTGTTTCACCTAACCGAATTCGGTCCATTGGCCGCGGCGAAGACGCACCCATTGCGACTAACCTTAATTCAGACGGTAAACGTAAGAACCGTCGCGTGGAAATTACAATTACGCCAAACGCCTAACCAGTATCTTTCTATGAAAAGGCCCGCCTTTTTAAGCTGGCCTTTTCTTTAATTTACGTATGGCTCTAATAAGCAAAAAAACTCATTGCTTTCCCTACCCAATCATTGGTCATATGAATTGGCCAATTGGGGAAAGAGCACGTATGCCATTTGAACATATCCATCCTGAAAAAATATCACAAACTGTCGTTCGCCAGATTGAACAACTGATCCTACGTGGCATATTGAAACCTGGTGAACGGCTACCGTCGGAACGCGAACTTTCTGAACGCCTCGGTGTGTCCCGTCCATCTTTACGCGAAGCGCTAGCGAACCTTCAAGAAAGTGGTCTTTTGACCAGCCGCGCCGGATCAGGTGTGTTTGTAGGTGATGTTTTAGGCTCAGCGTTTTCAGATACCCTCGTGAGGCTATTTTCAAGCCACGACGAAGCCGTATTTGACTACATCGATTTCCGCCGAGACATGGAAGGCTTGGCAGCGCACCGTGCCGCAACAGTCGGCAGCGACACCGACTTAAGCATCATTGATGCAATCTTCATCAAAATGGAGAACGCAGACGGCAAACGAAACCCCACTGAAGAAGCTGCTCTAGACGCGGAGTTCCACTTGAGCATCATCGAGGCAGGTCATAACGTCATTATGCTTCACATGATGAGATCATTGTATCAATTGCTGCAGGAAGGCGTATTTTATAATCGCCAAGTCATGTTCAAACAACGGACCACGCGAAACACCCTTCTGGATCAACATCGCGCTATCAATGACGCGTTACAGGCGCGTGATGCTAACGGCGCTCGCAGCGCCGTTGAACAACATTTGGGATATGTCGAAGACGCACTGTCCAATCAAAACAAAGCCAGACAGCACGAAGCTATTGCTAAGAAACGATTTGAACACGAAATCAAACAACAACTAAAACGAAAATAGCCCCACAACACTGCGTAGGGATAATGAAAACCTTTAAGCGAATTAGTGCAATTTAGCGCCGGCTTCTGCAATCGCATCGTCAATAAGTTTATTTGCAGTAGCAGTTGTAGTCTGTTCAGTTATAATATCACGTGCAGCTGCCACAGCCACAATTACAGCCTGATTGCTAACTTCGCGAATGGCGGAAGCCTTTGCACTTGCAATCTGCTCTTCCGCAGCTGCCAAGCGACGTACTATAGATGACTTAATTTCTTCCTTAGCCTTTTCACCTGCAAGAGTTGCTTCTTGTTTCGCATTTGCGACGATGCGTTCCGCTTGCGCATGAACTTCACGTTGTTTGCGCTCGTAAGAAGCTAACAAAGTCTGGGCTTCCTCGCGCAGTGCTTTGGCTTCATCCAGATCAGATTTGATACCTTCAGCACGTTTATCAAGCAGTCCAGTTAACATCCCTGGAACTTTGTACTTAATCAGGACCCCCATGAAAATGATGAATGCAATCAGTACTATCAGGTCCGTGTTATCCAGATGCCAAAAATCAGATGAAAGCGGGTTCTTGCTAGCCGCCAATGCAGGAGAAGCAACAACTGCAATAAGGGTACTTAAAATAATTGAAGATTTAAGTTTCATGCTGTTAGCCTTTCATCCGTGCTGTAATGGCTGACGTAATTGTCTTGGCGTCGACTTTGCCACCAAACGAAGCGATAATTTCTTTTGCAGTGCTCTTAGCGACGGATTTCACAGCGACTGCTGCTCCAGCTTGAATATCACTAATTGATTTTTCGCTTTCTGCCGTTTGCGCAGCAATCTCTGCATCTGCCTTTAGCATCTGAACATCTAATTCAGTTTGGATTTCAGTTTTAGCTTGAAACACAATTTTTTCCGCTTCGGAACGGGCATCCGAAAGTGCCTTATCGTAAGCTGCCTCAGCTTCAATTGCACGCTGATTCAACTCTTCCGCAGCTGCTATGTCATTCGTAATTGTGCCCTGACGTTCGGCCAAAACCGAACCAATACGCGGCAGCGCCACTCGAGACAAAATAAGATAGATCACAATTAACGTGACTAAGAGCCAGAAAATCTGGTTAGGGAAGGTGGAGAAGTCTAGCTGCGGCATTCCTGCCCCGCCAGTTTCTGCCACGTTTTCGGCCGGTGTAACAGACATGGATCACGTCCCTCTCGAAAATCTGGTATGATGTTGGCCCAATTCGGTTAGTATATAGGGTCAAAATCGGGGGTCTTACTTTGGGGGAAATCAAGTTCCCCCCAAATCGTAAGGGTCTTAATATTTTGCTTTAGACCGCGAACATTAGCAGTAATGCAACGAGGAACGAAAAAATCCCCAAAGCTTCTGCGAATGCAATGCCAATAAATAATGTAGCAGTTTGACCGGCAGCAGCCGATGGGTTGCGCAAAGCACCTGCGAGGAAGTTGCCAGCAACATGACCAACACCGATTGCGGCAGCGCCGGAACCAATTGCAGCCAGGCCAGCGCCGATGTGTGCGAGTTCGCCTTCCATAGTATTTCTCCTTACGATTGGAAGTTTAGCATCTTGGGAATGTTTCCCAAAGAAGCATTTTGGGTGATTAGTGTGACGGGTGAAGCGCATCTTTTAGATAGACGCACGTTAAAATTGTAAAAACGTATGCCTGAATCGCAGATACAAGAACTTCAAGGGCATAAATTGCAACAACTCCAAGAATAGCAATAGGGGCGACTATTAAACCAACTTGGGCAAAGCCTGCAAATACTTTCAGTACTGCATGTCCCGCCATCAGGTTGCCTGCAAGACGTATAGAATGGCTTACTGGACGGACAAAATATGAGATGATTTCGATTACAGCAAGTATCGGACGCAACGCCAACGGCGCGCTAGAAACCCAGAAAAGTCCAAGGAAAGCTGAGCCATTCTTAACGAACCCAAGTATTGTGACAGTCAAGAATACGGCAAATGCCAGAATAGCTGTAACTGCAATGTGTGATGTCGTTGTGAATGCCATTGGAAGCAGACCAAGAAAATTCGAAAACAGGATAAATATAAACAACGTAAAAATATATGGAAAGTACTTAATGCCGTCTTTTCCAGTCACGTCTTCAACCATTTTGTAGACAAACCCATAAAGTGTTTCGGCTACAGACTGAGTGCGGTTAGGAATAACTGCTCGCTTTCGCGTGCCAATAACCAATAGGAGAGTTATGCAAACTACAGCTATCGCCATCCACATTGTCACATTGGTGATGGTGTACCAGTGAACCGGGCCATCACCAAAAATACGATGAACTTCGAACTGGTCGAGCGGATGAAACTCAAGTCCGCCGCTTTCACTGTGTGCTTCGCCTGCCATCAGTCATCCTCACTTTTGTCAGCCTGTTTAGCCAACTGTTCATTTTGCATCTCAGCCGCAGATCGCATCATAGTTTTTATACCAGCCGCAAATCCGAGAAATATAAAAAGCACCATAAAAATAGGGATTGTATTAAACAAAGTGTCCAATCCGTACCCGATACCGAAACCAATCCCAAGACCAGCCACTAATTCAATTACCATCCGCCACGCCATATTGGCTTGTGAATAGTGTTCCTCAGAATGAAGCTTCTTTGTTGTACCGCCCTTGACCGTTGCGATCCTGTCTTCCAGAGCCTTTAGACGGACTGCATGATCGGTAGTGTCGTGGGGATCAGACATAAAAATATGCTTCCTTAATTATTTGTCACATAAGATGCTGGGTGGGTAGAGTCAAGTTGAGGAATTACCGCACTAACGTGTTGTTATATATAATTTTTATTCCAAGGTAAATGTATTTACTCCACGCCATAAAAATTTTAAAAGAGATTTACTATATTCAACTAAATGGTTGACGTTTTGTGCACATCACGCTTCATGGCTCTATGATTACTTCTCTCGATGCAGTCTTTGCCGCCATTAGTGACCCCACCCGCCGAGCAATCCTTGGAATGCTGCTGGAAGACGATATGGCTGTGACTGATGTAGCTGATCCGTTCACAATGTCGCTGGCAGCAATCTCCAAACACTTACATGTGCTGACGGCGTCAGGCCTGATCAGCCAAGAAAAACGTGGTCGTGTAAAATGGTGCAAACTGGAGCCAGACGCGATGCGCGAAGCGTCCATTTGGATGCAAAGCTTCGGGCAGTTTGAAGCGGTCAATCTCGAAGCTTTCGAACGGTTCTTAGCCATTGAGCTGCCAGATACAACAAGCGAAAAACTGCTCGATTAAACCTCCCAACTTTCCGCTTCTTTTTTAAGGAAAGCGAGAAAAGCTTGTACCTTTGTAGTGCGGTGCAAATCAACGTGGGTCACAAGCCAGAGCGGGCCAGACCAATCATCTTGGCTCGGTATAACCTCAACCAGCTCAGGATAATGTTTCATCTCCCATGTTGTCACAAAACCGATCCCAGCACCTGCCAATACCGCATCAAACATTGCTCGGGTGTCAGTCGAACGAAACACAATGCGTTTTTGTGGTACATGTTCGCTAAGCCAGCGATTAAACGGCGCACGATTTTCAGGATTGTCGTGTCCAATAAACCAGTGATTGGGCAGCTCAGAAACTCCCTTAGGCATACTATTGGCCTCAATATAAGAAGGCGATGCCACCAGATGCATCGTTTGGCTCACAAATGGCTGCACAACATTGTCTGGTTGATTGGGTGCAACCCCCGCACGGATCGCTACATGCGCCTCTCCATACTCTAAGCGAAACAGCCTTTCACCAGTTAGAAAGCGCACAGTCAAATCTGGATTTTCACAGCGAAACTTTGCCAGAATTGGCGTAAGCATTGGCGACAACATCACCAGTGATGTCACCACCAGATCACCCGATACGCCTTCGCCTTGTCCTCGGATACGTCCCGCAAGCTGCGTGAACTGGTCATCAGTTGCAGCTGCCACCTGCATTAAGTCCTGTCCTGCTTCCGTGGCGGTATAGCCCCGCGCATGGCGTTGAAATAGCTTCACGCCCAAACTCTTTTCCAACGCGTCAATATGGCGAATGACGGTGGCGTGGTGGACGCTCAGCACATCAGCCGCGCCACTAACAGTACCAATACGTGCGACCTGAAACGCAGTCCGAATTTCATCCCAGTTGTCCATTGGCTATCCTTTTAAGGTAAATGTGCGCAGTTGCACATTAGTTGTTCACCACGGACTATAGCGTTCGCAAACGCAAAATCATTATAAAAAATCTAGCACAGTGTTGATGTCACTAAGTGATACATCTACGCATCAAGCCAATTTTACACATCAAAATTGCGCTAAACTTTTGCAAAATCATCTTTAATCTGGATGACTTTATAAAATACTGCAATTTGGCCAGTGATTCACTGCTATAAATGGACGGTACTTGGGCCGATGCCTGCCTTAAAGGCTCCACAACACTTAGACTTCAACACGTCAGGATATAAAATTTACCAGAAATTTTTAATCGCTGAAATACAAGCTGCCAACACCATTGCCATTGGCATTCCAGCCTATAACTTCAGCGCGCCTGCGCCCTTCAAGGCGCAGATGGATCTTGTCGCTCGTCCTAGCGTTACATTCACTTACACCGACAAAGGCCCCAAGGGTCTTTTGGACGGCAAAAAAGTTATTATCGTCGCTGCGTCTAGCGGCGAACCGTTTGGGTCTAACTTTGATTTTATCAGACCACATAAAACGTTCTTTTTTAAATTAATTGGCATTAACGATAGTGAAAATCAGTGCAGCTACTGACATTCAAACTCAATTGCAGCATCAACATGATCCTACGTGACCCCAAGTTTTAGCCAATAAGCCTCATGGTCATTACCGCCTTTTCAACATTCACCTTTAGCACAATGGGCCTTTTGAAACTTACCAAAATTGAGATGATTATCGCGACCTTTGACACCATCGGCTGGGGCCAGTTGTCACATTATGTAACAGCAAGCAGATTCGTTGGGTCCACAATACTAATCTAGGGGCTCATCAAGCACTGGATCAGCGCCGGACCTCCAATTTATACGATGACGTACGCAATTTTATTTCAAGAGCTGTTGCATAGCATATCATTTGTTCCCAAATATACCCTTAGCAACTTTATTGACATTATTCTGGTCTTGCGCGAGCCTGTCTGAACGCGCCACTAAGCGGCAAAGAACCAACTACCCACCGCTTGACTCACGACCCACCGACGCCTAATAAAACTCTAATCCGGAGAGCTACGTCCCTCCGGTCCTTGTAATATCGAGGATCGCCCCCTGTCAGCGCGTTGCGCCCGCAGGGGTTATTCTCGTGCGAACCGTTCATATCTATATAATGAACACCAATGAAACGACGCAAAGGATGCGCCCATGTTCGAATCACTATCAGATCGTCTTTCAGGTGTATTCGATCGCCTCACCAAGCAAGGTGCGCTGTCCGAAGACAACGTAAAGACGGCGCTACGTGAAGTACGGATTGCCTTGCTTGAAGCAGATGTGTCCCTTTCCGTTGCGCGTGATTTTATAAAAGCGGTACAAGAAAAGGCATCGGGGCAGTCAGTTACCAAATCCGTCACCCCCGGCCAGCAGGTTGTCAAAATCGTTCACGACGAACTGGTACATGTGCTGCAAGGTGAAGGTGACCCCGGTGCGCTTAAAATTGACAACCCGCCAGCCCCAATCCTTATGGTTGGCCTGCAGGGATCCGGTAAAACCACGACCACCGCGAAGCTGGCGAAACGTCTAAAAGAACGTGAGAGCAAAAAAGTCCTCATGGCGTCGCTTGACGTGAACCGCCCAGCCGCGATGGAACAACTCCAAATCCTTGGCGCACAAATTGGCGTCGATACCTTGCCAATTGTAAAAGGCGAAGACCCTGTTCAGATCGCCAAACGCGCCAAAACGGCAGCGGCGATGGGCGGCTATGACGTATATATACTTGACACCGCTGGCCGCTTGCACATTGACGCTGAACTAATCGCGCAAGCCGCTGCGGTTCGCGACGTCGCTCAACCACGCGAAACGCTGCTAGTGGTCGATGGCCTGACAGGCCAAGACGCAGTGAACGTAGCGGCAGAATTTGACGACAAAATCGGCGTGACAGGCGTGGTTCTAACCCGCATGGACGGCGATGGTCGTGGTGGTGCAGCTTTATCCATGCGGGCCGTCACGGGAAAACCCATCCGCTTCGTCGGCCTTGGCGAAAAGATGGACGCGATCGAAGAATTCCATGCCGAACGCGTTGCAGGTCGCATCCTTGGTATGGGCGATATCGTATCACTCGTCGAAAAAGCCCAACAAACTATCGAGGCTGACCAGGCCGAACGTATGATGAAACGGTTTCAAAAGGGCCGCTTCAACATGAACGATATGAAAATGCAGCTTGACCAGATGCTCAAGATGGGCGGCATGGAAGGCATGATGGGTATGTTGCCAGGTATGAAAAAGGCAGCAAAGCAGGTCGAAGAGTCCGGCATGGACGATAGCGTTTTAAAACGTCAAATAGCTCTGATCAATTCAATGACCAAACAAGAGCGCGCTAACCCGCAGCTTTTGCAGGCATCACGCAAAAAGCGCATCGCAATTGGCTCAGGTCTTGAAGTGCGCGAACTTAACCAACTGATCAAAATGCACCGCCAAATGGCAGACATGATGAAAAAGATGGGTAAAGGAGGCATGCTGAAGCAAGCCATGAAAGGCATGTTCGGCAAAGGCGGCGCACCGGATATGAAAGAACCAGCGGCAATGGAAGCGGCCACAAAACAGCTCGGCTTAATGCCAAGCGGGGGCATGAACACATTCGGGGCTGGCACGAACCCATTCACCGGCGGTGGCTCAGCTTTGCCTCCTGGCCTGTCAGGGTTTGGTAAAAAGAAATGATTACTTACAACCTCAAATACAGAATATATTCTAACAAACAGACGGAATTTAAAGCTCTCGCCCAAGCCACTAAATGTACTGGCCTCGATGAGCGCTCATTGACAAATCCATTGTTCAATGGCGCGACAGTTAATGAATTGAGCTTGTAATGACCCAAATAGTCAACATTTCCACTTTCAAAACAAAAAGACCTTTCTTGCGTGCACCGATCCTTGCTGCCTCACACTCGTATATCGATTACAAAAGTTCAGAACGGTCAAAATTTGCAAATGGCTCTCTTTGCCTCAACAAATTGGTAATCTATTTTGCAGTAATCACAAACAAATGGTTGTTGCACGGATACAAAATTTTCATGACCACCAAGAAAACTGCGCTAGTTATTATTGTCAGTAGAATTCACCTAATTTTTAGCCAAGAACAATCAAAACTCATCAGGCACCATTATGACACAAAACTTGAGAGTAAAAACTATATGACCAAAGCAATGTCCGTGATCATTACATGGGCATGGACATTCATCGGTGTCGGAACTGAAAACTCCCACACCCACGATGGCAATGACGCACCAGATGCCTTTGCCACGCGCCTTGGCGCAACGTTTGATCCAGAATCCACACGGATCACTAATGCGCCAGGCGAAAAGCTTGCAGGCGAAGATGTATGCATCAACGTCTGGCGCCACCACAAAAGGGCGCTGACATGACCGACGCAATTCGCGCTGCCGAGCTTTTAAAAGAACACCGAAAAAGCATTGATCGCCTTGATGCAATACTAGTTTATTCGCTCGGTGAGCGGTTCAAGCACACGCAAGCTGTAGGTAAGCTCAAGGCTAAACATGACCTTCCCCCGTCCGATCCCGCGCGCGAAGCCGCGCAGATCGCACGGCTAGAAGATTTGGCAAAGCAAGCCGATCTGGATACTGCCTTTGCCAAGAAGTTTCTCAACTTTATCATCGCTGAAGTCATTCAGCACCATCAACAACATCAATCTCAACCCTAGCGCACTTTTGGTGCGGCAAGACAAAACCTAAAGGAATTTATAACATGGCTATGAAAATTCGCCTCGCACGTGGTGGCTCCAAAAAACGTCCGTTCTATCGTATCGTTGCAGCTGACAGCCGTATGCCACGCGATGGACGCTACGTTGAAAAACTCGGCACATATAATCCACTGCTAGCCAAGGACGACGAGACACGCGTCACGATGGACATGGAACGTGTAAACTACTGGTTGAGTAAAGGTGCACAACCAACAGATCGTATTTCCCGCTTCCTCGAAGCTTCTGGCATCATCGAAAAGAAAGAGCGTGCCAACATGAAAAAAGGCGAGCCAGGCAAAAAAGCCAGCGCCCGCGTTGATGAAAAAGCCGCAAAAGTGATTGCAGCAACCGAAGCCGCGACCGCAGCTGAAAAAGCTGCAAAAGAGGCAGCAGCGGCAGCTAAAATCGCAGCAGCCGAAGCTGCTGCAACACCTGTAGCAGAAGAAACACCTGCAGTAGACTTAGCAGCTGAAAAGACTGAATAATCAGTCAACAAGGTGGGACACTTTTTTGTCCCACCTTAAACTTTTTTTAACTTTTCTTTACCAACGCAGGAGTGCCCATGTCAGATGATCGTATTGTTGTTGGAACACTTGCTGGATCCTTTGGGGTCAACGGTGATGTGCGCCTAAAATCCTTCTGTGCCGACCCCGAAGCATTGGTAGATTACACCCCGCTCACCCGCACTGACGGCAGCGAGATCACGACAATTGTGATTAAAGGCCAAACCAAAGGCTCACTCATTGCGCGGGTAGACGGCATCACAACTAAAGAAGAGGCAGACGGGCTGCGGGGCATGGAATTGTTCGCCCGTCGCGATCAATTACCGTCGCTTCCAGACGACGAATATTACTATACCGACCTTGTGGGTTTAATGACGTATGACACAGGCGGAACTAAGCTGGGTCGCGTTAAAGCAGTACAGACTAATGGCTCAGATGACCTTTTAGAAATTATCAGCCCGTCTAACAAAGACACCGTTCTGGTGCCGTTCACCAAGACTATTGTGCCGACTGTTGACCTCACTTCTGGCCGTATTGTTTTGGACCCTCCGCGTGGGCTATTTGCAGATGAGGCCTACACACATGACCCAACAGCAACTGATTGATGCCAAACCACTACGTAATTTTGAATGCTGGCTTTCATAAAACGGGTGCAACTTCAGCCTAGAGACTTCCATGCGCCAGTAGTGAAAATATCTGGCCGAGCTGTTTATTGGTTTTGCCCAGCACACAGAGCAAAGGTGCAGCCAGCATGGCATTACAGCATTCACTCTTTGGCAAAGCTGCACATCCTGCGCACGTCGAGCCTGATGGTGGTAAAGTCGACGGTCTTCTGGCGCTCACCAGATCAAACCTATCCGATGGTGCCCTCAATGTGGCAAAAGGCGGACCTGCTTGGAAAGGCACAAAACGATGATGGATGATATTAAAACTCCCCCTAACAAACAGCTAAATCGATCCATCGGACGCAAATCTGTGCAGGTCAACGCGCAGCCGCAAGAATTGATCACTAACAATGTTACTTTGGCGCATGCTTGGACAGCGCAAGTGATTACACTGTTTCCCGATGCATTTCCCGGATTGCTTGGCGAAAGCCTTACTGGCAAAGCGTTAAAAGATGAGATTTGGCAGATTCAAACAACTGACCTGCGCCGTTTTGGGGAAGGCAAACATCGAAACGTTGATGACACTCCTGCGGGTGGTGGCGCAGGCATGGTTTTACGCGCAGATGTGCTGGGCAATGCAATTGCCGACACACGACGCAATGCGGTTGGTAAAATGCCGCTGATCTATTTATCTCCACGCGGGGTGCTGTTCACCCAAGCAATGGCTCAACAATTTGCGATGCAAAATGGCGTGACGGTGCTGTGTGGGAGGTTTGAAGGTGTAGATGAACGCGTGCTGGAACATTTTGAGATCATGGAAGTGTCGATGGGGGATTACGTCTTAACTGGCGGTGAACTCCCCGCGATGACGCTGATCGACGCATGTGTGCGCCTGCTGCCTGGTGTCTTAGGAAATGCCAACAGCACAGTTGAAGAAAGCCACTCTAACGGGCTGCTGGAACACCCGCAATACACACGGCCAACTGAATGGGAGGAGCGCATAATTCCAACCGTGCTGACGTCAGGTGACCACGGCAAGGTTGCCAAATGGCGGCGCAAAATGTCAGAACAAATCACCCAGGAACGACGCCCCGATTTGTGGTCAAAACAAAAAGTTCTTTAACATTAGGTGCAAGCGTTCTCAATACGATCATAGGCGGCGGTACGTTTTCCTTTTACTAGTGATTATTGGCATACTGCCCATGATCATTAATGCTTTTAGTGCGATCAAAATGTTCCTGTTTAATTAGATTTCTTACATGGCTTTCATGACGAATTAGGCCAATTAGGTATTGCGTGTTGTTGCATCTGTGCTGCGTCTCGTTAATAGCAGAATTAATTGGTAGCTTGTTGATACTGGTCTTATCAAAAATTGACGTTTTCGATGGTTATGCAATTTTTGTTATTGGCCGCAGCAGTGGCATTTCTGTTTGGTAATATAATCCTCGAATAATACACCACCGAAAGTCATCTAGTTAAACCATGAGGTACAATAGGGTTGATTTTAGTAAAATTTACAGCGATTTTTTCAAAAGTGATAAGTAATCTTTTATTCGCTCAAATTGCATTTTAGGGCATATCTAACATCAATAAAATCAATGGGCTCGAAACTATGTTGAACTGTGTGCTTTCAACCATTTCTATAGCCGTAGTCGCAATTAATCAGCTGGTTGTATGTCATTTCAAGATGTGAGTAGTGTTAGCTTCGTCGCTAAGTTTTTATGCGGACCTACCACTTGTGCGGGCACTGCCAAAGTATGCAATGCGCACTATTGTTGCCATTATAAGAATGAGAACGAGTGGTGTGTTTTTTTACGCAGCAATGGAGCTATGAACAAACACCCCGAACACCATCCAATCCCTCTTGCCCAACACACCCGTTCCGCCTATACGACTTTTTGTCTATGACCAAATGAGTCGTAGACCTGTTTGGTATGGCTCCGACTTCTTCACCGGAAACCCACCAGACGGCAAAGCAAGGCTGTAAAACCTCCGGTGGGTACCCCGTTTTAAAGCGGTGTTTAACTCGATGAAGACCGAAGCTCTGGCAGCTCTCATATCCGCGGAAAACCGCGTGACCATTAAGGAGACGATCTTGAACCTGATCGCACAAATTGAGGCGGACCAAATCGCCGAACTGGGTAAAACCATCCCAGACTTTAAAGCGGGTGACACAATTCGCGTTGGCTTTCGCGTGACAGAGGGTACACGTACCCGTGTGCAGAACTACGAAGGTGTCTGCATTGCACGTAAAAATGGTAAGGGTATTGCTGGATCTTTTACCGTTCGCAAAATCTCATTTGGTGAAGGTGTGGAACGCGTATTCCCGCTGTATTCCACCAACATCGAGGAAATCACCGTTGTACGTCGTGGCCGCGTTCGTCGCGCCAAACTGTACTACTTGCGTGAGCGTCGCGGTAAGTCCGCACGTATCGTCGAAAAGACAAACTACCGCGCGCCCTCCAGCGCCATTAAAGCGTAAGGATCCTCGTGATGAAAAAAGATATTCACCCCGAATACCACACCATCGAAGTTAAAATGACCGATGGCACGGCTTTGCAAATGAAATCCACGTGGGGCAAAGAGGGTGACAGCATGCAACTGGACATTGATCCTTCTGTGCACCCAGCATGGACAGGTGGCACTTCACGTCTGATGGATACGGGTGGCCGTGTTTCTAGATTCAAGAAAAAGTACGAAGGTCTGGGCTTTTAAACTTCCCACCTCCGAAACAAAAATAAAGCCGCTCCTTAAAGGGCGGCTTTTTAGTTTTTGGTTGTAATGTTGGCAGCTCATGCCGGCACTGCGACATTCATTAAAAGGATAACACAATGGCATTCGCAGGTTTTATGGACTATTTTCTAATGCTAGACGTTTAAATTCCACAGTGCATGGTAACGACCCCAGACCATCGAATTAGATGCGGGCCTGGTAGCATTTTCCACATTTCACAAATACTTCGAACTTCCAGATCATGCGCAAAAAAGCCAGTAATTGCTAACAAACTTGAACTTACAATGGTTGGCATGACGATGACCTACGGACAAGGCGATGAAGACAACATCCCGTCAAGCACGGTGCACAGCGTAAAAGTAACAGCCGGCACACACGCTATTAACGTTTCTGAGTAAAGTGTCCGTTACGGCCTAAATGCCTAAAGTTATTTCAGGCATTTATGTTTGGCTTTGTGGCGTTAACTAGCGCCAACAACTGTCACCAAACCAAAAAATATTGTCGCTGACAGCAACGCAGCTGCAGGAACAGTGACGATCCACGCCGCGATGATCGTCATAAAATGTGAGCGGCGAACCAGTTTACGACGACGACGTTCTTCGAACGAATAAGCGGGTCGGTCCGGCATTGCTGCGCGGGCGTTGCGCAAGCGGCGCTCAGCGTCCCATTCACGGTAGAAGCCAACGCCAAACACTCCCCCCACAGCTATATGAGTCGAACTAACGGGCAGGCCCAACCAAGATGCCACAATTACCGTGATCGCCGCAGACAGCGCGACGCAGTATGCGCGCATCGGGTTCAATTTGGTAATTTGGCTGCCAACCATTTTAATCAGCTTTGGACCAAACAGAAACAAGCCAAACGAAATACCAAACGCTCCAATGACCATGACCCAGAACGGGATGCTAAAATCATGGGTGAAATCGCCTGATTGCGAAACTTGCACGATTGCTGCAAGCGGG
The DNA here is from genome assembly GCA_028825445.1 of Octadecabacter sp. GTDB lineage: Bacteria > Pseudomonadota > Alphaproteobacteria > Rhodobacterales > Rhodobacteraceae > Octadecabacter. Next base: position 114,341 of record JAPKAD010000002.1, read on the forward strand.
CCCACCGCGTTAGCCACATCATTGGCACCGTGAGCGAAGCTTAACAATGCCGCCGATACAACCAGTGGAATGCCAAACAGGATTTTTAAAGATTTATTTCGATTTTCAAGACCTTCAGACTGTTTTTTAATGACTGGAATCATCACCAACCAGACCAAAACTGCTATAACCAAACCGATCAGTAGCGCAGTTGGCATATCGATCTTAATGATCTTCTTAAGACCCTTAAGCGCCAAATATGCACCAAACGCGCCTGCCATGATACCAACTAAAACAGGCACCCAACGACGGGCCGCCGTTATCTTGTCATCCCGGTAAATAATCCGAGATTTAATCACGAACAAAAAGAACGCCGCAACAGCACCACCCAACACCGGCGAGATGACCCAAGACGCCGCAATTGCACCCATGGTGTCCCAACTAACGGCAGCAAAACCTGCGGCCGCAATACCAGCCCCCATAACACCACCAACAACCGAATGGGTCGTGGACACAGGCGCACCGACGTATGTGGCAAGGTTGACCCAAAGTGCAGCCGACAAGAGTGCTGACATCATCGCCCAAATGAATGTCGCGGAATCCCCCATGCTTTCGGGCGCAATAATGCCTTTGGCGATGGTAGATACAACGTCACCGCCAGCCAACAATGCGCCAGCACTTTCAAACACTACAGCAATAGCAATCGCGCCACCCATGGTCAGCGCATTTGCTCCCACGGCTGGACCCATATTGTTGGCGACGTCATTGGCGCCAATATTGAGCGCCATATATGCGCCAAGACAAGTTGCAACGATAACGATCATCGCATTATTAGTCTGTCCAAAGAACAGCGCAGCACCCAATCCTGCTAATAAAATGAACACCACTGAAATGCTCGGCCCAACGATTGGCCGCGCTACATATTGTGTCGCCATTTCGAGTCGGGAAAAACGCGCCAGATCTCGATCTAGCGTATCTAGGTGGCGCAGATCGTCGTTATAATTGTTTTCAGTCATAGTGCCCCCTAGGTTGGCGGCACTTCTGTCAGCTACTAGATATCAAATCAATACTTATGACGTGCCATTAGGGGCCATCACATTCAAGATCGATTTTAATTCTGGTTCATCCACCAGATTTGCGGCCTCTGTCAGAGTGACCCAACGCAACTCGCGCTGGCCAGCTTCCGGGAACACGACCTCAAGGCCTTCGACACTGACTGAATAAACCAGAGCCTCAACTGGCACCGGCAATCCGCTGCCCATAGTTTTGTCATAGGCATAGCTGCCAATTGGATCGTCCTTCGCTGTTGCATCTTTAACGCCCGCTTCTTCCCACGCTTCCTGCAAAGCTGCTTGCGAACACGCGAGGCCACGGATAGGCCAACCTTTTGGCAAAATCCAACGGCCGGTGCCACGACTCGTAATTAATAAAACCCGCTTTTCGTCACCCACGCCACGCGTGCACAGGGCCGCGACTTGCAACCCTTTGGGACGACGCAACATCGGTGCAACATAATCGCAAAAGATGCGTTTTAGTGAGGACTTCATATTATAAATGCCATTTTTCTTATTATCTTTGGGCACTTGCGTAAACGTTAGTGCCCAAAGATGCAACTAAAACACTATTTTATGCTGAAGCGCTGCTCGGTTTACGACGACGATTACCGCCACCTACCGGACGGCCACCGCCAGCAGGACGACCACCGCCACTACCCGGACGTCCACCACCACCGCCGTTGAACCGACGGCCACCGCCACCGCCACCGCCACCGCGCTTTGGCTTAGCTTCTTCTTCAGACTTCTCCCAAGGGCGACCACCCGCAACAGGAATTTCAGCCTTCATCGCCTTTTGGATATCGCGCAATTCGCCCATTTCATCAGGCGCGCAGAACGCGATTGCCATACCGTCCGCACCGGCTCGCGCCGTGCGGCCAATACGGTGAACATAATTTTCAGCCACATTGGGCAAATCGTAATTGTAGACGTGCTTCACTTCCGGAATATCCAAACCACGCGCAGCAACATCAGTCGCAACCAAGATCGTCACCTTACCTGCTTTAAAATCAGTGATCGCGCGGTCGCGCTGGCCTTGGGATTTATTACCGTGGATCGATGCTGACGAAAATCCCTTGCTCGTCAACAACTTGTGCAATTTTTCAGAACCGTGCTTTGTGCGACCAAATACAATTGCACGTTCATCACGGTGCTTGTCGATCAATTCTAGCAACAGGTCAGTCTTCGCAGCCTTGGCGACAAAGTGAACCGATTGCTCAATCCGCTCGACAGGCTTGCCGGGTGCATCAACCTGCACGCGCATCGGGTTTTTAAGAAACGCACTCGCAAGTTCGGCCATCAATCTTGGCATTGTCGCCGAAAATAGCATCGTCTGACGTTCTGGGGCCAATAGTGGTGCAATCTGGCGCAGAGCATGGATAAAACCCATATCGAGCATCTGGTCCGCTTCGTCTAGCACTAAGAACTTAGTGTCTCCAAGGCGCACAGCACGGCGTTCCAATAGGTCAATCAAACGGCCAGGCGTGGCAACTAACAAGTCAACGCCACGTTCTAGTTTACGAATTTGACCAGTAATACCAGCACCACCGACGACCAGCATAGTTTTCAGATGAGTACCTTGTGTGTAAGCAGCAAGGTTTTCTTGAATCTGTTTGGCAAGTTCACGCGTTGGCGCAAGAATTAAAGCACGGGCAGTTTTACCCTCAGGCTTACCCTGCTCCTTAAGTAGCATGTCGATCATCGGCAGGCCGAATGCCGCCGTCTTACCACTGCCCGTCTGGGCAAGGCCCATCACGTCACGGCCGTTCATTGCATGAGGAATTGCCTGAGCTTGGATCGGCGTGGGGTCGATAATCCCTTGACTTTTCAGTTCAGCAATCAGTCTGGGCGCTAGGCCTAGCATATCAAAATCCATGTGTTTTCCTTGGGTCGGGGGGGCACAACTGCACCCAAATAAAAGTCGCGCCGCGGGCCCGAACGGCTGCGACATCGCTAAAGGATAACGCCAAAGGCTACGGTGGGCCGAATGCCCTTGCCCGTTAATATAACAGAGCCCGCCGATTGGCGCGGCACCCCTGCGTGATGGAAGGAACCTTAGGTCGATGCACCTTTGCGCGTCACATGCGCCTGCTCACGCGGCAGCTAGTATCGATCCTTGTTTTGGGATGAGCCTTTGCGCTCCACAAGTCAATCCCTCTTCGCCCTTCGCATTGCCTTGAACTCAGCGTAACGTATAGTTACTCCGATGTTCTGGGCAACGACCCAGATCAGTACATTAGGGGCATCAACATTGGCACATATCATCGTCGTTGGGAACGAAAAAGGCGGGGCGGGTAAGTCCACCGTATCAATGCACGTGGCAACAGCTTTATCGCGCATGGGGCACAAGGTGGGCACGCTCGATCTCGACCTGCGCCAAAAAACGCTTGCTCGTTACATCGAAAATCGCAATAAATTTCTAGGGGATCATGGATATAACTTGCCTACACCCACCTATCACGATCTACCCGAAGTTGATACTAAGACACTTAAAGATGGTGAAAATATATTTGATCATCGACTCTCGATGGCCGTGGCGGGACTTGAACCTAGCAATGATTTTATTCTTATCGATTGCCCAGGCAGCCATACGCGCCTCTCACAAGTAGCACATTCGCTGGCCGACACGCTTATCACACCGCTGAATGACAGTTTTATCGATTTTGACCTGCTCGCGCATATAGCCAGTGATGGCGAGACAATCACAGGACCCGCTGTTTATTCACAGATGGTTTGGAACGCGCGTCAGTTGCGTGCACAAGCAGGGTTTGAACCCATTGACTGGCTGGTTGTACGCAACCGCTTGGGTGCGCAAAACATGGTTAACAAGCAAAAGATGGAGGCAGCGATTGCAAAGCTGTCCAAACGCATCGGGTTTCGCACTGCCTCCGGTTTCAACGAACGGGTGGTTTTTCGCGAACTTTTCCCACGAGGCCTGACATTGTTGGATCTGCGTGATATTGGCGTTAAAGGCCTCAGTATTTCCAACATCGCAGCGCGCCAAGAATTACGCGAACTGATCAAGTCATTAAACCTGCCCGGTGTAACGGTAGACTTTTAAAAATAAAATTCTTAGTAATATTTTCTAGCCTAATTCCATCTGCTAAGCTCTACCATTGAACGAGGTTGTTACTCTCTTTGGGTCATAAAGTATTTTGGAAATAACGCAAAAAGGCGAAAGTACCTTCACCAATCGTGACAAGTAAAAAAATATATTCTTGTCTCCGGACACTAAAAACAAATAAAAAAGCTACTACTCATTCTGTTAAAATCTGACTTCAGTGTCTGAGCAAGAGGAGTGCTGAACCGGCATAAGGAATAATTGTCCCAGATCCTTCAATGACTGGTTCGACAAATCTAAGGATTGCGACGCTTTCGATAGGTGAATGTTTAGCGATAAACTAGACGCTATTGAAACCAGCCCAAGCGAACAACCAAAACTTTGCAGAAGCAGATTCTTTTACGCGATACAGGACGTTCACGCACAAAAACAAAATTAGATGATTTAAATGCTTCAGTACCAATCAACCCATCAGTTTTAGTTAAAGTATTATCGCCAAAGCAACTTCATTTTTTTCCACAGTGGCATTGCTTTGATGAAAAAAATTTTATGGGTTTTTATACATAAATCAACAGCACTTCAACAAATGCACTTATTTTAGGAACCTCATCTGGTTTGTCACTTAATAACAGTTTCACCAAAGCCAACAAACCAACAACAGCAGCAAACTTCGTCGCAAATGCATCCATTTTGGCCTTAAGGCCATAAGAAGACTGGCCCTATCTGCATCAAAGTGAAATCATGATAGTATTATAAGGCGCCTAAGCGCTATCCCTGATTCCATGCGGAGATTTTATTATGGATACACTGACAGTAAACGACCTAAGCCATGTAGTTGACGCCGACCGCGCCCACGTATGGCACCATCTAGTGCAACACAAACAGTTTGAAGCCGGTGAACCCCGTATCATTGTCGAAGGCAAAGGTATGCGCGTTTGGGACCAGCATGGCAAAGAACACCTCGATGCGGTTGCAGGTGGTGTCTGGACAGTAAACGTCGGCTATGGTCGCGAAAGCATTGCGAATGCTGTGCGTGATCAAATCCTGAAGATGAACTTCTTTGGCGGCACAGTCGGTTCGATTCCTGGTGCGTTATTTGCTGAAAAGCTAATCTCTAAGATGCCCGGCATGACGCGAGTTTATTACGCAAATTCGGGCTCAGAAGCCAATGAGAAGGGTTTCAAAATTGTCCGCCAGTTAGCCCACAAACGCTATGGCGGCAAAAAGTATAAAATCCTGTATCGTGATCGTGATTACCACGGCAGCACTCTTGCAACAATGTCGGCAGGTGGTCAGGATGAGCGTAATGCACAGTATGGTCCGTTTGCACCAGGTTTCGTGCGGGTCCCGCATTGTATGGAATACCGCAAGCACGAACAGGACGGTGCGCCCGAAGAAGGGTACGGCGTATGGGCTGCCAACCAGATTGAGAAAGTGATTCTGCGAGAAGGCGCCGATACGGTCGGTGCACTATGCCTTGAACCTGTCACTGCTGGTGGCGGTGTTATCACGCCCCCCGAAGGCTATTGGGACCGCGTTCAGGACATTTGCAAAAAATATGACATCCTGCTGCACATCGACGAAGTTGTCTGCGGCGTTGGGCGCACGGGTGTTTGGTTTGGCTATCAAAACTACGGCATTAAGCCTGACATTGTGACAATGGCCAAGGGTGTGGCATCTGGTTACGCAGCAATTTCATGCTGCGTAACAACTGAAGCCGTGTTCGATCTGTTCAAAGATGACAGCAGCGACCCAATGAACTATTTCCGCGATATTTCTACCTTCGGTGGCTGCACTGCAGGTCCAGCGGCAGCACTGGAAAATATGCGGATCATCGAAGACGAAGATCTCATGGCCAATACGCTTGTCATGGGGGACCGCATGGTCTCCAATCTCCAAGGTTTGTCCGAAAAATTCCCCGTCATCGGTGATGTCCGCGGCAAGGGTTTGTTTGTTGGGGCTGAGTTGGTGACAGATCGTGACACCAAAGATCCGATGGAAGAAAAGCGCGTCAGTGCGGTTGTTGCCGATTGTATGCAGCAAGGCGTAATCATTGGTGCAACCAATCGTTCCATTCCGAGCAAGAACAACACGCTATGTTTTTCACCAGCATTAATCGCCACAGCCGATGATATTGATGAAATCACTGATGCTGTAGGTGCCGCATTGGGACGTGTTTTCGGCTAGAACCTCGATGGTAACAAAACAAGGGTGAGGGTCAGGGATAGACCTGATCCTTTGTTTTGCGACAAGATGTGTTTAACTACCTCAAGATCAAAGGTTCTCAGTATGCTTCGATCTTTTTTTATTCTGCTAATATTCATCATCGTCCCTCCAGCTTATGCGCAAAAAACATGTGACTATGTTGGCAACAACGAATGTGACGAAGCCCGCTATGGCGGCCAAGGTTATTGTGATTCAGGAACAGACACGGCCGACTGTTCTTTAATCAGCCAAGGCATTGCTGACGACAGTTGTACCTTTGCCAACGATAGCGAATGTGACGAATACAGATATAATGGCACCGGTTCTTGCCTGGACGGGTCAGACCTCAGTGATTGTGCGGCATTGCAGACCGTTCAACAGAGTGATTTTTTAAATCGTGCGCGCGTACTTCTTCTTAAAGATGCCACAATCCTTGATTTAGGTACTAACACCTGCCGGTGGAACAATGACGGCGAATGTGACGATATCGGATTCGCCGGATCTGGCGCCTGTGGTCCAGGGACAGACGCAACAGACTGTTTGCAAATGTTTCAAACGGCCGCTGCAGTTAGTTTGATGACAGCTTCCAAAAATTCCTGTGTATTTGCCAACGACAACGAATGTGATGAAATTCAGTATAGCGGCCAAGGCTTGTGTGAAGATGGCACTGATACCAATGATTGCAACGCTAACTTTGTTGAAACAGACACACTAACACCGCCGCCTCACCAACCACTAATCATTGATCCAACAGGCGGCGCACACGACACCTGCGAATATGCCAATGATGGCGAATGCAAGGAAGCCCGTTATGCCGGTGGAGATTACTGCGAAGCGGGCTCGGACACATCAGATTGCCATCATCTAGCAGCACGCCTCGACAACGACAGCTGCACATGGGCCAATGACGGTACTTGCGATGAGATGCGCTACGGTGGCGACGGGCAATGTGTTAACAGGTCAGATACCTCTGATTGCGATATCTTTGGCGCTTCACCAGAAGCACTCGAACGGCTCCTCACGCTGCTACCAGCCAATCTTAGCCGCCAATTGGGTGACGATACCTGCCAGTATTCAGCGGATGGCGAATGTGATGATATCAGTTTTGGAGGTACAATTTATTGTGATGCAGGAACAGATGCCACTGATTGCCGCGCCATGGCGCTTGGCGGCGAAGACAGTTGCCGTTGGGCTAATGACAACGAGTGCGACGAACCTGGCATCGGCACAGCCAACTGTACGTCTGGAACGGACATGACCGATTGTGCGGCCGTGGCTTACCTGCGTAATCGTACCGATACCTGCAGCACCGCGTTTGACGGAATTTGCAACGAAACATCAGGTGGCGATGGCATGTGTGCGTCTTTTTCTGATACAGCTGACTGCCTAGGCCGTTGGCGTCCAGCCGATCTCGAAAACCATTTTTTTGGCCACGATGACCGCTTCTTGGTTGACGTGACACAGGCACCATGGCGATCTATCGGCTCGCTTAAGTTGCAAGACGGCACATGTACGGGCACGTTGGTTGGTCCATCGCTGGTCCTGACCGCAGCACATTGCGTCACAGATACTGGCAACGAAACCCTCACACCCCTCAGCTTTTCGGCAGGACTTTCACGGGGAACGTCACTTGGCGAAGCGAAGGTGATAGGCGCGGTCTTTGATCCGTCATACTCTACTGCAGCCAAACTTTCGGGCGGTGGCAATGGCCATGACTGGGCGCTGGTCATTTTAAATCGTAATCTTGGTGATGAAGTTGGATTTCTTTCTGTCCACGAACTTACCACTGCAAATCTGTCACAAATCGGACGTTCGGGTTTACTAGTTAATCAGGCGGGTTATTCCTGGGACACTGGTGACAACATGTCCGGCAACAAAGGCTGCCGCATCGTGCAAGCATTTGAGGACAACTCGATACTACACGAATGTGACACAGCCCAAGGCGACAGCGGATCCCCGTTTTTACTAAACGTGGATGGGGAGTGGAAGATTATTGCAGTCGATAGTCAGTTCTTCAACTCAGATAACAACAAAACTCCTTTTGCAAAGACAAATCTTGCTGTAGATAGTCGCGCGTTTGCTGACACCGTTGCGCAACAGCAATAATTTTGCGTAATATCCACTTAACATAATAAGACCAGTTTACCTCAGCCATGATGCCAGTTAAGTAAGGAACATGTCATTACCTGTCGAAACCTTTTTTTTACAACAAGGTGCAAGCGGCACCTTGCAAACCCAAATTCGCCAGTTGGTAGCCGAAGGTATTCTTGCAGGTCGTTTCAGACCGGGTGAAAAACTGCCGTCGTCACGCAAACTGGCAATGCACCTTGGGGTCAGCCGCATTACAGTTACCCTCGCGTTTACGGAGCTTCTGGCCGACGATTATATAGTGGCATATGGACGGTCGGGCTATTTTGTGTCCAAAAATGCGCCCGAACCACCAGCTTTCCCAGCTACTAGCAGTGATCATAGCACTGTCGATTGGACTCGCGCTATTGGCCAACGATTCACAACAACACAAAGCATGTCTAAACCAGCAGATTGGGCGAAATTCCGGTATCCGTTTATCTACGGGCAAGCCGACCCTACGCTGTTTGACTCCGCTAACTGGCGACTTTGCGCGCTTGAAGCTTTAGGCCGCAAGGATTTTGAAGCCTTAACAGCAGACTATTTCGACAGCGACGACCCCCAATTGCTCGACTTTATTGCGCGCCAAACTCTGCCTCGTCGTGGCATCCTCGCACAGCCCAACGAAATTCTACTGACTATGGGGGCGCAAAACGCGCTTTGGTTAACAGCGCAGGTTCTCTTAACCCAGCGGCGCACAGCTGCCATCGAAGATCCTTGTTATCCAGCATTGCGCGGCATCCTAGAGCAATCGCGCTGCCATTTGCACGCAATCCCAGTAGATCAGGATGGCCTGCCACCCTATTCTTTACCACCCGAAACAGATGTGGTGTTTACGACGCCCAGCCATCAATGCCCAACTGCTGCAACAATGCCAATGTCGCGCCGTCACGCACTACTAGATAAGGCAGAACAGAACGATTTTCTAATTGTTGAAGACGACTACGAATTTGAAATGTCTTTTCTAAAACCACCTTCACCAGCACTAAAATCTCTCGATAAAAATGGCCGCGTAATCTACGTTGGTAGTTTCTCAAAATCGTTGTTTCCCGGCCTTCGTCTCGGGTACTTAGTAGGACCTGCACCATTTATCCGCGAGGCCAGAGCACTGCGCGCTTCTGTGCTTCGCCACCCTCCCGGTCATATCCAGCGAACCGTAACATATTTCTTGTCACGTGGTCACTATGACGCTCTCGTTGGACGGATGAGCCGCGCTTACCATGAACGGCGCAAGACGATTGATACCGCCCTGAGCGAACACCGCTTGACGGTTGCTGGGGCAGGCAGCTTTGGTGGATCAGCACTGTGGATGCGTGCGCCAAATCACATCGACACCCGTGACCTTGCACGGCGCCTTGCAGAAAAAAGTGTGCTGATCGAACCAGGACACGCATTTTTTAGCGGCCCCACAGCACCGCATAATTTTTACCGCTTAGCCTACAGTTCAATCCCAACACCTCGGATTTCAAGCGGCGTAGAAATTCTTGCAAAAACTCTTGCAGAAATGACTTAACGTCACGAGTTGCGTTAAGGGCCCTAGAACTGACTCGACAAACCCAAGCAATAATGAGACTAATAGTCTTGATAATAGAACATCTGGCTCTAAATTCAGGCATCATCTGGACCTAACGGGGCCACTGCCAAAGCCATAAGTTACAAGCAATGTTGCACCTAAAAGGGTTCCCAAATGAAAATGACGACCGAAGAAGCCTTCGTAAAAACGCTCCAGATGCATGGTATTGATAATGCATTTGGGATCATTGGCTCAGCCATGATGCCAATCTCAGACATTTTTCCCGATGCAGGCATCAAATTCTGGGATTGTGCTCATGAAACAACCGGCGGCATGATGGCAGACGGCTTCACACGTGCCACTGGCAAAATGTCGATGATGATTGCACAAAACGGTCCCGGCATCACAAATTTCGTTACTGCAGTGAAGACCGCGTACTGGAATCACACACCAGTTTTGCTAGTCACGCCACAAGCAGCCAACAAGACCATCGGTCAAGGTGGTTTTCAGGAAATGGAACAGATGAACTTGTTCGCTGATTGCGTTGCCTACCAAGAAGAGGTTCGCGACCCATCCCGTATTGCTGAAACGCTAAACCGCGTCATCATGCAAGCCAAACGCGCATCTGGCCCCGCCCAAATCAACGTCCCGCGTGATTTCTGGACACAGGTCATCGACATTGATCTGCCAGTCATTGTTGATTTCGAGTTGCCACAGGGCGGCGACATTGCCGTTTCCGAAGCAGCGGCATTACTTTCAACTGCCAAGTTTCCTGTAATCTTGAACGGCGCAGGTACAATTCTGTCCCCAAATGGCATAGAAGCGTCGCGCATTTTAGCTGAAACCCTAGACGCACCTGTTTGTGTTGGCTACCAGCACAACGACGCTTTCCCAGGCAATCATCCACTATTTGCTGGCCCATTAGGTTACAACGGATCAAAAGCTGGCATGGAATTGATTTCCAAAGCTGACGTTGTTCTCGCACTTGGTACACGCCTCAACCCATTTTCAACCCTTCCCGGTTATGGTATTGATTACTGGCCAACAAATGCCAAAATCATTCAGGTCGACATTAACCCTGATCGTATCGGTCTGACCAAGAAAGTCACAGTAGGCATTATCGGCGACTCTGCAAAGGTAGCAACTGCAATCTCTGCTAGATTGGCAGACAGCGCAGGCGACGCAGGCCGCAAGGAACGCAAGGCTATAATTGCACAGACCAAATCTGCATGGGCACAAGAACTGACTTCCATGACGGAAGAACAGGACGATCCTGGCACAGACTGGAACCAGCGCGCACGTGCTGCAAAACCAGAATGGATGGCCCCACGCATGGCATGGCGCGCAATCCAAGCAGCCCTTCCAGTTGAGGCGATCATCTCTAGCGATATTGGCAACAACTGTGCCATCGGAAACGCGTACCCATCGTTCAATGAGTCCCGAAAATATCTGGCACCTGGCCTGTTTGGTCCATGTGGTTATGGTCTGCCTTCAATAGTTGGTGCAAAAATTGGCAGGCCAAACGTTCCAGTTGTTGGCTTTGCTGGAGACGGCGCATTTGGCATATCAGTTAACGAGTTGACAGCGATTGGCCGTGGAGACTGGCCTGCGATTACACAAATCGTTTTCCGCAACTACCAGTGGGGTGCTGAAAAGCGGAACTCTACACTTTGGTTTGACGACAATTTTGTAGGCACAGAGCTTGACGAAGAAGTATCTTACGCTGGCATTGCAATAGCTTGTGGTTTAAAAGGCGTTGTTGCTCGTACAATGGACGAACTGACAGCAGCCTTGGCTCAGGCAATCAAAGATCAAATGGAAAATGGCACCACAACGTTGATCGAAGCCATGATCAACCAAGAACTCGGTGATCCATTCCGTCGCGACGCCATGAAGAAACCTGTTGAAGTTGCTGGTATCTCCAAAGGCGACATGCGCCAACAAACAATGGCGTAATAGCCCTTGCAAAATAGTGCCGAGGCGGGACAAACTCTGCCTCGGCTTTCCAGTTTTGAAAGGCCTCGTTTCAATGTCATCATTTTTATCTGGCGCCGTGGCCGAAGCCCCTGCACATATTATTTTTAAAGCTCAAAACGCACCCACTCCGCGTGTGGCAATTGCCCGCGCGGGTGCTCCATTGCCGATGATGGCCGCAATGGAAGCGACTCAAGCCAACATGATGGTGCCCCTGTTCACCGGCGAACAAGATATGATCCAAGTTGAAGCCAACAAACTGGGCTGGGACATTTCTCCATACGAAATCATCAATACCACGGGCGAAGCCGAAGCAGGTAACGCCGCTGCTATAGCCTGCGGCGAAGGCCGCGCTGACGTCTTAATGAAAGGTCATTTGCATACCGACGCTTTCATGCGTGCCGCCGTCTCTCGCGGTGCAGGTCTTCGAACTGGCAAACGCTTTGTGCATATTTTTCACATAACCACGACAGACGGGTCACGTTCGATCACAATCAGCGACGCAGCGGTTAACGTGAATCCTAATCTCGACACCCGCAGGGACGCAACCATGGAAGTCGTCAACCTGCTGCATAAAATTGGTAATCAGCGCCCTAAGGTCGCATTCCTGTCAGCCACAGAATCTCCGATTGAAAGCGTGCCTTCATCAATGGAAGCTCGCGAATTGCGCGATTGGGCCATTGAAAACATTAAGAGCGCTGATTTCTCGGGTCCGTTAGCGTTCGATCTAATTATGTCGCCTGAAGCAGTACAGGCGAAAGATCTGACCAACGATCCCGTAGCAGGCCAAGCCGACGCCATCATTGTGCCTGATATTGTATCGGGTAACGCTCTGTTCAAATCTTTCGTTTACCTCACAGGAGGCTGTGCTGGCGGCATCGTCATGGGTGCAAAAGTTCCAATCCTTTTAACATCCCGCGCAGATCCCTCAGCTGCCCGACTGTCGTCCATTGCACTTGGTGCAATTATGGCGGCTGGCTGATGATCCTCGTTATTGACGCGGGTTCTTTGTCGATAAAAATTTTGATATTTCAGTCCGCCCTGACCAAAGTAATGGCCAGCCAAATAAGTCGTATAGGCGGCCTTATAGCGCACGTTGCGCTGGGCAATGGCGACAAAAACAACGTGACTGCCAACCACAAAACAGGCCTAAACACGGCCCTTGCCAGCCTGACTCCGCAAGAGATCACGGCTTGCAAACTGACCGCAATCAACGAAGAATGTCAAGTTGCAGTACATGCAATCACTCTGGAAGCCAGATGATCGACTGGATCATCAGTGCAACAAATCTTAGCCAGACAGATTTTGTAATTTTAATCGGATTAACAATGCTGGCCGGTATTGTGCGTGGCTTCAGCGGTTTTGCTTTGTCAGCAATGGTTATGGCCACCGCCGTAGTGATCATACCACCCGTACAACTGATTCCAATGTTGTGGTGGCTTGAAATGTCAGCCTCTATTTTAATGTTAAAAAACGGCTGGGTGGGTGCGGATAAAACTATGACCTACGGCCTCGCGGGCGGGTCATTTATTGGTTGGCCTATCGGCCTCGCATTAACGATCTCATTGCCCATTACAATGTCCAAGACCATATCACTCGCAGTAATCATGACGCTTGCCGCGATCCTACTAGCGAGGATACGCATGCCGTTTCTGGCCACCAAGTCTGGGCTTTATGGCGCAGGCATAGTGGCGGGCATTGCATCAGGCCTCGCATCTGTGGGCGGGATGGTTGTTGCGATTTACGTTTTAGCTGCGAAAGCACCTGCCAACACAATGCGAGCATCGCTAGTGCTGTATCTATTTTTGACATCGGTAATTTCGATGGTCGTTTTAATCGCATACGGTATCATGGGGGCATCCAGCGTGGCGCGTGGCCTTATTTTTGCAATACCCACTATGATCGGTGTTATGATCGGCCAGCAATTTTTTACCGAACGCCTTGCGCCCTACTATCGTCCGTTCTGCCTTATTCTTTTGATCGGCCTCGCCTCGCTTGGTTTGATTCGCTCCCAATTTGCCTGAACTGAAAGGTCACCAAGATGCCCAAAGATCAACCGATCCTCGATACATCGCCAAAGGTTTCTGATGAGGTCCGCAAGACGACCTGTTACATGTGCGCCTGTCGCTGCGGCATCGACGTACACATGAAATATGGTAAAGTGGCTTACATAGAGGGAAATAAAGATCACCCCGTGAACCAAGGCGTTCTTTGCGCCAAAGGGTCAGCTGGCATCATGCAAGTTAATGCACCTTCCCGCCTAAAGGCCCCATTAAAACGTGTTGGCCCGCGTGGTTCGGGTGAGTTCAAAGAGATTTCGTGGGAAGAGGCGCTGACAATCGCCACTGACTGGCTAAAACCCATTCGCGAAAAAGCTCCTGAAAAGCTGGCGTTCTTTACAGGCCGCGATCAGTCACAATCATTCACGTCACTTTGGGCCCAAGGGTTCGGTACTCCAAACTACGCAGCACATGGTGGGTTCTGTTCCGTGAATATGGCTGCTGCTGGTATCTATACAATGGGTGGAGCGTTTTGGGAATTCGGTCAGCCTGATTGGGACCATACCAAAATGTTTGTGCTGTTTGGCGTCGCCGAAGACCACGATTCCAATCCGATCAAAATGGGCATTGGCAAAATCAAAAACCGCGGCGCGCGTATGGTTGGCGTTAACCCTATCCGCACGGGCTATAATGCTGTGGCCGATGACTGGTTTGGTATCACGCCGGGCACCGATGGTTTGCTGATCATGGCACTAATCCATGAATTATTTAAGGCAGGCAAACTCGATCTGGACTACCTCGCGCGGTTCACTAATGCGTCCTGCATCGTCAACGAAGACCCTAATAGTAGTCAGAACGGCCTGCTTTTGCGCGACAGTGACGGACAACCACAGGTAATCAACAAAAACACAGGCCACCTTGCGCCATGGAACGGGCAAGGCGTGGAACCCGATTTGGGCACAACCTACCGAACTGCTGGCGTGACGCATCGCCCTGTGTTCCATCTCATGGTGGATCGCTTTCTTGATCCTAAACACGCACCCGAAATGGTCTCGGATGCAACAGGCATTTCCACGGGACGCATCAAACGTCTTGCTGCTGATATGGCGCATGTGGCATTTGACCAAGCCATTGAACTTGATCGTCCTTGGACTGATTTTCGCGGTAAAAAGCACCCAAAAATGATTGGCCGTCCTGTTTCGATGCACGCAATGCGTGGTATTTCTGCGCATTCCAACGGATTTCAAACTTGCCGCGCGTTGCACACATTGCAGATCATATTAGGTGCTGTAGAAACCCCCGGTGGCATGCGGTTCAAACCGCCCTACCCGAAGCCAGCCACAGCGCACCCAAAACCCCACGGCAAAGTCACGCCCGGTGCTGCCCTTAACGGTCCACACCTTGGTTATCCCCATGGTCCTGAAGATTTGATGCTGCATGAAGATGGCAGCGCAATCCGCATTGACAAAGCCTTCACATGGGACAATCCATTGTCAGCACACGGCATGATGCACATGGTGATTTCTAACGCCCACGCCGGAGATCCGTATAAAATCGACACGCTGTTTATGTACATGGCTAACATGTCGTGGAACAGTTCCATGAACACAACTGGCGTTATGGAAATGCTGACAGACAAAGACGAAGATACTGGTGAATATGTAATCCCACGCATCATCTATTCAGACGCTTATTCATCGGAAATGGTCGCCTTTGCCGACCTAATCTTGCCTGACACCACATACCTTGAACGGCACGATTGCATCTCGCTTCTGGACCGCCCCATATCCGAAGCGGACGGCGTTGCGGATGCAATCCGCTGGCCCGTCATTGAACCAGACCGTGACGTACGCGGGTTTCAATCAGTGCTCTGCGAACTTGGCGCGCGGCTCGATTTACCAAGCTTCGTGAACGAAGACGGTTCACAAAAATACGAAGACTACGCAGACTACATTACTAACCACATTCGTCGTCCTGGGATTGGGCCACTTGCAGGTTTTCGCATGGGTGAGAATGGGTTAACCGAAGGGCGAGGTGAACCTAACGAAGATCAGCTTGACAGCTATATCAAGAACGGAGGCTTTTGGGTGTCCCACGTCCCCAAAGAGGCGTCATACTACAAACCGTTCAATATGGCCTACCAATCTTGGGCGGTGAAAATGGGCTTTTATGACAGTGAACAGCCCTATATCTTTACGCCTTACGTAGAACCACTGCGCCGAATGCAGTTGGCGGCTGAAGGGCATGGTCGTGTGCAACCACCCGATCATTTGCGCGAACAGATCAAACGCACTATGGATCCACTACCGATGTGGTACGCACCACTGTCCGATGACTTGATCGACACGGGAGAATTTAACGTCCACGCGCTTACACAGCGGCCGATGGCGATGTACCATTCTTGGGGCACGCAAAACGCATGGCTACGCCAAATTCACGGGATTAACCCGCTGTATGTACCTACAAAAATCTGGGAACAACACGGCTTTACTGAAGACGATTGGGCAAAGGTCTCATCCCCATCAGGCGTTATCACAGTCCCAGTCGCACACATGGCCGCACTGAATGAAAATACCGTCTGGACATGGAATGCGATTGGCAAACGTAAAGGCGCTTGGGCTTTGGATGAAAAATCACCTGAGGCAACCGAAGGCTTCCTGCTTAACCACCTGATCCACGAACTACTACCAGAAAAAGCTGATGGCATGCGCTGGTCGAACTCCGACCCCATCACTGGCCAAGCTGCGTGGTTTGATCTTCGCGTGAAGATCGAAAAGGTCGCGGCCCCTAATGAAGCACAGCCCGTAACACCAGCGCAAAAGTCCCCAGTAGGCTATGGTCCAAAATCCCAAGCATGGAAGGTTGGCCAATGAAGCAAACACTGTTTCTCATCTTTACTGCCATTGTACTTATGATTGGCAGTTTCGTCTGGTTTGTCGCCACATGGGACGCATCTGTCGAAGAACCCATCAGCATGATCCAACCCATCCTCATAGGGGCCACAACATGACAAATTTACCCACCACAACGGCTAAGAAACTTGGCCTAGTGATTGACCTTGATACCTGCGTTGGCTGCCATGCGTGCGTGATCTCATGCAAAGGCTGGAATACCGAAAATTACGGTGTACCGCTGTCAGATCAGGATCCATTTGGCGAAAACCCAACGGGGACGTTCCTCAATCGGGTGCATAGCTACGAAATCCAACCGCCAGATCTTGGATTGGGAGCAGCGCCCGCACAACTGGTTCACTTCCCCAAATCCTGTCTGCACTGCGAAGATGCGCCTTGCGTGACTGTCTGCCCGACTGGGGCCAGCTACAAACGCGTCGAAGACGGCATTGTTTTGGTCAATGAACAAGACTGCATCGGTTGTGGATTGTGCGCATGGGCCTGTCCTTACGGCGCACGCGAAATGGACGCCGAAGCGAAGGTCATGAAAAAATGCACGCTTTGCGTTGACCGAATTTATAACGAAAACCTGCCCGAGCGAGACCGCGAACCAGCATGCGTACGCACTTGCCCATCCAACGCGCGTCACTTTGGCGATTTTGCAGATCCAGACTCTAACGTGTCTATACTCACCGCTGAGCGCAGCGGTATGGACCTAATGCCTGAAATGGGCACAAAACCCGTCAACAAATACTTGCCCCCCCGCGTCAAAGATCGTGATCACAACCAGGAGATTGATATCCTTTCACCATTACTTGCCCCCGTTGCAACAGAAACAGCTGGTTTCCTTGGTTGGCTCGACAAAGCACTCGACGCAATGCCTAGTCCTTCGAAGAGCGATTCTCCAAAAGACAGTTATAAGGGAGGGTCAAACTAATGCATCCGGCACCATCAGTTATTCTTTTTTCGACCCTATCTGGCCTTGGATTTGGGCTTTTGGCTTTTCTTGGAATTGGCTTACCAGCGCCCACAGGTTGGGTTGCATTCGTGTTTTTTACCATCGCCTATTTATTGGCGGTGGGTGGTTTGATCTCCTCAACCTTCCACCTCGGCCATCCAGAACGCGCCCTTAAGGCATTCACCCAATGGCGGTCCAGCTGGCTATCACGCGAAGCTATTTGCGCAGTTTCTGCCCTTATTATTATGGCAATATATGGCGTAGGCCTTGTGTTTTTTAGCACTTGTTGGAGCTTCTTAGGCGTCATCGGAGCAGTATTTTCTATCAGTACCGTATTCACTACGGCGATGATCTACACCCAAATGAAAACCATCCCGCGCTGGCACAATGTAACCACACCAGCAATGTTCCTAAGCATTTGTATTGCGGGCGGCGCACTTCTTGCAGGTCAAGTATCTTTTGCAATTCCATTGCTTATTCTTGCGGGTATCGCACAAATCGCTCATTGGGTTCTTGGCGACACTGCGCTAGCCAAATCGGGCACTACACTGGCCACGGCCACGGGCCTTGGCACAGGCGGGCAGGTACGCGCGTTTGAACCGCCGCACACTGGCACCAACTACCTGTTAAAGGAATTCGTTTACGTAATCGGGCGCAAACACGCATTAAAATTGCGCGTCATCGCGATTGTTTTGATGGTTGGTCTGCCACTTTTACTGCTGCTGATGGGCCACTCCCACATTCTTGCTGGCCTAGCTGTGATCAGCCACCTGATAGGCGTTTTTGCTGCGCGCTGGCTGTTCTTTGCGCAAGCTGAACATGTTGTTGGGTTATATTACGGAAAACTTTAACATAAAAAGGCACCTCAATCGAGATGCCTTTCTTCAGCTTAGTATAATCAAGTTTGAATGCGCAACTCAGTCTCTGCATCAAACAAATAAAGGCGCTTATTCTCAAAAATTAGCCCAACCATCTGACCCTCGGACACTCGCTCATCACCACGCTCTTCGATGACGATCCGCTCACCAGTTTCCGCTACAAGATAGGCATAGCTAACACCGCCAAGACTTTCGGTCAAATCGACACGCAACGCTCCACCTTTTGGGTCAATCATTAAATGTTCCGGCCTTAAACCAACACTCACTGACTTACCATTGTAAGCTGGCGCAATGTTCACTGGCACGGTCATTTTCAAAGCGGTTACCTCAATCAGATTGTCTCCTACCACGCCGTTCATAAAATTCATCGCAGGGCTTCCGATGAAACCAGCGACAAACTTATTGTCAGGACTCCGATAAAGATCCATTGGAGCACCAAATTGTTCAACGATGCCCATACGGAGCACGACAATCTTGTCAGCCAGTGTCATTGCTTCGACCTGATCGTGTGTCACATAGATCATCGTTGCACCGATTTCCTTGTGCAGTCGTGCAATCTCAACCCGCATTTCAACACGCAGTTCAGCATCAAGGTTGGACAATGGTTCATCGAACAAGAACACTTCAGGTCCGCGCACGATCGCACGGCCAATCGACACACGCTGACGCTGGCCACCGGACAGGGCAGCAGGTTTACGATCAAGGTAGTCTTCTAATTTCAAGATCCGTGTCGCCTCCGCCACCTTTTTATTGATTTCTTTTTTAGGGTGGCGGTTCATCTTTAACCCAAACCCCATGTTTTCCTTGACTGTCATGTGCGGGTAAAGTGCATAGGTCTGGAACACCATCGCCACGCCGCGCTCAGACGGGTCCATGCGGGTTACATCACGACCCCCGATAGCCATCGTACCGCCAGTGGTTTCTTCAAGACCAGCAACCATGCGCAACAACGTAGACTTGCCACAGCCAGACGGACCGACAAAGACACAAAACTCGCCATGCTCAATCTCAAGGTTAATCCCATGGATTACCTTAACGTCGCCATATTTTTTGACCACATTGTTTAGCGTTACACCGGACATGATATTGATACCTCTCTAGGATGATCTGACTGGGATCGGAAAATACCATGAGCTGGCGTCTTCTGCGATGGCCTCAGCCGTTGTGCGGATGCGTGGAACGAGGCTTTCAAGCCCCGCAAGATTGGTGCGGGTCGTGGTACTAGTCACCGAAATCGCCCCCAGTGCACGGTTCGTTTCAGTCAAGATCGGTAAAGCGATACAAATGATCCCAGGCTCATGTTCTTCACGGTCAAAACCATAGCCATTGGCGCGGATATCAGCCAGTTCAGTGCGCAGGCTGGCAGCGGACGTGTGGGTTGTTGCAGTGAAACGATGGAAACTTTGCTGGTTTAGCGCATCGCCCAAATCTACTTCAGGCAAATAAGCGATCATCACTTTACCAACGCCAGTGCAGTAGGCGGGCCCGACCTTACCGGATTGGCTATACATCTGCACCGGATCGTCTGCATTACGTTTATCGATATAGATCACCTGTGCATTGTCCAGTTGTGCAAGGTGCACCGTTGCACCGACATCCATACTGAGACTATCCAAATAACTGGTGGCAATTGGAGCCAGTGACGCTGTCTGCCAAGCGGCATGGGCAAGACGCAACAATCGCATCCCCGGCGCGTACGTTCCACGATCTGGATCGAAAGCAAGCATCCCCTGATTAGTCAAAGTCTGAACGAATCGATAAAGTGTCGCCTTTGGGAAACGCGACCCACTGAGCAGTTCAGAAAATCGTACAGGGCGCCCATGGGACGCCACTTGATCCAACACTTCCAATGCTTTGCCAACTGTTCCGTCTCCAGATGCAGTCACGATGTCCTCCCTATATCCTGAAGTCGCACAACCTCAGTATTGACAACCATGGGCGATTTAAGATTAGATTTCAATATTCAAAACTAAGTTTCAAATAATGAAACTAGTTAAGACGGAAACTAAGGGAGAAAATCATGAATTTTATTTTAAAAGCATCCGCTGCGGCGCTTGCTCTGGGTGTCGTATCGACATCTGCATTTGCTGATGCGCATTCGCTCAGCGGTGAGCTTCGAATCGTTTCAGACATGTCCAACCCAGCGCCACGCGCAGTGATGGAAGGCCTTGCAACCGATTTTGGCGCACTGCATCCAGAGTTGAACATCGAACTTGAGATAGTCGATCGCGAAGCTTGGAAAACACAAATCCGCAATTCACTAACGGCTAATGCACCCGATGTGGTGAACTGGTATGCCGCGACTCGCATGACGCCCTTCGTAGACGCAGGCTTGTTCATGGACCTATCGGATTTGTGGGAGAATCCTGCAATGGCTGCCTTGGAATCTACCAAAGGCGCTATGACTCTGGATGGAGCACAGTGGGGCGTGCCTTATACCTACTACCAGTGGGGCGTTTATTATCGCAAAGACATCTTCGAAGAACTGGGGCTAGAAGAACCCGCAACGTGGGAACAGGAACTGGCAAACTGTCAGGATATCCTCGATTCTGGTCGCAAGTGTTACACAATAGGTTCGAAGTTCCTTTGGACAGCTGGCGGTTGGTTTGACTACATGAACTCCCGCACCAACGGGTACGAGTTCCATATCGAACTGGCCAACGGCGAAGTTGAGTGGACAGACGAGCGTGTGCGCGCAACATTTGCCAACTGGCGTCAGTTGATCGACATGGGTGCGTTCGTTGATGACCACCAGGCCTACAGCTGGCAGGAAGCTCTACCGTTCATGATTGACGGCGAAGCGGCAGCGTACCTGATGGGTAACTTTGCGGTTGCGGCAATGCGTGACGGTGGTTTAACAAACGACCAACTTGATTTTTATCAGTTTCCACAAATCAACCCTGATATTGCACCAGCAGAAGACGCACCGACAGACACGTTCCACATTCCGTCAGCTGCCCAAAACGTCGATAACGCAAAAGCGTTCTTGCTTTTTGTCACATCCCCTGATGTTCAATCAGCGATAAACGGCGGTAATGCCCTTGGCCAGCTTCCCGTGAACGCAAACGCATCAGTATCTGATGACAAATTTATTCAGGAAGGCTTTGAAATGCTGTCAAACAATGCATCTGGCGGCATCATGCAGTTCTTTGATCGCGATTTCCCAGCTGAAATGGCATCTGTTGGGATGGAAGGCCTACAAGAATTCATGGTGTTCCCCGACAACCTTGATGACATTCTAGAACGTCTGGAAGAAGCACGCGTTCGTATCTACCAGTAAACCACTAAACCTAGGGGCAGGCCTTCAAGTCTGCCCCTTTTCCATCAACCCATCTGTAAATGGCCAGTTCTATTCTACGAAACTGCGCCTTTTTTTGCATGTGTTGACACGACAGGAGACGATCATGGCTACTGCCACCGCCGGAAATAGAAGCTGGTACAAGCGCAACGAAATTGCGGCAACCCCGTGGGTATTCTTGATACCAGGCATTTTCATGTTCTCTCTTTATGTAATATATCCAATTTTCCAATCTTTCTGGATTTCTTTCCATGAATGGGACGGCTTGGGAGAAAAAACCTGGGTTGGTTTGGCGAACTACGAACGCTTGCTAGGGGGAGACCGCAAATTCGAAACGTCGTTCTGGAACAACATACGCTGGCTGGTTCTATACCTGCTAGCAATTCCAATGGGACTTTTTATCTCCTTGTTTCTAAATCAAAAAGTTTTTGGCATACGGCTTTATAAGTCGATGTTCTTCTTTCCGTTCGTGATTTCGCAGGTTGTTGTGGGCCTCGTTTTTTCATGGTTCTACCTGCCAAATGACGGGTTGTTTGACGTTCTAGTCGGCAAAATTGGTATTGATATCTCCGGAGGTATTCTCGGTAACCCAAACACTGCAACCTATGGCATTATCGCAGCAGGCCTGTGGCCGCAGACGGCGTATTGCATGATCTTATACCTCACGGGCCTGAACGCTGTTGATCCTGAACAAGTCGAAGCCGCGCGTCTGGATGGTGCAAAAGGTGCGCGTATGTTGTGGTATATCATCCTACCTCAGCTAAAACCCGCGACATTCATTGCATTTGTGGTGACTATCATCGGCGCGCTACGCTCTTTCGATTTTATTGCGGTGATGACCAACGGCGGACCTTTCGGGTCCACCCGAGTTCTTAGCTTCTACATGTTTGAAGAATCCCTATCTGAATTTGGGTTTCGCATGGGCTACGGTGCTGCCATCGCAGTAGTGCTGTTCTTCATAATGCTGGGCTTTATTGGCTACTTTTTGAAGTCGATGTACCAAGATGAAAAAGGTGCATACTGATGTTTCCTACACCTATTGCAAAAACGACTCTTCAGTGGCAAATTACTTATCAGTTGTTGCTGCCCATAGTTTTGGCGATCTGGCTGTTGCCTCTAATAGCTGTTGCAATATTTTCGATCAAACCGGACGCAGATTTCACCAACGGCAACTATTGGGGCATGCCGTCCTCGTTTGAAATGATGAATAACTATGGCAAGGTATTTTTTGAATCCGACATGCCGCGCTATCTCTTAAATTCGGTCTTCATCACCGTCCCAACAGTTATTGGTGCGGTATTGCTATCTTCCATGACGGGCTTCGCGCTGGGAGTGTACCGCTTCAAAGGCAACTTATTAATCTTTTTCGTTTTTATCGCAGGTAATTTCGTACCATTCCAGATTCTGATGGTGCCAGTGCGTGACCTAACATTATCTTTGAACCTTTATGATACCAAAATCGGCCTTGTGCTGTTTCACATCGCGTTTCAAACAGGGTTCTGCACGCTGTTCATGCGCAATTTCATTCGCCAACTACCTTTTGCATTGATCGAAGCGGCACGCGTCGAAGGTGTGTCCGAATGGCGTATTTTTGTTTACGTCGTGCTACCTTTGATGAAACCTGCACTCGCCGCCCTGTCAGTGTTGGTCTTCAC
The DNA here is from genome assembly GCA_028825445.1 of Octadecabacter sp. Classification (GTDB taxonomy): domain Bacteria; phylum Pseudomonadota; class Alphaproteobacteria; order Rhodobacterales; family Rhodobacteraceae; genus Octadecabacter. The sequence continues at coordinate 137,932 of JAPKAD010000002.1, forward strand.
ATTTATCTGGAATGACTATTTCTGGGCCATAGTTTTGACTCAAGGTCCCGACAGTCAACCTGTCACAGCTGGGATTACCAGTTTTAATAGTCAATATCGAGCAGCCTATCACTTAATGTCCGCAGGAAGCATTATCGCTGCCCTACCCCCCGTCGTGATGTTTTTCCTTATGCAAAAGCATTTTATTGCAGGGCTAACCCTCGGAGCAGTGAAATAATGAAAACGTGGCGATTAGACGATGGACGCCAGACACTTGTTCTCGCATCAACACAAGGGCGCCTTCCAGAGGTGGTCTATTGGGGCACAGTGTTACCGCAGAACGAAAAACTGACAGCGATACACGCAGCCCATGCAATTGACGTCACAGGTGGTATGCTGGATAAAAATCCAGACCTATCACTGTGCCCCGAAAGCTCACGGACCTTCCCCGGTCAACCCGGCCTGATCGTGCGCCGCCAAGATGGCACCACCCTACTGCCAAAATTCTATTTTGCATCAGCTGATGACAGCAAAAATCTGTCATTTAAGTATCGCGATGATGAAAATGGCCTGACACTAACTTTTGAATTTAAAATTAACACTGAAACCTACATCATTTGCGCCAAGACTATTCTTCAGGCAGACGCTCCCGTGCATCTGGACTGGCTCGCCGCTCCTGTTATGCCAGCCCCACAAATGTCCGATGAAATGATTGATTTTTCGGGCCGATGGTGTCGCGAATTTGAAACTAATCGCACCCCATGGTCCCCCGGTATCCGTTGTCGCGAAAACCGAACAGGGCGGACGGGCCACGAACACTTTCCCGGTCTGATAGTGCCGTGCGTCGGCGCAACCAACACCCATGGCGAAGCCTACGGATTCCACTATGGTTGGTCAGGTGGGCACCGCATGATCGCCGAAGAACTGCCAGATGGCCGCCGCCAAATTCAATGGGGCCACGCCGCGCGCACGGAACTACAGGCCTCAACGCAATTTAGCACAGCACCACTTTACATGGTCTATTCAGACACTGGCCTCAACGGGTGTGCCGTTTCGTTTCAACGTCACGTGCGCGACCACATCGTCAAATGGCCCAAACCAAACAACCCGCGCCCAGTTCATTATAACTGCTGGGAAGCAGTTTATTTCGATCACAAACTTGATGTGCTTATAGATATCGCCGATCGCGCTGCCGACCTTGGTGCAGAGCGCTTTGTGTTGGATGACGGCTGGTTCGGCAATCGTGACGATGACACCCGCGCTTTGTCTGATTGGAAAGTCGACATACGCAAATACCCCAATGGTCTGACGCCACTCATTGATCATGTGCGCGGGCTTGGCATGTCGTTCGGCATTTGGTTTGAACCCGAAATGATTAATCCTGACAGCGACATTTACCGCGCACACACTGATTGGGCATTGGGCAGTGAAGACCAAACATTGGGCCGTCAGCAAATGGCCCTCAACATGGCCCTGCCAGATGTGCGCCATTTCATCTACACCCAAGTGGCTGCGATTCTTGAAAACCACGATATTGACTACATCAAATGGGACCACAACCGCGTATTACCCACGCCAGATGCGGCGCAAACTCGCGGGTCATACGAACTCATTGACCGTCTGCGTGTTGCCTTCCCAGATGTAGAAATCGAAAGCTGTGCATCAGGTGGCGGTCGCATTGATTTTGGGATCCTCAAACGCACGCAACGTGTGTGGCTATCAGACAGCAACGATGCACTTGAACGCTTACATATCCAACATAATGCTGCGCTGTTTTTACCCTTTTCAATTACCGGATCGCACGTGGGTCCGCGCCACTGCCACACGTCTGGCCGCACCTTAGATATTTCGTTTCGGGCATGGGTTGCCGCGCAACGCCACATGGGATTCGAAATGGACCCACGTGAACTTGACGACTACGAAATCGCTGTGCTTACCGAAGTAACAAGCTGGTGGAAACACAATCGCACTTGGATGGAAAATGCCGACATCCTTCGCCTAGACAGCCCTGATCCAGCGATCATCGCAGAACAACAGATACCTCAGGACGGGGCACGTTTTGTCGTTTTTGCTGGTAAAGTCACAACATCGATGCAAATAATTCCACGTCCACTGCGCCTGTCAGGTCTGGACCCACACGCTATGTACGAAGTGTCACTGATCAATCGCACATCAGCGCCAACCTTGTCGCGCGGCACGCCTACATTGAAAGAAGGCTCAACCACGCTGTCAGGCACCTACCTAATGCATCACGGTTTGACTTTACCTTGGTCATTCCCAGAAACTATGTGGGTTCTGGAAGGACACCGGTTATGAAACCTGACTGGATTGCTGTTGACTGGGGAACTTCCAACGCCCAATTTTGGGCGATTGGCGCTGATGGTTCTGTCTTGGGCGAACGGAAGTCGGATAAAGGCATGGGTCAATTGGCCCCGTCTGAATTTGAAGCAGTTTTACTTGATATTGCTGGAGATTGGCTTTCCATAACATCACGGGTTGTCACCTGTGGCATGGTTGGATCACGGCAAGGCTGGGTCGAAGCCCCTTATCAAACAACGCCCTGCGCGGTGTGTCCATCGAAGATGGTCACAGCCCCGACCACCCGTTCGGGGCTCATTGTTCATGTCATACCCGGCATTCGCCAAACTAATCCGGCAGACGTGATGCGTGGTGAAGAAACCCAAATTACCGGATTTCTGGCGCAAAACCCAGGCTGGGACGGTGTTATCTGCCTGCCTGGAACCCACACTAAATGGGTTCATATATCGGCAAACGAGATTATCAGTTTTCAGACCTTTATGACTGGTGAGATGTTTGCCCTACTGGCTGGTCAATCCGTCCTGCGCCATTCTATAGCGAGGAGTGGTTGGGACAACGACGCATTCGCCAGCGCCATGTCACTGACCCTTTCACGCCCTGAGTCTCTCGCCGCACGACTGTTTTCACTGCGCGCCACACAATTGGTGCATGATACTGACACTATCACATTACGCGCGAGCTTGTCAGGTCTCTTAATCGGTGCCGAACTTGCCGCCGCCAAGCCTTATTGGCTTGGGCAAAACGTCGCTTTGATTGGAGCCAATGCTGTTTCCGCCCCATATATAGCTGGCCTCGCCACACTCGGTATTCAGGCCACGCGCATGGACTCTACAGAAATGACTCTTGCTGGTATCAAAGCCGCACACGCTCTGTTGGAGTACATAGATTAATGACACGCAATATCATCGCCATTTTACGCGGGATTACTCCAGCAGACGCAGTTGCAGCCGCAAAAGCCCTGATCGATGCAGGGATAACCAGCATTGAAGTCACGCTCAACTCACCCGATCCGTTCGACAGCATCAAATTGATGTCAGATGCTTACGGTGATTCAGCTCTGATAGGGGCAGGAACCGTATTATCTGTTGGGGACGTGAACCGTGTCGCACAAGCGGGCGGCAAACTTATCGTGTCTCCCAACGTTGACCCGCGCGTGATCCATGCCACAAAAACCGCAGGCCTGCAAAGCTGGCCCGGCGTGATGACTCCCACTGAATGTTTCATGGCCCTGAAAAATGGCGCTGACGGCTTGAAGATCTTCCCAGGTTCCTTAATTGGACCTGGAGGTCTCAAAGCGATCCGCGCGGTACTGCCCGCTGGTACACTGGTCTACGCTGTTGGTGGTGCTGGGCCAGAAAACTTCGCTGACTGGTTTGCCGCATCTGCAGATGGTTTCGGCCTCGGATCAGCACTTTATAAACCTAGCATGAAAATCACAGACATCGCAGCGTGCGCCACTGACATCGTCACAGCCTACGATGCAGCGCTACGCGCATGATCTATGACGCCACACAATGCACCCTTGGCGAAGGCCCGCTGTGGCACCCTAAACGCGGGGAGCTGTTCTGGTTCGATATCTTGTCTAAACGGCTACATATAAAAGACTACCACTGGCAATTTGATCGCTATGTGTCCGCTGCAGGTTGGATCGACAACGACCGTCTGCTGATTGCTGATAGCATTGGGTTGCACGCTTTTAATTTGGCCACAGGCAACATAGACCAAATCGCGCAAGTTGAGGCAGATAATCCTATCACCCGCTCCAACGATGGCCGAGCCGACCCGTGGGGCGGCTTCTGGATTGGAACCATGGGGATAAACGGAGAAGCCAAAGCGGGAGCAATCTACCGCTTTTATCGCGGTCAGGTCCACCAACTGTTCGCAGGCATCACAGTCACGAACGCCATCTGCTTTTCGCCCAATGGCACCTGTGTCTATTTCTGCGACACACGGATTGGTAAAATTATGCGCCAAAAGCTTGCTGAAAAAGACGGGTGGCCAATCGGCGATCCTGAAATATGGCTCGATTTTGGCGATACATCATGGGGGCCTGACGGCGCAGTTATTGATACAGCTGGAAATTTTTGGATAGCCCAATGGGGCGCAAATCGCGTTGCTTGCTATAGCTCCGACGCCACACTGAGCCAAACAATTACCTTCCCTGCTGTGCAGACGTCCTGCCCTGCATTCGGTGGACCAAACCTAAAGACTCTATTCTGCACCTCCGCAGCCGTTGGGTTGATTGGAAAAGACGATGGCAAAACTTTTGCCACACAAGTTGACGCAACTGGACAAGCCGAGCACCAAATTATTCTCTAATCGTGCCTTTATTATGGCCGATACAACTTATAGGTGACCCATGAAACGCACGCTCGGTGTCTGTTATTACCCCGAACACTGGCCCGAAGATATCTGGGCGGAAGACGCAGCTCGCATGATTGATGCGGGCTTGTCATGGGTCCGCATTGGTGAATTTGCGTGGCAACACCTAGAAACTAGATCAGATGAAATAAACTTCGGCTGGCTTGATCGCGCTATTGAAATCCTGGGCAATGCTGGCCTGAAAATTATCCTAGGCACACCCACCGCGACACCGCCGCGTTGGATGCTCGAAAAACACCCAGACATGCTTGCGATTGACGAACAGGGTCGCACACGCGGGTTTGGATCGCGGCGCCACTATTGCTTTTCACACCAGGGTTTCCGCGCCGAATCAAAACGCATAACGCGACTTCTTGCAGAACGTTATGGATCAAACAAACACATTCAAGCATGGCAAACAGATAATGAGTATGCTTGTCACAGCACAGCGCGTAGCTATTCTCACGCCGCCACAGAAGGTTTCCAAAACTGGCTAGCTCAGAAATATCAAAGCCCCGCAGCCCTTAACCGCGCATGGGGCAACATGTTCTGGTCAATGGACTACAACGACTTTACCGAAGTTGGTCTTCCAAATCTGACAGTCACTGAACCCAACCACCCGCACACTCTGGATTTCTACCGATATTCATCCGACATGGTCGTGCAATTCAACCATGAACAAGTCGTCGAAATTCGGGCTCACACAACAGTCCCTATCATCCACAACTACATGGGCCGCGAAACATCTTTTGATCATTTTAAAGTTGGTGCCGATCTTGATATCGCATCATGGGACAGTTATCCAATCGGGTTTCTTTCGGATCGGCTTGAAGGCACCCTCGCCCATAAGCACCGCTATCTGCGCCAAGGCGATCCTGACAATCAGGCGTTCCATCACGACCTGTACCGTGCTGTTGGCAGGGGGCGTTGGTGGATCATGGAACAACAACCTGGTCCAGTTAATTGGGCTCCTTACAACCCGGCCCCACTACCAGGGATGGCCCGTCTTTGGGCTTGGGAGGCATTCGCTCATGGTGCTGAAACCGTTTGCTATTTCCGCTGGCGACAAGCCCCGTTTGCGCAAGAACAGATGCACGCAGGCCTATTACGGACCGACAGTGTCGAAGCGCCAGCGTTAGCTGAAGCTTTACAAGTTAGCAAAGAAATTACAGAATTGCCCGAGGTTGGCACAGCTCACGCCGATGTTGCATTGGTTTTCGATTACGAATCTGCGTGGGCATGGGAGGCGCAGCCACAAGGCGCTGATTTTGATCAATTCCGCCTCACATTTTCAGCGTATCGCGCGTGTCGGCGCGCAGGCCTTAACGTTGACTTTGTGCCACCCAATATTGCTGATCTATCTAAATATAAATTTACCCTCGCACCTGGGATTATGCACCTCAGTGATCCACTCCGCGCAGCGCTTGCAGATACCACCGCCCTCATCGGCCCACGCACAGATACCAAAACCAAACACCTGTCGATTCCGACCCCATTGGGGCCGAATATTTCCTCCTTGAATACTTCGGTCGTCCTAACCGAAAGTCTGCCACCTAACGTTGGTGTACCACTAGAAAATGGGGGTCAGTTTTTGCATTGGCGTGAAGTCCTCGAAGGCGACGCGCCGGTTCAACTGCGCACTACAGACGGTCACGCCGCTATCATGGGCAACAAATTACGCTACCTCGCAGGATGGCCAGACGATGACACGTGGGACATGATCCTTCACGATCTATGCGACGAAGTCGGACTAACCCACCATAACATGCCAGACGGCCTGCGTCTTCGCGACACCAAAACACACCGCTTCGTGTTTAACTACGCACCTGAGCCAATGAGCTGGAACGGAAGTGAAATTCCCGCTGCAGGGGTCTATTGGGAGCCCCTATGACGCCTTTTGGGACCGCATCTAATGGTTGCAGAGTCGACGCACTCAAGCTTTCAGCGCATGGCCTTGATGCAACTGTGCTGACCCTTGGCGCCATTCTGCAAAGCCTGCGATTGGATGGGGTACCCTACAGTTTGACGGTCGGGTCAAATCATCTGTCTGACTACGAAGGAGCAATGAAATACCACGGTAGCATCGTTGGCCCTGTTGCGAACAGGATCTCAAACGCAACTGCTACAATCAACAAAAAAACTCATCATTTTGATACAAATTTCATATGCAAACACACGTTGCATGGCGGTCAGGCCGGTACCCATACCCGCATATGGCATGCTACACATCATGAACCTAATCGCCTTGATTTAACGCTTGACCTTTTCGACGGTGATGGAGGCTTCCCCGGAAATCGCAATATTACGGCGAGGTTTGACATTATAGCGGGCCCAATCTTACGCCTTAGCATTACCACTAAAACTGACGCACCCAGTATCGCCAATCTGACAAATCATAGCTATTGGAACCTCGACGGAACCGACCATATGCGCCATCACTCATTACGCATCAAAGCCGCAATGTACCTGCCTATTGATAATGAAAGTGTGGTAACTGGCGTGATCGCACCCGTCAAAGGGACTCTCTACGACTTCAGCGCCCAAACACCGCTCACCCTTGGAAAAAAGCCGCTAGACAACACGTTTTGTTTGTCAGATCAGCGGCGACCATTGACCGAAGTACTATGCCTAAAAGGCAGGTCAGGCATTTCCATGAACCTCGCTACAACAGAGGCTGGAACCCACATTTTCGACAGCCGACCTACTTATGACAGCATCGCGATTGAGGCGCAAGGATGGCCAGATGCACCGAACAAACGAAGTTTTCCAAGCATCAGAATTTCACCCAACGCTCCAATAACTCAAGTCACACAGTGGCGTTTCACACGCTAGGCTTGTCTCAGTCACCTCCACCTGACCCCAAAAGCAAAAAGTTCCACCAGCGGGCGAAGCAATCTCAATATTGCCTAGTAGATCTTAGTATTTATATTCTGGAAAGATAGCTAAAATAAGCAAGAGGCGCGTCAGTACTCGCCAAATGGTTTCGCCTCAGATTGGTTAAGGTGAAGTGAGAATCAGACTGCCAAGAACATCAACTTCTACCAAACAACTCGCTTAGATTAATTTGGTCTAGGCGGTTTGCGTAATAGTTTTTTAGTCCATCGTAAATATTCTCACATGTGCGATTATAAAAGGCATACGTTTTGTATCTGGTTTCCCCAATTCCAAAAATTCCATCCCCATAGGTTCCGGAGGTCGTGCAAGTTCAACAACCGGATCAGGCAGCTGTGCGCTCTCTCCAGTTACCTCAACACTAAGCATTTGAAATATGATTCGAGCACGGGGCTCGTAAAGCTAAACCGTATCGAATGGGTCCAGAGTTCGAAGCCTACGTCTTTGGCTCTTCTGGACAAAACCCTGTTCCACACATCAGTCCCCATGATCACCATTCGCACTTTCACCCTTTTGACTGTCATTATCAGCACACCAAACTATACTTTTACACATGGTACAGATTTTCAAAAATCCAACATCGAAACCCACTACCGCCAGTAAATGGATGGATCAGTACGCTTGGCATGCCCAGATCCTCGGCCACCAAATAGGCGAGTTACCCAGCTGCACAACCAAAGCATAGCAGTGTATAATCGGTCACATTAGGACCATTTTGAACGCTAATATTTTAATCAAATTGGATATGCCTTTCGCAACAATTAATAGGAATCTTTCTGCCATTTTTTTAACCGTCCATGGCCACGAAGAAGTCAGTTCCAAGGATCACAAACTTTGAGCGAACAATCTCCAAATTAAATAGTTAATCATCGCAAATACCACAAACATGGGAAAAATGATCAGAGCTCAACTCAACCAGCAGCAAATTAAAATTTGTCATCCTCAGCCACCCGCTGCCGCAATAATACGGAGAGCTAGATTAAGCGCGAGCATTATCAGGACCAATCTAAAACCGCCAACATGTAAGCTGACAGATAACCCCACCACTATTCATAACCGCATTGATATTCATCATTGGCGCGAGCATCCAAATACCCACAACCTCAGGTACAGCTAATCGTTCATAACCGCCTACATGGTGACTGACATACGTAGAATTACCACCTATATTTAAACTGATCAGACGATTATGTCCCACACCTTGGGCAGTATTTTACCATACCAATAAAACTACACGCTGGCTCTGACAGGATCGTAATGCGTCCTTGAAATGACGCTGTGTCCTTAAGATTAAACTGGATTACTTGGCTAAAAGCCATTTAAAGACACGCTCAACATCCAAGACAGCAACCACACAGTTGACTGAGCAGTGCAAGATCGGTGATAGGTGGGTACCCATCACAATGGTATCCCCACGCCTGACAAATTTGGTAAAGTAGGACCTTTGATGGCTATCCCATGCCTGTCACAATCTGAACCGCACGAAACTAATTGTTTGCTTTAAGCTAGGGGTGCAATAATTCAGCCAAATAAAGACGTGATAGGTGACTTTCAAAGTGACCTGCAGCAAGTCAATATCGAAGGCTAAAGAATACTACATTCCGCGTTTAGTCACTTTGGCAGCTCAACATATAATTTTGGACATTGGAATCTTAACGCTAATAAATCTGATCAATTTTAGTAGCTTACCAAAGTACCTTACTAAACCCTTTAGGGATAGGTAACCCAAAGCCCCTGCCTTTGCGTTCCAACTGAGTGATTATAACAACTTTTGTGCCCAATTTCACCCTGGCAATGTACCTTAACGCCAGATAGTGCCTATTATTCTATACATATACGCCTTTGGTCAGCAATATTAAGGCTCTATGAAGGAAATTTTGCGCCACAACAGCACCATATGGCGTATGCGCAATAATATCAGCAAACGCACCGCCATGGTCAGTTTTAAATTACGATTTCTTTGCTGACAGGAAGCGTCACCATCTGAATTTGGTGGAGCTAAACAAGGGATAACGCAAAGAACAACCCAGAAAGCGCGAGTTTGGGTTTGACACCAACCTCAGCCACGACTATTCCGCCGCTGTGCACGGCGTTATAGCTCAGTTGGTTAGAGCGAACGACTCATAATCGTTAGGTCCCTGGTTCAAATCCAGGTAACGCCACCACACGTCTTCCAAAATGGTTGACAGCAGTATTACAACATAAAATTTTTAAGATGCCACCACCCTTTGATATCATACTTAACTAATCTAGTTTAAGCTTTAAGGGGAATTATATGACGCTATTACAAGAATTTGCTGCTATTGTGGGAAAAGAACACGCTCTGACGGGCGCTGATACCGCACGATGGTCAACAGACTGGACAGGTAAGTACTGTGGACAGCCCGGTGTAGTTCTTCGCCCCGCATCAACGCACCAAGTATCACAAATCATGACCCTCGCCAACGTAAAGCGTCAGTCCATCACCCCCGTGTCCGGTCACACAGGGCTTGTTGGTGGAACATATGCGCCCGGCGGTGTGCTGGTCTCAATGGATCGGATGAACACCATCCATGACATCAATTTAGCCACGCGCACGGCTGTAGTCGATGCCGGTGTTATCTTGTCCTCCCTTCATGACGCGGCAGATGCCGAAGGGTTGATTTTTCCACTCACATTTGGAGCACGCGGGTCAGCGATGATCGGTGGGGTAATGTCAACCAATGCAGGTGGGTCCAACGTACTTAGATATGGAAACACACGAGACCTGGTACTTGGGCTTGAAGCGGTACTGGCAGATGGTCGTGTAGTGAACCTCATGTCATCGCTACACAAAGACAATTCAGGTCTGAACCTGCGCCAATTACTCATTGGTGCCGAAGGCACGCTTGGGATCATTACCAAAGCAACACTGAAACTCGCGCCAAAACCGTCCACCTACGCCACTGCGATGGTTGCAGTTCCCACGTTGGACGAGGCGCTAATACTACTAAATCGGGTGCAAGATGCGACTGGTGGCTCGGTAGAAGCTTTTGAATACATGCCAAGACATTATATTGACGTGCACACCGCCCGTGTGGAAAACGCGCGCGAACCTTTTGATACACCGTATGATGTCAACATCATGATCGAAGTCGCCACAACAACCGACACAGACATAGCTGAATCCCTGCAAAAGGTCATGGCAAGCATGATGCAAAACGGGGCGATTCTGGATGCAGTTGTTGCACAAAACGAAACCCAGCGCCGTGCAATGTGGGACCGCCGCGAAGCCGCTGCCGAACTAACATTCTGGCGCAAGCCGATTGTCGATACCGACGTTGCGCTTCCACTTGATTTAGTGGGTACATTTTTAGAACAAACCAACGCCAAAGTGATTGAGGCTGACAACGGCGCCAAACCATTTTACATCGCTCATTTAGGCGACGGTAACGTGCACTACAGCGTCTATCCGTCCAGCGAAGATTCAACCTTAAATGATAAAATTGTAGAAATTATTGAAGAAGTCGTTGAACGTCTTGGGGGAAGTTTTTCAGCTGAACATGGTATTGGCCTATCAAAACTGAACACGATGAGACGTCGCAAGGACCCTGTTGCGCTTGACATGATGCGCAAGATCAAAGGCGTGCTGGACCCAAACGGCATCCTGAACCCTGGGAAAATGATACCAGATTAAAGACATTTAGCCTGCTTCAACAGCCTCAAAAAAAATCTGGCCCAGCGTGGCCCAATAGCTCTTGTGCCAACTCCGTACCCATCGCTGTGGCTTCAGACACCAATCCGTGTCGCTCACCTGTAAACACCTGAGTACCATCAGGTTTTAAAATCTCACCACGCAGCCACATGTTATCGCCGTCTATAATTGCTAAACCTGCAATTGGCGTTTCACACGATCCGTCCAATGCCTCAAGGAACGAACGTTCCGCCGCCATCTGTTGACCCGCTTGCACATCATGGATTGCAGCAAGCATGTTACGGGCTCGTAGATCATCAACCCGCCGTTCAATGCTTATGGTGCCTTGGGCAATTGCGGGCAACATATCATTCAGATCAATGGCACCCATTGCCGCATCATGCATCTTCATACGGTTCAGCCCTGCCATCGCTAGAAAAGTTGCATCGGCCAGACCATCAGCCAGCTTTTTTAATCGCGTTTGAACATTGCCACGAAATTCTACTACCGTTAGGTCAGGCCGTTTCGCGAGTAATTGCGCGCGACGACGCAGGCTTGATGTGCCAACAATTGCTCCCTCGGGCAGCTCAGCGATCCTGTTATATTTCACCGATACGAATGCGTCTCTTGCATCTTCACGAGGCAAAAACACATCTAGCACCAACCCATCTGGCTGTACAACTGGCATGTCCTTAGTCGAATGAACGGCAATATCAATCCGTTTTGCCAGCATTGCTTCTTCGATCTCTTTAGTGAACAAGCCTTTGTTACCAATTACTTTGAGCGGAATATCCGCATCAATTAGTGACCGATCATCACCCGTGGTCTTTATCACGCAGACATCGAACGCGCCTTCAGGCAGATCAAACGCTACCATCAAGCGCGCTCGCGTTTCGTATGCTTGCGCTAGGGCAAGCGGCGATCCACGGGTTCCAATTTTCAATGGTACAGCGGTTGTGGGCATTTCAAAATCCATATCAAACAATTAGCCGCGCCTTCACGCGACTACAACCACTTGACTCGCGTCGCTTCAAAAGGGAGACCAAACGGAATGTATGGAGACCACTATGAGCACGCAAAAAACAATTCTACGCGCCCTTGCTGGGGAAACCCTGCAAACACCGCCAATCTGGATGATGCGTCAGGCAGGGCGTTATTTGCCCGAATACAAAGCAACCCGTTCGCAGGCCGGTGATTTTCTATCTTTGTGCTATAACCCTGAATTGGCAGCCGAAGTCACGCTGCAACCAATCCGCCGCTACGGTTTCGACGCATCAATATTGTTTGCAGACATTTTGCTGCTTCCGCAAGCGCTCGGTGCAGATTTATGGTTCGTCACAGGTGAAGGACCGCGATTATCGACGATAACAACAGCCGACGAGCTTAAGGCGCTTAAGCCAGTGAGTGCAATTCACGACACACTGTCACCGATTTATGAAACTGTGAAAATCCTGACGCGCGAATTGCCCGACGATGTCACACTAATCGGGTTCGCAGGTGCACCATGGACCGTTGCGACCTATATGATCGCTGGCCAAGGCACTCCAGATCAAGGGCCAGCCCACGCGCTGAAAGACACTAACAAAGCCGTTTTTGAAAGTCTGCTCGATCTAATCACAGACGGCACCATTGAATATTTGTCGGCACAGATTGATGCTGGAGCTGAAGTAGTCAAATTGTTCGATAGCTGGGCTGGATCGCTTGTAGGCGATGATTTTACCAACTACGCAATCAAACCGATGGCCCGTATTGTTGCCACCCTCAAGAAACTGCACCCTAATACACCGATCATAGCTTTCCCGCGCGGCGCCGGCGAACGCTATCTGGGCCTTCACGATGCTATCGGTGCTGATTGCATTGCAATGGACGATTGTGTGACTGCGCAATGGGCTGCTACCAACTTGCAAACCGATGGCTGCATTCAGGGTAACCTGAAATCATCACATATGGTTACGGGCGGCGATATGCTCGTGTCTGAAACTCGTCGCATTGTCGACGCCCTTAAAGATGGACCGCATATCTTCAACCTCGGCCACGGCATCACACCAGATGCCGATCCTGAAAACGTTCAACTAATGATTGATACAGTTCGCGGTGCTCACTGACGCACATGGTGATCTTGGCAGATAAAACTGATATAATTAGGTGAGCGCATTGGGGACGCAAGCATCTCAAAAGCGTCGTCTTATCACTCCCACCTTTCGCTTAGTTCCACTTCGCCATTGGGGGCAAACTCATCAAGACGGCATTTGCATCGTGGCCTGTTTCAAGCCCAAATTTTGTGCCCCTATCATAGACAAGATTGTATTCCGCATAGAGTCCACGATGCACCAATTGAATATCCTTGTCCGCATCTGCCCATTCCATATTGCGCCGCCCTTCCACAAGCGGTTGATAAGATGGTAAAAATGCCCGACCTAAATCCTGCGTAAGCGCGAAATCTGCACCCCAATCACCAGTGCAATGATCGTCCATAAACACGCCACCAACTCCTCGCGCACATTGACGATGAGGAATATAAAAATACTCATCAGCCCAAGCTTTTAGCTTAGGATAGTGCGTTTCGCCATGACGGTCTAGCCACATCCTCTGGGTAGCGTGAAAATGCGCAGTATCTTCATTATATTCAATACAAGGATTAAGGTCGGACCCGCCACCAAACCACCATGCATGCGGCGTCCAGAACATCCGTGTATTCATATGAACAGCTGGCGCATGAGGGTTCTGCATATGCGCAACAAGACTAATACCAGCCGCCCAAAAACGTGGATCATCTTTTATTCCGCTAAGGTTTTTGCGCGCCATCATTGCAGCCTGCGCGCGCTCGCCCAATTTTCCATGCACAGTTGAGATGTTGACTCCAACTTTTTCAAACACGCGTCCACCTCGCATCACCGACATCACACCACCACCTGCATCTTCTCCGTCGTCGCCAGTGCGGGTAGTTTGTGTCACCTCAAAACGGCCCGCAGCCAGGCCAGAGAACGGTCCGGATTCTTGTGTATTTTCAAGATTTTCAAAGGCTAGTACGATCTCATCACGCAGGGTGCGAAACCACGTAGACGCCACCGTCTTCTCTTGTTTCATATCTCCCAAGCCCATCTACTCTCGCCTTGTTATTGCTTATCAATTAAATCTAACATTGATTGTCTTGGCAGGGCAAACGCACACAACCGCCCACTTCAAACCTGCGACCACATGGCTGCCACAGGAAACTAATATGACCCATTTAAACTTTCACTTCTGGCACTCGCTACCTGTTCAACTCCACGCAAACAATGCATCAGCTTATCCAACCGCCCTGTCGCTTAACCTTACAGTTTGATATCCACCACACAAAGCAACAACAGTCGTGGATTCACTTTGGCCAAATTACAAAATGTTCTTGGGTTGCGAGTATCTTGCAAAAGCACCAGCGAGGACAGCTCCACCTTCCGTTTTCCTTGCAAAAAAACAAAAATGAAGACCAGACAAGGCTATGTGGCTATCAATGTTCACGAAGAACTCACAAAGCTTACTCAACTTGAAAATCTCTGCGAACAGTCTTCTGGCGATACATAATCGCGCACACAGCAGTGAAATGCTGTTTATCCATAATAATTAGTGGGCCGGTGAAGTGACCGGATCAATAAGCGTGCGCCCCCCGTCGACAGTAATGATTTGACCAGTCACAAAACTTGATGCGTCGGACGCAAGATATTGAACCGCGTCCGACACCTCGCCTGGTCCCGCAATACGGCCAAGGGGCGTATTATCAATAATATCACTGCGATATTCGTCGTGTTCGCGTAACTCGCGTTTCAAGCTGGCAGACATTACTGACCCAAACGCAACCGCGTTCACACGGATTCGATGCGGCGCTAATGCGACTGCCATAGACCGTGTCATCTGATCCAGTGCTGCCGTTGAAATCGAATAGCCCAACAGGTCAGGATTAGCGCGCCGCGCTGCAATAGAACTGAGGTTAATGATCGATCCTACATAGCCACTATTTTGACCCTCGGCCTGCTTAATCATACGCTTTGAAATCGCCTGTGTCAGGCGCAGCGACGTCATAAGATTTTGTTGCAGAAGGGTTTCTACCTGATCTTCTTTCGGGTTTAGTGGATCAGACGTGATTAATTGACGGGACGCATTGACCAAAATATCAACCCGTTCAAAGCTATCAATTGTCATCGACAACAAATTATTAATTGATAATTTTTGGCGCAGGTCACAGGCAAACGTACGGTAGAGCTCAGGTTCAACTTTGGACGATCCAAGCTCTTTAACTAATCGTTCTTCATCCATATCCGCAAAGACTACGTTGGCGCCTTCGGCTAAGAAATGTCGACCAATCGCTAGGCCGACACCATTTGCCGCACCAGTAACGATGGCGGTCTTACCGGCGATGGAAAAAGACATGGCAACTCCTGAGGACTTAATAAATTTACAAGCTAAGCGATGTTAGCGCTTGGGGCGAGTCGCCCTGAAAACCTTGAACGCACCCGATCCAGCAAGTTCCTCAACACGAGCAAATTTAGCATCAAGTTCAGCCTCATAGGGCAGATGACGGTTGGCAACCATCAACAGTACACCGCGGGGTTTCAAAATACGTGCAGCAGTTGCTATGAAACCTTTTCCAAGGTCAGGTTCCCCGACACGTGTAGTGTGAAACGGTGGGTTGGACACAACCGTATCGTAGGGCCCACCACCAAATGTAAGCGCATCTGTCCAAACAGGGTTTGCGCGCGGATCATTAGTGTTGGCAACAGCACAGTCCAGCGCTGATTTGTCCGCTTCAATCATATCGAGCCGAGTGACACCTTCGTGGGTTAAAATCTCACGGCTGAGATAACCCCAGCCTGCACCAAGGTCAGCGGTGTTACCTTTAAGAGCATTAAGATGAGGAACTAATTGGGATGAACCTATGTCAATTTTCGTTTCCGAAAACACACCCGCCAAAGTTTTATATCCATTAGGCGATTTAACCGTTATGTCCCAAGCAGGCAAAATTCCAGCCTCAAACCAAAACAACCGCCCGTGGCCTTTAGCGACAACGCCCATAATCGTGTTGTTTTTGCGTAGATCTTTGTAGATGCCCTCAACGCCTTCGGTCTTTTGCCCATCAACAATCACCAAACCACCAGCAGTAATTGCTTCGTTAATCAGGGCGCGCGCAAGCGTTTTTGATCGAGGCACAACTACGAGCGTCGCAACGCGGCCTACCCCATCGCCAACCATTCCCATAGCATGCCAGTATTGATGGTCGGGATAAAACGACACATCTACGCTAACATCATTTAACGTTGCCAAATCATAGCCCGCGGGCGGGCGCAAAATATGTAATGTTCCATTTAAGTCTAGACCCTCGTCTAGGGCAGTAAAGAGACGTGAGTATTTCATAATAAATCACGCAGGCTCCGCGCCCTCATTCTTTTTCCATCGTGCATTGCAGTGGGTGCTGGTGACGTCCAGCCAAATCCATAACCAGCGCAACCTTGGTTTCCGCGATCTCATGGCTAAAAACGCCAACAACTGCTAGACCCTTTTTATGCACTGCCAACATGATCTCAACTGATTGGTCGTGGGTCAGACTAAAAAAGCTCTCTAATACATGAACTACAAATTCCATCGGCGTATAATCGTCGTTTAGAATCATAACTTTATACAGCGGCGGCCTCTTAGTCTTGATCCGAGTTTCAAGTTTGATGCCAATATCGCTATCGTTGTCATCGTCTCGATCAGCCATCATATAAACATCTTGTAGCATAGTTGTCCTTTAACTCGAGTCGATTTAATATAATACCATACTAGTACAACCTCTAAGACCCTTATGAAAAGGGGGGGGGCGCGTAAGTGACGCACATAACAATGCAGGATCAGCCCCTGATAGATAGCCCTCAATGCAAACAGCGCACTTTGGCCTTACAAAGACGGCTTTAAGCTGAACCACAATCGGTATTCGTGTTGTCTCACTTATGTTCAGGTTTCCAATTTTTATTTACGCAACTTTTCATTTAAGGGTTAAGTCGCTTTTGCCACGAGCAGTGGATGATCATAGGATGGCTCATAACACCTATCAATATGCTGGAATATAACCTCTTTAGCTTATCGCCTGTTATGCTAGGATTAAAGCTAAACAAGTTCTTCCTTGGTGAATTATAAGAGCGTCTTCACCATAAAATTATCATAGAAACCTAATGTAACATTCGTTGGTAATTTGAAGTTGTGTTCTGTTCAAAGCTTTTAGGAGGCATTTCAACCTTATTGCGAACAACAATCTTTATAATAAATGTAACCTCATAATAGCTAACGTAAAATCACAGCATTATTCAGCGCATGATATGCTGGATAACGGTTATGCATTTGCTGATATTCAAACTATCATTTTATAATGTTTACCTTTACTAAATATTAAAGTGAAACGTCTCGCCCTTAATAGAGCTTAAAGACTACAATGAGATACAGTGAGCCCTCGCTAGTCTAGATATAAACAACTTCTATAATTCTGGCTGAGAATTGCCAAGCGTAGCATAGTAATGATGGTTACCGTCTTTCTTAGCACCTCTCTCCCTATGGACCCGACAAACTGCTTTGCGACGGCGCAAGCACTCCTTTTGACGTCTGCATGTAGCCCTGACATCAGGTCACCCTGCTAAACACACTTATTTGGCGTCGATAGGCCAACTCCTACTCCTATGATAGCGGCAGGAGCCTCATTAAACCATTGCTCCTAAGGATCAGCACTGCATAACACCTAAACTCGCCTTTATATCTCTTTGCTTTTTATTCTTGAGTTTATAAAAATTATTGAAAGCACTGCTAGAAAACTGAGGTTAAATTTTGAGAAACTGTATCAGCACAATGCCCATAACCAACTTTGAAAAACCAGATGATACATTAAATAATAATTACTATTTATTAATAGATATTGCCAATTTTTGAATTGTTCACCTGTCTAAAAACTCACACACCATACAATTTCAAATAGAAAGTAGAGCTTATTTTTGAGTAGTGAAGAAATTTCATCTAATATGAGATACGCTGACTTATTAAAAATCTGAATGCAATTTTTATCTTCAGAACGAAAAAATAAAGTCCCTCATATAATCAGTTGACGATGTTCAATATTTATTTAAGAATTTAAGAATTGTTTAGGTTTTTAGAATGTTGGGCTCTAGCTCTTAAATTAGTTTATAAAAATACTGCCTCCCTTGACATGAGTGACTCACGCTTTTTCAACGATTTTGGAAATACCCCGGTCTGTGAAGGCGTTGAGGACGGCTGCGTCGATTTGAACTTTGGAAATTTTTTGATACAAATTATGCGCAATCAAGCTTGTACTAAGGGTCTTAGGGCAAGGCATTTTTGTCTCAAAACTATCAGGTTGGTTAATTCAATGTACGTAAACCAAAGCAACTTTCCAAAATAGTTTAGAAGAACACTACATCACTTTAAGAAGCCAACATCATTTCATCATAATACACCATCTAGGGGTAAATCTATAACCATCAGCTAGATGTGGCACAAGACATGCCAGTTGTGCAGGTATGCCACACCCAAACCCTATGAATTTAGGGTATTTTCTGAATTTCAGTCCTGTGCTACAATAAACAAATATTAAGAGACCCCACTAAAAATCGGGGCTCATGAGGCAGAAAAAAGGGCATTGGCGTGAAACGTCGTATTCATAACCCTGCGTTGGCGGGAATTCTTCTATTGTTCACTCTTTTGATGGCTGCTTTAGCTCCTGTCATAGGTAATTCTGCACCATACGCGGCCATGGTAATGGACGCTCGCACAGGAGAGATATTGCATTCACGAAATGCGGACACCCAATTACATCCAGCATCACTCACCAAGATGATGACGCTTTATATCGCATTTCAAGCAATTGAACGTGGCGAAATAAGCCTTGATGACGTTATCACTATAACACGTGTGGCATCAAATGAGCCACCTTCGAAACTTGGACTTGTGTCAGGTCAGCGCATTCAGTTCCGGTATCTGGTCCGCGCTTCTGGTGTGAAATCTGCCAATGATGCCGCGACCGCCATAGGTATAGCGATAGAAGGAAACGAGGCTGCCTTTGCCCGTCGTATGACCGCAACAGCCCACGCCATGGGCATGTCTCGCACCACATTCCGCAATGCTCACGGTCTTACCGAAACAGGACATATGTCAACCGCTCGTGACATGACCGTTCTAGGACGCCACATGATCTACGATTTTCCTCAATATTATAACATTTTTAGCCGCTTGACGACAGATGCCGGTGTGCGTCAAGTCGCCAACACAAATCGCCGCTTCCTGAATGCTTATCGTGGAGCAGACGGCATCAAAACTGGCTATACCCGCGCCGCTGGTTTTAACCTTGTGGCATCCGCAGAGCGTGGCCAAGAACGTATTATCGCAACAATGTTTGGCGGATCTTCAACCGCACAACGTAACGCTCGTGTTGCAGAATTACTTGATATGGGGTTTGCCCGTGCACCTACTACGGCTAATATTAATCGACCCAGTCCTGTTGCTCCACAAGGCGCTGGCAGCGCTGACGCTTCAGCTGCTGGCACAGTTCGAGTGAACGGTTTGGTTGGCCGCTCACTACGTCCAAATGCGCGTCCTGCGCCAGAACAACCCAACTCTGATCTATTAACTGTAAATACCGATATAATTGAAGATGCTTTGAGCGGAGTGCTAAAAACAGTAGCCACAGCTCCACAAACCACTCAAACTCCAAGACTCCGACCAAATGACGAAGTGATCCTCGCAACTTTACTGCAAGCCAGTCCTACCCCATCAGAGCTTCAGATTGTGACTCGCATTTCGACATCGGGTAGCCGATTATGGGGTGTCAACGTAGGCCGCTATAATTCGCGCTATCAAGCCGAGCGGGTGTTGCTGCGAGTTGCTTTGAACGAAATGTCGACGCTTGAAGGTAGCTTGCGCCAAGTGAACCAATCTAGCCTTGGCTTCCAGGCAAACTTCATGGGGCTAACACAAGATGGAGCTGAACGAGCTTGCGCACGCTTGCAAGCACGCCACACGACGTGTTTCATGATTGGGCCAGATTAACGCCTAGATAAAGCACAGCCAGAGGAAAAATTATAAAATGGCTACAATTGAAGTTCTCCCACCCAAGGCGTCAACCCTGTGCACCACCAATGCAGATCATTACATTGGCGTCCATCGCATCTTTTGTGTTGGTCAAAACTATGCTGAACACGTGGCTGAAATGGGGGGAGACCCTAAAGAAAACCCACCAATTTTTTTTATGAAGCCAAACAGTGCGGTGGTTGCGTCAGGCGCAATAATCTCCTTTCCTCCTGCTACTGAAAACCTTCACCATGAGGTTGAGTTAGTTGTCGTTCTAAAATCAGGTGGTGCAAATATAAAAGTGGGTGAGGCATTGGGTCACATATATGGCTATGCAGTTGGCAACGACCTAACACGACGCGATATTCAAACCGTTGCAAAATCTACGGGATCTCCTTGGGACATGGCCAAAGGATTTGACAATTCCGCCGTAATCGGAACCGTACATTCTGTGGCAGAAGTTGGACATCCAATCACTGGTACTGTGCAGTGTTCTGTCGATGGTGAAGTCCGACAGTGCGGTAATCTGACACAAATGATCTGGTCCGTGCCTGAAATAATCGCCACGTTGTCAACGCTGGTGTCGCTGCAAGCTGGAGATATCATCATGACCGGTACACCTGCTGGTGTTGGACCAATTGCGCGCTATCAAACATGTCTTTGTGAAATCGAAGGACTAAGCAACGCATCCATCACATTTAAAGCCTAACCAAAGGCCGCTTTCATCAACTCGCGGGTATAATCATTCTGGGGAGCATCAAAGACTTCGTCCGCATCTCCTGCTTCAACAATATCTCCACGTTTCATTACCATCACTTTATGCGACAGAGCGCGCACGACCTTTAGATCATGTGAGATAAACAGGTAAGCCAGTTGGTATTTCTGCTGAAGATCGCGCAGCAGCTCAATAATTTGTACCTGCACCGTCATATCAAGTGCTGATGTCGGCTCATCTAGCACCACCAATTTCGGACGCAGAATCATCGCCCGCGCGATTGCTACACGTTGACGCTGACCACCCGAAAATTCGTGTGGATAACGATCCATCTGTGCCGGTTCAAGACCAACTTCGCCCATAATATCAGCGACCATTTGGCGGGATGGTTTGCCCCCAGTAGTGCCATGCACAGTCAGACCTTCAGCTATAATCTGTTCAACCGTCATACGCGGAGACAGTGACCCGTAAGGGTCCTGAAAAACTATCTGCATCTCAGATCGCAGGGGACGCATTTGCCGATCCGAAAGGCTGTGCAAGTCACTCCCCATAAACACTATCCGCCCCTCAGAGGGTATTAGCCGCATCATTGCCAATGCTAATGTTGTTTTTCCAGAGCCAGATTCACCAACAATACCAACTGTTTCCCCAGATTTAACACTGAAACTAGCGTCATTGACTGCCTGTACATAGCCAGTGGTCCGACGCAAAAATCCTGTTTGCAAGGGGAACCAAATTTTTAGATTTTCCGCCTGAGCCACAATCTTTGCAGTAGAGGCAACGGGGATCAAAACGCCTGTGCTTTCCGCCTCAAGTAAGGTTCGTGTGTAGGAATGCTGTGGGTTAACAAAAATATCAGCTGTTGGGCCGTGTTCGACAATTTTACCATCCTTCATCACACAGACACGGTCAGCGATTTTACGTACGATTGTTAGGTCATGAGTAATAAACAGCATCGACATATTAAGATCTCGCTTAAGATCCTCTAACAAATCAAGAATTTGCGCCTGAATCGTTACATCTAGTGCCGTCGTCGGTTCATCTGCAATCAACATCTCTGGTCCATTGGCCAAAGCCATAGCAATCATTATGCGCTGACGTTGCCCACCAGATAGTTGATGGGGGTAAGCTCCAAGACGGGCTGCAGAATCGTGGATGCCAACCTGTTCTAGCAATTCAATGATGCGCACACGTACGGCTTCACCGCGCAAACCTTGATGTAATTCAATAGATTCGCGTAGCTGCTTTTCGATGGTGTGCAACGGGTTTAGGGAAGTCATCGGTTCTTGGAATATAAAACTGATGTCGTTTCCTCGAACTCGTTGTAATTCTTTTTCAGACGCTCCAACCATCTGGGCGCCGTTATAAGTAATGGACCCACCTATAGTAGCACTGTCTCCAAGCAACTGGACTGTCGAAAGCGCCGATACCGATTTTCCAGACCCAGATTCACCGACAATCGCAACCGTTTCACCCTTATTCACATGGAATGAAATTCCTCGTACAGCACATGTCGTTTTACCATCTTGGTAAAAATCAACAGTGAGCTTTTGAACATCAAGTACTCGTTCTATCATGAGAAAGTCTTTCGCGGGTCAAACGCATCACGCACACCTTCAAAGATGAACACCAAAAGCGACAACATGATTGCGAATGTGAAGAATGCAGTAAAACCAAGCCATGGAGCTTGAAGGTTTTGTTTCGCCTGCAAAGTCATCTCGCCTAGAGATGGCGCAGAAGATGGCAAGCCAAAACCAAGAAAATCAAGCGACGCCAACGTTGCAATAGTTCCCGTAATCAGGAACGGTAACATCGTTACAGTTGCGACCATCGCATTAGGCAGCATATGGCGGAACATGATCGTGCGGTCACTTACTCCCAACGCCTTGGCAGCGCGGACATATTCAAAATTGCGCGCACGCAAGAATTCAGCACGCACCACGCCAACAAGCGCAGGCCAGCCAAAAAGGATAGTAAGAAATACTAGCAGCCAAAAACTTCGTCCTAAAATAGCAAATAAAATAATTATCACGTAAAGCGATGGGGTTGAACTCCAAATTTCTAACAAACGCTGAAATACA
Organism: Octadecabacter sp.; assembly: GCA_028825445.1. Lineage (GTDB taxonomy): Bacteria > Pseudomonadota > Alphaproteobacteria > Rhodobacterales > Rhodobacteraceae > Octadecabacter. The sequence goes on from JAPKAD010000002.1 coordinate 161,009, forward strand.
AGGTCTACCCAACCACCAAAATAGCCCTGAACAGCACCTGCGAGGATACCGATGACCGACGCTATTGATGTTACGATGATCGTAAACAGGATCGACAGACGAAACCCGTGAATTACCCGTGCTACTACGTCGCGTTTGGTATCGTCCGTGCCGAGCCAATTGTGACTGTCAGGTGGAGATGGCGCCACGCCAGGAATATCGACAATGGTGTTATAACTATAAGGAACAGGCGGCCAAATCAGCCAGCCTTTCTGAAATTGCGCATCGTCAATATCACCATTTTGCGCTGCGGCAATTAGGGCTTCAGGGTCATCAAAACACATATCAAGCCCACCAATTTCAATCAAACAGCGCACTTCTACGTCTTTGTATTCAGCCTCTGTTGGAAAGTCACCACCATAATCCTGTTCGGAATAAAAACTAAATATAGGCATGCGAATTTCTCCACGATAGCTGACTATAATAGGTTTGTCGTTAGCAAGAAATTCAGCAAACAACGATGAAATGAACAAAAACATAAATATACACAGTGACCAGTACGCACGACGATTACGGGTGAAATTACGCCAACGCCGCTTATTTAGTGGAGATAACTCAAACCATTTTTTTTTATGTGTGGGGGGTGATATTCTTATCATAGTTATCCCCTCTTTTCAAAGTCGATGCGTGGATCGATCAGCACATATGTGATGTCTGTCAATATTCCTACAACAAGTCCCATAAGGGAGAAAGCAAATAGCGTACCAAACATAACCGGATAGTCGCGCTGCAATGTCGCTTCAAACCCAAGGCGACCCAGACCGTCAAGCGAGAAAAGTGTCTCAATAATTAATGAGCCACCAAAAAATACACCAATGAACAGGGCGGGAAAGCCCGAAATTATGATTAACATCGCGTTGCGGAATACGTGGCCGTATAGCACGCGAGATTCTGACAGCCCCTTCGCCTTGGCGGTAACCACGTATTGTTTTTTGATTTCGTCCAAAAAACTATTTTTGGTCAGTAACGTCAGGGTTGCAAAGGCCGAGATTGTCGACGCCAGAACCGGCAGTGCTATGTGGTGAAAATAGTCTTTGATCTGCCCCCACGTGCTCAACTGATCAAAGTCCGATGAGGTTAATCCACGCAGAGGGAATAATCGGATGCACGTCGGGTTATAATCATACATCCACCACAACAGCAGGTTGCCATCAAGCCAACTAGATAAATACGGCAAGCGAAAGCAATTGTTAGAAGCAAAAAGTACGATTAGCAGGATTGCAAACAAAAAACCAGGAATTGCGTAGCCAACGATGATCATTGCAGATGTCCATGTGTCAAATGATGTGCCATCGCGTACTGCCTTTTTTATACCTAAAGGAATGGAGACCATGTAAGCGATCAGCGTCGACCAAAGGCCCAGCGTGATTGACACGGGCATCTTTTCAATTACCAAGTCGACAACTGACACAGACCGAAAATAGCTATCGCCAAAATCAAAACGCATGTAATCCCACATCATCAAAAAAAAGCGCTCTAGTGCAGGGATAGGCACAGGGTTGCATTCCTCAGCACGCAGATCCGGTTCGCCAGTAAATCCTGCATCACAAACAATTCGTGCGAAGTTGAATTCCACCTGTAGTTCATCGAGAAATTCCTGCGGCAATCCACGCGACGCAACGCTATCACCGCTGTCGGTTTCCATAATTTCTGATCCGCCACCACTAATACCTTCAAAAACGTCACCACCACCCTCCATTTGGGCAATGATCTGGTCAATTGGTCCTCCTGGGACAAACTGGATGAGCACAAAATTGATTATCATGATCCCGATTAGAGTCGGAATCACCAGTAGAAATCGTTTGAAAATATAGACGCCCATTTAGTGCGTGGCCTTTTTAGTCTTATTGCGGTCAGTCCGTCCGCTTAAAATGCGCCAGCTGCTTTTAATTCTTCTGCCCTGTCAGCGTTGTACCACCAGAATGAAAGGTTGCCCAAGGCGAAAGGTGGCAACGGATCAGGATATTCATACATGTCAAAATAGGCAATGGAATGAACAGATTTGTACCATTGTGGCACCCAGAAACCTGTCGCGCGCAGCACACGATCAAGCGCATGAGTGCCCGTTGTCATATCTTCAAGTACTTCAGCGTTGATTACAATCGTCATGAGCCGGTCTACTGCATCGTTTTGTAGACCCATCAAATTACGAGAACTGTCCGCAGCAGTTTCTGAAGCAAACCATTGACGCATCGCAGTGCCGGGCTCAAAACCTTGGGTCATTGTATGGGTGACCATGTCAAATTCAGATGGTGCATTAAGGCGTTCGACGTATTGAGCAAAGTCTACACGATCTAGCGACGCTTCAATACCAAGCCTTTCAAGATTCTCAATATAGGGGTTGATGATCCGATCGAAGGATGGCGACGCGGTCAGGAATTCTACCGATAAGACTTCCCCATCCTTACGGCGCAGACCATCGTTGCCAGCTATCCAGCCAGCACCAGCAAGCAGATCAGACGCTATACGCAGATTAGCGCGGTCTGTTGGACGACTCGCATCAGATTTAGGGGACACAACAGCCTCATCCGTAAGGATAGCTGGGTCGAGTAACCCATCATCGACAAGGGGTTGTAATAATGCCAGTTCACCAGTCGTCGGGACACCACGCGCTTGTAAATCAGAGTTCTGCCAGAAAGAATCAACACGGTCATATAAACCGTAGAATAACGTGTCATTTGACCACTCAAAATTGAACATCAGGCTAATCGCCTCACGGACGGCAGGGTCTTGGAATTTTGGGTCACGCAAGTTGAAAATAAAAGCCTGCGCAGATCCCATAGTCCCATCAGGCAGTTCTTCTTTACGCACCAATCCATTTTTAATCGATGGAAATTCATATCCTGTAGCCCATTGCAGGGACGAATTTTCGTTGCGGAACGTATATTCCCCCGCTTTAAATGCCTCAAACGCAGCAGCAGAATCGGTAAAATATTCATAACGAATCGTGTCGAAGTTCGCTTGACCTATGCTGAGTGGGTGCGTCGCACCCCACCAATCAGGGTCACGAGCATAGATGACCTGTCGGTTGGTATCAAAACTATCTATCACATAAGCGCCAGTTCCCATAAACGGCACATCAGTGCTTTCATCTAGGCGCGCGCCTGTTTCTTCGAACCATGCTTTGGAAAAGACTGTTGTGCCACCGGCAAAGCCAATAACATCACGGCGCGGCGCGTCCGGAGTGAAAAGAAATTTAACGCTGTAGGTGTCCAAAATTTCGACGCCATCAAGGTAGTCAGACACAACAGCCACATATTCTGGCAGACCTTGGGTCATGAACAAATTATGAGTGAAAGCTACGTCTTCAGCAGTCATCGGAGTGCCGTCGGCAAATGTGATATCTTCGCGCAGGTTGAAGATCACCCAATCCTTATTTTCAGGATATTCTAATGAATCGCACAAATAACAGTAAGAGCCGTAAGCATCGTCTGCTGTTGAGGCCATTATGCTTTCGAACAATAACGTGGTGCCAGCTGCAGCAGCCCCCTCGCGAGTGAAATTATTAAACGTGTCAAAGGTACCTTGAGCTGAAAGACTCATTTCCCCTCCCTTCGGGGCGTCAGGGTTCACGTAGGCCAGGTGCACCATATCAGCGCCGTATTTTAACTCTCCAAAGTTTGTGTAGCCGTGCGAGGTGATAGTGGCCTCATGCCTTTCAGCCCGGACGTGCGTTGCCGCAGCAGTTGCTAAAATCGCCCCCACAAGCACAAGACCAAATTTCATTACTTCATATTTGATTTGGCCTTCTGATTGCATCAGAATTGCGGTCTTTGAGGCATGGTGCTTAGTTTGAGTCACGAGACAATCCTGAATGTTTGCAAATAAAGTTTTATCTAAACTAGAGCGAGGACTGGCAAACATTCAAGTTGAGAATACGTAAAGTTGTCGTGATCAGGATTCTAACCTGAGTCATGAAACGTAAAAAGCCGCGTTCAATTACGACTGACTTTACGTAATTGTAAAATTGCATTTAGTCATCTAAGCTGTCTAGATACGCAATCAGGTCAGCGCGGTCTTCAATCTTACGCATGCCATTGTATGACATAGCAGTACCGGGTGCGTAGCCTTTTGGATTTTCAAGAAAAGCGTTAAGCTCTTCAGGTGACCAAACATCATTCACCGAGGCAAGTGCCCCTGAGTAGCCAAAATCGACAGCTGTCCCAACATCACGACCGACAACACCATAAAGATATGGGCCAGTACCATTTTGACCTGCTTCAAGCTTGTGACAAGCTGAGCAGGCGCGCCACAAACCTTCGCCTGCAGATATATCTGCAAGAGCATAGACATCTTCAAACGGAGGACCAGTATCGATAACAACGTCGCCAGTGACCGCACTCTCAACGGGTATGACATAAGCTTGTTCATGATCGCCGTGACCGCCAGCATGATAAATCGTCTCAGCTGCCCAGCCGCCAAGCATAAATACCAATAATGTGCCGCAAAACGCGCCCAGAACTTTGGTCATTGTCATTGTGTCGAACATGTCGCGTTCCATTTTCTTACTAGTTCAGGATTCATCTATCTGCTTCCCCCTCCAATGATCAAGGTGTAGCACCGCGACCAAATGCCCGTTTTTTGCATGGCGTACGCCCATGTGGGCAAAATAGGGGCCCAAGATGACAAATTGCATCGCATTTCAAGGTGAACTAGGGGCCTATGGACATCAAGCCTGTGTCGAGGCCCGCCCAGATTATGAACCGTTACCCTGCCCAACATTCGATTCGGCGATCGAGGCAGTTCGCAAAGGCAATGCCGATCTTGGCATGATTGCCGTTGAAAACTCTACCTATGGGCGTGTGGGTGATGTGCATACTTTACTGCCCGAAAGCGGTCTCCATATTATTGATGAGGCCTTCGTTCGGGTCCATATTAATTTACTTGGCAAACCAGGCGCACAGCTAAATGAAATCCGCACTGCCGCTGGTCATATCGTGATCCTGCCCCAGTGTGGAAAATTCCTGCGCAACCGAAACATTGCGCCGGTGATCAGTACAGACAACGCACGTGCTGCCATGGATGTGGCCATTGGCGAAGATATGACAGCCAGCGCCTTAGCATCTGAAATGGCTGCGGAAATCTATGGACTTGATATTCTAGCGCGCAACATTGAGGACCATGACCGTAACACGACGCGGTTTTTAATCATGTCTCGTGACCCTGACCTAAATCGACGCGGCAAGCACGGGATGGTTACAAGTTTCGTTTTCCGAGTACGCAACATTCCTGCTGCTTTGTTCAAAGCGATGGGCGGGTTTGCGACCAATAGCGTCAATATGACTAAACTTGAAAGTTATATGGTCGGCGGGCAATTTATTGCAACGCAATTTTACGCTGAAGTAGAAGGCCATCCCGACGACCGTAATGTACAACGCGCAATGGAAGAGCTGGATTATTTTACCGACCACATTCGGTTGATGGGTGTGTTTCCCGCAGCATTGCGCCGTCACGAGAAAGAAAACTCTTAACCACGATGGCGAATTTCTAAGTCTGTTGCAAAGTTTAAGACAATAGCTTTAAAACGCATTTGATTTTTCTGCCCCGCAAAGCAAATGGACTGAAATAACAATTTCACCGCAATAGTCTTTGCCTTTGCCATGGCAGTGACGTTTAGGCGTGTGCAGGAATGACTTAGAGCGACTAATTCAATTAAAAGAGTCGCATCAATATTTTTGGATGTAACTTCGAACGTCAAATTATTGGGTTTTTCAACCTCGATAATTTTTACCATAACGCTACGTCCAATGCCATTCAGCACAAACTTTACGCGCCATCTTGTTTTAAAGATTACCTCATCATCACCTGCTATTCGCTCAACATTGCCACCAAAATGCATGATAGAGCGCTCAAGTGTTGTAATGTTAGTAATTTGTTCAAAAACGTAATCAATTGGTGCTTTGACATCAGCGCGCGTTGAAAATTTCATACTTTAACACCCAGTCAGCGACCTTACTGGTCAGTTACCTTTTAATTCGTGCAACCAATCTTATTTGATAACCAGTTTTCTAATAGAAAGTGTGCGATTGCACCTTTTCTAGCGGGCTGTATCATAGGATGCTCACCTCGTGAAACTTGTTCCATCTCAGAGCGACTGACCCAGCGCGCATCTTCAAGCTCGATTGGGTCCAGTGTGATCTCATATGAAGTCGCCACACCATAACAGCCAATCATCAATGACGACGGAAACGCCCAAGGTTGGCTTGCCAGATATGTCACTTCACCGACAGTGATGCCAGCCTCTTCAAACACTTCACGTCGCACTGCGGCCTCAACAGTTTCGCCTGGCTCCACAAATCCAGCCAACAGGGAATACAGCCCTTCCGGCCAACCTGGAGAACGACCAACAAGCACATCATCACCGTGAATGATCAGCATGATCACAACCGGATCGGTCCGTGGAAAATGAAGCGTATCACATGCAGGGCAGGTCCGTCGCCAGCCGGCATCCGCCGCTTTACTTTGTGTCCCACAAGCTGAACAGAATTTATGGCTGTCGTGCCAACCCAGAACTGCGCGGGCTGTGGCTGCCAGTTCAGCGTCGCGTGGGGTCAGCGTTGTCATGATTCCTCGTAGTTCTGCAAAAACCGAATCGCCTGTAGTAGGGTGTTGCTGCAATGTTGGGTCCAGAAACGTGTTCATGTCTTCAGCTTCAGGCAATACAGGCTCCCATCTTGACAACGATACAGCAAAAATTGGTCTGTTTTCGTCGAGCCCTAGAAACACCCGAACAGCCCCAGCATCAGCCATCACCGGATGACTGAGCGGCAGTCGTGCCAAAGATTCACTTTGAACGTCAAACAACAGCTTGCCCCGCCACAAAATAATCAGCCGGGCGCTAGGGTCATCTTTAGCTATTTGAATATTTCCGCGCATATGAGCTGCCCGATCCAGACCGGAACCACCAAACGTTACTGTTTCTGCATTTTTCATTAGCCATCGATGCCATGTCAAAGAACAAGGTGCAATCCATACGGCTCTTGCGCGACAACCTTTGTGGTACTATAGTTCAATCGAGAGGTTGGCGCGGGTAAGTGCCTCGCCAACCTGGTCAGGTCCGGAAGGAAGCAGCCACAACGAGCCCCACTTGGGTCGATGTCCAACCTCTCACCTCGCATGATTTTCATCAAAAATCTGTGTACTACAAATAGAGCGAAGGCAGCGCTTTTGCAGTATTATCCGTCAAGTTAAGCTCTGAAGCACACTTTTATTATTTTTCGGAATTCACATGTGATTGACATCCTCAGAAACCTCGGCTGGTCGACACATTTCGCGCGGCAAGTTGAACTCAATCCTAACTCAGATCCCCTAAGCCACCCCGTTCGCGTAGCAGCAGTGCATCGCTCCCGTCTTGATGGGTTTTCTACATTCGGTCCAATATCCTTGTCCCCAGTCGTTGCAGCCGGATTTTACGCAGTTGGTGACTGGGTGATCGCGACAGGGGCAGCTGCATCTGAGCCGTTGGAACGCACCACAGAAATCACCCGTCGTGCAGCAGGTGAAGAATCTAAACCTCAACTGATCGCAGCCAATGTTGACACACTTGGCATCGTCACCAGTTGCAATGCGGATTTCAACGTTGCAAGGCTGGAACGCTATCTGGCGATGTGTGCTTCCTCAGGCTGTTTGCCACTGGTAATCTTGACCAAATCAGACCAATGTGATGACCCTACATCCTTCGTCAAACAGGCTGAGAATCTGTCCCCAATGCTAAACGCAATTGCGGTCAATGCGACAGACGACGATGATGTCAAACGGCTGAACCCATGGTGTAGCAAAGGGCAAACATTGGCCTTGGTCGGATCATCTGGTGTTGGGAAAACTACGATCCAAAATCGCCTAACGGACGTCATCGACGCCACACAAGACATCCGTGCAGGCGATGCAAAAGGTCGCCATACGACAACAAACCGCAACCTGCGTGCAACGTTTGCAGGCGGGTGGTTAATTGACACACCCGGCATGCGCGAATTGCGACTGGTCGATGCCGAGCGCGGTGTGCATGAGGTTTTTGCCGATATTACCGACTTAGCCATGACATGCAAATTCAACGACTGCGCCCATGTGACAGAACCCGGCTGCGCCATTCGCGCGGCAATTGCGACTGGTGCTCTGGATACCAACCGGATTGAACGATGGCGCAAGCTGGAGAAAGAAAACCGGTTCAACACCGCGACAGTTGGTGAAAGCCGTGGCCATCTCAAACGACTTCAAAAAATGCATGATGAGGGTCAGGCCCGCGGTAAAGCTAAGCGGAAGACCTGATAGCCCATCGCTGCTGGGCATCAGTTTCCACTGCACAGGGTCGTGTTTTTCGCAAACGTTTAAGCGCGCCTTCTGGTGTTTCTCCAGTTTCAATCATCAAACGCAAAGCCACCATCCCTGACCGCCCACAACCACCAAAACAATGGGTTAAAATTCTTCCTCCTTGCGCCAAGATATTCACACTTAAAGTTAAAACCTCACCCCACGCATTCTCCGCCTCTGCAACCGGCGCAGCAAAATCTACAATTGGCAAATGACGCCAAGCAACCCCAACCACCTCAAGATCATCTCCAAAGCCAGACGCGCCCATACAGTCCAATTCACTTTGAGTTGTCATCGTCAACACGAGGTCAGGTGCCCAATGCAAAATTGTCGTTAAATCAAAATTATACGAGCCAAACCGTCCTGGTATTGGGGACAGTGCAACTTGCCCTCCCCCCACATCCAGCGGATGGATCGCAAAATTAGAAGACTCCATACTCTAATACCCATCCTAGCGTGCGCTTGGGAAACGATTACAATACGCACGGCTTTACAGAAAAATTTAAAGCTCTCAATTGCCCTTCTTGTCAATTTAACACCATGTACAATTGTAATGTGCAAATTCTCAATGTAATCATATGCCCCATTGTGAATTGTTGACCACCACGTACAAGATGGTCAACAGGAATGCATAGCAGCGCTTGTTCACATTAATAACCTCATCCACCCCACCGGCTTTACCTCATAGATTTCAGCAGTCTCACTCAAAACCAATTGCAGCTAGGACAAGGATCAAGGCGTATGTCTAGTAAGTCAGCGGTGCCACAATAACAGTTGCAGCCCGCCGAAAATTGCAATGGCATCGCCTGTTAAGCCGGAAAGTGTTCATGCAAAATCGGCCAATATACGCAAAGAATAATCCGGCCTAGTGGCTCCGGCTTCATCATAAATATATTCCACAAATTTTGCTTGTCAGAGCATGAAAAAAATACAACTAGTCTATCATTATCAATAAAATCCTTATCGCAATTTTTTGCAGACCTAAACGCCTTTATAAATCAATTTTTGGTTTTGCGTACATTTCGTTATCGGCGAAGGGACAGTCATACTTAGAATATGGACAAATAAACTGCTCTCGCGGAAGATCGTACTGATTGCGCAGACTTCAACGCGATTATGGCGGATGAAACTACCTATATCGGTTGGATAAGGGGCGGTATTAGCGCAATTTGTATGGCACTGGCGTTTAAAGTTAAATTAAATATATTTAGTTTACTTAAATTTAGTATATGTCCCAATCATCCCATTTTGGGTGGCAGAAATGTTGTTTTAGTTTTTATAAATCATAAAGTGTACTACAATCTTTCAGCTACGAGAACATCGGGTAGAAGCGATCGGGACAAATACTTTATGCATCATTTCTATTTTGATGATAATGAGAGTTTAAGGACCAGCTTATATTAATTCGATGCTTTAGAAAGGTGGACGTCGGGTGGGGCACCGCGTAACTTAAAAAAATGACCGAATCCGAACCTCAAAAATACCAAGTCCTCGCGCGGAAATATCGCCCCGAAACCTTTGCAGATCTTGTTGGACAAGACGCGATGGTACGCACGCTTAAGAACGCGTTTGCCGCAGACCGAATAGCGCAAGCGTTCATCATGACTGGCATACGAGGCACCGGTAAAACAACTACTGCGCGAATTATTGCGAAAGGGATGAACTGCATCGAGGCTGACGGGATGGGTGGTCCAACGACTGAACCCTGTGGGAAATGCGAAAATTGCGTTGCTATTGTAGAAGGTCGTCACGTTGACGTCATGGAAATGGACGCTGCATCACGCACCGGCGTCGGCGACATACGTGAGATCATCGAAAGCGTACATTATCGCGCCGCATCCGCACGTTACAAAGTCTACATCATTGACGAAGTTCACATGCTCTCCGTAAACGCGTTTAACGCACTTCTTAAGACGTTGGAAGAACCGCCTGAGCACGTCAAGTTTATCTTCGCAACAACCGAAATACGCAAAGTTCCCGTTACTGTATTGTCGCGCTGTCAGCGTTTTGATCTTCGCCGCATCGAACCTGAAGATCAGATTAACCTGTTGCGCAAGATCGCAAATGCTGAAAAAGCAAAAATTACGGATGACGCACTCGCTTTGATTACACGAGCAGCAGAAGGGTCTGCGCGAGATGCACAGTCACTGCTTGACCAAGCGATATCACATGGCGCTGGCGAAACCACTGCCGACCAAGTCCGTGCGATGCTTGGCCTTGCGGATCGTGGGCGCGTAATAGATCTTTTTGACATGCTTCTCAAAGGGCAAGCAGCCAATGCGTTGCATGAATTGTCAAGCCAATACGCCGACGGTGCAGATCCAATGGCGATCCTGCGCGATCTGGCAGAAATAGCTCATTGGGTCAGCGTGATCAAGATTACTCCCGATGCAGCTGAAGACCCTACCGTCAGCCCTGATGAACGCACGCGCGGCATTGCGATGGCGGATACCATAGCAATGCGGGTGCTAACACGGCTGTGGCAGATGTTACTGAAAGCTCTCGAAGAAGTTGCGATTGCGCCCAATGCTATGATGGCAGCTGAAATGGCGGTCATTCGACTGACCCACGTGGCGGATTTGCCCAGTGTTGAAGAACTCGTGCGCAAGCTCGACAAAGAAACACCTCCTTCCAGTGGCCCTGGTGGTGGTGGCCCGCGCGCAACACCTACCGTGAACATAGACTCGCAATCATCAACTATTGCGCAGAACCACTCTAACCTTAATGGTCAATCTGCCTTTTCAGGTGGCGCTTTACTTGCCTTGGCAGACGACGCAGTGTTGGCCCATTATCCTACCTTTGAGCACATCATTGAATTGATCCGCAGCCACCGCGATGTAAAATTATTGGTTGAAGTCGAAACCGGCGTAAGACTTGTTGCTTATCAGCCTGGTCGCATTGAATTTATGCCGGCTAAGGGCGCGCCACACGATCTTGCGCAGCGGCTTGGATCGCGCCTTCAGGCTTGGACCGGAAACCGTTGGACGGTTACGCTGGTCAACGAAGGTGGCGCAGAAACAATTGCCGAAGTTCGCGATACCGAAACCAACGTCCTACGCGACAGGGCACATGCGCATCCGCTGGTTCAGGCCGTCCTGATGAAATTTCCTGGTTCCAGAATCACTGATATTCGAACCCCCAAAGCACTAGAAGCGGAAGCAGAGCTTGAAGCGCTGCCAGAAGTTGATGGCGAATGGGATCCATTCGAAGACAGCTAATACGCCTTGCAGCCTGCCCACGCGCTACCTATCTAATACTTAATAAGTACATAGGAGACGGTGATGTTCAAAGGACTAGGCGGCCTCGGCGATATGGCCGGAATGATGAAAAAAGCCCAAGAAATGCAAAAACAAATGGGCCAGTTGCAAGACGATTTGCATGATATTGTGGTCGTTGGGATCAGCGGTGCAGGATTGGTCAAAGCGACGGCATCTGCAAAAGGCGAACTTAAAGCGCTTGATATTGATCCATCAATTTTCAACGGTGATGCCAAAGAAGTCGTTGAAGACCTGATCCTTGCAGCAATCAAAGATGCGCAATCCAAAGCTTCTGACAAAGCGCAGACAGAAATGGCGAAATTGACCGATGGGTTAGGCCTTCCAGCAGATATGAAGTTGCCGTTTTAGTTTGAAAGCGCAGCTTTCAAACTGGTGGAGTTTAACAAGTTGCCCTTCATAATTTGTGGGCCCCACACAGGAGTTTTTATGCGATGTCCCACCCATGAGCCAAACCCCTGAAAACATTGACGCGCTAATTAATTTGATGGCCCGCCTTCCTGGGTTAGGCCCCAGATCGGCTCGTCGTGCCGTGCTACATCTTATAAAAAAACGTGGACAATTGCTCAAACCTCTAGCGCAAATAATGACCATTGTCGGGGATACTGCGCGTGAATGTCTGACCTGTGGTAACATCGGCACCTCCGACATTTGTGGGATTTGCCAAAATGAGAAACGCAACGTTAACCAGATTTGCGTCGTCGAAGACGTGGCAGACCTCTGGGCAATGGAACGATCTGGTGTTTTCAAAGGCCGCTACCACGTACTTGGCGGCACACTATCTGCACTTGACGACATTGGTCCAGATGAACTGCGGATCCCAAAACTGCGCGATCGCATTACGACTGAGAGCATCACTGAAGTAATCCTCGCGTTAGGAGCCACAATCGACGGCCAAACTACAGCGCATTATATCGCCGATGAATTATACGGCGTAAAGGTGACAACTTTGGCGCAAGGCGTCCCCGTTGGTGGCGAACTCGACTACCTTGATGACGGTACTATCGCAGCTGCGCTTAATGCACGCAAAGCCCTCTAACCATTCACTACATTTGTTTCAAAACATCACAGCCAGCTTGGCGTGGGCAGCAAAAAATTATACATAGATGAAATAGAAAAGCCCCCAAGCATTGCACAAGGGCTTTTCATTGAGATTAAAATTGAGGTTAGTATCAATTTTCGTCATCATCATCCACATTGTTGGGCAAGTTAAAGAATGTATCTTTATCCGGAATTGAGGTATCTTCGTCAGTCTCAGGCATACTTTCGCCAAGCGTGAACGTCTCAAGACCCTCAATCGCCGACGGTATTTTGGATTCGACGCCCATTCCAAGGCTTTGTTCAGTCGAAACCAGCTTGCGACGTTCATCATCAGACATTACGCCGCCTTCTTTCGCTTTTTTAGCCGCAGCTTTTTGAACGGCCGCGTCTAGTTCAATTTGCTTACAAAGACCCAATGCAACCGGATCTATGGGTTCGATGTTATTGATATTCCAATGTGTACGTTCACGAATTGCCTGAATAGTAGGTTTCGTGGTGCCTACCAGCTTTGAAATCTGACCATCAGCCAATTCGGGGTGGAATTTGACCAACCAATAGATTGATGCAGGGCGATCTTGACGCTTGGACAATGGCGTATAACGTGGACCACGACGCTTTTCTTCGCCAGCTGATCCAGGGTGAAATAAAAGTTTTAACTTATAAGTTGGGTCGGCTTCACCACGGTCAATCTCGTCTTGCGTCAGCTGTTTGTTGGTAAGTGGGTCGAACCCTTTAACGCCAGCCGCAACATCACCGTCAGCAATGCCCTGCACTTCTAGCTCGTGCAACGCGCAAAAATCTGCGATCTGCTTGAATGTCATTGTGGTGTTGTCGCAAAGCCAAACTGCTGTAGCTTTAGCCATAATTGGTGTACCGCTCATCGCGTTTTCTCCTTATCATTCGACATGACTTCCTTAAGCCCTTAAGGGGCGGACCGGTTTCGGCCAGGTTCACAATGTCAGGGAACTTATATTACGTATAGTCGGACGACGAGATTATGGAAAGACCCCAAATTTTCAACTCATTACATTCCTACACACACTCGCGATACCAGCAAAAGCACAAGACATTGGAAGCGGAATCAACTAATGTTTTTTATTTTATGGTCACTAAATTTTTGCGCGTTGGACAGAAATATCCACAATTTACATCTTTCACCAAGTAGAATTAGGATCTCATGCTGCGCGTCAATAATCCAAGAAGCTATTATTTGTCTGATAACTGACTTGGAACCTCGCTGCTGTAGCTCTAAAATAATTCATAACTGCACACCAGACAGCGCATTTCTTAATCCAGTGAAATGCTATTTTTCAGTATGCAAAAGGGCAATATAAAAAAATTCACTAATAACTAATGACAATATGTGTATATTGAAGATTATTTTAAATATTTCCAGTCAAGATTTCGTTGGTCTTGCATGGCATCTGTTATTATTTTGACGTGTTCAAAACATACTTACAACCTTCAATTAAGCTCTACTTTTCGTAACGAATATATTTACAGCAAACTGTCCGTGCTTAATTTCGCGCAATACTTACTTCCTCTGCAAAATATTTTAGTGCAAAACCTTCAATACAATCTTCCCAATATGCTGGCTACTTTCCATGCGCCTATGAGCGGCTGAAGCATCCGCTAATGTGAATTCTTGGTCCATCACAGGCGCAACCTTTCCAGACACCAGTAAAGGCCAAACGTTAGCTTTCAACTGCTGCGCAATCTCTGCCTTAACAAGGTCAGACTGCGGGCGCAGGGTTGATCCCGTAATTGTCAGGCGGCGCATCATCAAGTGAGCAAAGTTTAGCTCAATCTTTGGACCTTGCAGGAACGCTATCTGAATCAACCGACCATCGTCAGCCAGCGCACGCACGTTGCGCGGCAAATAATCACCACCTACCATATCAAGAATTAAATTAGCACCACCTTGTGATTTCATTTCATCAACAAAGTCCACGTCACGGTAATTCATTGCCACTTCTGCCCCAAGATCCAAACACGCACGACATTTGGCATCAGATCCAGCAGTAGTGAACACACGTGCACCAAATGCATGTGCCAATTGAATCGCCGTCGTCCCAATACCAGATGATCCGCCATGGACTAGAAACCGCTCCCCCGCGTTCAGACCGCCTCGCATGAAAACGTTGGACCAGACGGTAAAATACGTTTCGGGCAAACATGCAGCCTGTTTTAAGGTTAACCCTTCAGGAACAGGCAAACAATGAGCTGCAGCTGTCACAACTTCTTCAGCATACCCACCACCCGGCAGCAATGCACAAACCACGTCACCAACTGTCCAACCAGTCACACCGGCACCGATTAGACTGATCTCTCCAGCGACCTCTAGACCAGGCAAAGGACTGGCGCCTTTAGGTGGATTATACATCCCTGCTCGTTGCAGCGCGTCGGGGCGGTTAACGCCCGCATAAGAAACTTTAATCCGCACTTGTCCAAACGCTGGCTCAGGCATCGGCACATCATTTAATGTCAGAACCTCTGGTCCACCAGCTTGTATAATTTCAACAGCCTTCATTGCGGTGTGTTCCATGTCCCCGGCAAGTCACTGGGTGACGCACTTGGCGCTTTGACACGCGAAATAAGTTGAGCTAGCATCCCTGCAATGGGCTTAATCAACGGATTTTTGTTGACCATAGCCTTAAAACTTTCGAACTGCATAACATTTTCAATTCGGCGATCAATGAAAGCGCTGGTCGCCTGCTCGTCGTCAGTTTCGTCGCCAAGCCAATAAAGCACAACAGATCCATACACAGCCGACAACGTTACCCTTTTGGTATACCAATTGATGTCATCAGACATGTCGCCAAGTGCCTTCCAAATTGCGTCCGCCGTACCCCAGATCAGTTTGGAACCGATCGGCGCCATATGCGGCAGCGCAAACAGCGCAGAGCCACGCCGCACAGCCTCTTTGTTGTTCACTGCGTCTAGCCGCAGCTGCACAGCATGAGCGACCTTATCTCGGAATCTCATCCCACTCAGGTCAGCAGATAAAATCGCTGCAACCATTGCAGCGTCGCCCTGTGTGTGAAAAAGAATCGCCAGATCAACGGCACCACGCGGACAGACTCTGCGGGCTTCCACTAGCGGTAACTCACACTCATCGGCTGCAGCGACAAACGCACCATCAGACCAACCATCAAAGGCCACATGAGGCAGGATAGCATCCAGCAACGTAAGGGCACGGAAATTAGGTAACTGTGTCATGTGTAGCTCCACTTCAGGTTTCTATTTTAAACTAGCGCAATTAGCGGTTAACTTGAATTTCTTGTTGGCGACCTCTGGCCTTGCGCGAGCGCAGAAGGCTAAAGGCCGCCAAAAGCACAGTAGACAATATAGGGTTAGATTGCTATGAGGCGAGTTCCTGCAACTTATTGCAAATCCAACTTAGAGAGGTGGTGAAAACCACATGCAGGTAAGTGTCCGTGAAAACAACGTTGATCAGGCGCTCCGAGTTCTGAAGAAGAAGCTCCAGAGTGAAGGCGTTTTTCGCGAAATGAGGCTTAAGCAAGCTTTTGAAAAACCGTCCGAGAAAAAGGCGCGCGAAAAAGCTGAAGCAATTCGCCGTCAGCGCAAGCTGGCTCGGAAGAAACTCGAGCGCGAGGGGATGCTCTAAGCACCCTCTATTAACGCTGAAATAAGGCCCCCCCCACACCTTTCAGCGCGGGGGGGGCTTTTCTACTTTATCAGAAATTCTCTTATGGCACAGTTTGGAACGTGCCTAGACTATACCTACGGGCTGTATAATAACGACATCTTAAACATATAAAATAGCTTCGCATTTTTTAAGTCCTGCTGTTCAGGTTCAGAACTCAACGACGCCAAGTCGCATGATGGTTCACGACTTTCATAGCCCAAAGAACTTTAATCTTGGTGGAGATGGCTAGCAATCGTCTTCTGTAAAATAATTATGACCGCTGACCTAATCAGCGATCATACCGATAAACGACACATGATGGTCACAGAATGTAGGACTGCTCTTATTTACTTTGTCTTTGTCGCGGGCCTCTGCTGTGATGAATTAATCAACTTAAAGATTATACATGTTTAAGCCATGCTCTTTCGTTTCTTTTGATTATCCCTTTGCTTTAATCCTAAACAAGCAGCGCAGTAGTCTGGCGTACCGTGCGAAGCGCAAACGATGATTGCATGCCTTGGACACCAGGAAGGCTGGCCAGATAACGACGATGAATCCTGGCGAAATCCTCTGCATCTTCTGCCACGACTTTTAGCAAATAGTCCGCCTGCCCTGCCATCAAATGACACTCCAGCACGTCAGGAATTCTGGCGACAGATTTCTCAAACGCATCTAGCACATCGTCAGCTTGTGCACGCAACGTGATCTCAACAAACACTGTGATCTTACGCGCTACTTTGCGCGGGTTCACCAGGGCAACATAACCTGATATGAAACCTTCCTTTTCAAGACGCTGTACCCGTCTATGACAGGCAGATGGCGAAAGATTCACCTTAAGGGACAACTCCGCATTCGAAAGACGACCTTCACGCTGTAGAGCATTTAAAAGACGGCGGTCAGTTTCATCAAGGTCCATTACGCAAAATAATCCTGTTTTTTATCAAATTTAAAGACGAATATTGCGTCTTGTAGCGCTAATACACCGAAGATTACTAGTTCTTTCCACCCAAACGGCGCAATTTTGTTTTTACAAAGAGGAGACGCAAATGCATATCGGTTGCCCCAAAGAAATCAAACCACAAGAATTCCGCGTTGGTCTAACCCCTAACGCCACCCGCGAAGCCATTGCCCATGGCCACAAGATTTTGGTTGAAACACAGGCTGGTATAGGCGCTGGGTTCACTGATGAAGACTACATCGACGCAGGTGCAGAAATTATTGGAACTGCAGCAGACGTGTTTGCTACAGCCGAAATGATTGTAAAAGTTAAAGAACCCCAAACCTCTGAACGTAAAATGCTGCGCGAAGGGCAGTTACTATTCACATATTTACACCTAGCACCCGACCCGGAACAAACCAAAGATCTGATGGCGTCAGGATGCACAGCGATTGCTTATGAAACCGTAACTGACGCGAACGGTGGCCTGCCACTGCTCGCACCCATGTCTGAGGTCGCTGGGCGTTTGGCACCGCAATCGGGCGCGTGGGCTCTGCAAAAAGTCAATGGAGGTAGCGGCGTTCTTTTGGGGGGCGTGCCTGGTGTGCGTCCTGCAAATGTTGCAATTATCGGCGGTGGTGTCGTTGGAACGGCAGCAGCGCGGGTAGCTGTAGGTATGGGCGCGAATGTCACAGTTTTGGACCAATCTTTAACACGCTTATCGTACCTAGACGATGTATTTATGGGCCGCCTGACAACACAATATTCTGACAAAGGCGCTGTCGAGGAATTATTATCACACATGGATATGGTTGTTGGTGCAGTTCTGATACCTGGAGCAGCAGCTCCAAAACTTATTAGCCGAAAACAGCTGGGCCAGATGAAACCTGGATCAGTGTTGGTTGATGTCGCCATTGACCAAGGCGGGTGCTTTGAGACATCCAAGGCTACAACACATCATGATCCAATCTATGACGTAGACGGAATTATGCACTATTGTGTGGCGAACATGCCAGGGGCAGTTGCGCGCACATCGACGATTGCACTGGGCAATGCTACTATGCCGTTCGTCCTAGCGCTTGCTGATAAGGGATGGCGCCAAGCTTGTGAAAACGATGAGCACATACTGAATGGTCTGAACATTCATGCTGGAAATTTGACGTATTATGCAGTTGGTAAGGAACTTGAAATCGATGTGTTGTCGCCACAACTCGCACTAAAAGTTTAAAAATGAGTTACAAATAATGGTGGGTTTTTGCCATATCCAAACATATAGATTACTTCCTTAATGTAGCCTAAATCTTTTATCAGGATATCTTCCTGCATGAGACCTTCTAACGACACATCTGGGGAGTTTTCCCCGCCTTCTTTGACTATTTCACAATGCAAACGAACATCATTATATGGTTGATGTTCCTGATAGGCTGAGTAGGCCCAATGTTTATGCAAATGGGGTTCTTTGTGAAATCTGCCAGATCCGAGGTCGAAGACTAATATCATCATGATCGCTACGTCGCAGAAGTCACATGTCTACAGGTCGTGACCGAACTGGAGGGCAAAGACTAGATCATGGGCAACTTTTCCATTGCTGACACCGCACTTGCCCCATGGCTTAATTCAATTAAATTCTACAGTACAAAGGACATAACAGGCTGGCCAATGTGCCTGCTTATGTAATTCAGTTCATAATGCGCCCAGCGGTCGCGAAGGGGAAGACAGCTCTGAATCCAAACGATTTATTTTCTGGTTAATAAAATTTGATTTGCCCGGTGACTAGTTAATCATCAGGGCGGGAATTTTTGGACACACAGCCTACACAGAATTTTTGCAGATTTATGATTTTCCTTGTAGATCGCCCGTAAGAACATAGCGCAGGATTTCTACCACTTCTGAAGGTTCACGCGCCATCGCCAATGCCGCTGCATCAATTTCTTTCAAAGCGTGATCGTGGTCTGGTTGTTGCAATACGATCAGCGACTTACCCAAAGCCGCAGCAAAGCCTGCATCAAACGCCGCGTTCCATTGGCGGTATTTTTCACCAAACCGGACCACAACAACATCAGCGTCCGCTATGCCTTTACGGGTGCGAATTGCATTGACCATAGCGCCCTTGTGGTCGTGCCAATATTTGTTCACCTCTGTGCCTAAAATATTCACACCACAATCGTCTGACGCAGCATGGTTAGTGACCGGGCTGAGAAATTCCACGTCGAAGCCTTTGGCCCCATCGATGATCTGCTCGCGCCAGTCGGTGTGGATTTCGCCGGATAAATAAACTTTGAGCATAATGCCTCCTCAGGTTGTGCCCAACCTAACGAATTACGCTCAGCGTGACACGAACTTTTAAGCATGGCGAGGCTTTAAAAAACACAAAATAGCGAAAAAATGACTACTCTGAACTAACTTAAAATTCTGTAAAATTAAAAACCCCACGTCAGAAACTTTTCCTATTACCAGCATTAGCGGGATTATCGCCTTAAGCCCAAGAATTTTAGACCACCTAAATGCTAGTTTAAGCACAGCGCCTTGGCGATGAAATATCCGTATGTAGGGAGCAATGCATACATCATCAAACATGTATTCGAGCGCACGCATGAGGCGAAGCAAATTCAAGCCTAACACCACGTCGGATATAAATGATAATTTAACAACCTATTGTGTAGTTATTATGTGGAAATTGACGTTTTTGACAGCACAAGAAGCAGTCTTGGTGCGAACAATTCTGGTCATAACAGAAGAGATATGCGTACCAGTTATTATCCAATTCCACAGAAAAATTAGAGCAGACGCAGCTAATGCTCATTCATCAAGTCACCGAATTGGAAAGCCCCCTGTTACTAATGCTTTATGAGCGGGTTTGGCGCGAACTAATTGTACACATGCACTACATAAGCGCTTCTGCGAGCTGGTCGCGTAGATTGCAGAGACGCAACCATCAATATCAGCAGGAGGGTCCACATCACGGCCAGCGACAACTTCACCACAACATTTGTTCCACGGAAAATCGTTAAAGACAGCAAACTCGAAACGGCGCTGGAAATCAACGTAATCACAGCAGACGGCATTCCCGAACTGATGTGCCATAAAGTAAATATCTCAGTCCGGTACGTGCCGCCCCAATAGCCCTATATAGTGGCGCGCCTGATCAACAGAACGACGGAGCAGATTTAAGTGTCAACGGAGTACCTGAACAAATGCGGGAAGCCCAAATTGGGAGCTGATGTAGTAATTCATGACCAGCTATCGTTTAAAAGTGCAGGTAGAAATCTGGGACACGTAGCTGCAATGGATATTTTCATCAAGCACTAGGCGGTTCAGTTTGGAACAAAAAACAGTTTTCTGGTGTGTGAAATGATCAGTGCTAAGCTTGGCTTTTACAAATAGATGACCACGTCATGGATATTACTATCTGGATAAAACGTATTTTGGATGCAAATCTAAAAGTGAGCTTTAAGGTCTGGCTTGTCACCCACAAAGAGATTACCACAATATCGCGTATCACGCTGGTGTTAACAACCTCGCTAAAGCGACTTCTGCATGCCAAGCATCAGCCACGTAGTGTACCACCCGTGGCCTTGGTAACTTTATCGATGATCTTTGCACTAACAACCTCAATATTTGCGTCTTTTAATGTTATGCTGCTCGGCTGTAAACGCACAGTCATAGCGAGGGATTTTTTACCCTCACCCAGTGAACCACCAATAAATTCATCAAAAACACGTACATCTTCGATAAGTTCCTTGTCCGCACCAGCCGCTGCATTGACTGCTGTGAGAGCATCAACGGTTGTGTCCATCACAAAAGCGAAATCACGTTCAACTGCCTGCAAATCCGGTAGGTTAGCCGCACCACGGTTGACCACCTGGTTTTTAGGAATTGGAACATCCGACGGGTATAGCACAAAGGCAACAACAGGACCTTTAACATCAAGCGCTGTCAGAATTTTGGGGTGAATTTCCCCGAACACACCAAGGATTTTCTTCGGCCCTAGGCAGATCATCCCATGACGACCAGGGTGCCACACGTCCCCTGCTCCACGCAGTATTTGAACCTTTTTGGGCGCACCCATAGCGGACAGGATTGCTTCGGCATCCGCTTTGGCGTCATATATATCGACATTGCGCGACACGCCGTGCACATCCTTTGGACCAGTTTTGCCAACAAGGATACCGGTGACCAATGTATGCTGTTCACCCGGTTCACCACCATGGAAAGCATCGCCAGCCTCAAATAGTGCAAGGTTGGTCATGCCACGTGCTTGGTTACGTGCTGCGGCCTGCAACAAGTTGGGCAGCAGAGCAGGTCGCATGTGCGACATTTCAGAACTGATTGGGTTGGCAAGCTTTGTAGCATTGGAACCACCACCAAACAGCTCTGCCGCCGCTTGGTCAATAAACGAGTAAGTCACACATTCATTATAGCCCAAAGTGGCCGTTGTACGCCGTGCAATAGCGAGGCGTTTCTGCATTGGCGTCAGGACAGGAACCGGAACACCAGCACGCGGCATTGGGACTCCTCTGAGTTTCGTCAAGGAGGCGATGCGCGCCACTTCTTCAACCAAATCAGCCGAACCTTGCACGTCGGGACGCCAGCTTGGGACATTGGCCATGTCGCCAACCATTATGAAACCGAGAGAGGTTAAAGTTAAGCGTTGCGTATTTGCAGAAATGTCCATCCCTACAAGAGATGAACAGCGTTCCGTGTCCAGTTTATAGGCACGAGATGTATCAGGGATTTGACCCGCCTGCACAACCTCTGACGCTTTACCACCCGCATGATCGATGATCATGCGCACGGCATGTTCAAGACCTTCGGGCGTGAATGCAGGGTCAATGCCGCGTTCAAAACGATATCGCGCATCAGAATTTATCTTTAAAGCGCGGCCTGTGTAGGCCGTACGGATTGGATCAAAATATGCCGACTCAACAAAGACATTAACGGTGTCCATTGTACAGCCTGTGCGCAGACCGCCCATCACACCGCCAATGGATTCAGGGCCTTCTACGTCAGAAATGACAGTTGCGCCTTTGGGCAGTATGTAGTTTCTGTCGTCGAGGCCAATGAGAGTTTCAGTCCCCTCGGCGCGGTGCAGACGCAAAGTATTTCCGCTGATTTTATCCGCATCAAACACATGCAGCGGACGGTTTAGATCGTAGGTGAACCAGTTGGTCACATCGACAAGGAACGAGATCGGCCGTAATCCAATTGCGCGAAGTTGTCGTTGCAACCAGTCCGGACTTGGGCTGTTTTTAACCCCTTTGATCAAGCGACCATAGAGCACCGGGGCTTGGGCAAGCGTGTCGTCGTCAATGGTGACTGAGATCGGGTTAGCAAAGGATGCAGGGACGGAATCTACATCGCATGACTTCATCGTGCCGAGACCACGGGCTGCCAGATCACGCGCAACGCCGCGCACACCTAGAGCGTCAGGCCGATTGGGGGTAATAGCAATTTCAATAACAGGGTCAATACGCGCAGGTTCATATTCGGCGAGATAATCAGCGAATGATTGGCCAATCTCTCCAGCAGGAAGTTCAATAATACCGTCGTGCTCTTCGGAAATCTCCAGTTCACGCTCAGACGCCATCATACCAAATGATTCGATGCCGCGGATTTTGCCAACAGAAATCGTGATATCAAGGCCAGGGATATAGGTGCCAGGTTTGGCAACGACTACTGTAATACCTTCGCGCGCGTTTGGTGCGCCGCAAATGATCTGTGTTGGGCCATATCCTGCATCAACTGTACACACCTTTAACTTGTCAGCATCGGGATGCTTTTCCGCATGAGTAACTCTGCCGATGACAAAATCAGAAAGCTTGGCTGCGGGGTTTTCGATACTTTCGACCTCAAGCCCGAGATCAGTAAGAGTTTCACAAATCTCATCAACAGAGCTGTCTGTGTCAAGGTGAGATTTCAGCCAGGAAAGTGTAAATTTCATGATTTTTCCTCAATTTGGCGGCCATCCAGATCTTCGACCAAGGAGAAAAATTCGAATAGCATAGGCAGAACTGGATCCCAATTACCGTCGCGACTGATGCTGGCTTTGTTGGCCTTGCGCCACGCCAGCAAGGTTTCAAACCCATCTGCTTTCGCCATATTTTCTGTTACGTCGCAATAGCGAACCTCGTCAACTCGGACAGTTTTAACCACAAAGGTCGGCTGGCCATCCCAATCAGCAACAATATCAATACGGTTTACGACAGGCATTGCCTCGGGCTCATTCTTGAAGTCGCGCAGCGGGGCACAGTTCGCGCGTTTTTTGCCCTTACGCACAAGTTCGATAAGCGCCGCACAGGTTTCAGCAGAAGCCCCAAACTGGAACGTGCCCGCGCCAGGGTAGGTTTCTTGCAGGTCTTCGATGTTATCAGTCATTTTGAGGCCCTTTTGAGACGTTATTAGAGGATCACAGCGGCGCGGAAAAGGGCAGCGCCCAATCTTGGGATGTTTCGAGTGCACAACTAAATCTGACTTTCAGAGTCCACATCTTCATAATCATTTAGTATGAATTCATCAGTTTTTGGTGGTGGTTGAATTTTAAGCCGTTGATAATATGCGTCTGTTGACTCTAAACCATGAAGCTCTCTCAGAAAATCCCGTAGGCGTTTCATCAAAATTGAAGTGTCATAATTGGTACTCTCTTGGATCGACGGGTCCAACAATTGTATTAACCTTTCATCTCCAAATAAACCAATGTCCGCAAATGCAGCCGATCGCATCCGCTCCTGCTTTATCAATTCGTCGTTACTTAACTTTTTCGACTCATGCCTTTGAGGTTCAGAGAAATATATTGCGTGAAATGCATCAAGCAGCTTTTCCCGTCTAATCGAGCAAGAGGCAATTTCAGCTTCATGTTCACGGTTTGCTTTTGTTTGGTGATGATTCTGACGCGTCACCCATTGAGTTACTAATGCTGCCATCAGGCCTGCGAGAAGGTGCGTAATGGCGGGTAATAATATTGTATCCACGCCCTACCCCCCATGCAACGTTGGCACCTGCAACGGACTAAACCCATAATGCCGCAGCCAACGCAGATCACTCTCAAAGAACGCACGCAGGTCGGAAATCCCGTATTTCAACATAGCAATCCGATCAATACCCATACCAAAGGCAAAACCTTGGTATTCGTCTGGGTCAATTCCGCCTGCCTGTAGAACTTTGGGGTGGACCATGCCGGATCCGAGAACTTCGAGCCAGTCGTTACCCTCCCCCACTTTCACAGTGCCACCAGAGAATGAACACTGGATGTCTACCTCGGCGCTTGGTTCGGTAAACGGGAAGTGGGATGCGCGGAAGCGGGTTTTGACCTTTGTGCCAAAATAGGCGGTGAAGAATTCTTCAAGAACCCATTTCAAGTTCGCCATGGATAGGTTTTTGTCAATGGCGAGGCCTTCAATTTGATGGAACATCGGTGTGTGCGTCTGGTCATAATCAGCTCGGTAGACTCGGCCAGGGCAAATGATCCGGATCGGCGCACCTTGCTTTTCCATCTCACGTATTTGCACTGGTGACGTATGCGTGCGCAAGACATGCGGCGGACGGTCGTCACCGTCAGCCCGGTGCATATAAAACGTGTCCATTTCTGCGCGTGCAGGATGGTGTCCAGGAATGTTGAGCGCGTCAAAGTTATACCAATCAGTGTCGATCTGTGGGCCTTCTGCTGTTGCAAAGCCCATATCCGCGAAGATAGCGGTGCATTCTTCCCAGACTTGGGACACTGGGTGGATCGTACCAACACGGCGATCCCGCCCAGGCATTGTGACATCAAGCCACTCAGCACGCAGGCGTTGATCCAAAGCTGCGTCTCCAAGCGCAATTTTCTTGGCAACAAGAGCACTGTTAATCTCATCTTTGAGGGCATTGAGCGCGGGGCCAGCCATCTGCCGTTCCCCTGGCGTCATTTTGCCCAGAGAGCGCAATTGCAAACTGACTTCACCTTTTTTGCCGACCGCCTGAACCCGTAAGTCTTCAAGCGTGGCTTCATCAGAGGCTTTGCCAATCAGATTGAGGTATTTTGATTTCAGATCGTCCATGAACTGTCCATTCTTAGGCCCCTTAGCCGTGTTGGCTTTGAGGTAGCGAAATGGTGGATGAGTTGCAAGGTTTGGGGGGGCTACTTACAGACTTATTAGAAGCTTTGTCAGATCTTAAAACTAGAAATTTTGCGGCCTTCAGGTAAGCACAAGTTGTAAATTTAATAAGTTTTTAACATTATACCTAGCAAAAAGTTACCTTTTAATTAAACTTACATACTGGTGTAGACCAAGAAATATCTCTGTAATGACAATTAAGAAAATATATGTCTAAAATGTTGTGCCCTTTATTTCGCATTTATTTTGGTGTAGGATAAGTAATATTTTTGGGTGCACAAAACTTCGCCATAATAATAGCCCATGATATTATTACCATCTTAAATTGGCAACTAAAGGCCGACGAAAGACACATTTTTATCGTTAAGAACGCTATCCCAGCACATTAGTTCATGGCGTAGCTTGCCAGCCTACAGACATTGATTTGGTCAGTCATTCCACCATTATCTTTAAGTTAAGACTTAACATCGTAATCGCACTGGTTTGAAGCATCATAAATAAATCATTATAATATAACACGGTGGAACCACTTGATCAGTTATAAGCATATCTTTATGCTGACTATTTGAAGTTGAAAGCGACATGTTAACGTCAAAATTGTTAGATCCAGTATCATTATGTAAATTAAAAGCCACATCTCAGGCAATAGTAGCTCATCAAGCGAAACAAGCTACAATTGCGGAGACTATATTTGAAAAATTAATAATTTATTGTGAAACCATTTAATGATCAAAGGCTTACACAACCGTGCATTTCTCCAACATCTCTCACAATATTGTAAAGATAGCTAAGATTCGTAACCTCTTTTGAAGAGCTACTGTCACTTGAGGGGCCTAGAACAACCTTTTTCAAGCTCCATCACTCAAATTATGGTAGCTATGCCTAAACGGCTAATAACCGCATTTTAGACGCATACAGGCTAATAAAAAAGGCCATCCCCAACGGAGAAGGCCTCTTTAATTTCAAAAAATAATTCAGATTACGACATTGCGGACTTTGCTTTTTCGACAATCGCACCAAAAGCTTCTGGTTCGTGGACGGCAAGGTCTGCGAGAACTTTGCGGTCCACTTCGATACCAGCCAAGCTCAGGCCATTGATGAAACGTGAATATGTCAGAGTTTCATCAATGCTGCGAACAGCTGCATTAATTCTCTGGATCCACAAAGCGCGGAAGTTACGCTTCCGGTTGTGACGATCACGGGTTGCGTATTGGTTTGCCTTATCGACAGCCTGACGTGCAACTTTGAAGGTATTAGAACGACGGCCATAATAGCCTTTCGCTGCATCTGTTACCTTTTTGTGACGACGATGAGTGACTGTACCACCTTTAACTCGCATATCAAATTCTCCTTAGCGCGCGTATGGCATCATGGACTTGATGATTTTCGCATCAGGTGCCGACAACAGGGTTGTTCCACGCGCATTCCGCAGGAATTTATTTGAACGTTTAATCATGCCATGCTGTTTACCAGCCTGAGATCCTTTGACTTTGCCAGTAGCAGTCATTGAGAATCTCTTTTTGCAGCTTGATTTTGTCTTCATCTTGGGCATTTCCGTCTCCTCTTTGGGTCGGTGGATCGCTCGACTCGGCATGCCACTTAGGCCGGACGCGCAATTGGAATTTTTCAAGTAGCCTGCCACATGTTCTGTGGCAAGGGAAATCTCTATCAATGCGCAACGAAGTTAATTGGTGTGGCGCACCACAATGCTAGCTAATTTTTAGGGAAGGTCATCAATAGGGCAGCCGACTGAATTTCCACGTATGGCTGGCGCCGTATGCCTACTGCTACCCTTTAATAATAGTAAATGCAGCTTGGAAAAACATGAAGTGAGCTCAAGCTGTAAAATCTAAAATGGACAAGTATGGAAATAGAGTGTCCAATCAACAACTAAAGTAGTTTCAACCCGTAAATAAAGTTACTCCGAAGATCCTGCAAAAATCAAACGTTCGTCGCACGGCGCTACACGTAGAATATTTGTGCTGCCAGGTGTGTTAAATGGAACACCCGCTGTAACAACGACCATATCGTCTGGCGTTGCGATGCCCGATGAAAGCGCAGCACGTACTGCTTCAATCACAGCAGTTTTGAACCGATCAACGACCTTTACTGTCATTACACAGTTCGTTCCCCAACTGAGCACAAGGCAGCGCACCGTGTTTATGTCACTAGAAAGCACTATGATCGGAACGCGCGGACGTTCCCGCACGGTCAAAAGCGCGGTGGTGCCCGACTGAGAATAACAACAAATAGCTTTAATGTCAGCTGTCTCAGCAATTTCGCGCGCGGCCGCGACAATTCCATCGGCGACTGTGCGCCCGCTAGTTTTACGCCCAGCCTCAAGAATTTCAGTGTAGGTCGGGTCTGCTTCAACCTCGACCGCAACGTTATTCATGGTTGTTACAGCCTCTATTGGAAACGACCCAGCAGCGGACTCTGCGGACAACATCACACCGTCAGCCCCTTCATAGATCGCCGTTGCAACGTCAGAAACTTCGGCACGCGTTGGCATTGGTGAATCAATCATAGATTCGAGCATTTGGGTCGCAACGATCACAGGCTTGGCCGCTGCACGGCACTTACGGACCAATTGCTTCTGAATCGGCGGTACATTCTGAACTGGTAATTCGACGCCCAGATCGCCACGAGCGACCATAATTCCGTCAGATACCGCAAGAATTTGGTCAAACAACGTTACAGCCGTTGGCTTTTCGATCTTGGACATTAACGCAGCGCGCCCCTTGGTCAACTTTCGAGCTTCTTCAACGTCGGCAGGACGCTGTACGAATGACAAGGCAAGCCAATCTACACCTAATTCGCAGACAAATTCCAGATCCTTGCGATCTTTGTCGGACAATGCAGCAAGCGGCAGAACCACGTCAGGCACATTCACACCTTTACGGTTGGAAATCGCACCCGCTACAAGAACTTCGCAATCCGCAAAGTCTCGGCCGCAGTCTTTGACGCGCAATTTTATTTTACCATCATTCACCAATAGATGCGCACCAGGTTCAAGTGCATCAAAAATCTCTTTGTGGGGCAGTTGAACACGCTTGGACGTGCCAGGTGCGTCATCCAGATCAAGGCGGAACGACTGGCCTACAATAAGGTCTTCACCGTCATCATTAGCAAAGACACCAACGCGCAGTTTTGGACCCTGAAGATCAGCTAAAATGGCGATTGGGCTTTTAAGGTCCTTTTCAACTTGGCGAATAATTTCATGGCGGACCTTGATCTCAGCATGGTCCCCATGGCTCATATTGAGGCGAAACACATCTGCGCCCGCTTCATGCAGCGCACGGATCATTTTGTAATCATTTGAAGCCGGCCCAAGGGTGGCTATAATCTTGACGTTGCGATCGCGTTTCATGGTGTTACTCCTCATGTTCTGCAGTCTACTGTATTAACAGTTACCGCTAACGTTTAAGGTGCCCTATAGCGTATTTTAACTGTCTACAACTGCCCACAATTGGATAAGACGAAGATGATAAAAAAACCGTTCGAGCCATTTCTTTTACACGGTACTGCACGAAGGTCACAGTGGCTAATCACATGTGACCATGCGACAAACATCGTTCCGCCCTGTGTTGGGGGTGGATCACTGGGACTTCCAGAGGCAGATATGCAACGACATATCGCATACGACATTGGCGCAGCAGGCGTAACCCGAGCCCTAGCGGACGCACTGAGTGCGCCTGCAATATTATCTAACTTTTCACGAATGGTAATTGATCCTAACCGCGGGCTAGATGATCCAACCCTATTAATGAAACTGTACGACGGGACGGTGATTCCTACCAATCGCACAGCAAACGAAGTCGAAAAGACGCGGCGGGTCGATGCGTTTTACACGCCCTACCACAATGCACTGACGGAACTGGCCGCGCAGCAGGACGATACAGTAATTATTGCGATCCACAGCTTTACACCACAACTTAATGGCCGCGCACCGCGCCCTTGGCACATTGGGATCTTGCATCAATTCGACGACAGGCTGTCCAATCCACTCTTGTCACTGTTGCGCAGTGAAGGTGATTTATGCGTCGGGGACAATGAACCCTATGCAGGCCACCTGCCCGGAGATGCCGTTGATCGTCACGCCTTGCAAACGGGCCGCGCCAATGTACTGATCGAATTACGCAGTGACCTGATTGAAACGCCGTACCAACAGATCACTTGGGCCAAACGACTAGCCCCGATCCTAACCCTAGCCCTAATTCAAATGGAGGCTCAAGATGCCTAATATTAATGCACAAATCCAAATCGAACTTGAAGCAGCCGCTTTTCGACGCTTAAAAAAGCACTTAATGGAAGAGCGCACAGATGTACAAAATATTGATATGATGAATTTAACTGGCTTTTGCCGCAATTGCTTGGGTCGCTGGTACCAAGAAGCCGCTGCAGAACGCGGCATTGAAATGACTAAAGATGAGGGACGTGAAGCGTTCTACGGTATGACGATGGACGCTTGGAAAACAGGTTATCAGGCCAAAGTAGCCCCAAGCAAAAGAGCAGCGTTTAAGGTGGCATTTGATGAAAATGTAACAAAGAAAAACGGCTTACCTTAAATAATTTCAGACAAACCCTAGCTACTGTGTACTAGATCTCCGTCAGTGTGACCTATTTTTAACATCACACGCCTATCTTTGGTTCAGCAGTGTTCAGGACCCACAATTTGCGATGTGCTTAGTTTAGCTTTAAAATTTGCCATTTAATATACGTTTTATCACAGCACCAATCGGCAAAGCACGCTCGACAGGATTTCGCACTTTGCGTCCCAGAGTATTTATATAAAAAAACTTAGGCGCCCAGCGCTGTGACTGACTAGCAGCAGGATTAAACCGCGGCGTTGCGACTTTCTTCAAGGTAAATATCACGTAGACGCGCAGCAACTGGGCCCGGCGTGCCTTTACCAATAGGCGCAGCATCGATCTCGACCACAGGCATCACGAAGGTCGAAGCAGAGGTAATGAACGCCTCATCGGCGTCTTGCGCTTCTTCAATGGTAAAGCTGCGTTCTTCAACCTTCATCTGTGCTTCAAGGGCAAACCGCAACACGGCTGCACGCGTGATTCCATGGAGAATTTCTGTCCCAAGGTGGCGGGTAATAATCGTGTTGCCTTTAACG
Organism: Octadecabacter sp.; assembly: GCA_028825445.1. GTDB lineage: Bacteria > Pseudomonadota > Alphaproteobacteria > Rhodobacterales > Rhodobacteraceae > Octadecabacter. Next base: position 191,475 of record JAPKAD010000002.1, read on the forward strand.
ATATAGGCATTGTTAGACGTGCCCTCAGTAACATGACCGTCCTCAACCATCCACGCATCGTCACAACCCGCGGCTTTGGCCATCATTTTGCCCATCGACGGATAAAGCAGCTGCACTGTTTTGATATCGCGACGGCCCCAACGCTGATCATCGATCGAAATAACTTTAATCCCAACCTTGGCGACAGGGTTATTTGCAAGATTTGGCTTAGATTGCGTGAACAGAACCAACGTTGGCTTGACGTCCGCATTTGGATAAGCGAAATCACGATCCCCTGCGCTGCCCCGGCTGACTTGTAGATAAATCATGCCTTCATCGATATCGTTCAACCGAACCAGTTCGCGATGAATTTCCAACAATTCATCAAATGCATCTGGTTTTTGCATTTCAAGTTCATTCAGGGATCGTGCCAGCCTTTTGGAATGACCTGCAAAATCTATTAACTTGCCCCCTAGCACAGATGTCACTTCATAAACGCCATCAGCCATTAAAAAACTACGGTCAAAAATCGAAATCTTAGCGTCTTCTTCGGGCAAATAAGCTCCGTTTAAATAAACTGTGCGGCTCATCTTGTTATCCCCAAAGTGCTGCGACGGGTGGGTGCACGCCGTCTTCGTTAAAATGCAATGCGTTGTCACGGTCTTCAGCTAGAAGAAGTGGGCCGTCAAGGTCCACGACCTCCGCCCCTTGTGCGACAATCGTCGCAGGTGCCATAGCAAGGGAAGACCCAACCATGCAGCCGACCATTACGCCATACCCGTCAACACGGGCCGCTGCATCCAATGCCAACGCTTCGGACAGTCCACCAGTTTTGTCTAGTTTGATATTCACCATGTCATACTTTCCCTTCAGGTCAGGCAAGGACGCTCGGTCGTGGCAGCTTTCGTCAGCGCACACTGGCAACGGACGAGAAATTTCGCCTAGCATGTCGTCCTGACCCGCCGGCATCGGTTGTTCGACCATACTCACGCCAAGACGGATGAGGTGCGGTGCGAGATCGGTGTAAACCTCAGATGTCCAACCTTCATTGGCATCCACAATAATCTTAGATTTTGGGGCACCTGCACGCACTGCTTCAAGTCGAGACATATCATCAGACGTTCCGAGCTTGATCTTGAGCAACGGGCGATGCGCCTGCTTTGCCGCAGATATCTTCATATTCTCAGGTGTGTCGAGAGACAAGGTAAATGCTGTTATGCAGGGCCTCGGTGCTGCGACTCCAATTAAATCCCAGACGCGAATACCAGCAGCCTTAGCCTCAAGATCCCACAACGCACAATCTACAGCATTACGGGCTGCACCAGCTTCCAGTAGGCCATAAAGTTCCTCTCGGGTTACATCAACGGGCAGGCCTGAGATTTGATCCGCAACACTTTCCAATGTCTCACCATATCGCGCATACGGCACACATTCACCCCAGCCCGTGACACCTTCACGGAGGATTTTTATGGTCAAAACCTTAGCCTCAGTCCGTGATCCACGTGAAATCGTGAACACCTCCGCCAAGCGAAAAACGTCCTGAGTAATGGTAATGATCATGGCGCAGCCCTCAGTTCTTTGGCACAAAATACATATCTAACCTACAATGACACCAGAGCATCCACCAGCCGCCCTGCACCGTGGCGGAACGGATCAACTGTCGGTAGGCCCATGCGTGCTTCAATATCAGCGAGACATTTGTTTGCTTCTGCTTCGGTCAAATGCTGGGTGTTGACAGAAACGCCCACAACCTCACAAACAGGATTAACAACACGGGCTAGCAAAAGTGCAGTATCACGCAAAGTTTCAAGCGATGGCAAATCATAGTGCGGCAATCCACGCATATGGGTTCGGGTCGGTTCATGCGCCAAAATCAGTGCGTCTGGTTGACCGCCATGAATCAGCGCCAGTGTCACGCCAGAATAGCTGGCATGAAACAGACTACCTTGCCCTTCAATATGATCCCAGTGGTCGTCATCATTGTCCGGCGTCAGGTATTCGACAGCACCGGCCATAAAGTCGGCAACGACAGCATCCAGTGGAACGCCACCTCCAGTAATCAAAATTCCCGTTTGACCTGTGGGGCGAAACGTTGATTTCATCCCGCGATTGCGCATTTCTGCATCAACAGCAAGGCTAGTGTACATTTTTCCGATCGAACAATCTGTGCCAACAGCCAAACACCGTTTGCCACTGCGTTTAACTCCATTAGCTATTGGATAAGCAACCGAAGGAATGCGCACATCGTGCAATGTTTGCCCGGCAACATGGGCGGCGGCAACAAGATCATTTTCGTTGCGCAAAAGGTTATGTAATCCTGACGCGACATCGAAGCCCATCTCAAGCGCCTCGATCAACACTTTTTTCCACACTTGGCTGATCACACCACCACGATTGGCAACGCCAATCACCAGAGTTTCCGCGCCAGCGGCTTTAGCGTCGGCCAGTGACATGTCAGCTAGCCCAGCATCCGCGCCACACTCTGGCAAACGCAGCTGACCAACAGCGTTTTCAGGTCGCCAGTCTTTGATTCCCTGCGCAACTTTGGCAGACAATTGATCCGGCGCATCGCCGAGAAATAGGAGATATGGGGTGGGAATCATTATGACGTCCTTTAATTTTCCTCAAAATGACGCATGTCTGCTGGGATTGTCTTCTATAATTTGCGTCTAGGAACTTAATTATCGTAACTGGGTGCGCAATTTACACTTATTGCGCAAAATTATCCCACATTGAGTATTTCTCGGCATATGAATTCACACTTGCAGCAAGATACGCACTAATCTACCCATCACGACAACTCAAACGCAACTTCATTACCTTCAGGATCGCCCATGTCATTTCGTTTGCAGCCTACCCCCGTCGCCCGTCCAAACCGTTGTCAATTATTTGGGCCTGGATCAAACACCAAACTCCATCCAAAAATGGCAGCAAGCACTGCAGATGTTATTAACCTTGACCTTGAAGATTCAGTCAGCCCCTCGGACAAAGACAGTGCTCGGAGCAATGTGGTTAAAGCAATCAACACAATTGATTGGGGCACAAAGACACTCTCTGTCCGCATCAATGGCCTTGATACTCCATATTGGTACCGCGACGTGGTGGATTTATTGGAACAGGCGGGTGATCGACTGGATCAGATCATGATTCCAAAAGTCGGCTGCGCAGCCGATATTTATGCCGTCGACGCGCTGGTCACAGCAATTGAAATAGCCAAGGGCCGTACCAAACGGATCAGCTTTGAGGTCATTATCGAAAGTGCGGCTGGTCTTGCCCATGTCGAAGAAATCGCAGCTTCCAGCCCACGCCTGCAAGCAATGAGTCTCGGTGCCGCAGATTTCGCCGCCTCAATGGGAATGCAGACGACTGGTATTGGCGGGACACAAGAAAATTATTACATGCTGCATGGCAAAACGCGGCACTATTCAGACCCGTGGCATTGGGCGCAAACGGCGATTGTTGCAGCGTGTCGCACCCATGGTATTTTGCCCGTAGATGGACCGTTTGGAAATTTTTCCGATGACGAAGGCTACCGCGCGCAGGCACGTAGGTCAGCAACCCTAGGCATGGTTGGCAAATGGGCGATCCACCCAAAACAAATCGCCCTTGCTAATGAAGTCTTCACACCCTCTATCGAAGCAGTCGCAGAGGCTCGAGAAATAATTACGGCAATGGAAGACGCAAAAGCCCGCGGCGAAGGGGCAACTACTTATAAGGGTCGTTTAATTGATATCGCCAGCATTAAGCAGGCTGAAGTCATTGTAAAGCTGTCAGAAATGATCACAGTTAAATTTATTAGCAGCATTTAAATAAACTTTAACAAATTAGTTGGCACTGTATTCGTCGGATCGTTGACTTAAATTTTTAATAAAGGGGCATTACACAGTGAGTTCTTTTTCGCTTACTAATATTTAATTAAGAAGATCAGTACGTGGCTTCAAGACCGGAATTCGAACCCTTTTGATATAGCACCACGTATTTTCTGCCATCCAGCCTAACACTTTACAAAATGTTTGCTATGTCTCCGGTTATCCAGAGCACACCCACTTGACTGCGCAAATATTCAACTCCGATGGTATACGGACCGTCATAATAAATACCTGCCATACCGAGTGTCCATGGCTAGGGCCCATGGAAGCGCTAAATCAGCACCACAACAATAAACAGTTAAAGCGGCAGGCCCTGATCTAAATAACTATGGATATGGTTAATCAAACGTAGGATGCGGGCCATACGAGAATGTCATTATCAGTAGGTTGATCGTAGTGAAAACACAGCGCACAAGTCTTGCTGAGTTGCATGCCCGTGTATGCGGACGTATATCTAAGCTAAGACTTATTGGAGCCAACCCACATGACCAACTACCTCGATTTTGAAAAGCCTTTGGCCGAGATTGAAGGCAAAGCTGCCGAATTGCGCGCGCTTGCCCGTGTAAATGAGGAAATGGATATCGAGTCCGAGGCAAAGGCCCTTGATAAAAAGGCAGCTGATTTAATGGTCAGCCTTTACGCCGATCTAACGCCATGGCGAAAATGCCAGGTCGCACGACATGCTGATCGCCCCCATTGCAAAGACTACATCGAAGCGCTGTTTACTCAATACACGCCACTGGCCGGAGATCGCAATTTTGCAGATGACCACGCAGTCATGGGCGGATTGGCCCGCATTAATGGTAGGCCAATTATGGTGATTGGCCACGAGAAAGGCAATGATACCAAATCACGTATTGAACGGAACTTTGGGATGGCCCGCCCAGAAGGTTACCGTAAAGCGATCCGTTTGATGGATATGGCGGATCGATTTGGTCTTCCTGTTGTGACACTGGTCGACACGCCTGGTGCGTATCCCGGCAAAGGGGCTGAAGAACGCGGCCAATCTGAAGCGATTGCACGGTCCACTCAAAAATGTCTGCAACTAAAAGTGCCGCTGGTTAGCGTGATCATTGGCGAAGGTGGATCAGGTGGCGCTGTGGCGTTTGCGACGGCCAACCGCGTGGCTATGCTGCAGCACTCAGTATATTCGGTAATTTCGCCCGAAGGCTGCGCTTCAATCTTGTGGAAGGACGCCGAAAAAATGCGTGAAGCGGCTGAAGCATTGCGTTTAACAGCACAAAATCTGCGCGAACTAGGTGTCTGTGACATGATCATCGACGAACCTGTTGGCGGGGCGCATCGCCACAAAAAGGCGGCAATCACTGGCGTTGGTGCTGCGATCAATTCCATGCTAAAAGACATGGACGCCATGGGGCCTGATGAAGTTCGCCAAGCACGGCGACAGAAATACCTCGACCTTGGTGCAAAGGTTTTGGCCGCTTGATTCGTTTAGCACTCCACTTGACCCTAGCGGTGCAACGGCTGCCGTATGCAGGTTGATGGAGCGCAAGGTAACGTTTGGCGCGCTAGCATCTGAAAATGCTGCTGCTCTTATTTTTTTGTTAGGGAACGTCATCCGTCAGTAGTAAATAACAGCATCAAATACGGGCTAGAGCCCGAAGGCGTGAAAAAAAGCTGGGTCATTGTGCCTGCCATAATAGACATTCGCGACCAACGGATCATAGTGGCTTATCCTGACACCGCGAGCTGCACTTTTCCAAAGCCGTAATTAGAAGGCGATGTGCTAGAGTTCTAGACCGACTTCATGCTGTTCAACGGTGCGGGTAAAGGTTGAGAAAATTCGCCGTAATTTTAGCTGACAGTGCACTTTTTGTTGAATCATCAAGTTGTACGTCAAAATGTCAGACCCAAACTTTGGACCACATGCGTTCATTGTTGAAAGTGTAGACGTAGCTAATTGTCCGCTGAGTTAGGGCTTCTGCACGAAATCTTCAAAAATCATAACGCCAGCAATAAGCTGGCCAGATGTGGTAATGGTTACGTTTAGCCCTTTGTTTTCAGAACCAATTTGTTTCTGCCATACGAATGGCAGCAGTGAATTTTCGCTGCCGTCCGACATATCCAGTTCGAAAACGTCAGGACGCAGTTCATCAAACGGTTCGATCATGCGGGTGACGCGGCCATCAAAGCCATCCGGTGCAACTTCAAACACTTGCTGCACAGCATCTTTCACTACGCCATAAACCATGCAGATACGCACAGGCGGTTCAGTAATTACACCCCATTCAGCAACAAACCGCGCATCAAATATAACAGCTGCGCCACCGTTAATGATACGCTCGTCCGTAGTAATGCCGTCATAAACACCAATCGCGCGCCCCATCCCATCAAAAGGAAGCCCACCTGCAGTAACATATGGCAAACAATGGTCAGTAATTACTAAAGTAAGTCGATCTTCATCACTGACATTCCGCCACGCGTTAAATCCAAATATCGCAGCAGCCGTAACTCCTGCACCTGTCAGAAATCCATAAACCTTAGCTACCACATCTTCGCCTTTGCATTACTTGCATCGTAAGCTTGCGCGTCAAATTCACCCTGCTGCTCTTTCAACAATTGGCCTGCAGTTGGCAGATCAACCGCACTGTCACCTGTCCACAATTCTGATCGCATGATTGCCTTGGCACATTGGAAATACGCCTCACCCATAGTTATAACTATTACGGATTTAGGATGCGTACCTAAATGTTCAAACGTACTTGTAACGACAGGATCAGCCGACAAAATAGCCGAGCCATTTACACGGATTACATTGGCTGACCCGGTCACCATAAACATCAAACTTACCCGTCCGTCACGAACGATGTTGCGTAGACTGTCCATTCGGTTGTTGCCGCGCCAATCCGGCAACCAAAGTGTTAATTCATTTACAACACGCACTACGGATCCAACGTCACCACGCGGACTACCGTCGCTGCCCTCAGGTCCAACAGTCGTCAGAATGCAAAAGCGCGCTGTGTTGATCCATTTCACGTATTGCGGCGATAGGCGCGTCACGACCTTTGTCAGAGACGCTGGCGACGCCACATCGTAAAGCGCTTCAAGTGATGCAATATCATCAATTATTTTCATTTCTCAAATGCGGTAAAGCCCGCCTCCCGCATCAATTCATTCGAACGCGTTTCTATCACCTCTTCAAGTTTGGCTGTGAAGGCCGTCAGCTCCATTCCTGCTCTAATACGAGGCAGAAATTCAATCACAGCAGTACCTGGGGTGCGGTAGATACCGCGCTTGGGCCAAAACATCCCCACATTAACGGCAACAGGAATGCAGTCTTGGCCAAGTTCGGTATATAGAATGCCTGCACCTACTTTGTACTTTGCATTCACACCTGGTGCGATGCGTGTGCCTTGGGGATAGATGATCAGTTGGCCCGGCAATGCGCGGCCTGTGGCGACGTCTGCAACCATCTTTTTAATCGCCATCCCACGTTTACCACGTTCGACAGGAATACAGCCAACACGAAGGCCAAACTGACCCAAAACTGGCGCATACATCAGAATTTTTTTCATAATGAATTTACCAGTGGGCAAGGCGCCGTAGATCATGATCACGTCAAGGAAGGACTGGTGTTTCGCCGCTACGAGGACCTCGTCATTCGGCGGGGTTCCGCGCACCTCGCACTTTAAGCCAATCATCCAACCAGCAGTCCACTGGACCCACCAGCAGTAGAGCCGACATGCGAAGATAGCAGCGCGCCGAGAACAGATGACTGGAATAAAAAACAAAACTCCAATGAAAGCCATCGCACAATACATGTGCACCACAAAAATTAGGGACCGGACCCATTGGATCGAGTATGTCATGACTGCTCCTTAAGGGTGTGCAATGCGGCTTGTCGCGTAGCAACGAATGCCACAAAACTTACTAGAAAAGGAATAACCAGTGGCCACAGCCAATGCCAGCCTTGAAAACCTAATCCGGTCAGAAAACCACCAGCGGCGTCCACACGTGGCAACATCAATATCGCAAGAGTGCCCAGCAGTGTGCCAGTCGCAGCCCCCAAAAGTGCGCGCAATGTATAACGACGCACGAAGGCGCGGGCTATGTAGATATCTCGTGCGCCAACAAGCCTCATCACACGGATAACTTGAGCGTTAGCCGCAAGTGCTGCATGAGCCGCAAGCGTGATCATCGCAGCCGTTGTTGCCGCAATCAAAACCATCGAAACGATCCCAAGAAAACGCAGGCGCAATGCGGCTTCAACCAACGGATCGCGCCAGCGCGTGTGATCATCCAGTACTGCACCAGGCACTTCGGCCTGAAGGCGAGCACGAAGACCTGTGGCATCGTAGCCTTCTTTTTCTGCCATAATCTCAATAAGCTGTGGAATTGGCAGGTTCTCGACAGGTAAGTCTGGTCCAAACCACGGCGCAAGCAGTGCGCGTTGCTCATCCGCACTCAATGGCCTTGTCTCGGCGACACCCGGTGTGGATTGCAGCACCGTCAGCGCCACACTGGTCTGCGCATTCATTTGGTCTTGCGGAGCCGAAATCCGCAGCGTCGAGGTCTTTGCCAGCTCTTCCGACCAACGATCCGCCAGCCGCCCAGCTGCAAGGGACAACGCCAAAGCAAAGACCGCTAGAAATGCCATTGCCGCCGCCGACAAGACTGTCAGCCTTGCGGTGAAACCTGTGGGTGGAACTGCACGATCAGCCTGCGGATCGCCCGCAAGCAATTCCAGAAGGCGATACAGGATATTCATCAAAGATCCGCACCTGCCAATTGCAGGCGTCGATCTTTTAAACGCAATACCCTGGCAGACACCTGCGCCTTGGCCACACGAATGAGGCTGATATCATGGGTTGCGATCAAAACAGTTTTGCCCATGTTGTTGAGCTCGACCAGAAGTGACAGCAAACGCTGCGACATCTCCCAGTCAACATTGCCTGTCGGTTCATCCGCCAAAATTACTTCTGGAGACATGATGACTGCGCGTGCCAGTGCTGCGCGCTGGCGTTCTCCACCCGAAAGCTGTGGTGGAAATTGTGTGGCTTGTCTGCTGAGCCCCACCCAGCCGAGCAAGTCCACGAGATCAGAAGACGATGCCGTGCGCCCCGACACAGTTAGCGGCAACGCAATATTTTCAATCACAGTCAAATGATCGAGGAACTGACAGTCCTGATGAACAACACCTATCCGACGCCGCGCCTGCGCTACAGCGTCGCGGTCCAAAGTACGAGCATCCTGACCAAACAGACGCGCAAGCCCACTTGTTGCGACCAATTCACCATAGCACAGCTTCAACAGCGTGGTTTTACCTGCGCCAGACGGACCAGTCAGAAAATGAAAAGAGCCTGAGAAAAGCTGCAAATTCAGCCCAGAGAAAAGCTCTGCTCCGCCGTAATTATAGGCCACGTTATCCAGCTTAATCACGGTTACCTCCGTTTGTTATAATGGTTTTGGCGCAAAGCCGTGCCACATGCAATCTGCGCTTGTGCCTCAGGTCTTTCAAAACCTTTGCGCTCAGCCATAAGGAACAGTAAGATTCTTTATATAACACGGGCAGAGTGCTCATTTAAGGCAGAGGAACAAATTTATGCGGCTGATATGCCCAAATTGCGGTGCGCAATATGAGGTCGCGGTTGATGTCATTCCGACAGGTGGGCGTGACGTTCAGTGTTCCAATTGTGGACATACGTGGTTCAAACAACCCAGTGCATCCCTTTCAGCCGAACTGGGCGCAGCGACTGCTCCCCCACCAGAGCCAGTTACTGAAGCCGATCTAATTACTCCGCCTCTACCAGACCATGAGCCAAATCAAAGAGTGCCCACACAGCGTGAATTAAGTTCTGACGTCACAGATATTCTGCGCCAAGAAGTAGCATATGAAAAATCTGCCCGCGAGGCAGACACGAACACCATTGAAACGCTGCCAGATCTGGATTTATCATATAACCCTAACGAGGACCTTCGCAGCCGCAATGCGCGCGACCGTTTGGCTCATCTACGAGGCGAAGCTGAAAATAGCGCCACCTCCAGAACCACTGTCAAAACAATTATGGAGCAAAAATCCAATGCGCCACGCCGCAAGTTATTGCCTGATATCGAAGAGATAAACTCGACTCTGCGTTCTAATTCAAACTCAAACACAATTTTTAACGAGGATATTGATACAGTGCGTCCTCGAAGCAGGTTTAAACGCGGATTCAGATATGCTACGGCCGTAATTCTCATTGCATTTACAATTTATATTTTTTCTCAACAAATCAATGACTTAGCGCCCCAAATCGGAACTTATCTGACGTCCTATGTGGAATGGGTCGACAAGTTGCGTATCTTGCTCGACCAGCAACTTTCGGCATTGGTTGAAGGTGCCCAGTCAGAAACCACAATCGACCCTAATTAAAACTATTAAATCTAAAACCGCTCCAACAAACGACTAAGGTAATCAAGTTCGATTTGTGGACGTTTTTGATCTGAAGAACGATTGCGTAATTCTTGCAGCAAATCTTCAGCACGGCGATTGATATCTTCCTGAAGCACAGATTTTTCAGACCCAAATTGTCCAAAGTTGCCTAACTGGCGACCCAAAGGATCACGCCGCTCGGGTTCTGCGCTGCCTTCGGCGTTGCCCATTTGCACACCTTGGCCCTCTTCTGTCTCATCCATCTGATTTTCGGCCAAAGCCTGACTCAAAAGGCGCAGTCCGTCACGAAGCGCATCCATCGCTTCGGCCTGTTGGTCAATCGCTTCAGCCAAATTTTCATTACGCAGTGCATCCTCAGCACCGTCCATTGCACCCTCAGCACGTTCCAGCGATTGTTCTACATTGTTAGCCACGTCACCTGATAGACTGGGCAGACGATTGCGCAACTGATTCAAACCATTACGCAGTGCCTGTTGGCGTTCAGTAAGACTTTGCGGCGCGCCATTATCTTCGCTGCCCTGCAAGCTGTCACCAGTGAGGCCATCTTCCAAGTTATCACCTTGGCCTTGCTCCTGACTGGGTTGGTAGTTCTCTCCCTCTTGGCCCTGCTGCGCAGGTTGTTGTTCTTTCTGTTGCCTACCTTGTTGGCCTTGGTTGAATTGGTCCTGTAGATCGCGAAACGCTTCGTCCGTCAGGTCTTGTTGATCGCGCAGTGTTTCAGCTAAGTCTTCCATAGATCGCTCACCTTGGGTTTGGGGCTCACCTTCACCCTCGGTGACGCGCAGGTTCTCCATCAATTCGTTCAACTGTTCCATCAGCTCCATGGCTTCGGCCATCCGGCCTTCTTCCATAAGTTCTTGAATACGGTCCATCAACGCCTGTAATTCATCTTGGCTGATGGAATTGCTGTCTTGGTTGGTGTCGGGCTGATCCATACCGTTCGGGTTAGGTTCAGCATTTTGCGCCAGCATTTGCATGTAGTCACTCGTCGCTTCACGTAGCTCTTGCATAAGTTCGGCGATCTCTTCATTGGACGCGCCATTGCGCATGGCTTCTTCAAGCCGTTCCTGCGCGCGTTCTAGACGGGCGCGCGCACCTACCAGTGATCCATCTTCAAGTTGCACAGCGAGTTCCCATAGCGCCAACGCAACTTCAGCTTGAACGTTGTCGGTTAGCCCAGTCTTTTCCATATTTTCGAGCCTCCGGATGATATGATGCAAACTCAAATATGTCGTCTCATCAGAAAACAGTTCATCAGGAAGGTTCGACACGGCGCGCAAAACTTGTGAGACACGGAGTGAGTTTGCCTTGGCCCACAAAATATCACGGCGCTGTTCGATCATGGCTCGTGCTACGGGTAGGAAAAATCGCCGTCCAGGGAGGGTGATTTGTTTTACTTCGCTGGATCCAACTTGCCCAAGCGCGTCTTCGACTTGTAGCGTCATCGTCACAGGCATATTTGCCCACGGGTGTTCGCTGAAATCATCAATCAACAGTTCTTCGAAATCAGTACTGTCATTAGAAAATGGCATCGGCAAATCAATAACAATGGCATCGCGCACGTCGCTATCAATCGCCAGCCCGTGAGGGCGTTGCAACGTTGCTCGATTCAGTTCAATTGTAGCTGTGCCCGCAATGACACCGTAATCATCCGTAGCAAAAAATAGCTGGGACATCTCACCCTTTGCGTCAGCTTCAATAGCTCTACTTAATTCGACAGTTGGCGCATTGTCTTTGCGTAGTAAAAACTTCCAAGTTTTCCCACCAGTCCCAACTATTGACAACTCGCCTTCTTGCGTAACTTTGAAACCCTGCTGTAAATCTGTCTCAGCTACTAAACCTTCAGTCCGTCCTGATACAGTTTCTGACACGCTAACTGCACCCACATCACCATAAATCCGAAGTGTGATAAATGACCCTTGAGCCACCTGAACGCGATTTTCGGTAAGATCAGCTAGGTAAAGTGTTGGTTTTCCTGTGTAGGAGGGCGGCTCAATCCAGCCTTCCCACACTGGCCCAGTAGCAAGAATGTCCGTACTATTTGCGGCATCAGCCACCGACCCGACACGCCCGATTGACCCAAATAGCAACGCCAAGACTATAACCAGCACGGCAATGTATCGAATTCCAAATGGGTCTCTGGACGCAAGACACAAATCTGGCTCAACTGCCCGCGCATCAAAAGTCTTTTGCTGCATGCGGACAAGGTGGACGTTCCAGATAACTTCAGATGCTTTATCACCTGCACCAATTGCTTGCACATCATTCAGAGCCGCAATCGGGCGTCCAGGAAGACGTGCATCAACACGAGCAATAGCTTCGGCATGCCTCGGCCACTTCATGGCTCGCATACCATGGTACAACGTCCACAGCAGCGCCATGAGCGAAACCACCTCATAACCCAACATAAGCTCCAGCGGCAGAAAATCCTGCCAGCCCATAATCAGTGGGGCTAACCCAAAAAAAAGTACTGTCCAGGTTGGCCAGAATTCTTGGGTTATACGCTCTGTAATCAGCCCAAGACGGGTCAACAAGACGGGCATCTTTAAATGTCGTAGTGATTGATCTCTGAGGTTCAGCTGGCCTCTCCTGTCACGTTGATTACCGCGGAACGGCTACATCCATTCTGGTATACTATCGCGATTAATCATGTCTTCAAAGGTCGGACGTTGACGGATAACAGCAAACTGCCCCCCATTAACCAGAACTTCTGGTATAAGCGGTCGCGAATTATATTCACTCGACATAACAGCGCCGTAAGCACCTGAGGACCGAAACCCAACAAGCGCTTCTGACTGCAACACCGGCAACATCCGGCCCTTTGCAAAAGTGTCCCCGCTTTCACAGATCGGCCCAACCACATCATAAGGTGTTTGATCCGCGCCTGCGGCAGGTTCAATCACCGGAACAATATCGTGCCAAGCGTCATACATTGCGGGTCTAATCAAATCGTTCATCGCAGCATCAACGATCAAAAATTCACGGCCTTCACCAGATTTTACATAAATCACTTTTGACACCAGTAGGCCTGCATTACCCGAAATTAGACGACCCGGTTCAATTTCAATCTCACACCCAAGATGACCAACTTCTTCTTTGATCAGCGCGCCGTATTCGATGGGGAGAGGGGGGGCGTTGTTGTCGCGCGCGTATGGGATGCCAAGCCCACCGCCAAGGTCAAGGCGACTGATTTTGTGCCCATCACTACGCAATTGTTCTGTTAACTCAGCAACCTTGCGATACGCTAAACGGAACGGTTCTAATTCAGTCAACTGTGATCCGATGTGGACGTCGATGCCGATAACTTTAAGACCTGGTAACTTAGCCGCCATCGCGTAGACTTCTCGCGCACGGATGATCGGAATGCCGAATTTATCTTCTTTCTTGCCAGTCGAAATCTTGGCATGGGTCTTAGCGTCGACATCTGGATTAACCCGCACGGTGATCGGTGCTATTTTGCCAAGCGAAACAGCGACATCGGACAAAACCTGCATCTCGGGTTCGCTTTCAACGTTAAATTGCCGAATACCACCTTCCAACGCCAGCCGCATTTCTTCGTGAGTTTTTCCGATACCAGAGAATACGATTCGATCACCAGATACGCCCGCAGCCTTGGCACGCAAATATTCGCCACCAGATACGACATCCATGCCAGCACCCGCATCACCGAGCAGCTTAAGTACAGCCACGTTGGACAGCGATTTCACTGCAAAACAAATTAGGTGATCCAAACCGTTCAAAGCATCGTCAAAAAGTTGAAAATGGCGCAACAATGTTGCGGACGAATAAACATAAAACGGAGTTCCGACCTGTGCCGCAATCTCAGCGATGGCGACGTCTTCAGCCATCAATTGGCCGTCACGATATAAAAAATGGTCCATAAGATTCTCAATTCAGCTGTGCTTGGCGAAAGTTTGGCCCATGCGGATAAAAATATAAAGCGGCAAACCACAGCTGACACCGATGCCAAAAGTTGCAGGGATGGCAATTAGGCGTATCCAATGACGCGTTTGAAAGGTCTCAACAATTACCCAGATGGTCAGTGTGAGAGCAGCAATCGTCAGATCCCAAACCAGTCCGGAGGACGCAGCATTCGCGTGCCACGCATCAACCATCGCAATTATGTCCCACGAATTGGTATGAAACCACGAGATAAAATAAAACATTGGGTGAATCGTGCCCCAAATTGCAAGTATTGCGAAAATCCAGCGCATCTAAAGGCTTAGTCCTACTTTGAAGGTACCGTTCGTCGCCACAGCCCCAGAATTTGTACTGACGCCCTTAGCCCCAATTTTGATGCCTGCATCACCAGCGGGGCGAACTGGAGGATCGTTGGCACCACAAGCCACAGCAAGTGTCAGCCACAACATAAAAAGTATGGATCGCATCACAACAAATCCTTTTTCCAACGCGCAATTTGTGCTCGCACGTTATTCGGCGCTGTACCACCATAAGATGTGCGGCTGCGCACAGAATTGTCCACTCCAAGCACGTCAAAAACTGCGTTGGTGATGCCTGCGTGAACAGATTGCATGTCTTCCAATGCCAATTCGGGAAGGTCGCATTCTTTTTTTTCGGCCATCGCGACAAGTGATCCAGTGATGTGATGTGCGTCCCGAAACGGCAGGCCAAGCTCACGTACAAGCCAATCTGCGAGGTCAGTAGCCGTGGAAAACCCCATTGCCGCTGCTACGCGCAAATCATTAGGCCGAGCTTTCATATCTGCAACCATTCCTGTCATGGCAGCTAGGCCAAGCATCAGATTATCGGCTGCATCAAACGTCTGTTCTTTGTCTTCTTGCATGTCCTTAGAATAGGTCAGAGGCAGGCCTTTCATTACCATCATCAACGCAACATTAGCACCAAAAATTCGCCCAATTTTGGATCGAAGCAATTCCGCTGCATCCGGATTGCGCTTTTGCGGCATAATGGATGATCCAGTGGACCAGCGATCTGACATTGTAACAAACCGGAACTGCGCCGACGACCAGATCACGAGTTCTTCAGCCAAACGAGACAAATGCATAGCACAGATCGATGCTGCCCCAAGAAATTCAAGTGCAAAGTCACGAGCGGCAACTGAATCGAGTGAATTGGCCATCGGGCGACTAAACCCCAACGCGGTCGCAGTGGCGTGGCGATCAAGCGGGAAAGACGTACCAGCCAAGGCCGCAGCCCCTAGTGGGCTTTCATTCATACGTTTACGTGCATCGGTAAACCGAGCACGGTCACGGCCAAACATTTCAACGTAGGCCATCATGTGGTGTCCCCAAGTCACAGGCTGCGCGACTTGCAAGTGAGTAAATCCCGGCATGACCCAATCAGCACCGTCTTCCGCTTGACTGATCAACGCTTCCATCAGCAAAACGAGCGCGTGGTCGGCAGCATCACACTGATCTCGGACCCAAAGGCGGAAATCTAGGGCGACCTGATCATTGCGCGACCGACCAGTATGCAGACGACCTGCAGCTTCGCCCACTATCTCTTTCAGGCGCGCTTCGACGTTCATGTGGATGTCTTCAAGCTCGACCCGCCACGGAAAAATTCCATCATCGATCTCTGACAACACCATGAGGAGGCCTTCTCGTATCGCCTCAGCATCGCTATCACTAATGATACCTTGTGCTGCCAACATGGCGGCATGAGCGCAGGAGCCTTCTATGTCTTGCTTTGCCAATCGACGATCAAATCCGATCGAGGCGTTAATTGCTTCCATAATGGCATCCGGGCCTGCGGCAAAGCGCCCACCCCACATTGTATTTGAGGATTTCTCATCCGACATAACATTGTTCTCCAACCTTAGGATTGCCCGATGAAAAAAGTACTGATTTTTGCAGCTGCCACAGTCATCGGTATTGGTGGTGGGCTATACTTTGCCTTGGACGAAGGCGAAAGCCCTACGGTTATCCAACGCGACTTCACAGCCCTCGAGGAATTACGGGCAGGAGACATAATGAAGCTGCAATTTGGCGCAGATCGTGGATCAGATGTGGTATTTACACATGAAGACGGGTCTAATCTGACGTTGGCCACGTTTGAGGGCAGCTATGTAGTGCTAAATTTCTGGGCCACGTGGTGCGCGCCGTGCCGCAAGGAAATACCGCATCTGTCAGAGCTTCAGAACGAATTTAGAGGTGAGGGTCTGAAAGTCGTGACGATTGCAACAGGCACAAACCAACGGCCAGCAATGGAACGGTTCTTTGAAGATATCGGCGTAGATAATCTACCACTGCATACGGATGCTAACAGCGCACTCGCTCGCGATATGGGCGTGATTGGCTTACCAGTTACGTTAATTATAAACCCTCAAGGTCAAGAAATCGCCCGGTTGATTGGTGATGCGAACTGGGCTAGCGACAGCGCCAAATCGATTTTGACAGCGCTGATGGCAGAATAGCTAACCCAATTCATCAGCTTACGTTTTGTTGTTCAATATAGTCGCGCATTTCTTCGGCCTCTTGACGTGCAACACGCAAGCCATCCATTGTGGCGCGCAATTCTGCTTCTGTCTGGCTTAGCTGATTTGTAATCTCAGCCTCGCGTTGTTGTAAATACGTAATTGCCTTATCACGAGTTTCTTCGGCTTCGTGCAATGACTGCGCCATACGATCTAATTCACCGACCTCGGCTTTTGACACGCGGGTAAAACGATTGATCAACCAACTTGCAAACCAGCCCAAACAAAAGGCTACAAACAGGATAATCGCAGTTACAATAATAAATTCGAATCTGTTCATTCTGTTTCATCCTCTGGTGCAGCGGTATCCTCTAGTGCGGTTTTTTCCACTGCAGATTCTGCTGCGATCTGATCCAAATCAATGAGTTGAGCGCTGTTTTCAGGTAGGATCAAGCTAAATTCAATTCGTCTGTTTGCCTCACGGCCATCAGCAGTATCATTATTGGAAATTGGATCAGCTTCGCCGTAGCCCATGGACTGGAAATTTGCTACTGGAACCCGTCGTATTCGCAAACCATCAAGAACTGCGTCGGCACGTTGCTGGCTTAAACGTTGATTACCATCCTCAGAACCTTGGCTATCTGTGTAACCCGCAACTTCGATGCGTATGTCTGCACAACGTTGAAGAATTTCTGTAATATCATCTAAAATCGCAGCGCCCGCCCCCGTGATCCTTGCAGAGCTTGGCTCAAACGTGATCTTGCGGGACCCAGTCACGTCCATAATCTGATTCAAACACTTTTCTTTTGTCGGCAAAGCCGCAATCTGGTCAAGTTCTTCAACATAGGTAACGCTGACTTCGAACTCTTCGGCCTCACCCAGCTTTTCGATTAGTAAGCGTGTGATTTCCCCGCCCGCATTCTGTGTACCAGTGTTACCCCGCACTACAACGTTGGTAGGTTCAACAATTACCAATCCGTTAGAAAGCTGCGACAGCGCTTCCAGTCCTGCCAACACTCGAATGGGCCAGCTGCTGGGTAGACCATCAACAACTCTTGTCGCCATGGAAACATCAGCAGCTGCAAATTTCGCATGAGCAAAATTTTCAGCTGTAGAATTAAGCAGGTCAGACGAAATACGACCACGCAGTTGCACCAATCCTTCAGGGCTTAGCGTCGCAATAAACTGTGGCGGACTTCCATCAGTTTGCGTGAGCGTCGCGGGCAAAAATACTTTAAGTGCAAAGATTTCAGGTAGTGCGTTTTCAAGTTCACCGGACACCCGATCAAACTTGCTTTCAGAAGTACCGCTATTAGCCACCAAAGTGATGTCAACGTCAGAGATCGTGACTGTACCTCCACCCAAATCATCCAGCGCTGCAATCGACACCGTTACTGCATCTGCCCACCGCTTCGTCGGAGCACCAAGCGCCACCATACATCCAATCTGGCCTTCGACGCCAGCAGCGTGAGCTGCTGCAATAATAAGCAATTCAGCTGCTATTGTATCAACCACACAACTATCAAACCGTCGTCCATTTTCATCAATGATAAACCGTGTCAAAAATGGCGATACTACGGGGCGCGGAGCCGAAATATTAAGAGTGGTCAGCACACCATCAGGGCTAAAACGTCGCAAACTGGTTTCTAGCTGGGCCTTTTGTGCCAATGAATCTGAGATCGCTTCAACAGAGACCTGCTCTGCCCGCACAGATATTTTTGAGCGAGGCAATTGGCGCAGCGCACGCAACGCAAATTCGACAGCACTGTCCCAGCCGTCCGGAACATCATAATCTGCAGTTGTAAGAAAATCAGCAAAATTACTGTTTTCGCCTGCCATCTGAGTAAGCGTTTCAGTAATCTCGTTACGGTCAGAAGATGCAGGGATCAGACCAATGGCCGAAATACCGCTGTAGTTTCGCAAAATCTCCAACGAGAATTCTGGCGCAACTATACCTGCACTGTCTTGGACAGTCATATTATCAATGACGCGGCTTGCATCAACCATGCCGCCTGCAGTTGAAATCGCCCTAAATCGTATTGCCTCGCTCGCAGCCTTACCTTCGAGGATCACTTGCAAACCATCGCCTAGAACGGACGCGAACCCATGGCCTTGCTGTTCCAACGCAACACCAACAGCCTCGACGGATCGGGTTTCAACAATTGTCACCAAGGCGCGTGCTGCGACTGTGCACACAGTAAGCCCAAGGCAAAGCGCAGCAAGACGAATAAAAAAGGCAGAGAGGCGCATTGCGGCGTCCTTGAAGGGTTATAGTTAAGTGCTTATGCTGTTGTAACATAAGGTTCAATCAAACTAACAGCGCAACTGCGAAAAACGGCATTGGAATTAAGCCTGCATCGCGGTTAGAGCGGAATAGCTGCAACAGTTTGCTACCGTCATGCGCGTCAAATCCACGCTGTTGCCATACAAGGTGCCAGCCCATCGCCAACGGCCCAGCAATGGCGATAATTAATGCCAAGGCATTCGCGTTTATCCCAGCGAGAATAACAGCCAGCCCTAACAAGATAACAGTAGCAACCATAAAATACGTCAACCAAAGCGGCGTCGCGTCGCCAAACAAACGCGCTGTGGATTTAACCCCTATCAGGGCATCATCCTCTACGTCTTGGTGTGCATAGATCGTGTCATAAAATAACGTCCATGAAATCCCAGCTAGGTAAAGTGCAACGGCAGGCCATCCTAACGAACCCGTGTGCGCAGTCCATGCCAACAAAGAACCCCAATTGAATGCTAGCCCCAGAAACACCTGCGGCCACCACGTAAATCGTTTTGCAAACGGGTAAATAGTTACAGGTAGCATCGCTAGCATGCCCAGAAGGATCGCGTTTAAATTGAAAGTCAACAAAATTAGCAAAGCCAACAAAGTTTGCAGCACCATCCACGCCAACGCCTTTCGTACACCGGCCTGACCCGACGGAATAGGACGGTTCGCGGTACGCTCAACTAATCCATCAATGTTGCGGTCGGTAATATCGTTCCACGTGCACCCTGCGCCACGCATCAAGAACGCTCCGATGGCGCAACCGATTACAATCCACAGATCAAACAGACCAGCGCGGCCGGTGTGCAACATTGCTAAGGCCAGACTCCACCAGCAGGGTAACAATAAAAGCCACGTCCCTATGGGTCGGTCCACGCGTGAAAGTTTTAAAAATGGGCGCATGCATAGAGGTGCAAAGCGATCAACCCAATTGCCTTTTGTTGCATCTGGCACCGCATCATCAATTTCAACCTCTGGCGTCTGGTTGGCGTCAGTCATATGTTTACCTCATGGCACAAATTAGATTGTATGTAGATCACCCTTTAGGCCCGCAAGAAAGGGTTTCCCTGTCACAGGACCAGGCGCATTATCTGTTCGGGGTAATGCGTCTGGCAGTTGGAGCAAATGTGTTCCTTTTCAACGGGCGCGACGGGGAATGGCATGCGCAAGTCATAGCAGCATCCAAAAAGAACGGAGTTTTAAATTGCAAAGTACAGACGAAGTCGCTGCAATTGCCCCCAGACCTGTGGCTGGTCTTCGCCCCTATCAAGAAAGATCGTACATCATTTATCGTCGAAAAAGCGGCAGAACTTGGAGCAGCGCGGATCATACCAATGCAGACAGAATACACCCAATCCGCCAATCGTGTGCGTCAAGACAGGCTGCAAGCTCACGCGCTTGAAGCGGCTGAACAATGCGGTGGAACCTATGTGCCAGAAGTGGCAGCATTACAGAAACTCACTACAATACTCGACACATGGGACTCCAAGCGATGGATTTTGTTTTGTGACGAAAGAAAAGTGGACAAACCTTTGATACTGCCAACAAACAATGGACCATGGGCTATTTTTATCGGCCCTGAAGGTGGTTTTTCCAGCAAGGAACGCGACAGGCTTAACAACATGGAGTGTGCGCGCACCATGAGCCTTGGACCACGAATTTTGCGAGCAGATACGGCAGCCGTCGCAGCAATGACGCTTTGGCAACATGCGCTGGGAGACTGGACATGAGTATGGTTCGTGCCATGCTATATTACGTGCCACAAATTACCCCACGCTATGAGCGTGGCTGACGTGGAACTTGCTTCCAACCAAGCGCTTGTCATCCAAATAAGCACAATTAGTACAAAGCCTGACCTAAAGAGCAAAGATCATGCTCGCAGCGCAGTCGCACTGCATCTCCTACAGGTTGACGGTCAAGGGATACCCCGTACAACCCTGTGTACCAGTAACCCAGATACAATTTTTACTTACCAAGCAGTTGGATTTAAACACATCATGTGTTCGGTACTCTCCATTTTTGAAACCTCACAGGTAACCCTATGAAAAACTTAAGCATCCGACCCGAAATTCGCAAAGGCCTATGGCTTTGGCGCGAGGTTATTGCAGCATTTGCACTCACAACTGTAGGGCTGTGGTGGGGTTTTGTATCTTTCGGGATCATACAATGGCTTGGCTGGGGTATGGCTGCGCTGGGTGCAATCCTCGCAATTGCAGCTGCACAAAAAGTTCGTTTTCGCCCAGACAGTGATGGCCCTGGCGTCGTGACCTTGGATGAACGGCGTGTCACATACCTTGGACCTCTGAACGGCGGAGTAGCCGATCTTGACCTAATGGTGCAGCTGGATATTACTCCCACACCCGCGTGGCGGCTGATCAACGGCGGCGGACAGCACCTTGATATCCCAACAAATGCTGTTGGGGTTGAGGTTCTTTTTGATGTATTTACGGCTCTTCCTGAGATCAAAATAGAATACATGCTGTCCCTTCTTAACAGCCCACGACCTGCAAAAATGACCGTTTGGATGGACCCAGATCACAAGCCTTACACTCAGTTGCATTGACACGTCTCCCGACCTAAGCCACGTCATGAATTAATAATCGCAAACGGAGCGTTTCTAATGTCCATTCCACAAACCGGCGGCGGTCCAATTGAACACCATAATCAGCTTGCGCAATATCTAGCAGACGGATGTAAGCCTAAAGCAGATTGGCGCATTGGCACCGAGCATGAAAAATTTGGATATTGCAAAGATACACTTAAACCACTTCCATTTTCTGGCGAACGATCCATCGAAGCGGTTCTAAACGGCCTGCGTGACCGTTATGGTTGGAAACCTGTGACCGAAGGCGGTTTTCTGATTGGTCTGGAAAAAAACGACGCCAACGTGTCGTTGGAACCTGGCGGCGCGCTGGAACTGTCCGGTGCACCGGTGGAATCGATCCACCAGACATGTGATGAAGTGAACATCCATTTGGCTGAAGTAAAATCTATCGCAGACGAGATCGGCGTTGGCTTTATTGGCCTTGGTGCCGCACCTGCTTGGTCACACGAAGAAATGCCCCTTATGCCCAAAGGCCGTTATAAGCTGATGGATGCTTACATGGACAAGGTTGGCACGTCAGGCAAAATGATGATGCGGCGGACCTGTACCGTGCAAGTGAACCTCGACTTCTCGAGCGAACTCGACATGATACAGAAAATGCGCGTCGCGATAGCGCTGCAGCCTGTAGCAACTGCGTTGTTTGCTAATTCACCGTTTTTTGATGGTAAGCAGAATGGTCATAAAAGCTGGCGCGCACGCATTTGGCGCCATTTGGACGATGCGCGCACTGGGATGCTGCCGTTCGTGTTCGACGAAGGTTTCGGCTTCGAACGCTATGTCGAATACATGCTCGATGTGCCAATGTATTTCGTCTATCGTGACGGAAAGTACATTGATGCATTGGGCCAATCATTCCGAGATTTCCTTAAAGGCAAACTACCAGCTCTCCCCGGAGAAACTCCAACACTTTCGGATTGGGCAGATCATCTAACAACCGCCTTCCCCGAAGCCCGTTTGAAGCAGTTTATTGAAATGCGCGGCGCCGATGGTGGCCCATGGCGCCGTTTATGCGCTCTGCCTGCGTTCTGGGTTGGCTTGACTTACGACCAAGAGGCTTTGGATGCCGCATATGAACTGTGCAAAAATTGGAATGTCGAAACTCGCGAAGAATGGCGTGTGGCTGCATCTGTTGACGGCTTGCAAGCCAAGGTAGGTGGCCAATCCATGCACGACATCGCACGGGAATGCGTCAACATTGCTGAACTAGGTCTAAAGAACCGTGCCATGCCGGGAGCAGGCGATATGATTCCTGATGAAACACACTTTCTAAATGCGCTGAAAGACAGCATCGAAATGGACAAGACTCCTGCCGATGAACTTTTGGATCAATATAATGGTGTATGGAAAGGTGATCTAAGCAAAATTTATGGTGATTTCAGCTATTAGTTTGGCACAAAACCAGGATCTTGGTTTTAGACATTTCATATGTCTTCAACAGATCGCCAGCTTAAATGTAATACATGTTGATGCTGATGTAATCTAATCCATACAGTACCTCGTCCACAAGGTTTTGGCCCTTACCAACTGATACCAAACTGTGGGTGGCCATTTAATCCTTGCTCTATACATTGCCGCGAATTATGCTTTTTAACAGTCTGGAGATCTTTGGTATAATGGTTATTACTTACCAATTTTGCTTTCCTTTCCCGCAAACAGAAGGCGGATATTGGCCGAGTGGCGCCAAAAAATCAGCGCAGTCAGAAAGGCGCACAGTGTAAACATTTGTGGCAAGCCCAAAACAAATACCCATACCATCGTACACGACCCAGCGGCCAAGGCTGCGAGCGATGAAAACCGAAAAGCCAATGCCGTTGCTAACCATGTCAAACACGCCGCGAAACCTAAGGGCCACGACAACGCATAAAGCACGCCAAGGAACGTCGCTACGCCTTTGCCACCACGAAATTTCAGCCAAACCGGAAAACAATGCCCAATTATTACTGCTAACGCTACGAATTGTGCTGCGTCAGGTGCTTCGTAGGTGCGCACTAACAAAACCACAATCGCGCCTTTGCCACCATCCAGAAGCAACGTTAAAGCGGCGGCTTTTTTTGACCCCGTGCGCAACACATTCGTCGCACCTATGTTGCCTGATCCGATGTCGCGCAGATTGCCAAGACCCATGACCTTCGCAAGGATCAGGCCAAACGGGATCGACCCGATTATGTAAGCAATAGTGGCCCAAAGCAGCAGCGTTGATCCGGAACTCACAATATCAGGCATTAGCCAACCCTTTGGTTTTATTCACACCACCCACATAAGTAGCAATAATTTTGCCCTGCAAAATTGCCCCATCAAACGGTGTATTTTTAGATTTCGAAAACAGTGCAAATCGATCCAGCCTGTAGCTCGCATTAGGATCAAACAGCACTAAATCGGCAGGTGCGCCCACTGACAGTCTCCCACATTGCAGACCCAAACGGTTCGCCGGATTTAACGCCAATGCCCGGAACAGATGCGGCAAGTCCATATGGCCCGCATGCACAAGGCGCAGCGCCGCCGGAAGCAGGGTTTCCAGCGCGACAGCGCCACTAGCAGCTTCTTCGTAGGGTAAACGTTTGGATTCCTCATCTTGTGGGGTGTGCATGGAACAAATGATGTCGATCAAGCCGGACGCTACGGCCTCAACAACGGCCAATCGATCATCTTCGGACCGCAATGGTGGCTTCAGCTTAAAGAATGTGCGGTAATCAGCCACGTCCAGTTCGTTCAACGTCAAATGGTGAACACCAACTCCTGCCGTGATGTCAAGTCCGTTGGCTTTGGCTCGTTCTAAGGCAGGCAGTGCACGCGCAGTAGTGATTTGGTCAACATGATATGATGCCCCTGTCATTTCCAGCAGCGCAATATCGCGATCCAGCCCCATGCGTTCCGCCATTGGCGATATACCAGCAAGCCCACGCAGGGTTGCAAATTTACCAGATGTGACCGACCCACCTTCCGACAAACCGGGTTCCTGAACGTGGCCGATGACCAATGCGCCAAGCGAATGTGCATAGGTTAGAACCCTAGAAAAAATCTTAGTGTCTGTGACAACACGATCACAATCGGTGAATGCCACCGCACCTGCGTCAAGCAAGAAACCAATCTCTGTCATCTCGCGCCCAAGACGATTTTTCGTCAGGGCAGCCATGGGCAGCACGTTGACCGCTGCATCAATCGACGCGCGGCGTTCAATAAATTCTAGCGTTTCAGGGGTGTCGATGGCGGGGTCAGTATCAGGCCGAGTTACTATGGTGGTGATGCCACCCGATATGGCGGCACGGCCAGCGGATGCAAAACTTTCCTTATGACGCTCGCCTGGTTCAGACACTTTAACGCCAATGTCCACAATGCCGGGCGCAAGACATTTGCCACCGCAATCAATTACCTCATCCACATCGACCGGGTCAGAAATCAGCCCGTCAACCACAAACAGGCCACCAAGCCCATCAGTCCCTGTTTCAGGATCAATCAAGCGCGCATTTTTAAAATACAATCTCATGACGTCCTTTTCTGAACGGCGCAGTAATGCACACAAACTTTTTTAAAGAGTGGGACTAGCCTCATCCTGAAACCTTAATCATCAACCATACCAAAAGCCCCATCACTAGCAACGCGATCGTCGCAACGCGGCCTGACATGGCAGCGTCCGATTTGGGCTTTTTTCGCGGCAAATCCTTTGGAAGGATTACTTTAGCACTTTCATCTGGAAGTGGTTGAAACGTCACTACTGCACTTTCTTCGCAAAACGCCGCTATGAAACGCAAAGGACGTTTGAGTGCAAGGGTTTGCGCCTCCCCTCTAAACGCAGAACTAAACACAATCACGATGTGTCCCTGAACACGGGTCAATACATCGATGTATGGTGCAACATCTGCCTCGGTAACACCATTGCCAAGTGTTAGGTAGCCAGCCAATCCAATCTCACCCAATGCCGCAACGTCTAAAATCTTGATAAAATCTTTATTGAAGTTTTTCATTACTCCCAAGGCATCCTGCAAAGGCCACAGATCATTGCCAGATACTTGCTGGCGTTGTGTAAACTGTGGAATTTGATCGGCAGGCAAATCAATTGCATAGATGCGGATTACGCCGTGCTCGTTGCCCGTGACGGTATTGGGGTCGATCTGAGTCATATGATTGCCTTTAGTGCTGTTTGAATAGTTCGAGCTATTGCAGGCCCGTCGTACGGGTAAACCAATTGCAGGGGGCTGCCGCCACCGCTGTGGCGTACCTGCACAGCAACAGTTTTGGATTTCAATTTATCAATGGACCCAAGCGCGATGGCCGCGCCACCCTGCAAGATAATCCGCTGGTTAGTAATCCATGCGCGATGTCGGCCAAGCGTGAAGCGTTCCTGGACTAACAGAAAACATGTTATGAATAGCGGTACAATTGGCCAATACGTATCAGGAAAAATGATCGCAAAACTTAGAGTTGGCAGCATGCTAACTGCCAAAAGAAACAACGCCATGCGCTTGTATACACGAAGACTAGGCAGGTGGTTGTATAAAATGACTTCATCATCATTGAGCGGTGGCACGTCCGTCAAACCATTACCCCCAGAGTTTTTGCACGACGCGAAGCCCCGAGGTTGCGCGCCAATAAATCCATCGCTGCCATACGCACCGCAACGCCCATTTCGACCTGTTCTTGGATCACACTGCGGTTGATATCGTCAGCGATTGATCCATCGATCTCAACGCCACGATTCATCGGGCCAGGATGCATGACTATTGCGTCAGGTTTCGCGTGGCTTAGCTTTTCAGCGTCCAACCCATAACGGTGAAAATATTCGCGTTCGGACGGGATAAACCCGCCGTCCATACGTTCTTTTTGAAGACGCAGCATCATCACCACATCGACATCCTTCAAGCCTTCACGCATGTCGCTGAAAACTTCAACACCAAATTCTTCAACGCCAGCTGGCAACAGCGTAGGCGGACCGACCAGTCGTACACGGTTTTCCATTTTTCCAAGCAGCATAATGTTGGATCGTGCGACGCGACTGTGCGCCACATCGCCGCAGATCGCAATCGAAAGGCGGTGCAGACGCCCCTTGGCACGACGGATCGTCAACGCGTCCAAGAGCGCTTGCGTTGGGTGTTCGTGGCGCCCATCACCTGCATTCAGAACCGCGCAATTCACTTTCTGGGCCAATAAATCAACAGCGCCCGAATGGGGGTGCCTCACGACCAACAAGTCAGGTCGCATAGCGTTCAGCGTCAGCGCCGTATCAATCAGAGTTTCACCTTTTTTAATCGAACTCGCCTGCATCGCCATATTCATCACATCCGCGCCAAGGCGCTTACCTGCAATCTCGAAACTTGCCTGTGTACGGGTCGAGTTTTCAAAAAACATATTGATTTGGGTCAAACCCTCGAGCACATCACGATGTGCACGACCCTTACGGTTATCCTCGGCGTATTGGTCTGCTAAATCCAACAACGTGGTAATTTCAGTTGAATGAAGATGTTCAATGCCAAGCAAGTGCGATGCGCGAAATGTCATAGGACCTCCGATCTGACTGGAATTGTTCTTTGGAAAGATATTCTAAGGTGCTTATATGAGGGGTATTGCGCAGCAGCAAGATCAGTGCGTGATCTTACCATTTAAGCAGGGTAAAGTGCTTTATGGAATCGGGTATAGAATATTGGACGGCCAAGGCACTGCTCGACTGGCAGATAGAAATGGGCGTGAATGAGGCGATTGGTGACGAAGCTGTTAATCGTTATGAGTTGCAGGACCTCAAACCCGCGCCTAAACCCGTTCATACAAAGTCTGTATCACCGCCCATCCCCACTGCTGGACAAGAAATTAATCAGATCAGCGCTGCGCGGCTTGCTGCAAATGCAGCCCAAGACCTTAATGGGTTGTATACTGCAATGGGCGCATTTGACGGATGTGTGCTTAAGGCAGTCGCGCGCAATTTAATTTTTTCCGATGGCGTTGCAGGCGCACCGGTCATGATCATCGCCGACGCCCCCGACCGCTATGATGACCGAGCTGGTAAGATGTTTGTAGGGCGTACGGGCGCACTATTGGACAAAATGCTTGCGGCGATTGGGTTGGGCCGTAGCGGTGAAGCACCCGTTTACGCAGCACCTATTTTGCCCTGGAACCCCCCGCAAGACCGCGATCCGAATAAAGAAGAAATGGCGATAATGCTGCCCTTCTTACAGCGCCATATTATACTAGCTGCACCCAAAGTTTTGATTTTAATGGGCAATGGCCCCTGCCAAGCACTGCTGAACAAAAGTGGTATGACACGTCTGCATGGCAGCTGGACTGATATTAAAATTGGGCCTGCATCCCTGCCTGCGATACCAATGTTTGCGCCATCCTATCTGTTGACCACACCCTCAGCAAAGCGCGATGCTTGGGAGGATCTATTATCCCTTAAGGCTCACCTGAAAGATTTGTCATGACCCTTGATAAAACCCGTACATTTATCCCCGTTCGTATCGCAATCCTCAGTGTGAGCGATACGCGTGGCTTAGCCGAAGATCGATCCGGCCAAGCACTTATCGACCGCCTAACTGATGCAGGCCACACCCTCACTGATCATAAAATGTTGCGTGATGAACGCGTGCAAATTGCAGATCAACTGCGAGCGTGGTGCGCTGATTCAAACATTGACGTCATTCTAACAACGGGCGGTACTGGACTAACTGGGCGCGACGTCACCATCGAGGCCCATCGTGATGTATATGAAAAAGAGATCGATGCATTTGGGACGGTGTTCACTATTGTCTCTATGCAAAAGATTGGCACAAGCGCTATTCAATCACGTGCTACAGGCGGTGTGGCCAATGGGACCTATCTATTTGCCCTGCCAGGCAGCACAGGAGCATGCAAAGATGCTTGGGACGAAATCTTGTTAAAACAGCTCGATTATAGACATCAACCTTGCAATTTTGTCGAAATTCTACCTCGTCTGGATGAACATCATCGACGGAAATAACGATCCAAAATTTATTTTAGTGCGTAAAAATTAGATAAAGTTTTTTTGACGATTTGCATCAAATTAATATGGACTGGTAAAAAAGGCGTGAGCCATGCATTTTCTACGACGTAGCCTGATCGGAATTTTTTTACTGGCGCTAACGCTTGTGCTGACCGCTTGGGCCGGCAACACATTACGCCTTGCAGTACAAGAGCGCATGAATACTGAACCACGCAGTTTTCCACAGCGCGAACGGGTGTTGCCAGTAAATGTTATGACAGTATTGCCCCAAACGATCGCACCAAAGCTTGTGGTTTTCGGCGAACTAAGCAGTACTAACACGTTTGACTTGCGCGCCCTGTCAAGCGGCACCGTTCTGGAATTATCTCCTAATTTTGTTGATGGCGGGCGTGTAGAAATTGGTGAGCTTATCATTAAAATTGACCCGCGCGACGCCCAATCGTCCCGCGACCGAACAGCAGCCGACCTGCATGACGCGCAATCTGAAGTTCGTGATGCTGAAAGTGCGTTAATTATTCAACGTGACGAAATAGCGGCTGCAAACCAGCAGGTGGATTTGCGACAACAAGCCCTTACCCGTCAAACCAACCTTGTGGCGCGCGGCGTGGGAACTGCTGCCGCCGTTGAAACCGCACAGCTGGCACTATCCGGGGCCGGTCAAGCAGTTCTGTCTCACCGCCAAGCGCAAGCACAGGCGCAGGCCCGTCTAGATCAAGCCGATACTGGTCTTGATCGGGCCCGCCTGAACCTTGCAGACGCAGACCGAGCAGTCGAAGATACTGAAATCCACGCGCCATTTTCTGGCACATTGGCGCAAGTCAACATTTCCCAAGGTGTGCGGGTAACGGCAAATGAGAGCCTAGGCAAATTAATCGAAAAGAACGAACTTGAGGTCGCGTTTCGTCTGTCTACAGTACAGTATGCACGCCTGATGGACCTCAACAGAACGCTTGGCGACGCAGCCGTCACAGTTACGCTTGAGTTGCAGGACCTAACACTGACTGCGTCCGGCCAGATCACCCGCGAAAGTGCCAATGTTGGCGAAGGTCGGACAGGTCGTTTGCTGTTTGCGCGTCTAGAGACCACTGTTGGTCTGCGACCCGGAGATTTTGTCACAGTTACCGTTACAGAACCTGCTTTGCGTGGCGTTGCGATAGTACCATCAACCGCAATCGGATCAGAGAGCAGCGCGCTTTTACTTTCCAAAAATAACCGCCTTGAAGAAGTCGCTGTTGTGGTTTTACGTCGACAAGGCGATGACGTTATTATTCGTGCACCTGCGTTGTATGGCCAAAAAATCGTAGTGGAACGCTCACCACTCTTGGGCGTGGGCATCACTGTGCAACCTATTAATTCAACCGCTAAACCTATAGCGCAAGAACCACCCGAAATGATTACGCTTAATGATGATCGTCGTGCGCGGCTAATTGCTTTTGTCAAGGATTCGCGGATGCCACAACCCGTTCAAGCCCGCTTCATCGACCAATTAGAACATGACGAAGTTTCAGTCGATGTCATTGAGGACTTGGAATCGCGGATGGGGACCTGATAACTTGACAAATAGCATCTTGTCCTATTTCACACGTCATCGTACTGCCGCCAATTTGCTAATGGTGGTCTTACTAGCAGCCGGTTTCGCAGCCTACCCTAAAATGCGGGCACAGTTTTTTCCAGATGTGATCATCGACAACGTGACTGTATCAGTAAAATGGTCTGGTGCAGGAGCGCAAGATGTCGATAATGCCATCGTACAACTTCTGCAACCCGCACTTTTAAGCGTTGAAGGTGTCACAAACACAGTTTCCACATCGTTTGAAAGCAGGGCAACTATCAGCTTGGAATTCTCCCCAGGTTGGGACATGGCCAAGGCAACTGAAGACGTCCAACTCGCGGTAGATGCAACGTCAAACCTGCCAGAAGACGCCGATGATCCAACAGTGCGACGCGGCCAGTGGTCAGACCGCGTCACAGATGTGGTTATCACAGGCCCCGTTGCGCCAGAACAACTTGGTGGTTTTGCTGATGAATTAACTGTGCGCCTGTTCGCTCAAGGCGTGACACGAACAACAATTCGCGGAGTTGCTGCACCATCCACAATTATTGAAGTTCCCTCGCTTGCTTTGATACGCAACGATATTACGATGGTAGATATTTCGGCAGCAATCTCACAGGAAGTCAATGCAGACCCCGCAGGCGATGTAACCGAATCTGCCCGTGTGCGAACCGGCGTCGAAAAACGCACCGCCGATGAAATCCAAGCGATCGTGTTACGTACAGACGCCAGTGGCGCAACCCTGACGATTGGCGATGTTGCGCGAGTGTTTGTTGAAGGTGTTGATCGTGAACGTGCTTATTTTGTAGGCGAAAATCCCGCCATTACTATTCGAGTTGACCGCTCAGCGACGGGAGATGCCATACAGGTACAACAGACTGTTGAACAAGTCGCGCTAAACTATGCTGCCACCCTACCCACTGGGACCAGCATTGATTTAATCCGCGCGCGTGCCGAACTGATTACGGGACGTCTAAATATACTATATGAAAACGCGATTCTTGGCCTCGCGTTGGTGGTGGCACTTTTGTTTATGTTCTTGAATGCACGCACTGCATTTTGGGTTGCAGCAGGCATTCCTGTGGCAATGTGTGGTGCAATTGCACTAATGTACGCAGCAGGATTAACCATCAATATGATATCGTTGTTTGCGCTCATTATCACTTTGGGCATCGTGGTGGACGATGCCATTATTGTTGGCGAACACGCCGATTACCGCCACCGACATCTGGGCGAAAGCCCCGCTGTCGCAGCTGAAAATGCTGCTAAAAAAATGTTTAGTCCAGTGTTTTCTGCGACACTTACAACGATCATAGCCTTCTTCGCACTGGTGGTTGTCGGCGGGCGGTTTGGCAATTTAATAGCAGATATTCCGTTGACAGTTATCGTGGTCCTTATAGCATCTCTGATCGAATGCTTCCTGATCTTACCGCATCACATGTACAAGTCCCTATCCTCTATCAATAGCGATAAATGGTACGACGCTCCATCACGTTTTGTTAACCGTGGGTTCGACTGGGTAAAAGAACGCGGGTTCCGCCCGTTAATGGCGGGCATAATATGGGCACGCTTTCCGGTGATGGCGTTTGTGATAGTATTACTTGCACTACAATCAGCATCGTTCATTCGTGGTGATGTGCAATGGCGGTTTTTTAATGCCCCAGAACAGGGTAGCGTTACTGGCAACTTTGCAATGCTGCCTGGTGCCTCCCGCGAGGACACACTTGAAATGATGCAGTCTTTGCAAGTAGTCACGCAGATCGTCGGTGCGGAATACGAAGAAAGCTACGGCATCAGCCCCCTTGATTACGTGATCACAGAAATTGGTGGTAATTCTGGACGCGGGATTGCTGGTGCTGGCACAAAAGACCCTGATCAATTGGGAGCGATTGCAATTGAACTCATCGATGCAGACAGCCGCCCCTACTCCAGCTTTGCCTTCGTTGCCAAATTACAGGAACGCATAATCCGACACCCGATGGTCGAAACTGTAAGCTTTCGCAGTTGGGCCAGCGGACCGGGGGGGGATGATATTGACGTGCAGCTTTTTGGTGCAAATTCCAATATCCTTAAGGCCGCAGCCGAGGCGTTAAAGGCAGAACTGGCGCAATTCAGTGAAATATCTGCAGTTGAAGATTCCCTTGCCTACGACAAAGAAGAATTGATCCTTGAGCTTACGCCGCAAGGTCAAGCCCTTGGCTTTACCATCGACGGGCTAGGCCGCGTGTTGCGTAACCGTCTTGGCGGTATCGAAGCAGCGACCTATCCTGAAGGTCCACGATCTGCGACGATCCGTGTTAAATTACCGGATGGCGAACTCACTGCTGATTTTCTTGATCGTACCCAAATGCGCTCCACCTCAGGTTTTTATGTGCCCTTGGCTGACATTGTGACTGTTCAATCCCGTACCAGTTTTTCCACGGTCAGCCGTAAGAATGGAGTACAACTAATTTCAGTTACTGCCGATCTGACAGACGATGATGCTGATCGTGCTTCAGAAATTCAGACTCTGATCCAAGATGATATTTTGCCGCGAGTTGAGGCCGCTCATGGTGTATCTACGTCTCTTTCAGGCCTCAGTGAGCAAGAGAACGATTTTCTGAGCGACGCGCGCACTGGATTGATCTTCTGCCTGACAGGTATCTTTTTAACTCTCGCTTGGATTTTCCAAAGCTGGACAAGACCCCTTGTGGTTATGGCAATCATTCCATTTGGTCTAATAGGCACCATCTACGGTCATGCAGCATGGGACGTGCCACTGTCTATGTTTACCGTCGTTGGGCTGCTTGGCATGACGGGCATCATCATCAACGATTCAATAGTCTTGGTTAAGACTATTGATGAATATGCCGAAAACCGTGCTTTAATCCCTGCAATTATTGATGGAGTCAGCGATCGGTTACGCCCTGTCCTATTGACAACATTAACGACCGTCCTTGGCCTCACACCGCTGCTCTACGAAGGGTCAAGCCAAGCAGAGTTTCTAAAACCCACAGTTATTACACTAGTCTATGGCTTGGGCTTTGGGATGGTGCTAGTTTTGTTCATTGTGCCATCCTTGATGGCAATGCAGGGCGATGTCAGTGTGCATGTCCGATCAGCAAAACGTGGATTATCTAGTGGATCGCGTGTTATCACATTATCCAACGGATTGGCCGTTCTTGGCACCGCTGGATTTTTTGCAGCTATAGTAGCGCCGATAATGTTGGCTGGCTTACCTTGGACGCCATTGGGTAGCCTTTTACCCATGTTAAACGGCGGCGTGGGCGCCGCAATCGTTGCTTTCTTGTTGATTACGATAGTTTGGTTGCTCCTGATTTATATTAGCACTGCGCTGGCCGTTTCTGGGCAAACAAAACAACTAAAAAAATAGTATTATAATGCGAATTAATTCGCTGCGTCACAGCCATGAATATCGACAGCCTTGCCACCCGCCAAAACAGTAATGCGGACGTTTGACCGGTTCAGCGCAAACCCCCCACCATTGACGTGAATCATATCAGATCGCGCAAATAATACGTTGCCTTCGCGCCAGGTTTGTGGAGGCGACACCCAAACTTGCTGGTCACCAGCCTCAATCACCACGGCTTCGTCATCCCCAGATTGGGCCATATCGACACGGATTGTGAGGCGGAGACCGTCGGTTGTAGGGTCAATAGCACAGGTTACCATGCCAACGTCTGCCTCATCCTCAGTCATTGGTCGGTCAAGCATTGCCGCCACAATTGCCGGATCACGCGCCCCTCCCACAGGCAGCATCGCATCAAAATTTAACAACACTGGTACACAAATATATTCGCAAACACCGATCTGCACGCGACCACGCATCTGCGCCGGCGCGCTCGCATCCTCAAGTGATAGTTCAAGCGGAAGAACAAAGATATTCGTATAGCCAACAGATTGCATCCCATTCTGGTCAAACACCTCTGGCACGGGCCAGTGAAACGCAACAGTCGACACATTCTGCGATCCTTGCCAATCAAACCGTGGCGGAATGCCTCCATCACCAGGTGCGCGCCAATAGGTTTTCCATCCAGGCGCAAGACTCAGCCGCAGACCCGCCATATGGGTGCCAGTGCCTGTACGCCAACCACTCAAAACCTTAAGTTCAACAACACCGTCCGCAGGGCCCGCCATAACAGGAACCGACACGCAAATCGCAAGAATAAATATAAAAAGCCGTTTTATCATATCCCCTAATCCGCCAATCGCAGCACAAAAGAAAATCACGTTTGGGGGAGCGATATGTCAGGCAGCCACACAGCACGTCATAAGTACAAGTCGCACTTGTGAATTTCACACAGCGGCCCCACCTTAAGAATATGACCCATACCACTGACCTTACTGGCAAGCTATTAATTGCCATGCCCGATATGAGAGATTCGCGTTTTGATCGCGCAGTGATTTTTATTTGCGCGCACTCTGCTGATGGCGCGATGGGACTGATGGTTAACAAACCAGCACCAAATGTGAGATTTTCAGACCTTTTAGAGCAGTTGTCTATCGATAAAGACGAGCAGACCACGGATGTGCGCATTCACATTGGAGGGCCTGTTGAAACTGGACGCGGATTTGTGTTGCACACATCTGATTACACGTCAGATGCTGGAACTATGGAGGTCGCAGACGGCTTCGCAATGACAGCCACGCTTGATATCCTCGAAGACATTGCAACAGGCAGTGGACCAAACCGGTCAATGTTAGGGCTTGGGTATACTGGCTGGGGTCCAGGACAGCTTGAGAATGAATTGGTCAGTAACGGCTGGTTGGTATGTAACGCAACAGATGACATTCTCTTTGGCCGCGCAGCTGAACATAAATGGACTGCCGCGCTTAAAGTTCTTGGTGTTGACCCATTAATGTTGTCCGCATCAGGTGGCTCAGCCTAATAGAAAAAAATCATGGCTTAGCGGGGTGCAGCAGCGCGCCGCAATCGATCATTTATCGCGCGGCCAAGGCCATGATAAGGAATTGGTGACACCGCAATCCGCGCGGCCCCCATCGCGTTCAATTGATGCAAAGCATCGAACAAACCCCCGGCTGCTTCCACCAAATCACCTGATGGGGAAAGGTTAACTGCGGCCTCAACAGGACCGTAACCCAACAAAGTTTCGCCTTTTTCAACCGTCTGCGCATTTAACCTCATAGTGCCTATCGGTGCATAATGTGATGCTAATTGACCCGGCGAAGATGGTGCAGACATATCCCCCGCAAGTGCAAGGTTAAATCCAAACGCGGCCTCTATCACCTCAACTGGAAGGCCACCTGCGCGCAGCAAAGTTGGCACTGGTTGTGTTGCAACTATCGTTGATTCTAACCCCACACTACAATTACCACCATCTACAATACCATCAATCCGGCCCATCATAAGGTCATGGACATGAGCAAATTTTGTTGGGCTTATTTGCCCTGAAGGGTTGGCCGATGGCGCAGCAATTGGCCCACCGAACGCAGTAAGCAACCCATTCGCTATACCGTGATCTGGCACCCTGATTGCCAAAGTAGTCAGCCCTGCAGTCACAAGTGGAGAAATTGTAGCGCCATCGCGCAATGGCAACACTAGTGTCAACGCACCAGGCCAAAAGGCTTGCGCCAAAGCTAATGCTATGTGATCAAATTCCACAAACTGTTGCGCCGCTTCAATTGAACTAACATGCACAATCAACGGATTGAAGCTTGGCCGTCCTTTGGCGTTATAAAGTCGCGCGACAGCCTCGCTGTCTCGTGCATCAACACCCAGTCCATAAACAGTTTCAGTCGGAAACGCTATAAGTCCACCATCTGCCAAAACACCTGCAGCGGCTTTCATTTCTTTTCGATCTGTCGCGAAGATGCGCGTGATCAAATCATTCATGACGTCGCGTTTCGGTTGCGGGTATTGTCCATGCATATAGCCTTCCTGTTATAGTCCACATACGCGGCCTTTTTTGCGAATCCAAGGCGGCCAGTCCTAGAATTCAATTAGCGGAGCATTTCTATGCCCTATCGTTCACCAATCACTGATTTCCGCTTTATTATGGACCATGTCGTTGGTTTTGACCAAGTCGCTGCGACAGATAGGTTTGCAGATGCCACGCCTGATGTGTGTGACGCGATCCTGACCGAGGCTGCAAAGCTGAGCGATGAGGTTTTGGCCCCATTGCAAAAGTCAGGCGACCAGCATCCGGCAGTTCTGGAAAACGGTATTGTGCGCACATCGCCCGGTTTTGGCGATGGATTCAAAGCCATTGCAAAAGGTGGCTGGATTGGCATTTCTGCCTCTCCCAAAAACGGTGGGATGGGTTTGCCGCTGACGCTGGCAACTACAGTGAACGACATGATGGCAGGTGCGTGCCTGTCGCTACAATTGAACCCACTTATGTGTCAGGGACAGATTGAGGCTCTGGAACACCATGCCAGTGACACGATCAAAGAACTATACCTGCCAAAATTAATTTCAGGTGAGTGGGCTGGTACAATGAACTTGACCGAACCACAGGCAGGATCAGACGTTGGCGCTCTACGATCTAAAGCCGACCCTAATGACGATGGCAGTTACAAAATTTTTGGCCAAAAAATTTATATATCATGGGCAGATAACGATTTTACCAAGAATGTTTGCCACCTTGTTCTGGCACGTTTGCCTGATGGCGTTGCTGGCACCAAAGGCATCAGTTTATTCATGGTCCCAAAATTAATCCCCGACGCAGACGGAAATCCAGGCAAACGTAATAACCTGCGTGTAGTCAGTCTGGAACATAAGATGGGCCTGCACGGCTCGCCAACAGCGGTGATGGAATACACAGGTGCCAAGGGCTGGTTAGTTGGCAAAAAACACTCGGGGCTAACTGCAATGTTCACAATGATGAACAACGCCCGCCTTGGTGTTGCAACGCAAGGTATCGGTGTCGCCGAAGCTGCGTATCAGCACGCACTGGCTTACGCGTTAGATCGCAAACAGGGCAAAGCTGGTGGGACTGGCACCATTGCAGAACATGCCGATGTTCGCCGGATGCTGGCGTCGATGAAGGCTGACATTTTTACCGCCCGCGCGATTTCACTTGCAAATGCTGTCGCCATCGACATGTCTAACGCAACAGGCGACGCCGCATGGAAGGCGCGTGCTGCCCTACTGACCCCTATCTCAAAGGCGTTCGGAACGGACATTGGCGTCGAGATTGCGTCGACAGGCATCCAAACCCATGGTGGCATGGGTTTCATTGAAGAAACTGGCGCTGCGCAATTCGCCCGCGACGTCCGCGTCACCACAATTTACGAAGGCACCAACGGTATACAAGCTATGGACCTTGTTGCACGCAAAATGATGGATGGCGGCGATGCAACCTTCACTATGCTGGACGAAATCGAAGCCGCCGCAGAAACTGCCAAAGCAACAATGCCAGATTTGGCAGGGCCCGTCTGGCACGCTGCTGAAACACTGCGCGAAGCAACCGAATGGTTAGTTAAGCAGGACATGACCAACCGTTTTGCGGGCGCAGTTCATTATTTGCGAGCCTTTGCACGGGTCCTTGGAGGGCATTACCACCTAACCGCTGCGCTTCAGGGTGACGCAACGCGCAAGCGCCTCGCAACGTTTTACATTAAACGCATTCTACCTGAACACACCAGCCTTCTGGCGCATGTTCGCGAGGGTGGTCATGATTTAATGGCTATAACACTGGATGATTTAATTGCCTGATACGATCCGCTACCCATGGTCCGAGCCACCCGAACAAGGCAAGGCAATCGAAGTCGCAGTGGGCGTCTTATGGATGCGCTTGCCACTCCCCATGGCGTTGGATCACGTTAACGTCTACGCGCTGGATGATGGCAATGGATGGACGATCATAGACACCGGATTTAACAGCCGTAAAACTCGAGAAATCTGGGGTGATTTGTTAGCCAGACCGCTGGCGGGAAAGCCAGTCACCCGCGTTATTGGCACACATCATCACCCCGATCACATCGGGCTAGCTGGTTGGTTTCAGGAAGCTGGCGCTGAACTTGCAATGCCGCGTACGGCTTGGCTGATGGCGCGTATGCTAACGCTAGACAACCAGCCCACCTACCCATCAGAGATCATTGAATTTTACAAACGTGCAGGCATGGCCGATGATACATTGGCTAAACGCCGCATGGATCGGCCGTTCAACTTTGCCGATTGCGTTCATCGAATGCCACTAGGCTTCACTAGACTGCAAGAAGGTGGAACTATCAAAATGGGCGGACGCACGTGGACGATCCGTATGGGCAATGGCCACGCTCCAGAACATGCAACGTTCTGGAGCGAAGACGACAACCTTGTGATTGGTGGCGATCAGTTGCTGCCATCCATCAGCCCAAATATCGGTGTTTACCCCACTGAACCCAACGCCGATCCCCTTGCAGAATGGCTTGAGGCCTGCACGCGACTGATGCCTTTTGCGCAGGCTGATCATCTGGTTTTAGGTGGCCATAAACTGCCCTTTACTGGACTGCCTAAACGTATGCAGCAACTCATCGAAAACCATCATGGGGCGCTTAAACGGCTATTGATTCACATCGACGAACCCAGACGTGCAGGTGATTGTTTCAAAATACTTTTTAAACGTGAGATCGGTGAAAAAAATTATGGCCTAGCACTTGTGGAAGCCCTTGCCCACCTCAACCACTTGCACCAAAAGGGGCAAGCCACGCGCGAATTGCGCAATGGGGCCTATTGGTTTCAAGCTGCCTGACGCACAGTGCAAACGCCAGCATCACTCAATTTGACAACTGTATTTTCGGGTATCTCAGTCCATCGACCAGCAACACCACACAGGGGCTCTGACGCTAACGCGCGCCCACCATTGTCAAGAATATCTGACGCGTAAAGCGTAGGAGCGGTCCCTGTAGACGCATAACGAAACCCATACAAAGTCTGCCCATCCGAAAAAACGCAGGTCACTTTGACAGCCCGTTCCCCTTGCCCGATTTGATCTAACGTGCACTCCATTGCTTGCGCAGGGTCCGCATCCAAACCATTTGCCAGAAGTGTGAGGAAAATCATCTCACTGTCTGTCGATCCACACCGCGCGGCGTATAGTTCATCCGTCAAGGCGGCCTCCATCCGCCGCCGAATAGCAGAGAAATGCGGCACCTGCCCGTTGTGGCAAAACGACCAACGACCATAACTGAACGGGTGACAGTTCTGGCGGCTGGTTTCACCCACAGTGCTGGCGCGGACATGAGCAAGGAACAGGCGAGACCGCACCATTCGGCACAGACTTGTCAAATTGCCATCCGACCACGCTGGCAACACATCACGATACAGCCCCGGCGTTTCGCCAATATCATACCACGCGATGCCAAACCCGTCACCGTTCACCGCCAATTTAGCCTCTGCCGCATGCTGACTTTGATCAAGCAGGGAATGTGATGGGCACACAATAATATTTTCAAGCGGAATAGTTGGGCCTGAATAGGCTGCAATTCGGCACATCCTAGTGACGCGCATTCATACGCACGACGAGATTACGCAGAATCTGGCCAGCGGTAGTTTCACATAACGCAGGAATCAAAGCATGTATCAAAGCGGCCCCACCAGCAACGGTCAGCCAGAAAGCAAAGCTACCTGCGAACTTCATATGCTGGAAATACGTCTCATCCACGGTCGCAGGATGGGCAAGAAACCAGCGATTTATCAGGCTAGTGCGGGTCGATGTGCTAAGGTCGGACATTGGATGGCTCCCATGGGTTATTTTCTCAATTCTACGCGTTTCACACTGCAAAACCGTCCCAAATACTATGGCCAAATAAATACTTTATGGGATACCATCCCTCCATGAAGCAAGAAATTGATAAAATTGATCAGCGCATCCTGAATATTTTGCAATCAGATGCTACAAAATCTATCGACGCGATCTCGGATCAGGTTGCCCTATCGCGCAACGCTTGTTGGCGCAGGATCAAAGCGATGGAAGCCAGTGGCATTATCCGCGCAAGGGTTGCGCTTCTTGATCCGATCAAAATTGGCTGCCCCCTGACCGTACTAGTCTTGATCCGCACCGATCACCATTCGGACACGTGGCGAAAGGATTTTGCAGCCGCGATTGCCGCCCTACCTGAAATCACGTCAGCCCAGCGTATGACGGGTGATCTGGACTATGTGCTCAAGGTGCGGTTGGCTGATGTGGCCGCCTATGATTTATTTTACAAACGCCTGACATCAAGGATTTCTGTCTCGGATATTTCCGCCAGTTTCGTTATGGAAGATATTAAAGATACTACGGCCTTGCCACTTTAGTTCCTGAAGGACCCAAACATGGACACCTAAATTGCCCCCCCCCACCCGAAGAGTATGAGGTCACCCTAGTTGTGCGTATTCATAAGGGCCATATCAACCCTAACAAATGCGCTCCTAATGCCAGCTCAACCAAGTCACAAAAGACACCTAAAGCCCAGCGCTTTGAGCATAAGAACGGCCAATATTTTATATTGTTAATTTCAAGAT
>JAPKAD010000040.1 GCA_028825445.1 Octadecabacter sp.
TTTTTAATGCCTTCATCGCAATGTCGCGGTTTTGATGCTGTGATTTCTCTGATGATGTCACAACAATCCCTGTTGGTGCATGGGTGATCCGCACCGCAGAATCGGTAGTATTGACGTGCTGACCACCAGCACCGGATGATCGGTAGGTGTCGATACGTATTTCAGACGGGTTCACCGCAATTTCGATATTATCATCAACAACAGGATAAACCTTAACGGAAGTGAACGATGTATGACGCTTGGCCGCGCTGTCAAATGGTGAAATCCGTACCAAGCGATGCACGCCACTTTCAGACTTTAACCAGCCATACGCATTGTGCCCCGAAATTTTATAGGATGCCGATTTAATACCCACCTCTTCACCAGCTGACTCAGATTGTAGGTCAACCTTGTAGCCTTTTCGCTCCGCCCAGCGAATGTACATTCGCGCCAGCATTGCAGCCCAATCACAAGCCTCTGTTCCACCAGCGCCAGAATTTATCTCAAGAAATGTGTCGTTGGCGTCCGCTTCGCCATCCAGTAATGCTTCCAACTCTTTTTCAGCAGCTTTTGCCGCCAACACCTTAAGATTATCTTCAGCCTCGGTAACAATGCTTGCGTCACCCTCCATCTCGCCCATTTCAATAAGCTCAACATTATCAGAAAAATCTTGTTTAATGGCCTCATAAATAGCTATAGAATCAACTAAAGATTGACGATCTCGCATCAACTTTTGCGCGGCCTCTGGATTGTCCCACAATGTTGGATTTTCAACGCGTGCGTTAAATTCTTCTAATCGGTGAAGCGCAGTGTCCCAGTCCATTCGCTGCGCAAGCAACGACAAACTTTTTTCAATTTCGGAAGCAATCGTTTGAATTTCAGCGCGCATGTCAGACTTCTATAAAAGGATATTCGGGGCTTCCTATCGCATCACCTCAAGCGGGGCAATCAAACGTGTCAATAGAGCCCACCGGCAGAAAGGGAACCAAAACTGGCATTGGAATTTATTGTCGCCGTGTCACCGTCAGATGTTGTAACACTGACAGAAACACGCGGTCGGGCTTCATCAAACAAAGGAAGGTCTGCTGCCATCGCAAAACCACCATCAAAAGTGATGCCAAAGATCGGCTCTTCACCTATGCGGAAGCATTCCGGCACAACATTACTCCCCAACGCTGCGTCCGGAAGGCGCGCACCGGTAAAACGGTCAATATTGATAAACATACACTCATCGGGTACGTCAAAGGCTCCCCCACCATAATTTGCGATGGCTGTTTCCATAAACGCATTGAAAATTGGCGCACATATGCCACCACCGGAAGCTCCCCGTCCCATTGGACGCGGTGTATCAAAGCCAATGTAACAGCCCGCAACGATATTGCTTGAAAATCCGACAAACCATGCATCTTTCTCATCGTTAGTGGTGCCAGTTTTGCCTGCAATAGGAACGGGCAAATTGACTGCACCACGGGCCGTACCGCGAAGAACCACACCTTCCAACATTGATGTCAACTGGTACGCAGTCACCGCATTCATCACTCGTTCACGATCAGACACAACCAGCGGGGCACGCCCCTGTTCAAGGGTCGCATCAGAACATTCCGCGCAGACCCGTTGGTCGTGGCGATAAATCGTATCCCCGTAGCGATTTTGCACACGGTCAACCAACGTAGGCTCTACCCGCTCCCCGCCGTTAGCAAACATCGCGTAGGCCGCAACAAGCCTATATAGCGTAGTTTCCTCAGACCCTAGTGCTGCTGACAAAAAGGCAGTCATATTGTCATACACCCCAAACCGTTCAGCATATCTCGCAATCACACGCATCCCAACTTCTTGAGCCAAGCGCACGGTCATTACATTGCGCGATTGCTCAATGCCCGTGCGAAGTGGAGTGGGTCCATAATACTGATTAGAATAATTCTGCGGCCGCCAGATTTCACCACCTGCCGCCACTTCAATTGGAGCGTCCACTACAACGGTCGCTGGCGTGTAACCAGAATCCAGTGCAGCAGCAAAAACGAACGGCTTAAACGCAGATCCAGGCTGTCTTTGCGCATAAGCACGATTAAGTTCGGAAATTCGAATTTCGTAACCAAAGCCACCTTGCATCGCCAACACCCGACCTGTGTTTACGTCCATAGCCATAAATGCGCCCTGAACTTCTGGCACTTGGCGCAAGGTCCAGCGAATAAAAGAGCCATCAGAACTTTGCATCATACGCCGCACATGCACAACGTCGCCCGCGTTAAAGTTGTCTGCGAAACTGCCACGCATCCATTCGATGTCGCTTCGAGGCACGATTGGAGCTTCGTCAACCTCAGACCATCCTTCGATACCCATTCGCATCTGATCATCATCAACTTCAATCACTACTGCGGGAAACCACTGGCTATCAAGTGAAATTGTACGGATAATTGAGGAATTTCGCAACGCAGCGCGCCATTGTTCTTCATCAACCAACATCTCAGAAGGGATCTTTAGCCCCGTTCCTCGCCAGAGACCAACACCACGGTCATAGGCTTCTAACTGGCGCTGTAAGGCAACTCGCGCAGCAGTTTGCAATTCTTTGTCCACAGTAGCGCGAATTGAAAAACCAGCGCTATCCATATCAGAGTCAGGAAAAAGATCCTCAACTTCGTTGACGATTGCGGCGGTAAAATAATCCCGCGCTGGTCGTTCGGATTGATACGACGGAAAATCTCCGCCCTGAACTGTGAGCATGGGATCTACCAAAGCCAAGGCCAGTTCTTTGTTATCAATATAACCGTTTTCATGCATCTC
The DNA here is from genome assembly GCA_028825445.1 of Octadecabacter sp. Classification (GTDB taxonomy): domain Bacteria; phylum Pseudomonadota; class Alphaproteobacteria; order Rhodobacterales; family Rhodobacteraceae; genus Octadecabacter. Next base: position 2,761 of record JAPKAD010000040.1, read on the forward strand.
CCGCAGAATTTCATTTCGACGTCCCAAAGCTGCATCACGATTGCGCACGGGACGGTAACTATATGGTGCCTTCGGGTGTACTGCCAAAAAAGCAGCTTCTGCAGGTGACAATTCAAAAAGAGGTTTGTTAAAATAAGTACGCGCAGCCGCCGTTACACCAAAGCTGCGATATCCCAAATCAATTTCGTTTAAGTATAGTTCTAACACGCCTTCTTTACCCAAAGTGGCCTCAAGTCGGGGCGCAAGTATCAACTCCTGAACTTTACGTTCTATTGTAATTGACCCATCCAAAAGAAAATTCTTAGCCACCTGTTGGGTAATTGTAGATGCACCACGTAGGTTCTCACCACGGCTGACAACTGCCTCCACAATGGCAGCACCTATTGCGCGAACGTCATAACCATCATGGTTATAAAAGTTCTTGTCTTCAGCAGAAATGAACGCCTGCTTTACAATACTTGGTATTTCCGCAGCCGGCATGAAAAGTCTACGTTCTTCCGCAAATTCATCAATCACGTGACCTTCGCCAGAATATACGCGGCTGATCGTCTTGGGCTGATAATTTGCAAGTGTTTCATAGGTTGGTAAATTTTTACCATACATATAAAAAATTGCACCCAGCGTCAGAGCGGCCATGCCAGCACCGAGGGTCAGCATTGAAAAAATGCCACCAAAGAACGAAAATAAGAAGCGCAGGATCATGTGGCTAAGTGCTCCTAATTGAGTTGTTTTTCTTATAAGCGGATTTTACCAGATCGTCAAAAGATCACCTTACGTTTTTGGCTTGTTTTTGCCACCCAATTTCTACACGCAAAATGGCTGTTGCACGACCCATTTGACCGGCTCAAACCAATGTTACGACAGCAAATCATGCCCTGCCGACATTACAAAAATCTATAAGTATGTTGCTGCTATTATTAATCACAAACAATTGCATCATGTGTATAAAATATATAATAAACATGATGTTATAACTTATACTTTAAAAATATCAACTAACCAATTACTAAAAATGAGGTATAATTCAGGTGCTAATCGCCACATTTTTAGCAAGTCCTGGAATGAACATCACTAATATTGAAAGTGCCAGTACATTGGTCAATCTGACAGTGCAGTCTCTACCTAATACCACCGCTGTTCACACAAATATGAACCCCCTTGATCTGGATTGAAAGTTTGACGCCATTCTTACGTGGGACAAATTTTTTCATCTAATACCTCATGATTAAAGCGTCTCTCCCACTTTTTTCAGGGCTATTTTTAAATCAAGCGTCAAGTGTTCACAAATAGCCAAACAGTGAGTGACTGTTTGGAGCCATGCGACAGGCGCGGCCATTATTCATTTCATCTTTGATCGAGGTGACTGCCGAGGCTGGCTACAAACACATAATCTCAAGATTATCACATATCTACAAGATATACCCCACCTGCGATTTTTACACCAGCTGGCTGGCTCGTTGTGCCGGATAGTCGAAAGCTTGTCACTGCCGGATAAGTGGCGCAAGCGCGGCTTCTTCAATGGCCCAACGGCCAACTGCAAGCGTCACCGCCGCCACAATCGGCGCGCGCCCTTGTGGGCTGTTAAGCCGTGCACGATCAACTTCGTTGGATAGAAATCCAACCTCTAACAATACTGAAGGAAAATCAGCTGCTTGCAAAACCGCTAATGCAGCCTCTCGACGTGGTCGCGAATTTAAAACTGCGCCGGTAACACGCATCGCTTGCACCAGTTGATTAGCAAAGCGATCACTCGCTGCTGCGGTCTCAACACGCAACAAATCCTGCAACACAATCGCAACCTGATCGCCCTGTCCACGCAAATCAACACCTGCTAATATATCACCTCTCTCATGGCGTTCCGCCATGCGCTGGGACGCGCCCAATGCAGCAATATCAGTTAATGTATAGACTGATGCGCCCGTCGCCTGAACACCTTCCAAGGCATCTGCATGCAACGAAATAAACAGATCCGCTTTCGCCCCGCGCGCCAAAGTCAGACGCTCTTGCAACGCCAAAAAAGTATCGTTGGAACGAGTAATAGCGGGTTGAACCCCCTCAATCCGGCCCAATGCAGCTGCCAATTCCAGTGCCAGCGCCAGCATTATATTGGCCTCCTTCACACCGGCGTATTCCGCACCTGGATCAATCCCACCGTGGCCTGGGTCAATTACAATAATCAATGGCCTGTTAGGGTTTTGCAGCGCAACAGAGTTGGGGTCTGACATCATCTTGAATGCCCAGTCGGGATCGTTTGGCGCTCCTACAGCTGATACAAAATCAGCCTGTGACGTTGCACGCAACACTACCTTAATTCGAGCAGTTCCATCAACAAGACTCACTTTCATCCCTGCCTGTTCCACGCGCACTGGATCCTCCAGATCAAGAATCATCCGGCTCCACCCCGGTCTAAGCATCCCAAAAAGTGCACTTAAAATCCAATCACTTCTGGCATAGGAAGCAGCGTCTACGCCACGAAAATCAACATCACGAAAATCTATAACCAAACGCTTCGGATCATCTAACGTAAACACCCGGTATGGCACCGGCTGGGATAGATATAGCACAATCTCCACATGGCGGAATTTATCATTAATACCTGATTTCGCAACATCTAGCCGAGCCAATGCTGAAAATTCCTGCGCACTGACGCCACCTGAGTACGCAAAACACAGCGTCAAGAAACATAACTTTACGACTTGCCAAAACCTCAATTTACGACGTCTTGCTTGGCCATAAAACCTGTTAATCGTTTAAGACCCTCACGAATATCTTTCGTGGACCGTGCATACGACATGCGCACCCATTTGTGCCCTAAAACTGGATCAAAATCTAAACCTGGCGTAACAGCAACATCAGCTTCATCAAGAATTTGTGCACAAAACTTAACGCTGTCGTGAGTGTAATCTGAAACATCTACGTAAACATAAAATGCCCCGTCTGGCGGCGCGAATTTACTAAGGCCAGCCTTCGGAAGTTCTTCCAACATCAGTGCACGATTGGCTCGGTAAACATCTACATTTAAATCCAGATCAGTCCCACATTCCATTGCATGCAGCGCCAATCGTTGCGATGCATGCGATGGGCATATGAACATGTTTTGCGCCAAACGTTCAATGGTGCGCACGTGATCTATCGGTACAACCATCCAGCCGACACGCCAGCCTGTCATGGAAAAGTATTTGGAAAACGAGTTGATAACATAAACCTCGTCTGTAACCTCTAAAGCGCTCACCGCTCGGCTCTCATAGGCAAGCCCGTGATAAATCTCATCACTAATAAACGCAGCCCCTTTCAGCTCGCATGCATCAGCCAAGTCACGCATGGCATCGATGTCCAGCATTGAACCGGTGGGGTTCGCAGGTGATGCCACAATCAGACCTGACAGATCATAAGCCGCGATGTCTGCAGCAACAGGTTGCATGCGGTTCATCATCGTTGTGGGCATATCAACAGGCAATAAATCCAGCGCCTTTAAAATTTGACGATAGGAAGGATAACACGGCGTACCAAGACCGACCCGTTCGCCTGTGTCAAATAATGCCGAAAACGCCAACAAAAAAGCGCCAGAAGCGCCAGCCGTGATCACCACGCGGTCAGCGTCCAGCTCAACCCCATAACAATCACTGTAATGCTGTGAGATCCGCGCCCGCAATTCTGGCAACCCCAACCCTACTGTGTATCCTAAAGGATCATTAGACATATCAGTCGACAACCGATGCACAGCATCCTGCGGGGCCCCAGTCCCTGGTTGGCCAACTTCCATATGAATAATATGGCGCCCAGAAGTTTCAGCCTCTCGCGCTGCCTCCATCACATCCATTACGATAAAAGGATCAACGTCGCCCCGTCTTGAGTTTCGCATTCGAACTGCCTTACATTGGTTTAATCTTATTTGCCCTGTCCTGCTGGAGCCCGTCAATGCGCCTTTCAGTTCTATTTATCTTTTTAAGCGCCGTCTGCACGTTTACAAGCGTCGCAGCACCCACTCATGCTGTAAACCTAATCCGCGATGCAGACATCGAACACAGTCTTGATCAATTGGCCGCCCCCATTCTGCGTGCAGCAGGGCTGAACCCGAGCAAAGTGCGTATTTTAGTCATCAACGACAGCGGGCTTAACGCGTTTGTTATCAGTGGCCGAGCGATTTTTATTCATTCAGGCCTACTACGGCGGGTACGCACTGCAGGACAGTTGCAATCCATCATCGCCCACGAGGCCGCGCACATTGCTAATGGCCACATCTCACGCCGCCTCACTAACCTGCGCGGCGCCAACACGGCTGCTGGTTTTGGCTTCGCATTGGCCCTGGCAGTCGCCATCGCCTCAGATAATCCGGCCGCGGCGGGTGGTATTGCCGCCGGTACAACCGGTGCAGCACAACGTCAATTTTTCGCTCACACCCGCGCCGAAGAAGCCGCCGCCGATCAATCAAGCGTTCGTTTTATGCTGCGCGCGGGCGTAGACCCAGCAGGTGCTACCGAAGTGCTCGAATTTTTTCGTGGTCAAGACGCTCTTTCAGTGTCGCGCCAAGACCCCTATGCGCGCACCCATCCGCTAACATCAAATAGAATCCGTACCTTGCGAAGTCTGATCACTACAAATTCTGGCAATACCGAACCTAATCCAGATGCTGATTTTTGGTTTGCACGCGCCCAAGGCAAACTTAGCGCATTTACCCAAAACCCTAACTGGACGCTGCGCCGCGTGCAAAATGATGGGTCTCCTGTTGGCCTCATGCGCGCTGCGATCGCATATCACCGACAAGCGAACGCAAATGCTGCAATCCAAGCAATGCAGTCCCTGTTAACACAATATCCCAATGACGCCTTTTGGTATGAGCTTTACGGTCAAATCCTGCTCGAAAGCCGCCAAGCTAGTGCGTCAGTGCAAGCCTATCAGAACGCAGTAGAGCTTAATGGTGATGAAGCCCTAATTTTGGCGGGATATGGTCGTGCGCTGTTGGCTCTGAATACTGCTGATAGCAACACAAGCGCAGTTACAGTTTTGGAGCGCGCACGCGCACTGGACGGCCAATCATCAGCAACCTTGCGCTACCTTGGACAGGCCTACGCACGCACAAATCAACCAGGACTAGCATCGCTGGCAACTGCCGAACGTTATGCCCTTAAGGGGCGAATGGGTGACGCACTTGTGCATGCCACCCGCGCCGCCGATACACTAGGGCCCGGGTCTGCCCCTTGGCAGCGTGCGCAAGATGTGCTTTTTGCTACCCAATAGTTTAATAGGATTTTCTCATGCGCCTGATATCAACCATATTGGCCCTCTTGCTGATTACAACATCTACGTTCGCCCAGAACGTTACAGCAGACATTAACATGACAGATGCACAACGTAACGCCTTCAGAGCCGAAGTCCGCGCCTATTTGATCGACAACCCTGGCGTGATAATGGAAGCCATAGCTGTACTTGAAGACCGCCAGGAACAAGCCGAAGCCGCGCGCGACGAAAATTTGGCGCAAGTCAACATGGACGCGCTAATTAATGATGGGGTCTCGTTTGTTGGCGGCAATCCAGACGGTGACATCACAATTATCGAATTTACTGACTATCGCTGTGGTTTCTGCCGCCGCGCCCACCCAGAAGTGGCTGAACTAATCTCAAGCGATGGTAACATCCGCATTATCACCAAAGAATTTCCTATCTTGGGCGAACAATCTATGTTGGCTTCACAATTCGCTGTAGCCACGATGACCATTGCGGGGGATAAAGCATATAAACAAATCTCTGACGCGCTGATCGTTCTGCAATCAGAAGTTACCCCTGCCAGTTTGTCCTCTTTAGCGTCTGCCTTCGACCTCAACGCTGATGCGATTTTTGCCGAAATGCAGAGTGATGCCACAAAATTAGTGCTCAACAACAACCGTGCTCTTGGGGACAAGATGCAGATTACAGGCACACCAACGTTCATATTTGGTGATCAAATAGTACGCGGCTACATCAACCTCACTCAGATGCGCCAAATCGTCGAGCAAGAACGCAATAAAGGTTAACGCTATGGTCTTACTCGAAATAGTAAATAGAGATGTTCACTCAATGGGAACGATCCTATACTTTCAAAGAACTCATCTGATCAATATTCTATGACACTTTCCAGTAACGAACTTTGGATTTTGTGACACCAGCAAAGGTGCAGACCATTTCAATACCAATAACTGATTGTGCTAAATCAAAATAAAAATGCATCGCAAATATTTCTAAAAACACCTAAAATTTCATGCCCGACGACGATGCCAACTAAACGTTTTTACATATTTCGCCTCATATTGCCCGTGTTTACAAGTTCAGAGAAAACTGTTCCCAAAATTATAAGAACCATCAACTCTCACTAAGTTGATCACGAAAGTTAAGTCGTATAGACCATAATCTATACCAAGATCTACATTTATAGGTATTTACTTTAAGTAATATTGAATTTCGATACCCGTAGGCGATTATTTTTCACTTTACCAGCTTTGAGTGGGCATAGCTCACCTACTGTTCTGCTAGTATAGTAAGAGACTACAATTCTCGTTATTTATATAGTTTATATGCAAGATAGTATTTGGGTTATCAATTACGTTTAACACTTTTTCTACCTAATTTTCGTACAAGACATCATAACTGCTTAATACTTATGTATTTATTATTAATAACTAAATCAGATGCTTAGTATGTTCTTTCAATATCCCTCAAGTGACTGGGCGTGAGGTCTGTCATGGTTATCAAGTAGCCAGTTATTGCAGCTTTATTTGATCTCGTGGGTGACAATTATATTTCAGAGTATCATTGAAAACATTAGTTAATATCTATTTCCCAAGTAATGGGAGAGCATAGAAACACTCTTTAGTTCCCACTACTAAGTTTATTCTGATATGTTATTCCCTGATAGCTTCATCAACTTGGTGAACTTAGCCTTCCTATGGTTATACTGGCTAGTAGGATCAATATATATAGCTGTATGGAACTCAACCATTACAGGTTCTTCATAGCATTTAATGTTCCCAGTTACCTTACCACTATGGTTATTCCTCTCATTCTTGATGTCATGGTCTACTATTGAATTGGTAACCTGATGAGTTGCTTGATCTAGAATACCACGAAGTTCAGGTTCCTTATCATATTGAATTATAAAACTGTCATGTATGCAGAGAACTGGGATGTTCTTCTGACTGAAGTAATCTAAAATCATGTTTGCTATCTGACTTTTGATATTCATTAGCCTTAGGGCTTGTCCTGTATTCAAAACTCCTTTGAACTGAGGGATTTTATCGATAAACGCATCTAGTAGCGCACCTAACTGTTTGTCTGTCAGGCTCTGACCTAACCTATCCTTACGATCAGAGTTGCGGAAGGATTGATACGCTTTCTTGTCTTTGTCAGCATTGATACCCATCAAGACTAATAGTTTTACGTACTCTCTCTGCTTTTCTTTGTTCGTGATAACTTCTGGCAGTATAAATTCACCAAGGTCATAAGGGTCACCTAATAATTTCACTTCCAGTTCATTCGACAATAGATTTGGGTGGAAGGCTTTGTAATCTACTTCCAGCGTAGGCTGGTCGTTAATATAGGTTTTGAAGCGATCCTCTTTATCAATCTGCTGCCAACAACCACGATAGAACCTCCCCCCAAGTTGCCAATGACCAGCTAGGCCACCATTGAATACACGGGTCACAAACTTGTTGTCTGGTAAAAGGGATATGGTCTGCTCACGACCAGAATATTGGCCATTCTTTATCGTACGAGTGAAGGTCGATGACGGATGGTAGCTCGGGATGTCAATGATAGTACGCTTGATGAGCGATTTATAGCCCATTAACTGGCCCCTAATTATATCGATCAAAGTTAAATTATGAGGAATTAAGTTCTTATCACTATACTCAATCTTTCTGTTTGTATCGTCATCAGGGTCATCAACATATTTGTTGTGCAAAATGATGCACTCTTCATTGGCATAGGTGTCGATGTCTTGTAGTTAGATAGGGGGATTGCTGAATAACTTTGTTAGCGCCTCTGTATGTCTAGCCCTTGTTGTATAGCTATGCCCTTGTCCTGCTTTGGAATGAAAATTCTGTAACTCTTCAATATAGCCAGCGTGGACAAGCATTTATTCAATCAAAATAATTTTTCTGAAATATAAAGGCCATTGTAACGACTTCCAAATTTGGAGCTATTTTTGGTTTTACTAAAACCAATACTGATAGAGGGATCTTTGAGCCACTTCACATAGAGGTCAAGGATAAGAACTCTAAGACCTTCTTTGACAGTGCGTTTGAGTTTGCGATTCCCTTGGGTTTCAAGCATAGAAATACCAGAATCAGTGTACAGGTGGTCACAAAGAGCTTTAATCTCGGGGTGTTCTAACCACGTTTGAACATCCAATGGCTCCGAGTTCCAGCGGTCAATATTAGCAGGTTCATAAGTTATTAGCACAACTAATATTACCGAATATTCAGCAGGTGCGAACCTATAAATCAATCACTGTTTTAAAAGACATGTAATGACTGATCATGCCGCCAATTCAGTGGTCATATCATAATTTCCATCGGGGAGGGCTGCATTTACGCAAACAGAATAATTTTTACAATCTAGGATAAGTTCAAAAGTATTTTTGAAGCTCAACTCAAAGAATTTGCTAATGAAGTCAAATCAATCCGCCGACCATCCAGTAGAATCGAACCAATGGAGTAAACACAAATAGCACGATGGGATACCCGTAGCAATATTGAGAGCAGGCGCGCCACCTATTTAGCCAACGCCAATCAGGCCAAGCAACATATTTTGCATGTGCAGTAAGCTTTACTTAGTATCCTTACGTTGTGCGCGTTCATCGTCAATCACTTCTTGGGGAAATTGGCTCATAAAACAGCAACAAACGCCTTGGTCTATCATTGTACGGGGCCCATGGGGGTGGGCAATATGACGGTAAACCCCGTGTGAGTGTCCATGGCTATGACTGTGGTCATGGGTGTGATCGTCATTGTGGTCATGATCCGGCGCGTCCGACAACTCGTCATCCAGCGGATCATGAAATTCAGCATGATGATGATGTACGTCAATCTCGCCTTTGGCCAGACGTTTCTTAAAGGATGCCATTAGATCAGTTCTGTCAGTCAGATTCGATAATTGCGCTTCTTTAATGCGTTCCAGAAACGTATCAATCACGTGATCTTGATCCTTGAGGTATCCAGCCTTTAACAAGGTCACATCCGGGTTGGCCTGCGCGACGCGATCAACATAAGCGTAGATGCGATCAATCAATTTTCCGGTAAAAAGAAAATAGGGCGCGACAACGACCTTTTTGAAACCCAGCTTCATTGCCACCTCAAGGCCCCGACCCACCGATGGATATGTCACACCGGAATACACCGTTTCGGACCACCCAAAGCCCATATTTTCAGTTACAATGCGGGTTAAGCGCGCGACTTCAGCGTTGGCCATGGTGTCAGACGTACCACGCCCCACGACGACAAGCATCGTGTCATACAAATCGCCCGCATGAACGTGATCTTTACCCAAAGCCTGCAAAATCCGCGCCTCAAATGCGGAGATCATCTGCGAGTGTAAGCCCAATTCGCGACCATATTTTACAATAATACCAGGGTTTTTTTCTTGAAAAGTAGTCAAAACTGACGGAATATCGTTTTTTGCATGCGTGGCGGCAAATAACATGCCCGGTACAGCAAGGATTTCGGTAACACCAGCCTCGACAAGTCTGTTCAGGCCCATGTGAATGTTGGGCGCGGAATATTCCAAAAAACCATGTTCGACAGGCGTGTCAGGAAACCGCGCGCGGATACCTTTAGACAAAAGTCCGAATTCCTCTTCAGCCGATTTTGCACGGCTGCCATGACCGCAAATCATGATACCAAGTTTTGACATAACAATGTTCCCTCAGGAGTGTTCAATATAGACGCCCCATCTTTTGCAGATTCTGGTGGAAAAGGGGATAGAAAAAACATCTCTCTTTCAAATAAACGACTAGTAGCGTTGCAGAGGTCGATTAAGAAACGGTCTATATTTACAGACCGCCAAAGGCAGGAATTTAGCAAATGATCCCCACCCTATTCTGCCGCCTCAGCATCGATCTTCGCTTCTGCATCCAACGCCGCCGCCTTCGCCTCAACCTGTTCAACGATATGTTCAACCATATCATTATTGCTCAATTTGTGGGATTGCTTACCAACCAGATACACCATACCTGCGCCATTCCCTCCACCAGTAAATCCAACATCGGTCATCAGCGCTTCACCAGGACCGTTCACCACACAACCTATAATGCTTAACGACATCGGTGTCTTAATATGTTCGAGACGTTTTTCCAACGTTTCAACTGTCTTGATCACATCAAATCCCTGACGCGCGCAGCTCGGACACGAAATAATATTTACCCCACGGTGACGCAGCCCAAGCGATTTTAGGATCTCATACCCAACCTTAACTTCTTCAACTGGATCAGCTGACAGCGACACACGGATCGTGTCACCGATCCCTGCCCAGAGCAAACTGCCCATGCCGATGGATGATTTTATTGTACCAGACATCAACCCGCCCGCTTCAGTAATTCCGAGATGGATCGGCGCATCAGTGGCCTCAGCCAATTGGTGATAAGCAGCTGCAGCCATAAACACGTCTGACGCTTTGCAACTGACCTTAAACTCGTGAAAGTCATTATCCTGCAACAATTTGATATGATCCAAACCGGATTCGACCATAGCGTCAGGGCAAGGTTCGCCATATTTATCAAGTAAGTGCTTTTCCAGCGATCCAGCATTCACTCCAATGCGCATGGAACAATTGTTATCTTTTGCAGCTTTAATAACTTCGCGAACACGCGCTTCAGACCCAATATTACCAGGGTTTATGCGCAAACAAGCCGCGCCCGCTTCAGCCGCCTCAATGCCTCTTTTATAATGGAAATGGATATCGGCGACAATCGGCACGGGGCTTGCTGCACAAATCTTTTTGAGAGCCTTTGAGCTATCTTCGTCGGGCACTGATACACGCACAACATCAACACCTGCGTCGACACAGCGCTGAATTTGCGCCAAAGTGCCAACTACATCTGGGGTCAGCGTATTGGTCATAGTCTGTACAGTAATCGGCGCATCGCCCCCCACTGGAACAATACCCACCATGATCTGGCGGCTTTTACGACGATAAATATTGCGCCAAGGACGGATATGGTTCAGCGACATTGCATGTTCACCTGACAGAGAATGATTTGTATTATCTAGTGTTCCCTACTCTGACAGACAACGTGTTGCAGCATATTATTTCGGGATTATTGATCAGAAGCTTGAATTGGTTTTAATACCTGCATTTCAGCCACCCGCACTACTTCTGCTAGATCGCTGTCAGCCATCAGATCAGCAATCACAAAACTAGTCGTGAGGTTATTCACAGACAGAGCCAAATTCGATGTCACTTTCCCACGTGCACCGACTGGGCCATAGTGAGCGCCGTTCACCGCAAAATACACTGCGCCAGATTCACCAACACGCAGAGTGGCAGGTTCAATCGTTTGGGGTACATCGAATGTGTCACCAGCGGACATAGTCGCCTCATAGATGACGGTCCCGTCAGCTGCACGCACACGAACCCAAGCATCCCGCACAGCCACAAGCTGAACACCCGGAAGCCGATTTTCAGTTACTTGGATATTTGGCGCAACTCCAGCGGGCATCGTCATAGCGTCTTGGGACAAAACACTATCTTGCCCCACAAAGTCTTGAAGTTTATCAATTTTTGGCGAAAAAGACCTAGTGGTCCTAAGTGAAAGTGATGCAATCGGACCATCACGCGGCACTAGTACCGGCGAATCCAGGGCTTGAGGACGGTACAGACGGTCCAAGCTTTCGCTTGATGGCGCGTCAAACCTCTCAACAAAATTCATGCCTGCATCAAGTGCAGGAAAATCGCCACCAGCCAGCGGGTCAATGTTTGCGACAACCATTGGTGTGTTTTCAACAGGTGCCAGCTGGACCTTTTGTACTTCTTGTAACACCGTATAGCCGCCGTAGCATAGGCCGCCAATCAAAACGATTAAAACCATGAAAGACCCAACCGCGCGCGACTCAACAGCCGAAAACATTGTGTCCCCTTCAGGAGTAAACGGTGTAGCAGGAGTGGCAAATATGTCTTTTGCAAATGGCGCTGTTTGACGCATAGATTTTGTGCTGGAAGCCTGATCCGACATACCATGCACAGTCACAAATCCACTTTCGCTACAAAAGGTATTAAAAGCCCAATCAGGATCCATATCTAAATATCGCGCGTAAGAGCGCACATATCCAGCAATAAATCCGGGTGTATCAAAGGCTGTGGGATCAGCGTTTTCAATAGCTGCTATATAAGCAGCTTTGATTTTAAGTTCGCGCTGAACGTCCAACAGGCTCTTGCCCATTGTAGCACGTTCGCCCCGCATAAGATCCCCAAGATGCAATTTATAAGCATCGAAACCAGCCGCTTCAACGACATCCTCGTCTTTCGCTCGTCTGAACCCTTTTCGGATCATCCGGTACCCTTGCCTGTCTACCTCAATAAAACGATTTGATTCGTCTCATTCCCAATACATGTATATAGGCTAACATAAGAAAAGCCTATTTGCATATTATGATAATCAGCCAGCAAGTTCGGCACGATTTAGCGCACAATGGGACCATAAAGCATCCAATGCTTTTATGAGAGCGTCCATTTCCTTCGGCCCGTGAACTGGTGACGGCGTGAAGCGAAGCCGTTCGGTGCCACGTGGCACCGTCGGAAAATTGATAGGCTGCACGTACATGCTATGTTCTAGTAACAACATATCGGAAAGTTTTTGAGTGTGGACAGGATTACCAACGATTAATGGTATTATGTGACTGCCATAATCAATGATCGGCAATCCAAGTCCACGTAAGCGAGTTTTTAAAATCTTTGCCTGTGTTTGATGCTGATCGCGCAGATCTTGATTAGTTTTAAGATGCGCAACAGATGCCGCCGCACCCGCAGCAACTGCTGGTGGGATAGAAGTCGTAAATATAAAACCCGGCGCATAAGATCTTATCGCATCACACATTTTTGTAGATGCAGCAATATAACCGCCCATTACGCCAAACGCCTTAGCAAGAGTACCATTGATTATATCAACACGGTGCGCAAGACCGTCACGTTCGGCGATACCACCCCCGCGAGGACCATACATACCAACAGCGTGAACTTCATCAATATAAGTAAGCGCACCAAATTCATCAGCAAGATCACAAATCGCCCCGATTGGGCTGAAATCGCCATCCATAGAATACACAGATTCAAATGCTATCAATTTTGGCGCATCAGGATCATCAGCAGACATAATGCGTCGAAGATCATCTAGATCATTATGTTTAAAAATACGCTTTTCGCCACCGTTGCGACGGATGCCCTCAATCATTGACGCATGATTAAGCTCGTCAGAATAGATAATCAGCTCTGGAAACAATCGCGGCAATGTCGACAAAGTCGCATCATTGGCAATGTAGGCAGATGTAAATAAAAGTGCGTCTTCTTTACCGTGCAAGTCTGATAATTCAGCCTCAAGCCGCTTGTGATAGACTGTGGTGCCCGAAATATTGCGAGTGCCACCTGATCCTGCACCGGTGGCGTCCAGCGCCTCGTGCATTGCGTTAAGAACTACTGGATGCTGTCCCATGCCAAGATAATCGTTACCACACCAAACTGTAATGTCTTTTTCCTCACCCTCAGGGGTGGTCCAAATCGCATGGGGGTACTGACCTTTCTTGCGTTCAATATCGATAAACGTGCGATAACGGCCTTCTTCGTGAAGGCGAGCCAGTGCTATGTCGAGTTTTGCGTCAAAGTTCAAAGTCTTTTTTCCCTTGTAGTGCAGCCTTAGGGTATGTCCCAAGGTCAAGGTTTTCAGTCTGATATATCTACATCCCACATCAGGCAACACTTGGAACGCCTATAATACGCTCCTGTTACCGTTGGTCGCACTACAGAGACCCAAACCACCCGTTTCTTTGATCTACATCAAGCAACCGCACGTGCTTGACGCTGCGATTTACTGTGACACTCTAACATTAAATGTAAATGTTGGAGTAGTCCCATGTCAAACAACAGTAACCTCAATGCCGTACTCGCCAAAATTGATACTGATCTAAATGTATCTCTTAACCGTTTGATGGGACTGCTTCGCCTACAATCAGTGTCTACAGATCCCTCGTACAAAGAGCATATTAACAAGGCTGCCGATTGGCTGGTCAAAGATCTTAAATCGCTAGGTGTCGACGCCAGCAAGCGTGAAACCCCATTGCACCCAATGGTAGTTGGGCATGTTGGTAGCACGGGCCCCCACCTACTGTTTTACGGGCACTACGACGTTCAGCCTGTGGATCCAATTGAGATGTGGGATCATGATCCATTTGCCCCATTTATCGAAGATAGGGATGGTAAGGAAGTCATTCGCGGACGTGGAACGTCAGACGATAAAGGTCAATTGATGACATTTATCGAAGCCTGCCGCGCATGGATTGCGGTAAACGGCAAATTACCCTGCAAAATAACCTTTTTATTTGAAGGCGAAGAAGAAACTGGATCGCCATCCCTTGTGCCGTTTATGCAAGCCAACGCCGATGAGTTAAAAGCAGATCTTGCGCTGATCTGCGACACCGGCATGGTGGCGCCTGGTGTGCCATCCATCGCATCGCAATTACGCGGGATGTTAAAAGAAGAATTTACTCTGCACGGTCCTGCAATGGACCTTCACTCGGGGCACTACGGAGGTCCAGCCACAAACCCTTTACGTGAAATCAGCCGCATAATTGCGTCCTTCCATCAGGACCAAGGCCGCGTGACAATTGATGGTTTTTACGACGACGTTATCGAAGTCGGTGATAACCTTTTGGCGCAATGGAAAACCTGCGGATTTAACGAAACTGAATATATGTCAGGCGCAGGGCTTACTACGCCTGCAGGTGAAAAAGGGTATTCTGTCCTTGAACAGCAATGGTCCCGACCAACATTGGAAATTAACGGGCTGTGGGGCGGCTACCAAGGTGCAGGATCCAAAACCGTCATACCAGCTGAGGCACATTGCAAAATTACCTGCCGTTTGGTGGGTGATATGGATCCCGACAAACTGCGAAAGAGCCTACGTAAACATGTTGAAGACCGGTTGCTTCCTGACACAACTGTGACGTGGAACAATGACTTAGAAGGCGCTCCTGCTTCTGTCATGAACACTGATCGCCCCGAATTCGAATTGGCGCGTCAAGCACTATCAGATGAATGGGACTACGAAGCAGTGTTCGTCGGTATGGGCGGATCGATCCCCATCGCGGGCCACTTCAAATCAGTGCTAGACATGGATGCCATGTTAATCGGCTTCGCTTCTGAGGACGACCGTATCCATTCCCCAAACGAAAAATACGACGTTAAAGCGTTTCACAAAGGTATACGTTCTTGGGCTCGTGTACTGGCGGCATTGACTTAAGCCTGCGCAGGGGGGCTATTGAGAAGCTTTCTTAGCCAAAATTGGATCCTGATTAGTGCAGCTGTTGCAGAAGTTGTCTTATCGTAGGTATTTTACATTATATGCGGAGAGGATCAGCACTTATTTGAGAGTTACCAAAACGGAAAGAATATATAATAGTGTAACGTAGACAGCTACAATATTGTAGTAATGAGCTTGGCTATAACCAGACATCAGTGATGCTACAGGAAATAAGCATTCCAATGTGTCAAACCAAGGACCTGCGGAGTTTTTAATTTGTCATCGTAAAGTTAAAATTTAAAGCTGAAGGAGCTCTATCATTTTAAAAATTCTTGTTAAATAAATCTGCAATTTGTGGGCTAGTTTCTTAAATTCCTGCAAAATAAAGCGAGCCTTTGGACGCGCCTCTATCCAAAACCTCCGCTTAACCACAAAGCCAAATCACACCTACATCAACCCAGCGGCACTATTATATGTATTCACTCTTGGTGCCCATC
>JAPKAD010000097.1 GCA_028825445.1 Octadecabacter sp.
AACGCGCTGATGAATTATCGGGCGGGCAACGCCAACGTGTTGGCATTTGCCGCGCACTAATACAAAATCCTGCACTGCTGTTGGTGGATGAACCCACAGCATCGCTAGACCCCAAAACATCGCGTCAGATTATGCGCCTGATTTGTGAGTTGTGCAAAGAGCGTGGCTTGGCTGCTATCATCAATATCCACGATGTTGCCTTGGCGAAGATGTTCGTGCAACGCGTCATTGGCCTGCGTTTGGGGGCTGTAGAATTTGACGGTCCCCCAGAGGGACTAACGTCAGAAGTGCTCACCACGATTTACGGTGAGGAGGATTGGGAAGCGACCATTGAAACTGTCAATGAAGGCGAGATCGAAGAGGCCTTAAAGTGAGTGAAGTTGAAGCGCTGATTGGCAAGCCGTGGCGCAAGCTGCCTTTCATCAAACGGCCGTGGCTGAGACGGACTTTTATACTTGGGTTTATTGTCTATCTCATCGCCGCTTATATGACGATCGACGTCAACTGGTATCGCGTCTACGAGGGTTTGGAGCGTGGTAAGAAATTTGTGTTGGCCTTTACAAATCCGGACTTCACCACCCGTTCAAGCGATATCTATGAGGGTATGGTGGAAAGTATTGTTATGACTATAGCTGCGTCGGTTGTGGGCATAGCAATTTCAATCCCGATTGCCTTAGGGGCTGCGCGCAACATCGCGCCGTTGCCCGTTTATTTGATCTGCCGCTCGGTCATTGCTGTTAGCAGGGCGTTGCAAGAAATTATAGTGGCGATCCTTCTGGTCGCAATCTTCGGCTTTGGGCCTCTCGCTGGCTTTCTGACGCTCAGCTTTGCTACAATAGGTTTTCTGTCTAAATTGCTGGCCGAAGACATTGAGAGTATGGACAAAGTACAGGCTGAAGCCATCAAGGCGTCGGGCGCGAAATGGGCGCAATGGATCAACTATGGGGTACAGCCTCAGGTGATGCCGCGTCTTATTGGACTCAGCATTTATCGTATTGACATCAATTTCCGTGAAAGTGCGATACTTGGGCTGGTTGGGGCAGGTGGCATAGGCGCAACACTTAATACCGCGTTTGACCGCTATGAGTATGACACGGCGGCAGCGATCCTTTTGATCATTATCGTGATAGTCATGGCGCTGGAATACCTATCTGGCGTGATCCGCGCGAGGGTTCAGTAAATGCCAACGCAAAACTTCAAGGGCCAGAAAATTTGGCAACGCCGTACGGGCCGTGAAAGCCTTGGACATTGGATTATGTGGTTGATTGGTATCGCTATCTTTGGATATTGCTGGCAGCAAATTTCGGCAGTAACCACATGGTTTTTTGTGTGGGATGCGCCGCGCATTGCCGATGACATTTGGACCCGAGCCACTCCACCGCGCTGGGGATACATCACCCAATTGGGTGAACCAATTTGGGACACGCTGAATATGGCGTCTCTGGGTACGATTCTTGCGTTAATCCTTGCTGTGCCTGTTGCATTCTTGGCTGCGCGCAATACTACGCCCTCGCTTCTGTTCATCCGCCCTGTTGCGTTGCTGATCATCGTTTCGACCCGTTCGATCAACTCCTTGATCTGGGCGTTACTGCTGATTGCTATCATTGGGCCTGGTGTATTTGCTGGGGTGATTGCGATTGCGATCCGCTCTATCGGGTTCTGTGCCAAGCTTTTATATGAGGCTATCGAAGAGATTGACCAAACTCAGGTAGAGGCCATTACTGCGACAGGAGCATCACGCTGGCAAGTAATGGCCTATGGAATTGTTCCGCAGATCTTGCCTGCCTTCGCAGGCATTGCAGTGTTTCGCTGGGACATTAATATCCGTGAATCTACCGTACTCGGTTTAGTTGGCGCGGGCGGCATAGGCCTGCAGCTTTCCTCCTCGTTGAATGTATTAGCATGGCCTCAGGTCTCGTTAATACTGTTGGTGATCCTTGCAGCAGTGGTCATCTCTGAGTGGGTTTCCGCAAAAGTACGAGGTGCGATAATTTGAACATCGAAGAAGCATTTACCAGCTATGAGCGCATACGCCATCGCTTGCCAACTGCGACTTTGAGAGGCTCTTGCAAGAGGTTGCCAAACCTTGATGCGCTTGCTGATAAGATGGATGTTTTTCTGTTGGATGCTTTTGGTGTTCTCAATATAGGCGATACTGCAATTAAGGGCGTGCCAGAACGTGTCGCGGGCCTTCAAAATGCTGGGAAACGGATGATAATCGTGTCGAATGTGGGTGGATTTCCGCACGCTGACCTCATGGCTAAATACAAACGCCTTGGTTATGAGTTCGCACCAGAGGACGTCATAACCAGCCGTAAAGCCATACTTCAAGCGCTGCATAAAGCACCACCTCTAAAATGGGGTTTGATGGCCACCGAAAGTCTTGGACGCGGAGATATCGAGTCATTCGACATTTCGTATTTAGCCGAAGATGCCACCACTTATGATCAAGTGGAAGCTTTCGTGTTGTTGGGCAGCGCCGATTGGAACGAAACGCGACAGGCCTTGCTTGAAGCCACTTTGCGAGAGAACCCTCGACCCGTGTATGTCGGAAATCCGGATATTGTGGCCCCTCGAGAGAGTGGATTTTCGGTTGAACCGGGTCATTATGCGCACCGATTGGCTGATCAGACTGGAGTGGTACTGGAATTTTTTGGAAAACCCTTTGATAACATTTTTGAGCTAGCTCTTTCGCAGATTGTGAATATGGACCTCGCCAGAACTGTGATGGTTGGAGACAGCCTTCATACGGATATTTTGGGGGGTGGGGCTGCTGGTTTGAAAACAGCTTTGATTGCTGGTTATGGGTTCTTTTCTGGCCATGATGTTGCCGGTCCCATCGCAGCATCAGGGATTCGGCCTGATTACATCTTGGAGCGGCCCTGACGATGCTGCCAGATAAAAACTAGCCGCGCGATACAGTTGTAGGGTATAAAATTTGGAAGATATAAACATAGGCATTTTCTTTCTCCATATTGCAGGTGCCGCGGCCCTGTTGATTTGGGCGGTACGCTTGGTCCGCACTGGGGTTGAACGCCGGTTTGCAGCACCCATGCGTATCTGGTTGCGTCATTCCACCAAGAACAGGTTGCTGGCAGCAGGTACAGGAATGGGTGCAGCGGTCTTGTTGCAAAGCTCCACTGCGGTTGCCGTTTTGGCGTCCAACTTTGTCTCAAAGCGAGGTCTAGCGACAGCGACGGGATTAGCCATATTATTGGGAGCTGATGTTGGATCAGCATTGGTGACGCAGCTTTTGATGGTGCGCCAACCCCTCTTAATCCCATTGCTGCTTCTCATTGGAATCACAATATTTTTGCGTGGCGAGGGCAGCAATACCCACCAGGTTGGCCGGATAATGATCGGGCTAGCGCTGATCTTTGTGTCGTTGGACATGATCCGCACTGCGACTGACCCAATGATATCAAATCCTGGAACGCAGGCCGTCATGGCCTACCTTGGCCGTGATTTATTGACAGCTTTTGTCATCGGCGCTCTGTTCGCTTGGGGCGTTCACTCAAGTGTTGCGGCTGTTTTGCTATTTGTCACACTGGCAGGACAATCCATTTTGCCAATCTCTGCAGCTGCTACAATGATCCTGGGCGCTAACCTAGGTGGAGGGTTGATCGCATTCCTGCTCACCTACACCGCACCAGCGGCGGTGCGGCGGATGATTATGTGTAATTTGATCTTACGTGGCGGTGGTGCCGTAATAGCTGTGTTCGTAATTGCAGCGATGCCGGATTTTTTAGACTGGCTTGGTTCGACGCCAGCTCGACAGGCCATCAATCTTCACCTTGCCTTCAACCTATTGTTGGCAGGTGTTTCATTGCCTTTCGCCAGTCTTTTGACGGCCGCAATGACACGCTTAATGACCGATAGTCATAACTCTGAGGACGTCCCCCAAACAGTGAGCGCTTTAGATCCCTCCGCACTAGATCGGCCGCAACGTGGGCTTGATTGTACCGCGCGTGAATTGTTGGGGATGGGGCAAAAAATTGAACATATGCTCATTTCGGCCGAGTTACTCTATGACCGATGGAGTGACCAATCGGCCACTATGGTCCGCGATCAGGATGCCTTAATCCAGAAGATGCATCTTGATGTGAAATTATATCTTGCTCAACTGGGCAAAAAAGGTCTCGACGAAGAACTTGGCCGCCGCTCAATGGAGTTTGCATCGATATCCAGCAGCCTCGCTTCAGCATCGGATACGATAACGCGGATCATGCTAGACCTCGCCCAGAGACTGGACAGCCAAAACCTTAATTTCTCCACGCAGGGTCGTGTGGAAATCAGTAATTTTTCGGATCGCGTGCACAATAACGTGCAGTTGGCATTGAATGTCATGATGAATCAGAATCCAGGTGAAGCGCGCGAACTTGTTGAGGCAAAAGAAAAAGTGCGCAAAGTCGAACAGAAGCTACAGCGTAGCCACATTGGCAGACTGCGCGAAGGGTTGGCAGATAGCATTGAAACCAGCAACATTCACCAAGAAACTCTTAGGGCGCTCAAACAGATAAACACTGCGTTTGCGCAGGTTGGATATCCAATCCTTCACAAGTCTGGAGATCTATTGAAAAGTCGCCTGACTTAAACCCAATTGTAGAACCTTTTTCATTTTCAATATTCTGACAGGAGCACTGTCAGATAAAATTACTTGAGACGGGAAGGGTGACTTTATAGCGTCTCTGGATGACAAAACACTCTTTATTTTGCTACCTTAAAACTAATCCTGAAGTTATCTGACTTACAACATGATGCGTGTTCCTATT
>JAPKAD010000041.1 GCA_028825445.1 Octadecabacter sp.
TCTTAGAATACCTGTCACTGAACCCGTAGGTTAGGTCTTTCTGGAGAAAGGGGAACATCGTCCTTCACCTGATTTGTGCAATAAAGCCATGCCTGAATGTTTTCTAGTAATACTTCAAAGCTTACCAAGGTAATGCCAAGCAATGCGCAAACATTTATGGCTCTCAGATAAAATACTGCATCCTTACGCGCGCAGCTTTTTTCCTTGAGGATCAAATGGCGATTCTGCGAGCAGAGTTGCTCGATGCGGTATTCCCAATATAAAAATTTCAACCTGATCTCCAGCTTGCACGCTACCTTCCTTTATAAACCCAAGGGCCAGTGATTTTCCAACTGAATATCCGAAAGCACCGGATGTCACGCGACCAACGCCCGTTCCATCTGCTAGAAAAATAGGTTCCCCACCGCTGGCGTCAGCATTGTTGCTGACCTCAACCTCGAAGGTTGAAAGTCGTTCACGTGGTGAGTTTTTCTTTACTGCAAGATATGCGTTCTTGTTAATGAAATTTTTATCCAGCTTTATCAAATGTTCAAGTCCAACCTCGTGCGGCCAGTATTCGGGTCCGTACTCTCGGCCCCAGCTGCCATAGCCCTTTTCGATCCGCAACGACCCCAATGCACGGCTGCCTACTGGACCACCACCAACTGCATCTGCTGCTTTAAGCAGTGCCTCTAACAATTTTACCTGATCATTTTGGGAACAGTACATTTCCCAGCCAAGATCACCAGTAAAAGAGACGCGAAGTACCAGGCACGACACACCTGCAACGTCGATGGTTTGGCTACGCATAAACTTGAATGCATCAGTGCACAGGTCAGCGCTGGTTAACCTTTGCAATAGCCTGCGAGATTTCGGGCCGGCAACATTATATCCACAGATATCATCCGTTTTATTTTTAAACGTTGTTTTTTTGGGTAATGGAAGGGCGTTAAAGAACCGTTGATGATACCGTTCTGCCATCCCAGACCCAACTACCATAAATTTGTTTTCATTTACTTTTGTTACCATAAAATCACCCGCCACACCGCCGCGCACACCAATTAGGGGCGTCAAGCAGGAACGCCCAACAACGCTAGGCATTTTATTAGCAAATAGCTGGTTTAACCATTGCTCGGCATCCGGCCCTTGAACCTCATAGTTCGCAAAGTTCGAAATATCGATTACGCCCGCTGTGTTACGAAGCATCCGCACCTCCTCGCCCACAGGTTCAAACCAGTTCTGACGGGTAAAGCCGTTGGTTTCCGTTACACCAATTTTTTTGGCATACCATAGGGGGTGTTCCCACCCACAGTTTAACCCAAATACCGCCCCACGCGCTTTTAGCATTTTATACGTCGGGCGCACGCGTGCAGGTCGACCGGCACTGCGTTCTTCATTTGGGAAGTGAATGGCAAACCGGTTGGCATATTGATCTTCGACTCGTAATTTAGTAAATTTTTTATCAGCCCAATCCCCAAAACGTGCCAGATCCCACGCAAACATGTCATACTGTGGTTCACCATCAATTATCCATTGCGCTGACATTAGTCCAAGACCACCCGATTGTGAGAACCCTGGAATTATACCTGTACAACAGAAATAATTGCGCAGTTCCGGCACGGGTCCATACAACGCGTTGCTGTCCGGCGACCAAATCATTGGGCCGTTAATGATCCTTTTGACTCCAGCTTGGGCGGCGGCTGGAACACGATCCATCGCGCGCATAACGTTGTCCATAATTCGGTCCAGATCATCAGAAAACAATTCATGTCCAAACCCGTGCGGAGTTCCCTCTTCAGCCCAAAGTTTGACGTCTTTTTCGTAAGCACCAATTAACAGACCGTTGCCCTCTTGACGCAAATAGTATTCTCCATCCCTGTCCGCGATGGATGGTAATCGACACCCCATACTTTCAATTTCAGGCATAGCTTCAGTCACAAAATACTGATGTTCAGTTGGTTGAAGCGGCAATGTGATTCCAGCTAATGCCGCCACTTCACGGCCCCATAGGCCCGCTGCATTGACGACCCACTGGGTCTTAATACTGCCCTTAGGAGACGATACAATCCACGAGCCATTAGGCTGTTGAAAGGTTCCTGTGACAGGACAGAACCGTTCAATGTGCGCGCCCATTTGTCGGGCACCTGCAGCATAGGCTTGCGTGACACCAGACGGATCTACATTACCGCCGTCAGGTTCAAACATAATACAGCGGATATCATCAAAGTTAGCAAGTGGATGAAGCTTTTGCGCCTCAACCCGCGACACTTCGTAAAAATCCATCCCGTAATATTTGGCTTTAGCGGCTTGCAACCGAAGTTGATGTTCCCGCTGTTCAGTCTGCGCAAGATAAAGTGAACCAGGTTGAAAAATACCACAACTTTGCCCCGTTTCTTTTTCAAGTTCTTTATATAAATTCATCGTATAATGTTGGATGCGGCTGATATTGGTACTATCGTGAAGTCCATGAATATTCGCAGCGGCATGCCAGGTTGAGCCCGACGTCAGTTCGTCGCGTTCCAACAAAACAACGTCGCTCCAACCTAATTTCGCCAAATGATAAAGAATTGAGCACCCGACAAGCCCTCCACCAATTACAACAACTTGTGCATGGGTCTTCAAATCAACAACTCCTTATTTTTTGCATGACGCTACAGCTTCAATCACATGGCGTCTTATGGAAAATAGTATTATTTTCGCCAGAAAACGTCGTATTAATCCGTCCATCAACTGAAGTCTGTTGAACGCTTACGCATTTATACTTTTAAACAAAGGTATTTTGGACTGCAATTGGCGACAATTAACTGCAAGGTTGCGCCAAATACTAATATCAGATAATTTTTATGGATTAAAATAAGTGATAACCATCGCTTAAAAAATTATAAAAACAAACATGAAAAAATCCTGCTTGGACCTTAAATTAACGGTCACGATTTCACTCATCTGTTTGGCCAGCACCAACTTGATGTCGATAATATAATTGCTCAGACAAGATTGTTAATGGACTCTGCACACTACTAATGCCACTGCAACAGTGGTCCGCAGATTAACTTTGTTCCGTTTAGAGAACCAAAAAATGCAAAATTTGTAAATTAAAAATTTAAATGCAGCTTTAATAAAATGCCAGATTCTGTAACTTCAGTGCAATAAAAATTCTTATTAAACACATAACAAGTTAGCATATAAAGAGACTAGCATTTGAAATTTTTCTTTTTAAATAAAGATCATTATCACTTAACATTATTATTACTTGAAAAATAAAACTTTTATTCAGCATAGTCTGATAAAATAATAAACGTTAGCACGATCGGAAGCAAATGACCGACAAACCCATCATAGTAATTGGAGCAGGAATTTGTGGTTTATCAACCGCAATCTGGCTGCAACGTTCTGGTTATTCAGTTATTCTCATGGACAAGGGAACGCCAGGTATGGGGGCATCTTACGGAAACGCGGGCCTATTGGCGCAATGGGCAATTGCACCAGTTACATCCCCTACTCTTTGGAGGGAAGCTCCAAAGTACCTGCTAAACCCAAACAGCCCATTATTTATGAAATGGTCATATTTTCCAAAACTTCTACCATGGCTTACGAAGTTTTTGGCCCATGGAACTGATGCTGCTACCAAACGTATCGTGTCACACCAAATACCTCTGATTTGCGATGCTGTTGATCAACATAAATCATTGGTATGTGGCACTGATCTAGAACACTGGATTTCTGACAGCAAATTTAGTTACGCCTATAAATCCAAAGCACATTTTGACGCTGATGCCTACACATGGGACCTAAAGAAAACTGCTGGTTTTGAACCCACAGTTATTACTGGTGGTGCCGTTCAGGAATGTGAACCAATTTTAGGACCTGCAGTTAAGTGTTTGGCCGTTCTAGAAGGCCAAGGCCATATCGTGAACCCAGGTCAATACATCACAGAGTTGACCAAGTATTTTACTAAAAATGGTGGCAAATTTATTAAAGCGGAAGTTCGAGACCTGCACAAATTAGATGGACGTATCTCTCATATCGATACGGATAAAGGGATATTTGAGTGTAGCCATGCAGTGATAACTGCTGGTATTTGGTCAAAAGAACTGATGAAAAAGCTTGGTCTAAAAGTGCCCTTGGAAGCTGAGCGCGGCTATCATGTATTATTTAAAAATCCATCACAAATGCCATGTAACCCGATGATGATTACTGCTGGAAAATTCGCTGTAAACCCAATGGATTCAGGCCTAAGATGCGCTGGCACTGTTGAGCTTGGGGATCATTACGCGGGTCCAAGTGCAGCCCCAATTCAACTATTAATGCGGCATACAAAAGAAATTTTTCCTAACCTAACCTACTCCGGAACCCAAGAATGGATGGGATTTCGCCCCTCCACTCCAGACAGTCTTCCATTAATTGGAGAACTAGGAGATTCTCGAATTTATGCTGGATTTGGCCATCAACACGTTGGCTTAACTGCTGGTCCAAAGACAGGCCGCCTCATCGCGCAGATAATCGATGGGAAGACGCCAAACATTGATATGTCACCTTACACACCGGCAAGGTACATTGTTTAATCTTCTAGCAGACTGGGTGTAGCTTAATTACATTTTTGATGCTTTTTAATGGCCATATTTGCGCTCACACTTTGCTTAAATTAAGGATGAATTTATTTAAAAGATGAGGAAGAAAAATTATCTGCATCGGTAAAGTTAAAGTTATGTAAATTTTCTAAACAACCTTGTTTGATCGAACATGACCTCTAATGTCTCTATCCGGTCTTTGGTATCGTCCCAATTCAGATTTTGTACTGATGAAATCATCGTTTCGATTAAAAGCATTGTAGTCGCCGCAGAATCCCATGCTGATGGAACCATGATCCGACAACTTAAACTTATATCAGCAAAATGATGCACTGGAGAACGCCACTGATCGGTAAACAAAATAAGTTTAGCACCTCGGGAGCGGGCTATTTCAGCCAATTTCAAAATGTTGTTCTCGTAGCGACGCACATCAAAGATAACAACAATATCCCCCTTTTTTGCATTTAATAGATAGTGTGGCCAAGTACTCGAGGTGGACTGGACATGCGTCAAATTTGGTCGGATAACCTGCATATGAAGGTAGAAATATTCGGCCAAGGTATGCGTAATCCGCCCTCCAACAATGAAAAGATGGCGCGATTGATCAGCTACCAGCCCACATGCGGCATCAAATTCGGCAGGGTTTATCTGAGTAAGGGTGAGACGGATATTGTCGATTACCGCATCCGTAAACCTGTTCAAAAGATGCTCAGAAGGGGCAGTTTCTGCCCACATATCATGCTTGGCTATTGGGTTTTTCACCTTAGCGCGAAGTTCCTCGCGTAACTCTGATTGAAAATCTGGATAGCTTTTAAAACCAAGTTTTTGCACCATGCGAGCGACCGTGGGAACAGACACATTTGCATCGTTTGCAAGTGCCGTTAACGGGCCAAGGCCAGAAGCTGGATAATTTTCAAGAATTGACAGGGCCAATTGTCGTTCAGCGCGCGTAAAATCATCAAGCTTTTTTTGAATTTGATCAGATATTGTCTGCGACGCCTCAGTCATACCCATCTCCTTTTTTGTTTGTTTTATATCAAGACGCAGGTGACTGTGAAATTATTTTCATAATTTAATTGACTCTGGTCAAGAAGAGCAAGCAAATTGCGTTCATGGAACTTAAATGAATCACTTGCAGTCTACTTTACCAATTGACCCAGTTTCCGTCCTCAATCCTGAGGGACGATCTCGTGTCGTTGTGGTGTGTGAACATGCAAGTAAGTTTATACCGCCAGAATTTGATAATCTTGGACTGGATGAATTTGCAAGTCAAAGCCACATAGCATGGGATCCTGGATCGTTTGGAGTGGCACGTGGTTTAGCAAAATGCCTTGACGCAAAACTTATCGCGTCAAACGTATCACGGTTGGTGATCGACTGTAACCGCCCCCCATTCGCGCAGGATGCGATGCCCGAAAGCAGCGAAACAATGAAAGTTCCAGGAAATGTGAATTTAACGGCAGCGCAGCGCGATGATCGAACCACAAGTTATTATAATCCGTTTTGCACCAGACTTGCTTCAATAGTTGCGAGCACACAGCAACCAATCATCGTCACTGTACACAGCTTCACACCTATCTTTCATGGAACGCCACGCACAGTTGAAATTGGCATTTTGCACGATTCTGATGATCGCCTTGCCAAGGTAATGGAGCAGATCGCAACGTCCCACACAGATTTAAAAGTTGAACTAAACGCTCCCTATGGCCCACAAGATGGTGTGACCCACACACTTAAGGAGCACGCAATCACTGCGGGCTACTTAAATGTGATGCTGGAAATTCGTAATGATCTAATCACCGATACGCATCACCAAGACGCTATGGCAGAGTGTTTTGCCAAATGGTTATTAAACGCACTTACAATTTTGGACGTATCGGATGACGTACAATGCTAGGTCTAATGAATCGTTTTATAAGCGTCGTTGACGCAGTGAATTACCGCGTTGGGCGCATCACTATGTACGGTATTTTTGTTCTAATGGGAATTTTGTTATGGTCATCAATTAGTAAAACGTTTTTTTTACCGACTCTTTGGACGCTGGAAATGGCACAATTTGTTATGGTGGCTTATTACATTCTTGGTGGACCTTATTCGATCCAACTTGGATCCAACGTAAGGATGGATCTGCTATATGGTGAATGGTCGCTTCGTAAGAAGGCGTGGTTTGATTTGTTCACAGTACTGTTCCTTATTTTTTACCTGAGTGTGCTACTTTATGGTGCCGTCAGTTCCACAGCCTATTCGTTGGGCTACTGGGGCACAGAACCGTTTTTGTTCTTTGGCCAGCTTGTCACCGGCACCGAAGAAATCGGTCACATGGAACGATCACCTACTGCATGGCGTCCTTATATGTGGCCTATTAAATCAATCATGATCTTGGGAATGTTTCTGATGCTTTTACAATGCCTGTCAGAACTTTTCAAAGACGTCTTGCGCCTCAGGGATGAACAAATTTAATGTCTTACGAACTGATCGCCACATTAATGTTTTCGTCAATGATGCTAATGCTATTGACAGGGCAGCGCGTGTTTGGCGCAATCGGCTTTATCGCTGTAGCCGCAGCATTACTTTTATGGGGTGACAAAGGCGGCTTTGACATCGGGTTTTCCGCGGCAATGAAATTAATGAAATGGTATCCACTTTTGACGCTGCCTATGTTTATTTTCATGGGTTATGTATTAAGTGAAAGTAAAATTGCTGACGACTTATATAAGATGTTTCACGTCTGGATGGGTGGTCTGCGTGGCGGGCTTGCGATCGGCACAATTGCACTTATGGTTTTGATTTCTGCTATGAATGGGCTGAGCGTGGCAGGCATGGCTATCGGGTCCACCATTGCCCTACCAGAGCTTTTGAAACGCGGCTACGACAAACGAATGGTCACCGGCGTCGTTCAGGCGGGATCAAGTCTTGGAATTCTTGTGCCACCGTCTGTGGTTCTGGTTTTATATGCAATGATTGCGCGCCAACCTGTAGGTCAACTTTGGCTTGCAGGGGTTATTCCAGGCTTGATGATGGCCGCACTTTTTATTATTTATATTGTGGTGCGCTGCCGGATTAATCCTGTACTTGGGCCAGTTTTATCTTTTAGTGAGCGTGACATTCCCCGCGCAGAAAAGCTGCGTCTGCTGCGTGCTGGCTTACTACCTGTTATTATCTTTGCAGTGATGATGGTGCCGTTTGTGCGCGGATGGACATCACTGGTTGAAAGTTCAGCCATTGGGGCTTTAGCGGCCTTTTTTGCTGCGGTTATTAAAGGCCGCATGACCCGTGAAGTTTTCGAAAATTCAGTACGCAACACTCTCGGTATCACCTGTATGTTCATGTGGATCATCCTAGCAGCCCTTGCGTTCGGCGCGGTATTTGACGGGCTAGGCGCTGTCAAAGCGATTGAGTTCGTATTTACAGACCGCTTGAACCTAAGCCCTTGGACGATACTGATCCTGATGCAGCTTAGCTTCATCCTCATGGGTACCTTCCTTGACGATACCGCGATGCTGGTGATCGTAGCACCACTTTACGTCCCACTTGTTGGAGAATTGGGTTTCGATCTTATCTGGTATGGTATCCTCTATACGATCACGACGCAGATCGCTTACATGACGCCGCCCTTTGGTTATAATCTTTTTTTAATGCGCGCGATGGCACCGCCAGAAATTACGCTGCGCGATATTTATTCATCCATCACTCCTTTTGTACTTATCATGGTACTGGCGCTTACATTGGTCATGGTCTTCCCCGGCATCGCCACATGGCTCCCGAATTACGTATATAATTAACCTATAAGAACCGCTGGAAGCGGTCGAAATTTAACCAAGGAGAAAAAAATGACTTCTAGACGTAAATTTATTCAAGGAGCAGCCGTTGTTCCGGCAGCCGCTCTGGCTACACCAGCGCTTGCGCAGAACACCATCAAATGGCGCATGCAAACTTATGCCGGCTCAGCACTAGCGGCCGAAGTAATCGTGCCCGCAATTGAAATGTTCAACAAGATTGCCGGCGATCGCATGCAGATCGAATTGTTCTTTGCAGACCAATTGGTCCCGACAGGTGAACTATTTCAAGCGATGCAGCGCGGCACAATTGACGCCGTACAATCGGACGACGATTCCATGGCTTCCCCAACCGAAGTTACAGTTTTTGGCGGTTACTTCCCGTTCGGTTCACGTTATTCGCTCGACGTGCCAGTACTTTTTAACCAATATGGTTTGAACGAAATCTGGGACGAAGAATATTCTAAAGTTGGTGTGAAACATATTAGCGCAGGTGCATGGGATCCATGCCATTTCGCAACTAAAGACCCAATCCGCAGCTTGGCTGATCTAGAAGGCAAGCGCATCTTTACATTCCCAACTGCGGGTCGTTTTCTAACACGCTTTGGCGTAGTTCCAGTCAACCTGCCTTGGGAAGATATCGAAGTGGCGATGCAAACCGGCGAACTTGACGGTATCGCATGGTCCGGTATCACAGAGGATTATACAGTTGGCTGGGCAGACGTAACCAACTACTTCCTAACAAACAACATCTCGGGAGCTTGGGCAGGATCGTTCTTTGCAAATATGGATCGCTGGAATGAACTTCCAGATGATCTGCAAACGCTGTTCCGCGTTTGCTGTGATCAATCGCATTACTACCGCCAGTGGTGGTATTGGGGCGGTGAGGCAAACCTGCGCGTCAATGGTGACAAACTTAAATTGACAACAATTCCAGACGAAGAATGGGACACAGTTGAAGCTGCTGCGCAGGAATTCTGGGAAGAAATTGCCGCTGAAAGCGACGTAAAACGTCGTGTGGTTGATATCTTTAAAAAATACAACGCGGACATGGTTAAAGCTGGACGGCCATACCGTTACGGCTAAATAAACTCTGGGGGCGGCGTTGCGTCGTCCCCAAAATATTCCCTGAAATTGGATAAAACATGCCGGGCACACTTACTTTTGACGACCTAAAATCCTGCGTTATGGACAAATTAATTGACACCGTTTTGGTTTGTTTTGTTGATGTTCAAGGCCGTCTGACCGGCAAGCGTTTTCATGCCATGAATTTTGTCGAAAACTCCTTTGAAGAAACACATTGCTGCAACTACTTGTTGGCCACTGACATTGAAATGGCGACGCCAGATGGGTATGCATCATCAAGCTGGGAATCAGGTTATGGCGACTATGTGATGAAGCCAGATCTTTCGACAATTCGCCTTGTTCCATGGCTAGAAGGGACTGCTATGGTACTATGTGACGTGCTGGATCACCATACGCACCAACCCGTCCCTCATTCACCGCGCGCTATCTTGAAAAAACAGATAGCTCAACTTGCAGAGCTAGGGTTTGAGGCGAAGATGGCGACCGAACTTGAATTTTTCTTGTTCGAGCAAAGCTTTGATGACATTCGCAAATCTGGCTTTCGTGATATGCAACCAATCAGCGGTTACAACGAAGACTACAACATTTTCCAAACCACCAAAGAAGAGGAGGTGATGCGACCAATCCGTAATCACCTTTTCGCGGCGGGTTTGCCTATCGAAAACACCAAAGGCGAAGCTGAGGCGGGTCAGGAAGAGCTGAATATCCGTTACGCCCCTGCCCTAGACTGCGCAGATCATCACTCAATTGCTAAACATGCAGTCAAAGAAATCGCGTGGCAAAATGGCCGCGCAGCAACATTTCTGCCAAAGTGGCACAAGGACCGCGTTGGGTCATCCAGCCATGTACATCAGTCACTGTGGAAAAATGGGGATGCCATATTCTTTGATCCATCCGCTGAACACGGAATGTCAAAAGTGATGTCTCATTACATGGCAGGTTTGATTAAGTATTCGCCGGATTACACCTATTTCCTTGCGCCATATGTAAACAGTTATAAACGATTTTCCAAAGGCACTTTTGCGCCGACCAAAACGGTCTGGTCAGTCGACAATCGCACAGCCGGATTCCGACTGTGTGGTGAAAAAACCAAAGGTGTACGGGTCGAATGTCGCATTGGCGGGTCAGATTTAAACCCCTACCTTGCGCAGGCGGTCATGATCGCAGCAGGGATTAAAGGAATTAAGGACAAGATGGAGCTTTCCCCTGCTACTACAGGTGACGTGTATGAAGACGCCAAAGCATCTGATATTCCGCAAACTCTACGAAAAGCAACTGAAACTTTACGAGGTTCGAAATTCCTGCGCGAAGCACTCGGCGATGACGTAGTGGACCACTACACCCGCGCAGCCGAATGGGAACAAGAAGAATTTGACCGTGCCGTGACCGATTGGGAAATCGCACGCGGCTTTGAAAGGGCCTAAGACAATGACCATCAAATGTGTTTCACCCATCGATGGGTCAATCTACGCAACTCGCGAAACGCTATCACGCGCGGACGCAGATGCCGCAGTTACGTGTGCACGAGCTGCGCAGTCTGAATGGGAAGCACGCCCGTTGTCAGATCGTATTGCTCTTGTGCAAGCAGGTATCGCCGCCGTTGGTGCGATGAATGACGAAATAGTAACAGAAATCGCGCACCAAATGGGCCGTCCCATCCGCTACGGTGGTGAATTTGGTGGTTTCAACGAACGCGCAACCTATATGGCCCAAATTGCAGAAAGTGCATTAGCTGACATTGTGATTGAGGATAGTAGCGCGTTCCGTCGTGTAATAAAACGTGTGCCGCATGGCGTTATTTTGGTAGTGGCCCCGTGGAACTACCCGTACATGACTGCGATCAATACAGTCGCCCCCGCCCTCATCGCAGGTAACTCTGTAATATTAAAACACGCTTCGCAAACGCCGCTAGTTGGGGAAAGTATCGCCAAGGCATTTTATTCAGCAGGTATCCCAAAAGATGTGTTTCAGAATGTATTTCTAGATCACCAAACAACTTCAGATCTAATCGCTGATCGGGCTTTTGGATTTGTAAATTTTACTGGCTCCGTCGATGGTGGAAAAGCGATGGAATACGCAGCGGCAGGCACTTTTACTGGAATTGGTCTGGAACTTGGCGGGAAAGACCCCGGCTACGTCATGGACGACGCCAATCTTGATGCCGCAGTCGACACACTGATTGACGGTGCAATGTTCAATTCTGGCCAATGCTGTTGCGGCATCGAACGAATTTATGTTCATGAGAGTTTATTTGAGGCTTTTGTCGAAAAATCAAAGGCAATCGTGAACGGCTACAAGCTGGGCAATCCACTAGATCCAGAAACGACATTAGGTCCGATGGCCCATGTGCGCTTCGCAGATGAGGTTCGAGCTCAAACTGAACAAGCTATCACGGAGGGTGCGACGGCGCAGATTGATCCCACTCATTTTCCAGAAGATGGCGGAGCCTACCTGATGCCACAAATCCTTACAGATGTGACCCACGACATGCGAGTCATGCGCGATGAAAGTTTTGGTCCAATAGTCGGCATCATGTCAGTAAAGAACGACGCCGAAGCGATCCAACTAATGAATGATAGCAACTTTGGTCTTACAGCGTCGTTGTGGACACAAGATGCCAAACGCGCCGAAACCATTGCCGATCAGATTGAAACCGGCACTGTCTTTATGAACCGCGCTGACTACCTTGATCCAGCGCTATGCTGGACAGGATGCAAAGACACGGGGCGCGGAGGTGGACTGTCCGTTATCGGCTACCACAACCTGACCCGCCCAAAATCATACCACCTTAAGAAGGTTTAAATCATGACCATCACAGCCAACTGGTCTTATCCGACCTCTATCCGTTTTGGCGCAGGCCGGATCACCGAAATTGCTGATGCCTGCGCAGTCGCTGGTATTAAGAAACCCCTGTTGGTCACAGACCGTGGCCTTGCGAGTATGGATATCACTACTAGAACACTTGACTTGCTTGAGGCCGCTGGCCTTGGCCGTGCCATTTTCAGCGACGTTAACCCTAACCCCAATGAAAAAAACGCCGCTGCTGGCGTCAAATTTTATAATGAAGGTGGTTATGATGGTGTGATCGCCTTTGGTGGTGGATCCGGTCTTGATTTAGGTAAATTAGTGGCGTTCCTTTCCGGACAGACTCGCCCATTATGGGACTTTGAAGACATTGGGGATTGGTGGACCCGCGCAGACGCTGACGCAATCGCACCAATTATTGCAGTTCCGACGACGGCAGGTACTGGCTCCGAAGTAGGACGTGCATCTGTCATTACAAATTCGGTAACAGCAGAAAAAAAGATTATCTTTCATCCAAAGTTCTTACCCAAAGTTGTCATCTGCGACCCAGAATTGACAGTCGGTATGCCGAACTTCATCACCGCAGGTACCGGCCTTGATGCCTTTGCTCATTGTGTTGAAGCGTACTGTTCGCCACATTATCATCCCATGAGTCAAGGCATGGCACTTGAAGGTATGCGTTTGGTCAAAGACTATCTGCCGCGAGCCTATGCTAATGGCACTGACATTGAGGCGCGCTCACATATGATGTCAGCTGCCATAATGGGCGCTACGGCATTTCAGAAAGGTCTCGGCGCTATCCACGCCCTATCACATCCTATCGGCGCAATTTATCATACACACCACGGCACAACAAACGCGATATGCATGCCAGCAGTTCTTCAGTTCAACAAACCTGCGATTGCCAGCATGATTGAAAAGGCTGCAAATTACCTTGACATTTCAAACGGTTTTGACGGTTTTTGCGCCTATGTAGATAGTTTGAATGCGTTGCTTGGCATTCCCAGAAACCTTGCAGGTCTTGGTGTTGAAAATCCTGATATAGAACGC
Source organism: Octadecabacter sp. (assembly GCA_028825445.1). Classification (GTDB taxonomy): domain Bacteria; phylum Pseudomonadota; class Alphaproteobacteria; order Rhodobacterales; family Rhodobacteraceae; genus Octadecabacter. The sequence continues at coordinate 13,265 of JAPKAD010000041.1, forward strand.
ATTGTTGCTGGTGCCTTAATCGATCCAAGCACAGGCGGAAATCCTATTAAAATGACAAAGAAAAACACAACCCAGTTATTACGCAATATTATTAATAATTAACTTATAATTATTGACAATTTTTTATGTGACTTCCACATCTATTCATACAGATTTTACATTACTGCATTAAATGACAATAGACTTTAATTAATCAGGTAGCCTTAATGGCAACTATAAACCCTCGAAAACTTGGAGCTTTGCTATGAAATTTGGACTAGTTTCGACGACAACGTTAGTGGTCGCTTTAGCCGCGTCCTCGGTATCTTCTGAGACTTTGCGACTGTTGACATGGGGTGGTTATGCACCCGACGACGTTATCACTATGTTTGAAGCCGAATTCGACCACTCGGTAGAAGTGACGACGTCCAACAACGAAGAAATGATTGCGAAGTTACGCGCCACAAACGGCGGTGGTTTTGACCTTGCTCAACCGAGCCAAGACCGCATAGCAAGTGCGCAAGAAGAATTTGGTATCTACAAACCGATCGACATGTCCCGTGTGGACTCCGCGCAGTTTATTCCATCAATGTTAGGGGCTACTGCGACAAACACGACTTTTGACGGCCAAGTTTTTGGACTACCTCACGTTTGGGGTACCAGCGGTTTGGTGGTTAATACTGCAAAAGCTAGCCAAGTTGTTGATTATATTGATCTTTGCGATGAATCTATTGCAGGCAATGTATCTTATCGATTAAAGCGTCCAACCCTTATTGGATTTGCATATGCAATGGGATTAGAACCTTTCGCCGCCTATTCAGATTTAGAAGCCTACCAAAGCATTCTTGATCAAGTTGAGGAAACCCTTGTCGCATGTAAGGCCAATGTAAAAACCTATTGGGATGGCGGTGATGAAATTAAGAACCTGCTTCGCTCAGGTGAAGTTTTAGCAGCTATGGCTTGGGATACAGGTGGTTGGCAATTGAATGAAGACAATGCAGATATCACATTTGTCGCTCCTGCATCCGGCGCGCTGGGTTGGATTGACACGTTTGTTCTACCTTCGCGTGGCCGAGCAGACACCGCAGCCTATGATTGGATCAACTTTGTAATGCGCCCAGATGTTGCGGCAATAATCACCAATACTGCAGGTAATTTCACAGCTGCAAATGGTGGTGATGAAGGCGTAAACGCTGATCTGAAAGCACGCTATCAGGGCAGCTTTGATCAGGCTGCAATCGATAACATCAAATGGTATCCGCCAGTGCCCGCAGGTTTGGAAGCCTTGGAAGGTGCAACGCTTGATCGCATTAGCGCTTCAAACTAAGAAGTCTCAACCTAACTAACTAGAAGGGCGCATTTAGCGCCCTTCTTTGTGGCTTTGAAAGGTCCTGATTAATGGCACAAACAGCCGACCTTGAATGCTGTGATTTAACGAAAGATTTTGATAATTTCCGCGCGGTAGATCATGTCAATTTCGTTGTCCCGCAAGGTTCCTTTTTCTCAATTCTCGGGCCGTCTGGCTGTGGTAAAACTACGCTGTTACGAATGATTGCAGGATTTCAATTTCCAACCAGTGGCGACCTTTTGATCAAAGGCCAATCTATGATTGGCGTAAGCCCGAATAAACGCCCAATTTCAATGGTTTTCCAACATCTTGCTCTTTTTCCAATGATGAACATTGAAAGAAATATTGGATTTGGGCTACGCCAACGCGGTGTACCCTCGTCAGAAATTAAAACACGTGTAGGGCGAGTGCTTGAGCGGGTTGGATTACCTGGCATTCAAGATCGACAGATCGGCCAACTTTCCGGCGGACAAAAACAACGCGTTGCGATTGCACGCTGCATGGTGCTGGAACCAGATGTTCTACTTTTGGACGAACCTCTTGGTGCACTTGACTTAAAACTTCGTGAACACATGAAGATTGAACTAAAAACACTGCAGGCCGAGTTTAACACAACCTTTGTTTACATTACTCACGATCAATCCGAGGCTTTGGTGATGAGCGATAGTATAGCCGTCATGAATAAAGGCAAATTTGATCAAATAGGCACTGCTAAAGAACTTTATTATGAACCCGCGAATTCTTTTGTTGCGGGGTTTGTCGGCGACGCAAACCGATTTGAAGGGAAGGTAACAGCTTTAAACGGGCAAATTGTTTCGCTTATCACAGACGCTGGTATCACAATTCAAGGACAGGCAACAACTCAGGTTCCCACGATAGGGCAACACGCACAGATCTTCGTACGCCCTGAGGTAATTCAACTGTCTAAAGACCCAGTGCCAAATAAAGAAAACCAAAACTCAATTAAACGGGTTGTAAACAACGTTTTATTTAATGGCGCCAATAGTATGGTCATTTTATGCGATCCTAAATCAGGCGAAAAAATCCAAGTCACTTTGCCACAAAAAGGTGCATTTCTTGAACTTGATAAGGGTGACACTGTTTATACTAGTTGGAAGCCCACACAGGCACGCTGTTTTACGTCCGAGGTTCATTAGATGGTATCTGACAGATCAAAACTGGGATTTTACCTGCTCTTGGCCCCACTTCTGTTATGGCTAGTGACGCTGATCATTTTACCCCACATCGGCCTATTCATCGTTTCGATCAGCGAAAAAGTTGGAGTGCGAGAATACGAAATAGGCCTTGGTAACTACGCTGTTTTCTTTAATGAGCCACTATATTGGCGTACATTTGCACGCACTGCGTTTATGTCAATCTCAACAACGGTTCTTACATTGCTACTGGGATTTCCAATTGCCTATTATATAGCAAAGCTGACCCGTGGACGAACAAAAACCACTTTATTTTTAATGTGTTTAATTCCGTTTTGGGTGTCTGAACTTGTGCGTACGTTCGGCTGGATGATTTTGCTTCGTGAAACTGGCGTGTTATCTAGTTTTTTGCAATATACTGGTGTCATTGGCGGACCAGTTGAATTTTTATATAATGATGGCGCCATTATGGTGGGCCTTGTTTATACTTCAATTTTATTTATGATTGTGCCTTTGGTGACGACCCTTGATAGCCTTGATGATAGTTTGATTGAGGCGGGATATGACTTGGGCGGTTCAGGCTGGTCCATTTTACGCGAGATAGTGATACCACACGCCATGCCAGGTATTGTTTCCGGCTGTATAGTTGTATTTATGCTATCTTTAGGCAATTATCTAACCCCGATCCTCTTAGGAGGAAAAGACAGCCTTTGGTTCACCGGCTTAATCTATACACAGTTCATTACGCGCTTTAACTGGGAACTCGGCTCAGCCTTTGGCTTTTTACTTTTGGGGCTCTCGTCAACGATTGTATTTTTTGGGCTTAAGCTGTCGCGCCAGTCCCTTTCTGATACAATGGGGCGCTAGATGATCCCCACCGTTCCACAGTCTTCTGCCTTAAAATGGACCTACCGCGCTTATGTAACGTTGTTTTTCGTCTACCTCGCGTTACCACTAACCGTTGTCTGCGCTTTCGCTTTTAACAACAGCGTTTTTCCATCATTGCCCTGGGAAGGCTTCACTACGAAGTGGTTCTTCGGGACAGAAGCACCATTTATCGGTGTGTTCCACGAACGCTCTATTTTGCGCTCAATTGGAACGTCAGCCTTTGTGGCTATTTGGGTCGCTGGCCTTGCAGTGACCGTTGGCACCTGTAACGCATTTTTATTTGTACGTCATGATTTCCGAGGTAAAGGAATTCTTTATATACTCATGTTGTTACCTCTCATCATTCCGGGTGTTATTCTTGGTATATCAATCCTAGTTTTTGCCAGCTCTGTTGCAAACACGCTTGAAGACGCGACTGGGCTTTGGTTCGATGGCTTACGTCCTGGCTTAATCCTTGTTATTTTGGGTCAGTTTTCATTTATCACGACCTTTGCAACGCTTGTAATCTCGGCGCGATTGCAAAAATTTGATTTTAGCCTTGAGGAAGCCGCACTGAACCTAGGTGCAACTAAGTTGGGTGCTGTAAGACAGATCACATTGCCTTTTTTATTGCCTGCAATTATCGGTGCCGGCGTCGTAGCTATTTTAATGAGCTTTGAAAACTTCAACACAACTTTGATGCTAGTCGGGTCTGACGCACCTTTAACAATCACTATGTTTGACAAGTTAAAACATGGATCTACACCAATTTTAAATGCAGTCTCACTTCTTCTAATTATAGTGTCTGCCGGACTTGGACTAATGTCATTAATATTTCAAAAGTCAAATTGATTAGGTTTTTGTCACCATACATACTCCAAATCTCACCTTGTAATTAAACTTTTAGAATAGTTTTTGGTGATAATATTTTTCCAAGCATCTACAAAATTAGAATAAGTCTTTCTTGAGCTGCTGTCATATGGATAATATTAAATATCAGATCGTTGCTAAATACGGGAAACTTTATAAAGCAAAGCCAACGTCACACAGCGTCGCATTTTGAGTTTTTTCATTTAATCTTTTACGCAATTGTAAACTGGATTTGTACCGCCTGAAGTAGGTATCCAAAACATGACTGTATTCAAGTTCTCGTGATAGCGCTGATGTTTATCGTGGCTGACATAGGTTTTAATTTACCTTTTGAGGTTACTGGGCAAAAGTAGTGTTCCAACAAATTAAGTTTTTTAGGATCTGATGCTATGCTAGATACCGCCTTAGGTTTTGGGGGTGATAGGGCGCTCCAGAAGAACGATGCAATTCACTGTCCTGCAACCATTCTGACAAAAAATCAGAAACGTTGTTCAAACAATCATCACTGAGCAGACGCAACTTGTGGATGACATAAACCTGGTCAAAACTGAACGTCTGCAGGGCGAGGTCAACCGTTTGGATTGTGCCTTGTATCCATATACTAGTCCAAAGCTTCAACCCTCTTGAGACATTGCTGTGCAATACTCTACCAAGCAGTAGAAAATGTAAGAGTTATAATTTTCTAGGCCGTGCTGAAATAAAATTGCATCTGGCAAATGATTTTTATTAATTAAAGTTAGTCTATTAAGGTTGATTAATCATCGTAGTTTTTATCTATAAATCGTTCGTAACCTTGATAACAATAAAAACTGGAGTGGTGATCAAATCATGAGCTTTGAAGATCCAGTACGTTGAGACGCCTAATACAAAATAACTTTACATATATTTGAAGATCACAGCCAGATCTTGTGGCAAAAACTCCGTTTTCAACATTATTGTGCGCCTCACCTTAAGACATACTGCACACCAGCTGCCGAGCTATAAATACAGCTACAGACATGCTTTGGCTTGAGCTATTGGCCTTAAAATTCAATGTCCTTGCGCTGCAG
>JAPKAD010000128.1 GCA_028825445.1 Octadecabacter sp.
TTAACAAATTCTTCCAAACACCATTTCAAGTTGGCCATCGATACGTCAGTATCCAAGGCTAAGCCTTCAACCTGGTGGAACATTGGCGTGTGAGTTTGGTCGTAATCTGCGCGGTACACACGGCCAGGACAGATGATCCGCATTGGAGCGCCCACTTTCTCCATCGAACGGATTTGCACGGGGCTGGTATGGGTACGTAACACATGCGGTGGGCGCTCATCATCTTCCGCACGATACGTATAAAAAGTATCCATTTCAGCACGCGCCGGGTGGTGACCAGGCATGTTTAGCGCATCAAAATTATGCCAATCAGTTTCAATTTGTGGTCCTTCGGCCACTGAGAACCCCATGTCAGCAAAAATTGCAGTCACTTCCTCCCAAACCTGTGAGATTGGGTGGATTGAGCCCACCTTGTTGCTGCGGGAGGGTAAAGTAACGTCCAACCATTCAGACTTCAAGCGCTCTTCAAGAGCTGCATCTGCCAGTGACGCCTTTCGCGAGTTCAATGCAGAATTAACCTCATTTTTGAGTGCATTAAGTGCAGGGCCCATATCTTGGCGTTCTTCTGGGGTCATCTTGCCCAGAGAACGCATCTGTAGGCTGATTTCACCTTTTTTACCAACAGCCCGAACGCGCAAATCTTCAAGCGCAGTTTCATCCGCAGCAGCTGAGATTAAACCCAAGTATTTTTCGCGCAGATCGTCCATCGGATTCTCCAAATTATGTTGGCAACCGTGCTAGCGAGATTATGCGGCACGGGCAAGAGTGGTTGCAATTTTGTTGCTGGTACTGCCTAAAAGCCTTGCACTGAGCTGCCTTTCTCATGGCACGGCTACCAGGCAAAAATCTATTAAGCCCCCTTCCAGCGGCGCAGCATCCAATACCATTGATCAGGGTCAGCATGGACGCGCTGTGAAAGATTGTCATTGAACGCTTGGGTCATCGTCAAGCCGTCAGAGGGAGGAATAACCGCATCAAATTCAACATTGAATTTTGTACCATCCCCAATCCGCGTTCCAAAGGCAGGTACCATAGGTAAGTCGTATTTCAAAGCGAGTTGAGCTGCCACAAGCGATGTTAAGGCAGGATGGCCTAGGAAAGGAAGCCTTGCTCCATCGGGATATTTTTCATCTAGTAGGATCGCAATGAAGCCACCCTCACGGATATGGCGTACCAAGGCTCTAGTACCAATTTTACCAGTAGCTAAAATAGGCTTCCCACCGGCTTCAATACCAGACAACAGCCGACGTTCATAATGGCGATTTGTTTGAGGGCGATAAACAGCCCCAGTTTCCATACCCCGGGCTTTTAATGCAGACCGGATCGCTTCCCACTGACCAAAGTGACCAGATACTATAATTGCCCCCTTACCAGCTTCATGTGCTGATTCCAGCGCTGCAAGCCCAGGCCCTGATACAATGTTGCGATGATGCAGAGTTTGGAATTCGGTACAGTGCAAAATCTCAAAAAGAGTGCGACCCATGTTACGCCCCATATTGCGACATAACTGCAAACGTTCATCCCGAGGCATGTCAGGGTAAATCCGGCGCAACTCACGTTCGACCCGGCGGCGCGCAATTGGGAAATAGCGCACTACTAGACCCACCAAAGCGCCAAGTGCCCTACATCGCCTATCGAACGCACGACCCCGCGAAATCGACAACGCCGATAACAGAGGGATGTAGCGAATATGGTGCCAAAGGCTATTGATTAACCGAACAATCATTGATGCCGTATGATGGAAATAGTAGGGGCGGCCAAGAGAAAAATGATAGAGCTTAATAGGTGG
>JAPKAD010000129.1 GCA_028825445.1 Octadecabacter sp.
ATTGAGATCGGTCACAAAAACTTTTATCAAAGTTCCAAAATGAACTTCACATCCGCATACGCGGCACGTTGTTTGAGTCCAATTTAAGCTCAACGATTATAGGGCCTTTACGTGCATGAATAGCTTCGATTGCGACTTCTAATTCTTCGGGAGACGTGACCTCTACACCCTCTCCACCAAGAGACCTGGCAACTCCTGCAAAACTTGGCCAGTTAAACTCTGTAAGGGAGGGGTCCATTTTCCGATCTAGCATTTGAATATGTTCAGCGCCATAAGCAGAGTCATTACAAATAATCACGATCAAATCACAGTTTGTGCGAACAGCAGTGTTAAACTCATTCAACCCACCCATCATGAAGCCACCATCGCCCGTAAACAAAACAACAGGCCGCGTTGGATCCCCATATGCGGCACCAATTGCCTGCTGCATTCCCTGACCAATTGCCGCAAAATTATCACTCATGTGAAAGCTGTTGGGGTCTGGGACATTCACGCGGCACCAAACTTCGGTAATGTAGCGACCTCCATCGGTCAGCATGATCCGATTTTCAGGAAGTGTTTCGTTCAATCGATCCAAAGCGTATTCAAAGTTTATATAACCGGCAGTAGATTTATTAGGATCACCTTTTGGATATATAGAGATATCATGAGATGGTAATTCTTTAGCAAAACCCGAGGGAGCTATTTCAGCTTCATCTAACCAATAAAGAATATTTTCAGCTGTCTTTCCTGCATCAGCAATTAAGACAGCATCAGGTTGGTAGAAAGTCCCAATATCAGAAGCATTATTGTTTACCTGAATGACACGCTTTCCCTTAAGTAGTTCTCCTTTATCTGTCGTGAAAAAGTGCATCCAAGCACCAAATACGATCACACAATCAGCCGCCGCCATAACATCATAGGCCTCAGCAGTGCTAAGCGTACCAAAATAGCCAATATTGTTTGGGTGCCCAGCAAAAAGACCTGTACCTTTTAATGTAGTTGCGAGAGGCGCCTCCATCCTTTCCGATAGGGCAATCAGGTTATCTTTAGCAGCAACCGCTCCCGCTCCTGCTAAAATCAGTGGCCGCTTTGCTGAAATGATCATACCAATGGCCTCTTCGTGTACTGAGCCCTCGGTGATTACGGTTGGAGCTTCGTCAAACGAAAAAACAACCTTTTTATGTACAGCTTCAGCCCACATGTAGTCAGAAGGAATGTTCACAACAATTGGTCGCTTTTCCATTTGCGCACGATAAATTGCCCTTGCAACGTCACGTGATGCTGTATCGGGGGATTGAACTTGTTCAAAACCCGCACCAGTTGCCTTAACCACTTCACGCTGATCGATATTTTGTGGATGAAAAGAAGCCGTTACTGGAGTATCGCCGCATAAAAGTATCATTGGGCGACGGGCGACTACTCCTTCCCTCAACGCAGTTACGCAATTAGTTAAACCCGGTCCTTGTGTTACTGTTGCAACACCAACTTGCTTTGTAACTTGAGTATAGGCCTGCGCCATTAGAACAGTGCCCCCTTCATGCGCCGCAGGAACAAGTGTACCCCCACACTCATTCACAAAATGGTTTACAATGAAAAGATTGGCGTCACCAACTAACCCAAACATGGTATCAATTTCATGATCCCTAACTGCCTGCGCAATAGATTGGTGCATATATTGATTTTGGTCAGACATTTATTCCCTCAGATCCTTATTGGGCATAGAAAGGCACATTCGGTCAACTCAAATTGGTTCGTTTGTGCGCTGTGTCGAGGGCAAATCCAT
>JAPKAD010000098.1 GCA_028825445.1 Octadecabacter sp.
CACGATGTTCATTATAAAAATATTATATTCCATTTTGTTCGCTAACGCCATAAATTAAAACTCTTTAGCTTTCTCTAAATTATTAGACTAATTTGAGAGGAGTTTTTAATTGGTATTGGTATGTGTGCTTACAAATCCAGCATTTAAAAAGTTATGTGAAAATTGACAACGCAATCAGTCAAAAAAACCAATTGCGTTGGATTTAGTTTGCAGGTCAAAACTTAGCTTAAGACTTCTAGTTATTAAGTCTCGATATCAAAACATAAAGTCAGCAAATATGACGGTGGTGCGCTCACATCTAAACCATGCCCCGCCCAACACTTCGATTTGGCCTCTTTTACTCTGTGGCTGACGCCGTTCGCAAAATTAGATCGCATGCATAACGGGCTACCATCAATGTTGGTGCATTGGTGTTTCCTGAAGTGATAGACGGAAATACCGATGCATCCACCACAAACAGTCGTTCCAATCCATGAACTTTCAGATTGCCATCAACAACTGAATTAAGAATTTTGGTGCCCATTCTACAGGTGCCGCATGGATGAAACGTGGAGGATGATCGCTCGCGGAAATCTTCCAAAATTTCTGCGTCGCTCATGGTGTCAGGGCTTGGGCTAAGGTGTCCGGAAATTACCGATGACAGAGCATTTGATTGAACAAACTTTGAAATATATCGGCCACCCGCAACAATATTGTTAATATCCTCATTCGTGCTGATCGGATTCATTTTTATTTCTGGGGCTTTCGATATATCGACCGACATTGCCTTTACCGAACCGCGGCTTGTTGGTCGGGTTGGTTGAAACCCAAGAGTGAACCCCGAAAAAGGATCAGGCTGAATCATCACTCCGCCCTTTTGTCTAGAAATCGTGTAAGTCGCAGGATTAAAATATAATTGAATATTAGGTGTTTCAATTTTGCTGGAGCTTCGCACAAAACCACCAAATTGATTTACACTGTTGGACAGTGGTCCGCCCCGAGTCAAAAAATAACGCAGCACTTGGTGGGTTTTTGCTGTTAACGAATAGAGTTCACCATTCAATGTCTGTTGATTTGTTTTATATTGATATCCGGCGAATAAATGGTCTTGAAGATGCGCCCCAACATTGAGGTTTTCCAGCACGGTTTCAACCCCGATTTGGCGAAGATGTTCAGGATCGCCAATGCCAGATACCTGCAATAATTGTGGTGAATTAATCGCACCTGCTGATAAAATAATGCCGTGACGAGCTGTAGCTGTTAGAAGTTTTCCTTTGTGGATAAATGCTACACTACGTGCAACACCGTTTGTTATATTAATTTTCTGGGCTGTGGCCCTAGTCAACAGTCTAACGTGATTTTTTCGTAAGGCAGGACGTAAAAAACTATCCGCGCTGGTATTACGAAACCCAGATCTTGTCGTTATATGGTAATATCCTACGCCTTCGGGGTTTGGTCCATTAAAGTCATCTGAAACGCGCACATTTAGTTCTGCCGCGGCTTGTGAAAATACCTTGGTGAACGGGTGTCTTTCCGAAACAGGATCAGTAATAGTTATTCCAGTGTCCGATTTATTGCGCCGTTCATTGGCTTCAAAATAGGGACGGACATTTTCCCACCCCCAATTTGTCAGCCCTTCACTCTTCCAACTTTCAAAGTCAGCAGGCATTCCACGAAAATAAACCAAAGCGTTAATAGACCCCGACCCACCAACTGTTTTGCCGCGAGGGATATAGATTTGTCGCCCATTCAAAGCAGGTTCTTCGACACTGTAATATTGATAATTACGGACCTTGTCGTGAAACAACAGGCCATAACCCAAGGGTATCTTCACATAAGGATGCCTATCTGTCGGCCCTGCCTCAAGCAAAATAACTGAGTTTTTACCACCCTCGCTGAGACCCGCCGCAAGAATGCACCCTGCCGACCCTGCACCAACCACGATATAATCAGCGTCCATTACTGCCAAACCTTATCACAAACGCGTAAGAAGTTTTCACCAAGTACGCCCTTTACGTCGTCGTCGCTGTAACCGGCCTTTAGCATCAGTTCTGTAGTTTCAGGCAATGCCTCGGGCGGTACGTAATTAAAGCCTTGCATATTTTGCAAGTATTCCGGCGGCCAGGAGCTTGGATTGTCTTTTACCTGGCGCATAAACATATCGGGATAATATACATAGTCGAGCCCCAACCCAGCGTGCCCCGCGCCAACAAGCTGAGCCACATAATCGATATTTTCAAACAAACCCGATGCGGTGATGTTATAATCTTTGAGAAAATGACCAAACCCAACGATGCCAACAATACCACCAGATTTTGCACAGCCTTTGATCTGTTCGTCTTTAATATTTCGGGTTTGTGCTAGAACGCCATAGGGATTAGAATGCGAAAAGAACACCGGTGCACTACTAATTTCCATCGCTTCCATGGTGCTCTTGTATCCCGTATGCGTAAGATCCAGGACCATGCCTACCCGATTCATTTCACGGATCAGGCTTTCTCCATATTGGCTGAGGCCAGCGTTGGATTTCTCATAGCACCCATCCGCAGCACGAGACCGATAATCTTTTGCAATCAGCATGTGCCTTACGCCAAGACAATAGAAAAGTTCGACCAAGCGTACATCTCGTTCTAACATTTCGCTTCCCTGAAAGTGAAACCCGATCGCTAGTTGACCATTAGTCTTGGCTTCGCGAATATCTTGTACTGTTTCAATAAACCGGAATTGATCAGGCTTGGAGCGGAACTCGTCACGCATGGCAAGCACATAGCGCACAGTGTGACTCAGCCCCATGCGTTCCACGCCAACGCTTAGACTTAGAAAGTCAAATCCAGAAGCTTGAAACCGCTCAAGCGCTTCATTTTTGCCGTCAGCCTCAGGCACCCATGGAAGCGTCATATCGCAAATGCACGCCTCACGATGGAGCGCTGCTGCTTTATCCGATATCTCCCATTTATTTACTGGAAATTTGTTGATCATTATATCTCCTCCAATTTATCTATTTTTGCATGGTGGCAACTTACCAAGTGCTCCTGAAACAGTTCGCGCAATGCTGGTGCTTCGCTTCGGCAAATGTCAGTTGCAAAGGGACAACGCGGATGAAACTGACACCCCGTTGGCGGGTCCATCGGAGAGGGGATTTCACCCTTTATTGCAGCAAATTCAATCCTGCGTTTTTCAAGGCTTGGAACTTCTTCCAACAGGCCTTGAGTATAAGGGTGCAGCGGCGTTTTGAACAATTCTGTTGTTTCAGCCAACTCAACAATGCGCCCAAGATACATGATTGCAACGCGGTCGCTTACATGTTCAACAACACCAAGGTCGTGGCTGATAAAAACGGTCGTTAGACCAAAATCCGATTTCAGTTCTAGAAACAGGTTCAACACCTGAGCTTGAATCGACACGTCCAACGCTGAAACTATTTCGTCACAGACAATAAAATCAGCATCTACAGCCAGAGCTCTGGCAATAGCGATCCGCTGTCGTTGACCACCCGAAAACTGATGGGGAAATCTGTCTTTAAATTCGGGATCCAGCCCGCATTTAATCATTAGCTTATCCAAGAATTCATCGAATTTGTCTTTTTTGATCAAGCCATGCACGAGGGGTGCCTCGCCAATAATATCTCTGATCCGTTTTCGTGGGTTCAACGATGCATGAGGATCCTGAAAGATCATTTGAATGCGCAATGCAATTTCTTTTGCATCAGCGCGATTCAGGTTTGTAACGTCGTTGCCATCAAATTCTATTGCCCCTTCAGTCGGTTCCAGAAATCCAGCCAACATCCGCCCAAAAGTGGATTTCCCACAACCAGATTCACCCACGAGGCCTAAAACTTCGCCTTTATAGACATCTAGATTGATACCATCGACAGCTTGAACGGTTTGAGTTTCAAATTTGCTACTTAACCGCTGCGCGATCTTCGTGGCCAGATCTGGTTCCTTCCAAAACCGTTTTGAGAGGTTACGAACCCGAACCAATGATTTAACTTGTTCTCTCATTGAACATCCTCCTCATGAGGGGAAATAGTTGCACTATTTTCAGCAGCGTTTTCTCCTTTGGGGTAAAAACATCGCACTGCCCGGCGATCAGATAAAATGATTTTTGGTGGTACACTTTTGCAAGTTTCTGATGCGAATTGGCATCTTTCCCTAAACGTACAGCCCTCTGGTAATGACAAAAGCGATGGGGCCATACCGGGTATTTGGTATAATTTCTTACTTCGCGTGTTGGCGCTTGGGATCGACCCTATCAGGCCAATCGTATAAGGGTGCTGGGGATCATCCAAAACGTCGTCAACCGGACCACTTTCGACAATTTGCCCAGCATACATGACGCAAACTTGATCAACCAGACCTGCGATGACAGTCAAATCATGAGTTATCCATATCAAAGAAGTTCCTCGATCGCGGCACAGCTTCTGGGTTTCATAAAGGATTTGAGCTTGTATCGTTACGTCCAAAGCTGTTGTCGGTTCATCCGCAATAATCAGATCAGGTTCGTTCAACAACGCCATTGCAATGGATAAACGTTGGCGCATTCCACCTGAAAACTCGTGCGGATAGGAATTAATGCGTTCATCAGGTGCTGGAATGCCGACCATCTTAAG
>JAPKAD010000099.1 GCA_028825445.1 Octadecabacter sp.
GGCTGCGTTTTGTCATCTCGAGACGCTAATTGCTCACCCTGCCCGCCTCAACCAACTTTGCGCTGACAGTGCCTTATAGCGTGGCCAAAACCTGCCCCCAGCAGGCCAAAAAGCCAAACGGTCATTATTTTTCCATACAGTTTAGGTAGGCCCAAAAAGATTATTGAAAAAGGAAGGCCTACGATAGCGACACCCAAATAAAGCGCTAAAAACATTTTTAAAACATATAGTTTTGGCATATGCGAAAGCCCCTTTTCGGTAAAGATTACCGCAAGGAAGATGCTTATGCTCACGACTAGAGCGCTGACAAAGTGGGCTTATATAAATGATAGGGTCTCCACAATTTTTTCCTTCATGACGTTGCCTCTTAGGCCTATTAGGGCGGTTACTTTCTCTTTTTGCTCCATCAAAGCGTCTGGAGAATGGCACTTTATTCTGGCTCAAGATGAATTGCTATGGAAAGTCCCAGTGTTCGCTCTCGGGCGAGTTGGATCAGAATTTCGCCAAAAGCTTACTACGACGCGCGATATTCAGCAGGAATCATTCCCATAATCGCTTCGTAAGTTGGCTGGAGAGAAGCTCCCAGACCGCCCGAACGCGTGGTGTCTTCTGCAGAGCTTCATGGGTTGCAAGCCAAACGTCGTTTCCATCTGGCTTTAGGTCCGGCAAAACGCGGGTTAACATTTTATCTTGGCTTGCCATCAGCGTACTGCAAAACCCGATGCCGTTTCCCGCTCGTATCATATTCCAATACACTAAGTGGTTGTCGCATCGCACTGAAAAAAGAGACGGATTTGCATCTGGAAAGTGTTTACGAAACCCATCGAGTATCTCCACGGATTGATCGTACCCCAACAAATTATGATATACCAAGTCGTCTAGGGTACGTGGAACACCGTATAATTTTAGGTAAGATTTGCTTGCGAAAGCTCCAATCTCAAGTGTTCCTATCTTGGTCCTCACCAATCCTAATTTATCGGGGCGAAACAATCTGATCGCGATATCGGCTTCGCGCGCAGACAGATTTGCCACCGAATTTTCAACAATTATCTCGACATCGATTTCCGGATACTGTTCCTGAAGCGTGACCAGAACGGGGGGGAGGAAGTGATAGGCAATCACCTCGCTTGTACTGATCCTGATTGTGCCATTTACAACCGTTTCCTTCCCGGCGATCGCAAGAGCCAGATGGTCGGCTTGATCCGCCATATTCTGTGCAAATTCGAGTATTGACGCACCTGCGTCTGTCAGCACCAAACGGTAGCCGCGCCGATCAAACAAGGTGAGGCCTGTTTGCGTTTCTAATTCCTTCAACTGACGTGAAACGGTAGGCTGACTGCACGCCAATTGTGCGGCTGCCTGTGCCACTGTTCCAGCCTGTACAACGGTTAAAAACGTCTTCAGAAGTGACCAATCTATATTCATAAACGTATATTAAACATACCCATTTTTCTACATCAATAGAAATTTGTATCAGTTATCCCTTAATGAACGATGCGAAGAAATTGAGGATATTATGAAAAAGACTGTTTTAATTGTGGGCGTGGCAGGGCGTTTTGGACGTCAATGTGCATCAGCGATGCGGGACGCGGGATGGCACGTTCGGGGCTTTGCACGCACGACTGAAAAAGCCAACTGTATTGACGGTGTTGAACCGTATGTCGGCGATATCATGGACCCAACAGCGTTGGGCAATGCCGCAGACGGCGCAGACGTAATTGTGCAGGCTGCAAACCCACCATACCAATTGTGGAAAACGCTACTGCTCGAGATGAACCAAGCCGTCATTGATGTTGCCATAAATGTCGGAGCCACAGTTGTTGTTCCACAGAACGTCTACATTTTCGGCAAAAAGGGCGGTGTTTGGAAAGAAGACGCACCACACGTCGGATCAAATGCGTTGGCGCGCATTCGCATGACGATGGAAGCTGCGTACAAAAAGGCGGCCGTCGATCACGGCTTACCAATTCTTGCATTCAGGATGGGTGACTTTATAGACGGTCCAGATCACAGGCCAAGTGGGAATTGGTTCGAAAATCACATTACAAAGGCCGTCGCAACGGGTGATTTCACTTACCCTGGCCCAATGGACCGTGATCATGCGTGGGCCTATTTGCCAGACGCCGCCCGTGCTATTGTTGATATTCTGAATACGCCAAACGCGGTTGTTGGGCATTTAGACCTTAACTTTCCCGGCTGGGTTTTAACGGGCGCGTCTATGAAAACCGCTATTGAACACGCGGTTGGTAAGCCAATGAAGCGTAAAAAAATGCCATGGGTTCCCATGAATGTCATTGCGCTGTGGTCAGCGCCTTTGCGAAATGTTGTCAGCCTACGCTACCTGTGGAATGTGCCGCATCGGCTGGGTACTGATCGTTTTGATCGCTTACTGCCACACTTCGAGGCTACAGACCCTACGGAAGCCTTTACAAACCGTTGGGAAACGTAGTCAAGCCGACAGATAAGGTCTCCATCTCTGTGCTCGTGATCACTGGGATGTTGGTGGCCTTCTCAACAATCAGAGTCTTCCCACTTGGTCTGGACCTGGCTTTCTCTGCCATGTCTCATCAGTTGATCAACACACGGCAGATGTTCGTGATGCATATTACCGCGGCATCCTTCGCCTTAGTTTTCGGATCGATCCAGATCATTCCGGTGCTTCGCAATCGCTACCTAAGTGTTCATCGCGGTATCGGTCGCCTATATGCGCTGGCGGTTTTGTTGGGTGGCATATCCGGCTTTTTGATCGCTTTTCAAATAGACGGCATCATTGGAACTGCTGGCTTCGCTTTGTTGGCTGTATTTTGGGTGTTCACAACAACGCAAGGTGTGCGTTTTGCGCGGGCGGGTTTGGAGCCGGCGCATCGACGGTGGATGACTTACTCGGTCGCGCTGACCTTTGCAGCTGTATCCTTGCGCTTACAGTTACTGATTTTTGCCGTTGGTCTGGCAATGCCATATCATCAGGTCTACCCGTTTCTGGCTTGGTCATGTTGGGTGCCCAATACTATATTTGCACTCTGGTATGTTCGTCGATCTACCAATTGATAACCTGAACTTACATCAATCCAACGGACCCTTTTTGGGGCCAAACAGCTCTCGAAACCATTACCCATTAGACCCCATCTTGGACCAAGGACAGATACATGCTTATGTTTATGAAACGATACCGGATGGAGAAGCTGGACAACTTCAAATAATCGCTCGGCTTTACGCAAAAGATGTTCCTCAGAATGAATGCTGCCATGATGCTGTCAGCATGCCATATTTATGTTGCCATGCAAACGTGCGAACAAAGCCACCAAAACATAAGAGGACAGGCTATGATAAAGGGAAGTTGCTGCTGCAAAGCAGTCCAATTTGAGCTAGCGAACAAACCGTCATTTGTTGGTACGTGCCACTGCTCAAGATGTCGTAAGGTTGGCGCTAGCACCATCGCATTCATTAATAAGGAAGACCTCGGATGGATTGCAGGTAAGGACTGCGTTCAGGTTTTCGAACCGATAGCCCCATATATTTATGCGCGCTGCTTTTGCAAAATCTGCGGCACATCACTCGGCGAGATATTATCCACCGAAGATAGTTTCCCAATCGCGGCAAATGCCCTGGATGGAGATATCGGCCTCACAAACCAATCCCATGAGTTCGTTGGTGAAAAACCCTCATGGTATACCATCTGTGATGATGCACCCCAGAACGATGGGCATCCAGAAAAGGTGTAAACGGATACTCAAACTGTTCTATCGGAGGGCCGCTAAGTCCGCACACCGGACCTCCGAGACTGTTCCACAAACTAGCCAGACTGTGTGAAAACTATTGGCTACTTTTAAAAACGCTAAAAAGGGCCAAATTTATGGCCTCTCTTCATGACTGACATTTGGGGTGAGATATTCGACAAAATAATCCTAGAAGCGGTCCCGATTATGGTCACACAAAAGCAATATATGCCTATTATACTATGATTTATTGAGGTTATTTAGGGTTTACTGGTGCCCAGAAGAGGAGATGGCTCCGCCTACAGGAGACGACCCAACGCATTAACCCCACAACATAAGGCTACCGTCTCCGTGAGCCTCTTTACGTCGGCATTATCGGACGGGTAGGATTGCATACTCTCTGAGGACTAAATTACTCAAATAACGACAGAAGAAGGAAGATTAATATGCCTATTGAAGTCAAAAACTTTGCGTCGCAAGCGGACGAAGCCAAAGATATGCCAAACGCACGAATGGAGGCTGTAAACGTTCTAGGTCAGCGGGTAATGAAGCTGACGCTTGCACCAGATTGGAAATGGTCCACTGATATTAAGCCTGTTGTCGGTACGCCAAGCTGCCAAGCCACACATACCGGCGTCATTGTGGAAGGTACAATCCATTGCGTATGCGATGACGGTTCGGAAGCCACCTACTCCGCTGGCGATGCATATGCCATTTCACCTAATCATGACGCTTGGTGCGTTGGAGGAAAGCGTGCCGTTGTGTACGAGTTTGCCGGGGCAT
>JAPKAD010000100.1 GCA_028825445.1 Octadecabacter sp.
GGTTCTTCATTGGTGTCCAAGAGGATGTTTATCAGGGTATGATTATTGGTGAGCATAATCGTGAAAACGACTTGGAAGTTAATCCTCTTAAGGGTAAAAAACTTAGCAATGTGCGTGCCAGTGGTACAGATGAAGCTGTGCGCCTGACAACGCCAATCACAATGTCGCTAGAGGAGGCTATTGCCTACATAGACAATGACGAATTGGTAGAAGTCACACCAAAAGCAATCCGCTTACGTAAAATACATTTAGACCCACATGAGCGGAAACGCGCATCGCGGTCAGCTTAGGCAAAAAGGATGCAGGCTTTGCCTGCATCCTTTTTAATTAATCGATTGTTTCGACAATCATTAAACTGCGCTGAAACCCACCCTCACCTAATTTCATAGCGGCTTGGTAGCCTTCAGAATAGTAGCAATCGTGAGCGGCTTTCAGACTGGGAAATTGGGCCACAACATTTCGTGTGTGGTCCTGCCCTTCTAATTGTTCATAAGTCCCACCCCGGGCCAGAAAAACACCGCCATGAGCTAGGATGATAGGTGTTGCTGCGGAGGCGTATGCTCCAAGCCGGTCTATATCCAATACGTTTACGTGGGCAATCCAAAGTGCTTTTGCCATTAATTAATCTCCATATATGTTTTCACAGCTGCTATCGCCGCCTCAGCGTTTTTAATAGATTTAGCACCACCCTGCGCCATGTCAGCTCGGCCACCGCCACCTTTGCCACCCAGTTCAGCCACCGCAATCTTAACTATATCAACGGCAGATAGGTTGACTGTCAGATCATCGGTCACACCAGCAGCCACTGCAGCTTTGCCATCTGAATCTGCGATCAACAAAACAGCGCCAGAACCAATCTTAACTTTATGTGCATCCACTAAAGCTGGAAGGTCTCGACCAGTCACACCTTGTAAAACCTGCGCTAAAAACCCCTTACCGCCTGCTATTATAGGCTCATTTAAAGCCATATCTGAACCGCCAGACATGGCTACTTCACGTCGCAGATTTGCTACTTCGTTTTGCAAGGTCTTGCGCTCATCCAACAGCTGCTGCGCCCGTAGTGCTACTTCAACAGGCTGAACTTTTAAAGTTATCGCCACTTCAGACATACATTTGAACTGGTTTTGGATATATGTATCCGCAACAGCGCCGGTGAGTGCTTCTATACGTCGAACACCAGCTGACGACGCGCCATCACTGAGTAAAACAAACCCACCGATATCGCCAGTTTGGCGAACATGTGTCCCGCCGCAGAGCTCAAGACTATAAGTATCCTTGGAAGCACCCTTGCCAGATTCTGACAAGTGGCCCATGGATACAACACGCACCTCATCGCCATATTTTTCACCAAACAGAGCTTGAGCGCCCAACGTGCGGGCACCATCAGGAGTCATAATTCGAGTTTCAACATAACTATTTTGTCGGATAATGCTATTCACTTCGGTTTGTACCTGCCGCAACTGTGCGGCTGTTAATGCTTGATTATGGCTAAAATCAAAGCGAAGCCGATCATCTGCGTTTAAAGAACCGCGTTGTGTTACATGATCACCAAGCGAGCGGCGTAATGCCTCATGTAACAAATGTGTAGCAGAGTGATTGGCGCGGATGCTAATACGTCGAACCTCATCAACCTGTAATTTGGCTGCCTGACCATTCGTGATGCTGCCCGCGGTTACTGTGCCAATATGGATGAAAAGGTCTGCTGTCTTGCGAGTATCTGTAATGGTGACAGTGCCTGTTTCAGTGACAACTAAGCCACGGTCTCCGATCTGGCCACCACTTTCCGCGTAGAAAGGTGTTTGATTGAGCACTAGCTGGACCGATGTGCCATGGGCTGATGTTTCCACTTGTGCACCATTGCTAACCAGAGAAACAATCTGACCTTCAGCACGTTCGGTATCATAGCCAAGAAAATCTGTAGCGCCGTGGGCATCCAGGACATCAAACCAAATTGTGTCATCGGCCATCGCACCAGAGCCAGACCAAGCTGCACGTGCCTTGGTTTTTTGAGCTGCCATTGCTGTATCAAACCCATCTATATCCACCGACATGCCTTTTTCGCGCAGGGCGTCCTGCGTGAGATCTAACGGGAATCCAAATGTGTCATAAAGCTTAAAGGCTGTGGCGCCAGGCAAGGCACCACCTGCCCTCAGATCCGTAACTTCATCTTCCAGCAGTCTTAGGCCTTTATCCAATGTAGTTCGGAAACGGGTTTCTTCCTGATATAATGTCTCTTCAATCGTAGATTGTGCCTGAACTATTTCAGGATAAGCAGCTCCCATTTGCTGTACTAATGCGGGCACAAGGCGATGCATTAATGGATCAACAGCACCTATCAGATGCGCGTGACGCATGGCGCGGCGCATAATCCGGCGAAGCACGTAACCTCGTCCATCTTTTGACGGTAAAACTCCATCCGCAATAAGAAAAGATGTCGAGCGTAGATGATCTGCGATTACTCGGTGATGAGTTTTCTCCGGACCATCTGGATCAGTTGACGTAGCATGTGCTGAGGCTTCAATTAAGTTCCGTACTAAATCTGTAGAGTAATTGTCATTGGTTCCCTGCAATAAGGCTGCGACCCGCTCTATTCCCATACCCGTATCAATGGATTGTGCTGCCAAGGGCATACGCGCACCATCTTCAAACTGTTCATACTGCATGAAGACGAGATTCCATATTTCAACATAACGGTCACCGTCTTCTTCTGGGCTACCTGGAGGTCCACCCCAGATGTGATCTCCGTGATCGTAAAAGATCTCAGAGCATGGACCGCACGGACCAGTTGGCCCCATCATCCAGAAATTATCATTGGTTGCTATGCGGATGATTTTATCATCACTTAAACCAGCAATTTTTTTCCATAACGCAACTGCCTCATTATCATCGTGATATACAGTAACTATTAACTTTTCTTTTGGAATACAGAGCTCTTTAGTAATCATTTCCCAAGCATAAAATATTGCTTCTTCTTTAAAATAATCTCCAAAACTAAAGTTACCCATCATTTCAAAAAATGTATGGTGGCGTGCGGTATAACCTACGTTATCGAGATCATTATGTTTGCCGCCGGCGCGAACACATTTCTGAGCCGTTGTCGCCCGAGTATAGTCGCGGGTCTCTACGCCTGTGAATAGGTTTTTAAACTGTACCATCCCACAGTTGGTGAACATCAATGTTGGGTCATTACGCGGCACAAGTGGGCTTGACGGTAACACACGGTGTCCCTGCCTGTCGAAATAATTAAGGAAAGTGGAGCGGATATCATTCAACGTGGACATTTGTCTGCAAAAACCTTATGTTTTTTGGATTGATAGCAGACTTACAACTCCTTTTTCGAAGTGTCCACGCCAAAGCAAGACACCCCAGAACTTACGCTCCGAGGTGTTGAATTAAAAATATAAATTTTGTTTAAATTATATATCGATTATATTGTCGTCATCACTTGCAGTAGTCTTATCTTTAGGTTCATCTTTTGGACGATCAAAATCTAGACCATGAGCCGCGCGGATTTTAGCTTCAATATCATATGCCATAGCATTGTTTTCACGCAAATATATTTTTGCATTTTCCCGGCCTTGGCCAATCCGCTCATCACCGTAGCTATACCAGCTACCAGATTTTTCAACAATACCACCTTTAACGCCGAGATCTACCAACTCACCCATTTTAGAGATGCCTTCACCGTACATGATGTCAAACTCTACTTGCTTAAAAGGTGGAGCCACTTTATTTTTAACAACTTTGACACGCGTAGCATTACCCACAATTTCGTCACGGTCTTTTAATGCCCCTATGCGGCGTATGTCCAAACGAACAGAAGAATAAAATTTCAAGGCATTACCACCAGATGTGGTTTCAGGGCTACCAAACATCACACCAATCTTCATTCTGATTTGGTTGATGAAAATTACCATACATTTAGACTTACTGATACTACCAGTGAGCTTACGCATTGCCTGGCTCATCAGGCGAGCTTGTGCCCCAACTTGGTGATCGCCCATATCGCCTTCCAGCTCTGCGCGAGGTGTCAGAGCTGCAACTGAATCAATTACAACCATCGAAACTGCGCCAGAGCGCACCAATGTGTCCGTGATTTCAAGAGCTTGCTCACCAGTGTCTGGCTGTGAAATGAGTAAATCATCTAAATTCACACCAAGTTTTTGAGCATAAAGTGGGTCTAGTGCATGCTCCGCATCCACAAAAGCACAAACTCCACCTTTTTTCTGCTCTTCGGCTACACAGTGAAGTGTTAAAGTTGTTTTACCTGAGGATTCTGGGCCATAGATTTCAATAATCCGCCCTTTTGGCAAACCCCCAATTCCCAGAGCAATATCCAACCCAATTGATCCAGTAGAAGTAGATTCAATCCCTGGAATGACAGCGTCATCCCCTAGTGTCATTATTGAACCTTTGCCGAACTGACGTTCGATTTGTGCCAGAGCGCTGTCTAGCGCTTTTTGGCGGTCGCCTGATTTTGGTGCCATT
>JAPKAD010000042.1 GCA_028825445.1 Octadecabacter sp.
ATGTTTAGAACCTATACAACCAAAGTAAAATACATCTGATCGCAATACTGCCAAAATTCCCGGATCATCCAATTTAGTGTCATGCAAAATATCACAACAGCGCAGCGAGCATCGAGGCCAGAAGCTTTTAGCAAAACATCCGGCCAATCGTCCAAAATTCTCAGATCAGGAAACCTTGAAGGCGATGAAAATGCAGGGCGTAAAACGACCAACGCAACTCCTTAGCTACGGGCTTGCGCAATCGGTACAAGGAGCTGCACGATATTAACGCCACCAATAACAAACATCCGCAAGGGCGGATTGTAAACGGAAACGTATGTTCGCCCATCGTCTTCCATACTAGAACGATCAAGTCACAACCGTTCTGGAAAGGCTTGCGAATAGTCCAACCATCGCTCAGCGCTATTTAAATCGGCAACATAAGCTACTGGTAAAAACGCTTCGCGTTGTGCGACTAGTTGCGTCAAAGCGTCCAAAGGCAGCGCGCCGCCAGTCTTTACTCCTAAAGGTTCAACCAAAGCTTTAATGTGACCATCGCAGACAAACCCCACAAAAAAACCTCATCGTCCGTGACTCCAAACTTTATTAGTCACGCTATTTTTGAACTGCTCCACCCTTTAACGCATGCAGTGCTTCAAAATTATAGTACCCTTGATACAGATCCTTCCATATGGCCATCGTCGCATATTACAAATTGGCTGCTGACGGGTAGTAGAGCAAATTCCAAAGCTTCAACAACTGTGACCACAACAACGCCGCGCGCCGCGTGGTACTAATCCAATACTAGCCTTAATATGCCACCAAGATCACTCAATTGTTACGCCACCATCTACCAGTGGCACGGTGAACACTTGGCCAGGATAAATTAAGTCAGGATTGCGAATTCGGTCACGGTTGGCTTCAAACACTTTAAGGTACAAAATCCCATAACCATAGCGTTCTTCGGCAATCGCCCAAAGCGTTGAACCCGGTTGCACGGTCCGAGTTGCTACGGTGAAGTTCTGATTGGCGACATCCTCTGCCATTGCTGCGATTACATCTGCAGGGTCCTCACGCAGAAATGGAGTTTCGATTCTGCTAATGACCTTGCCACTCCCGTCGATTTCATCAATGCGAAGAGTGTAAATGCCAGTATTAATATCTGGTAGATCACCGTACCACGTGCCATTTTCTTCAATCGGCAAGCGGCTGATAGGCACATCATTAACATAAATTTGCACAAACCCGTCATCACCTTGTCCAATAGCGCGCCCACGCAAGATCACCTCGCCTGAGGGTTCGTAAGTAATGGCATCAAGGGCGACGTTAAAAATGACTTCAGGCGGCGTGTCGGCTGATATTGCTGGCTGAATTACCTCTACGCCATCTTGCGTGATAGCAAGAATGGCTGGCATAGACGGAGAGGCCCCAGCGCTGAGCGCGAAATCGCGGGCAATCAATGAATCTGATAGGGTTGGCTCAAGTATAGCATTATCAGCCAGAGACTGGGTTGCAGTCAACCTGGGCGCCTCAAGAAGATTTTCCACAAATATTTCGATAGGCATCTCGACATTGACACCTGCAACTGGCGTATCACTGGATGTTTCTTCAGAACTATTGACAGGTATTTCAACATCTGCAGGCGTAACAGTATCTGCTGCTAGACTTTCAGCCGCTTGTTCAACCTCGACCTCTGGAATTGCAGCTACAATCGGTACCGGATTAGCAGCCAGTACAAACGTTCTATCGGCTAGCACAGCCGCCCCATCAGGATCGCTTACTACAGTCAACATCCTTGGCGTATCTGAAAAACCTAGAAAACCAACAACAGAAAATGCGCCATCAGCGTTTGAAATAACGCGTTCAACTTCAACATTATTCACCATCATAGCCACAGGAAGGTCTGGCACAGCAAGACCAGACACAACAAACCCACCATCCGGTTCAAAACGCAAGTCAGTCAATGTAACCACCACAACAGATCTTGACATAGTAGGTAGAAGCGACTGCACATCATCTTCAGCGGGTGGCGCAATGGTCTCTACTTCGTTTACCGGAGCAGGAACCACAGGAATAAGTGACACATCTGTCGCGATATCTTGCACAGATTTTTGGACCGGTGCAGGTTGTGTATTGGTCTGATAAGGAATCAGCCGCAGGTACATTCCGACTGCGATTGTCACCACCAATACAAGACCACCTGTGATCATTAGATTTTTCGTTTGCACAATTTTGCTCCCCAGCAGTTGGCAGACTGTAGCTATGAGACTAATACGGGTCAAAAGATGCTTTTGCACCCCCTCCCTTTTGATTGGATCACTTCATGACACTTAGCACATCATTCATGAGTAACTTTTCTGTTTGCGTCTACTGCGGCTCACGCGATGGTGCTGATCCTGCTTATGCTCAAGCAGCAACAGATTGCGGCAAAATGCTGGCAGAAAATGGTTGGCGGCTAGTTTACGGAGCCGGTGATATCGGATTAATGGGGCGCGTGGCGCGCGCAGCTCAAGCGGGTGGTGGAGATACGTTCGGTGTTATTCCACAACACCTAATTGACTGTGAAGTCGGCAAGACTGACTTGACGACTTTTATCATTACTGAAACTATGCACGAACGTAAAAAAGTTATGCTGATGAACGCAGATGTCGTCGTTGTACTTCCAGGTGGTGCCGGTTCAATGGATGAACTGTTTGAGGCACTCACATGGCGACAGCTTGGCCTACACTCAAAACCAATTTTTGTGCTAAACCAGAACGACTACTGGAACCCGTTTTTGGCACTGTTAGATCAGATTATAGACCAAGGATTTGCAGATTCCAGCCTTCGCGACTTCCTAATCATAGTACCTGATGTGGATACATTAACCAAAAACCTCGTGGTAATTCAAAGCAGCGTCATCTAGCGCATTAATGCAGATTATAAATTTTTTTGGGTTGCTCCTCATATAGGCGTAATTGTAACAATCTATAAATTAAAACTTATTCCTACCTTATTATGAAGCTATATTTTACCAACGTTTAACGCTGATTTCATCTTACCCACGCAGTTTATTTTTGAAATTTTAGTAAATTTTGAGATTAATAAAAAAATAAACTATAATTAAATATCAGCTTGTATTTACTGTCTTTAATTGTAACAAACGGAAAGGTGTCAGTATTTTTATTTAACAACTCTGGTTTGAGTTTGTGCCAGTATTTCATGGCCTTCCAGGGGGTTTTACTCTGAAGAACAGACTGCCAGAATTGTTTATTATAGAGCAAGACATAACGCTGCATCATCACATTAAAGTCTTCACCTGATCAGTAGTGATGACTTTAAAGGACATCCTCGATCCGCCAGTTGAATCGCTTAACCATGCCGTTAGTTTGAGGTGATTGTTAAGGTGTCAAACGGTGGTCGATGCCAAGTTTGTTGCATAGCGTAACAAACTCATGTTTCACAATCGCAGCACGCTTGCACAGGCCAAAGAGGCGGTCAGTTAACTCCTACCATATTCCGTAAAAATGGTGCAAATACGCAGCAGACACGTGCTAAAGGTCGCGTAGGAAGCACCGAGCATTGGCAGCTGTCTTGTTGCTATAGATATCTGCCTCGTGGCGCGATCATTGGCTACATACAGGTAATGGCGTGGCGTCTGATCCACCATTTGCAGCAGATATTTAAAGTCGGTATGCAAGTAACCCTACTCATAGATCTTGAAGGCGCTGTGCTTTAGCTTTGACTCTTTGACCCTCAAATCACGCAAGTTTCCCACCTATAACGACTTAGGCATCGATCTAAACCCAAGCTTGAAACGTTTGGATACAAGAACTCCAGACAACTGCAAGTAAGTCATCAAGTGGCACAGAATTGCAGGATAAAGTGCCCCACGTTTAAACTAATGGCTTCCACAATAGTACTTCACAATGCAAAAGCTTATGGCCTTACCTAACTCCCAATTTCACAAAGATAACTGCCAACGGCTTTGTCGCAGTGGAGGAACTCACAGTCAGCGAACACTGTATGACACTCCAAAACATATCACAGGAACCACACTAGATGAGTTTTTATGGACTTGGGTTGCGCAGCTCTTGTTGCAGATGCAAATTAATCTGTCACAAAAGTGATGGGCAACAGGATACTAAAAAAATATATGATCATTCCACCAAATCACCATATGCTAATGGAATGCCACAACTGTCTGAAAAATAGTCAAAGCCAACTTATCTGTGGTAGGCAAACACTTGACTGACATCAAAAATATTAAAAAATAGCATAGAGCACTTTCAGCTTTTTACATTTATTGTGTGCCAATCATGAAATTTTAACATTTAAGGATGATTGGAGCAAAAGCTTAAAGACAGACAAATATTAAGTTCATTAACTGGTATCTAAGCAGGCAAATAAAATTTTAAAAAATATCCTTTAAATTGCGGAATTTTCAGCTCAACTTCGAGTTCCGCGATGAATGGACTATTTTCAAAGTCTTATGGCACCGATCGCCAACTTATCAATAGTACGGACGGAAAATTATAATTGCCGTTTCTTATTTTAAAAGGTGACTTTGAGAGTTTTTTAATTTTGGTCTAGAACATTGCATAATTAGGCTTTGCTATAAAACCCCTTCAGATAAATTGCACTTTTATCTCACTGCGGCACCCAAAAACAAAAAGACTCACCCTTTCAAGTGAGCCTTTCAAGCTTATTTCAGTAAAATATCACATACGTGAAGCGACGTTTTCCCAGTTAACCAAGTTATCGAGGAAATTGGACAAATACTTTGGTCGCGCGTTACGAAAATCAATGTAATATGAATGCTCCCAGACATCACAGCCCAATAAAGCAGTTTGGCCAAAGCAAACAGGATTCACACCATTTTCAGTCTTAGTGACCTTCAAACTGCCATCCGTATCTTTGATCAGCCAAGCCCAACCAGAACCGAACTGGCCTGCACCCGCTGCAGAAAACTGCGATTTAAAATCTTCAACTGACCCAAAGTTGTCTTTAATCGCGGACTCAAGTTCAGAGGGCATTGTCCCACCGTTTGGACCCATCATTTCCCAGAACTGGTTGTGGTTCCAAAGCTGGGAAATATTGTTAAAAATTCCGGATTGCGAAATTGAGGAGGTATCATAAGTACCCATGATAATTTCTTCGAGGGACTTGCCGTCCCATTCGGTACCCGCGATCGCCTTATTGCCATTATCAACATAGGCGTTGTGATGCTTGTCGTGGTGATACTCAAGCGTTTCTGCAGACATACCTTTGGCAGCAAGCGCATCGTGGGCGTATGGAAGATCGGGGAGTTCAAAAGCCATTGGGAAACCTCATGATTAGAATAAATAGACTGTCACTTAACAAAGCCCTAAGGGTCCTGAGGTCAAGGCGCATGAGTCAAATTGATCATAATCAGCTTCATTTTCCAGATTGCACCAAAAGACTTTTAGACTTTGTCAGTACGTTAACAACATCACAGACTAACTCAATAACACTCTGTGTTTAATCGCAGAGACCAAGTTAAAGTAAATAAATTACGTTTATTACTAAATGGATTCGCACTTAACTGCAAAAGTTGTATCCTCTTACTTATACCCTAAAGTCGTATGCTAGAGCGATACTCTCTCGAATTCGAACATAACAAATCTTTAGGAACGGACACTGGTTTTTTTACACCAGACCGCATTAAAGTTTCGCCCCTAGATTTGAAGTTTTGATGAATTATAGAATCGGCTCGCGCCAGAGTATTACCAATCATTAAACTGGTGGATTCTCTAGTTGTTAAGCAATTTCAAGCATAAAAAGAACTAATCTGCAAATAGCAGACCACTGACATCCCTGATTGTGAAATTGTAAAATCTTGTAGCCCGTTCAACTTTCTTAAAAGCAAAATCAAGTGAAGGCGCCAAACTTGAAGATAAGCCATTAGCGAGACTGACATTAGATGAAACGACGTAATTCAAGTATAGAATGCGGCTCCCACGGCGTTTTCAGCGGCCTGTGTCAAAAGATCTTGTACGTAATCTCCAACCGATTGAAAACACACCACATCAAAACCTGTGTCGTGCATCCAGAATGCCGCAGCAACCTGCGCCATACGGGTCCGCCGAAATTGACCAATGCAAAAACTACCAGGGTGTAAATCAACAGGACAAACCCGCGCTAAAACATCGCGAGCGTTTGTTCCTGAAACGCTGAATACCGCCCGTGCATCCGACACGTCAGCCGCTAGATAATGCTGATCTTTCATAGTGCTATCGATCTGCGATACAAATTTTGCCACATCCGCATAGGGCACAACCAACAACAATTCATCTGGCGACATCCATGCAACACCTGACGTTCCGTTACCCAAAAACTGCCCCGAAGTTGGCATACCCAGCCCCGTCACAGTCTTAATAGATTTCTTCATTAATGTGCTCATTAAATCACCACGTAGTGTGATCATTCCGCGCGCATTAACACGCATGACTTGTGCCATTTCAGACATTCTGCTTCTCCCCAGTCGGGTCATAGAAAACGGCATTCACAATCTTTGCCTTCACCTCAGTGCCATCAATTTTAGGAAATGTAATAATTTCTCCCATACGATCAGGCCCTTTGTAAACTAGCCCCATCGCAATACCACGTTCCAAGTTCGCGGAATAATAAGTCGAGGTGATGCGCCCTTGCGTATTGCGCTGCCCGTTCGCGTTTTCACCATCTAGTACAGCATAGGCCCCATCTGGGATAACCGACCTATCCGTGCTTTCCAGCCCAACAAGTTTCCAACGATTTGAATCTACCATGTGGCTGCGCAACTGGCCACGCTTTCCAACAAAATCTTCTTTTTTCTTGGAAATAGCCCATGAAAGCCCAAGATCTTGTGGGATGACCGTACCGTCAGTCTCGTCACCAATCATGATAAAGCCTTTTTCAGCACGCAAAACGTGCAAGCATTCTGTGCCGTAGGGCATGATCCCAAATTCTTGACCCGCCTCAAACAGCGCTTCCCAAAATGACGCACCTTCACTGGCTTTCACCGCAATTTCGTAAGACAGTTCACCAGAAAATGAAATGCGGTAGGCGCGACAATTAATACCAGCAATCACTCCATCTCGCCATTGCATGAACGGCAGTGACTCAGCAGTCAAATCCATTCCGCCCAGCTTTTCTAATACTTTACGAGCATTTGGACCAACAACCGCGACCTGCGCAAATTGTTCGGTCACGTTGGTGACGTAGACCTCCCAGTCCCACCATTCAGTTTGCAGCCATTCTTCCATGTGCGCGTATACAGTGTCAGCACCACCCGTAGTCGTGTGGCACAGCCATGTTTCATCATCGATACGCGCAACTACACCATCGTCACTGAGGAACCCGTTTTCGCCACACATTAAACCATAGCGACATTTGCCAATCGGCAATGTTGACATCATGTTGGTGTATATCATGTCAAGAAACTTGCCAGCATCGGGGCCTTTTACAATCAGCTTGCCTAGCGTCGATGCATCCAGCAGACCAAGGTTGTCACGAGTATTCTTGACCTCACGATTTACCGCATCTTCGATGCTCTCATCGCCACGCTGATAAGTGTAAACACGACGCCACTGACCAACTGGTTCCCAATAGGCTCCATTCTTGTCAGACCATGAGTGCATCGGTGTTTTGCGCAAAGGCTGAAACAAGTTGCCGCGTGCCTCACCTCCAATAGAGCCTAGAGAAATAGGTGTGTATGGTGGGCGGAACGTCGTTGTGCCAGTTGCAGGGATCGCCTGCCCCAGCGCATCCGACAATACAGCTAATCCATTGATATTACTTAATTTACCTTGATCTGTTGCCATGCCCAACGTAGTATAGCGCTTGGTATGCTCAACACTTTCATAACCTTCTTGTGCGGCTAATTGCACGTCACTGACTTTGACATCGTTCTGAAAATCTAACCACATTTTCGAGCGTAATTTGTACCCAGCCCCCTGTGGCATGATCCAGACGGGCATCAATGCCACCTCTTTGGGCGCATCGCCCCTTGACGACTTGCCAGTTTTACCACTGGCTCCTGCTAGTTTAGCCGCAGCAGAACCCGCATCGTGACCATTCACAAGACAATCGTGAGTGGTCATAACGCCGTTTGCGATACCTGCAGTTGACACAAATCCCTTCCCGTCAGCTCCAAGTGGCGGGCGCGAAGGATCGGGGCGGAAATGACTCTGCACTTCGTCCCAGATCAATTTACCACCGCAATGGGACCAAAGGTGAACCACAGGCGACCAGCCGCCAGACATTGCAACGACGTCACAGTCGATATCTTCAAGTACTCCGCCGCCTTCACCCGCTTGAGAACAGATCGCAACGCCGGTGACGCGCTTGCCGCCGTGAACGGAACTGATGGCTTTGCCATACAAAATTCGAATACCAAGTGCTTCTGCTTCGCTCGCCAATGGTCCAGCAGCTAAACGAGCATCGATTATCCCAGGAACGTCTAGGCCAGCATGTTTCATTGCAATCGCGGTTCGGTAAGCGTCGTCATTATTCGTAACAACAACTGTACGATCACCCACCGAAGTGCCAAAATTCAACGCATAGTCACGGACAGCAGATGCTAACATAACGCCTGGGATATCGTTGCCGGCGAATGACAAAGGACGTTCAATCGCTCCCGTTGCGGTCACAATTTGCTTAGCCCGAATGCGCCACAACCGATGACGCGGCCCAGTTTTTTTAGACAAGTGGTCGGTTAGGCGTTCGTAGGCCAAGACATAGCCATGGTCATAAACACCTGCGCCCATACAGCGCGCAACAACCGTAACATTTTTCATTTTTTCAAGTACTTGCAGGGTATTATTCACCCATACTTCAGCATCCAAACCATCAATCTGAGCACCATCTACAGGCGCACGTCCACCCCAATGGCTTGTCTGTTCAACCAGTAAGACCCGCGCACCCGTACGACCCGCAGCCAATGCTGCAGATAGGCCTGCGATACCACCGCCAACAACCATAACATCCACATGAGAATAGAAATGTTCGTAAGTATCAGCATCGCGATCTTTCGGTGCCTTGCCCAAACCAGCAGCATGGCGAATAATCGGTTCATAGACATGCTTCCACATCGGACGCGGATGAATGAACATTTTATAGTAGAATCCAGCAGGCATAAAGCACCCCAGTTTGGCGTTTATTGCACCAACATCGAATTCCAAAGATGGCCAGTGGTTTTGCGATGACGCTTCAAGCCCGTCGAACAGATCCTGAGTCGTCACTCGTTGGTTCGGTTCAAAATGCCCGCCAGTACCAAGATTAACTAATCCGTTTGGTTCTTCCGCGCCAGACGCCACAATACCGCGCGGTCGGTGGTATTTGAACGATCGGCCAACCAGCATTTGATCATTTGAAAGAAGAGCTGACGCCAACGTATCACCTTCAAAACCACGCATTATTTTACCGTTAAATTTGAAGCTGACGGGTTTGTTGCGGTTGATCAAACGGCCCCCGTCAAAAACAGTTTTCCCTAGTCGAGTGCTCATGTTGCTGCTCCCCCAAACTCACGCCAACTCCATTTAGGACGCTTGGCTTTGATCTTTTCTACTAACGCTTTGGGTGGTTCCAACGTCTGCGCCGAATAGGTGCCAAACACCTCTAAAGTCATCGTACAGCGCGCTGCATGGAACCACTTGCCACAGCCAAAACTATGGCGCCAACGTTCAAGGTGCACCCCTTTGGGGTTTTTGCGCATGAACAGGTACCCCTCAAAAGATTCATCGTCTGACCCTGGCCCAAAGCGTTTTAAATGTGCCTCGCCACCCGCTTGTAGTTCAGTTTCGTCAGCGTAAACCCCACAATATGGGCATTCAAAAATCAGCATGGGCGGACCTCCGTCGTGGATGGAAACTTAACTGGGGCAGCGTGCACGCTTAAGCGGGCAAAAACTGATCCTCGCCCAACTGGTGCTGCATAAGAGTGTTTTTTTTCATTTGATCGGTGCCATTTGTCCGGTTGGCACACCGACAACTGTATCGCATTCAAGCGAACCTTTTGCCCCATTAAAAACGGAAGAGAGCAATGTGAAAGCGCCCACCATGATGAATACCACACTACCAAAGCCAAATATGTAACTTTTGCCTTTTGGAAAGCTATAGGAACAGTCATTTTCCAATTCTGCGGAGTTATAGTCTGCCTTTTCAAGCCCACCTGTTTAGGTAAAGATAAAATGACAGGTTCACCGCAAAATAAAATGTAAATAGAGGATGCCGGAATGTGGGGAAGAGCTGTAGCCGAAAAGGAGAATATGCGCCGGCTGTAATCTGCCATAAAAGCAAGCATTATTAGCATAATTGACAACCTTGTCCGTTTATTAAGAAGTGAGACAAGTCGCTATTTGCCCATTGCAGAATTGAAATTGTCACAAAAAAATCCAATTCGATGTGCTTAAGTTGAGCCTTTGAATAATTTTATAAAAGCATTTTTTGCAAAATTTTCTTAGGACTAACAAAATAACTATAGCTGCTACACCAAAAGAGCCTAACCCTTTAGAAAATCCATATAGTATCTGAAGTTTTGCGTGTACAGCTACAGCGCCAACCCCATATGGTAATAAGATAAGTTCTCGATCAGTAAATTTATCCAAAATCAATGGGCAACCCCCGCCGCAACGCTCTCGTCGATAAACTTACCCTCACGAAAGCGATACATCGAGAACTCATTCGTCAAAGGTGACCCACCTTTGGCTATCAGCTCTGCCATCGCAAAACCCGACCCGGGAATAGCTTTAAAACCACCTGTGCCCCAACCGCAGTTTACAAACACACCTTCGACTGGTGTTTTAGATAAAATAGGTGATCTATCACCCGTTACGTCCACAATACCACCCCACTGACGAAGCATTTTAAGACGCGACAGGATCGGAAAAGTCTCGTTCAAAGCGCGCACAGTTTCTTCAATATGGTGAAATGACCCGCGCTGAGTGTAATTGTTAAATCCATCCGTGCCGCCACCAATGACCATTTCGCCTTTGTCTGACTGGGACAAGTAGCCGTGGACGGTATTAGCCATCACAACAATATCCATGCAGGGTTTAATTGGTTCAGACACCAAGGCTTGCAACGCGACACTTTCCATCGGCAAACGGAAACCCGCCATTTCAGCCAGTGTGCTAGCATGACCCGCCACAACCATCCCAAGCTTATCACAATCAATCGCGCCTTTGGTGGTATCAACACCCACTACCTTACCACCGCTCTTGCGCACACCCTTGACTTCACATTGCTGGATAACATCCATACCCATATCGGAACATGCACGTGCATAGCCCCATGCTACCGCATCATGCCGCGCTGTGCCACCACGCGCTTGCCAAAGACCACCCAAAACCGGATAACGTGGGCCTTCAACGTTCATGATCGGGCAAAGTTCTTTAACCCGCGCAGGATTGATCCATTCCGTCGTTACACCCTGCAACGCGTTAGCGTGGGCCGTACGCTGGTATCCACGAACCTCGTGATGTGTCTGCGCCAGCATGATCACGCCGCGCGGTGAAAACATGACATTGTAATTTAGGTCTTGCGACATTGTTTCATACAGACTGCGCGATTTTTCATAAATCGCCGCTGACGGATCCTGTAAATAATTAGACCGAATAATCGTTGTATTACGGCCCGTATTGCCTCCACCAAGCCAGCCTTTTTCAATGATTGCAACATTGGTGATGCCATAATGTTTGCCTAGATGCCAAGCTGTCGCCAGACCATGACCTCCTGCACCAACGATAATTACATCATATTTTTTCTTTGGGGTCGGCGCACGCCAGTGACGTTCCCAACCTGAATGGTAACGTGTCGCTTCACGTGCGATGGCAAAGGCGGAAAAGCGGCGCATGTCGGGTTCCCCAAAATTAGTAAGTAAGTTTGACATGTTTTGCGCCGATGGCTAAAAAATAGGATACTCACCGCGGCACTTCAGTACACATTTACGACAACATGCGTAATGGTCGCAAGCTTCGAAGCGATTGACCCTTTTGTGGCGCGGACGAAACGATTACATAAATTTTAATGACATTTGGATTAATCATTTTTTGGCTTGTTTGTGCTGCGGTTACAACACTGGCTATTGCAGCAGTGTATGCCCCTATGTGGCGTGAATACGCGCCAGATGCCAAACCTGATATTGGTGCAGATACCGACATCGACATTTACCGTGATCAACTAGAAGAGGTGGATCGTGATCTAGCCCGTGGTCTGCTCGATACAGCAGAGGCAGACCGCACACGCGTCGAAATCTCACGCCGCCTGCTTTATGCCGATACCAACACCCGCAACTCCGTAACCAGCGCGCCACGCACTTCAACAAGTGTTGTGATGGCTGTGCTCGCCATAGCGATTTTACTTGGTGCCGGTGTGACTTATTACAAGCTTGGCGCTCCCGGTTACGGCGATGTACCACGGGCGCAACGCATTGCCGACAGCGAAAAACGCCGCGAAAACCGTCCTTCACAAGAAGATGCCGAAGGCGCCAATCCAGAAATTGATGCAATATCTCAAGCTGACATTAGCACTCGCGAAATTTTGCTAGCTTTGCGCGGTGTTGCTTTTGAACGCCCATATGAAGTTCAGGCATGGACCTTCCTTGCAAAAACCGAGGCCAGTGTCGGCAACATGCAACGCGCCTCCCGCGCACAAGAAAGAGCCATTTCTTTGATGGGCGAAGCTGCCATTGGCCCAGACTATGCCCGATTGCTAGATTTTTTAGTAACAGGCGTCCAAGGCTATGTCTCCCCTGAAGTTGAAGCCATCACAGTCAACCTGCTCCAATCTGACCCCGACAACACTGCTGGGCAATATTACGCCGGCTTACTTTATGCGCAAAATGACCGCCCTGATCGTGCATTTAGTTTCTGGCGTAGCGTGATTGAAAATAGCGATCAAGACACGTTATACTGGAATTCTGCTGCCAGCCAGATATCCGACGTGGCAGCACAACTTGGCATCGACTACGCCCTTCCCGACCAGCGCGGCCCAACAGCGGACGACCTTGCGGAAGCTCAGGACATGACTGATCAAGACCGCAACACGATGATTAAAGGTATGGTCAGACAGCTGGCAGACAGATTAGCCACCGAAGGCGGCCCACCGCAAGACTGGGCGCGGCTTATTTCATCACTGGCAGTGCTTGGCGAAACTGAAACCTCACTAATTGTACTTTCAGAAGCTGAAACGATCTTTGGCGGTGATGTTCAGGCTGTTGGGATTTTGCGTAGTGCGGCAAAAGAAGTTGGATTAATTAAATGATATTTGAAGATGTTATCGACTTTGCCGCAGCACTCCCACGCTACGCCCCGCTCGCAGGCCTTGATCTTGGCACCAAAACAATTGGTGTGGCAGTGTGCGACGGAGGTCTTATAATCTCCTCTCCGTTGGAAACTATTAAGCGCACAAAATTCCAAGCTGACGCCACCAGACTTTTTGAAATCACGTCGCACCGTGAAATAGTTGGTATTGTGCTCGGATTACCGCGCAATATGGATGGCTCAGAAGGTCCACGAGCACAATCAACACGCGCGTTTGCCCGCAACCTATCACGCCTTACCGAACTGCCCATTACTTATTGGGATGAACGCCTGTCCACTGTGGCGGCTGAACGCGCCTTGCTTGAAGCGGACACATCACGAAAGCGTCGCGCAGAAGTCATCGACAACATCGCCGCCAGTATAATCCTACAAGGACTCCTGGATCGCCTTCGTAACATCAAGGCCCAAGGATAGATTACGTTATGACTGTAAATGAAAACACTGATGATATTTGGAGACGTGACGAAATCGAAAGTCCTTGTATCAAAATTTGCGTCATTCATCCAGAAACTCGCCTTTGCACTGGATGCTTACGCAGCATTGAAGAAATTGGTGTATGGTCTCAACTCACGCCAGAAGTCCGAAGTGAAATTATGGACGATCTTCCAAACCGCACAAAGCTAATCACGAAACGTAGTGGTGGACG
The DNA here is from genome assembly GCA_028825445.1 of Octadecabacter sp. Classification (GTDB taxonomy): domain Bacteria; phylum Pseudomonadota; class Alphaproteobacteria; order Rhodobacterales; family Rhodobacteraceae; genus Octadecabacter. Next base: position 13,926 of record JAPKAD010000042.1, read on the forward strand.
CGCTGGGTACATCAAAAATAGAAATGACGCGCCACCAAGTTAAAATTAAGTAGCAATAATAATATACCAAAAAATATTCAATTTTATTTAAGCAAAAAGGGGCTCCACAGGGACGATTATCGTAAGATCCAATCGGCCAGATCGTCAAACTCCGGTCGAAAATACGCAACCATCCGCCCTTGTGGTGGCGCAGTCATACCCTTTCCCCATGGAGCAACACCGTGCACCGCAAACCGATCCAGCAACACCGCTTGGCCAACCAGCAACGGCACCTTGACAGCCTCACATGTATCAAAAACTGCCCGCCGCGCAGTAATATAGGCATCGGTCACATCCGCGCCCCGCGGGTCACCGGACCCAATTTCTCTTGCCAGCGCAGCCCACATTGCAAGATGACTTCCACGCCAAACTACCAGTGGGCAAGCATCACTTTCATTTAGTGGCAAGCCAAGAATGAACGCATGGGGTTCGCGCACAATCCGCCGCCCAGCTTCAAGATGCAGCCCGTCGACGTGGGCACCAAATCGGTCAATTCGAAACCTGTGTGCAGCCTCACTCTCTTGCGGATTTCTTTTCGGATAACCTTTATAAACTACAGATACCTGTGCACGGTGCCACACTTTCGGTCGTGTCACTATATTGTCCCACGGGCCTGACAAACCAACGCCCACGATTGACCCATCTGTCGCGTTAGGTAATGCGTCGACACCCACAAACCACGTGCCCCCATGACGCAACCATTTGTCACGCTGGTCAGGATCATTTAAAACGTCGCAAGCGGCCAAATGAGCGCTTGTGGCCCAACGGGCCACCTGCACGGTTGGCTCAAAAACGACGAAGCCATCTGTTGCCAAATCAGCCAAGCATCACCTTGCGTAGCATGTTTAACGCCACAAGAATCAAAAATGCCCCAAACAACCGCTTAAGTGGTTTTGGATCCATCCGATGCGCCAATGATGCGCCCCATGGCGCTGTAATTAGTGTCATTGCAACAACCACACTGAACGCACCAAAATTTACCGCACCAACGGTCAATGGCGGTGCCACCGCAATGTCTGTGAACAAAAAAACAATCACGGCCGGTACCGCTATAATCACTCCAAATCCACTTGCGGTGGCGACGGCACGGTGGATCGGCACGCAATAAAGCGTCATCGTCGGCACGCCAATTGATCCACCACCGATACCCATAAGGACTGATAAAAAGCCAGTAAGGGATGATAGGGTAGCGCGCTTCACCCCCACGGGCATTGTGTCACCAAGTCGCCAGTCTGAACGACCAAGCGTCATATACAGACCAATGCACATACCTAAACCACCAAACAGCGCCTGCAACACAACCGAGCGGAGTTGCGTTGCAGCAGCGACTCCAATCAATGCTCCAATCACAATTCCAACGCTCCAGCCACGCAAAATGCCCCATTCGACAGCACCCTTTTTATTGTGTGAGTTCATAGATCTAATCGACGTGAAAATGATAGTAGCCAGCGACGTACCCAGACAAATCTGCATTAATTGCGGGCTGTCATAACCAAGTGCAGAAAATGCAAAGAAAAACGCAGGTACCAAAACGATGCCACCGCCAACCCCCAGCAGCCCTGCCAAAAAGCCTGCAAATGCGCCAATTAACATTAGCAGCCCCACAAGAGGCAAAAGGACAGACATATCAGGCATTACACACTCCAATTGTGATTGCGTAAGCCTTGCCCTGAACGCAGCGGCGTAACAACCCTAAGAAGCAGAGTGTTTCATCGCGGCCACCGCATCCTCGACGACTGCCCAACTAGCGCCGTCTCGGTGCGCGTTTTCAGACAAGTATCGCCTCCATTGTCGAGAACCCGGCTTGCCTGCAAAAAGACCCATCATATGTTTAGTGACATGGGCCAGCTTGCCACTACCACGGCAATGATCAACAATGTGAGCTTCGATATAGCTACGCATCTGCAGCACGATATCCAGCGGATCAGGGCCTTCATCATCACCCCAAATCATTGCATCAGCACGCTGCAAAATATCTGTTGGATTGTGATAGGCTGCACGTCCGATCATCACACCGTCTAATCCGAGATCAAGCAATTCTTTCGCGTGCTCCAAAGATGCAACACCGCCGTTGATTGAAATATGCAAGTTCGGGAATAACTCCTTCATCCGCAGCACTAAGTCATAATCCAATGGAGGAATATCGCGGTTCTCTTTTGGGCTTAACCCCTTTAACCATGCCTTTCGAGCATGAATCGACACACGCGTTACGCCTACACCAACGATGTGAGCCAAAAACTCAGGCAACACTATTTCAGGGTCCTGATCATCAACCCCTATACGACATTTCACTGTCACCTCAGATGGTTGTGCTTTGATCATCGCAGCACAACATTGCGCTACCAAAGCAGGCTGTTCCATTAATACAGCACCGAAACAGCCTGATTGAACACGGTCAGACGGACAGCCTACGTTAAGATTAATTTCAGGATATCCATAATCCGCACCCATAACAGCTGCGATTGCTAGCTCAACCGGGTCAGAACCGCCAAGTTGCAACGCAACTGGCTGTTCAAAGGGATCAAAACGCAACAAATGACGCGCCTGCCCACGCACTAGTGCTGGCGACGTCACCATTTCTGTATAAAGGAGCGCACGCTTTGACAGCAAACGATGCAGATAGCGGCAATGTCTATCCGTCCAATCCATCATGGGTGCTACAGAAAGTCGTGATGCTAAATTTAGATTTATTTTCATTTATTTACCTGAATTTTTAACACCAAATTCACAAGATCAACTTATGCTGTTTTCCAGTATTAGCCCAATTAATTAGGGTTTTGAGATTTTACTTGCCACTTATTAGCAGGTCTAAAGGGGACCTGCATCCCCCGCCTCATGCTCCGACACGTTCAATTTTTAACAGCCTACTAATCATATTATAAATTTTTTAAAATTTTTAATCATAAAGATAGCATAATTTTTTATACTGCCGCGGATAATCATAACGACTTGCGAAAATTTAAACTGTACTGGCGCAACATTAGCAGCTTTATTTCAAATTATTTGCAAAACATTTATGGCTAATGACACGTTTTTTTAAATCCAAAGGAGGAGCCAAAAAACCACACCTTTAATTTGATAAAGCCGTGGGGCCTTGTTGCACAAATCGGGCTGATGTCGTGCTTCCTTTTTCACCGGACAGACT
>JAPKAD010000043.1 GCA_028825445.1 Octadecabacter sp.
AAAAATATTTATAAAAATTTAATGCTAAAATTGCAATATTGACAGTTGAAACAGTGCAGGTGCTACAAGAAAATAACTTTGTATTTGTAGTGTGAAACTTGCCATCAATTGATAACTAGTATTCCATTTGTGCCATAATTTGTAATGCAACTATAAGGTGAGTTGGATCGGTTTTTTGGATGTGAAATACTTTTTGCTATGCCCGTCAATGGCGTCTGGTACGTTTGAATTTCTCGTTCTGACAATTTCAAATTAAGGTAGGTTTTCGATTTAAATGTTTGTTATTTTGCTAGTTTTCTAAACTAATTCATTTTTTGGTGAGCTTACTCCTCAGTTTTCAACTTGGTGAGCTTAATTATTTATACAATCAGTTCCCTAAAAGTTTTATTGTATAAGCATTGTCGCGGGCTCCGACCGTTCTGAAATTACCTGTGCGCTGTACCATTAGCATCCCAATTAACCGTAAATCGTGTAACGTGTATTATCATTTGATTTGACGCTGATGGCGTTGACACCATGGAATACAATCCAACGCAGACCAATTGGCACAAATAGACGATTCTAAGGCGTTTTTCTAAGGTGCTTTTTACTCATGCGTGACGTTTAGCCCCGTTAGTTTGGAGCGGTTTTACTGGCGGCATGGGCATGGCGGGTTATAAGGTCATATGATTATAGAACTAGGACATTTCGCTTTGATACTTGCTGCACTTATCGCGGTAGTTCAGGTAGTGGTACCCTTGGTTGGCGCACATGTGGGGTGGCGGGGTTGGATGGCAGTGGCAGATCCTGCTGCTGTTGTACAATTGTTGCTTGTTGGGTATAGTTTTTCGGCTTTAATGTACGCGTTTGTGGTATCTGATTTTTCACTTAAATTGGTGGTAGCAAACAGTCATTCGGCCAAGCCACTACTTTATAAAATATCGGGAGTATGGGGTAATCACGAAGGTTCTATGCTATTATGGCTGCTGATTTTGGTACTTTTTGGTGCTTGTGCAAGCCTATTTGGTAGTAATCTTCCTGCTAGTTTGCGGGCTAGGGTTTTGGGTGTACAAGCTGCAGTCAGCGTCGCCTTTTATGCCTTTATTCTTTTTACATCGAATCCATTTGAACGGCTGGCTTTTCCGCCTTTTGATGGACGTGATTTGAACCCGCTTTTGCAAGACCCTGGTTTAGCGTTTCATCCACCATTTTTGTATTTAGGATATGTTGGACTTAGCATGTCATTTTCGTTTGCGATTGCTGCTTTGTTAGAAGGTCGTGTAGATGCGGCTTGGGGTCGTTGGGTGCGCCCTTGGACCTTGGCGGCTTGGATCTTTTTGACGATCGGCATAGCGCTTGGGTCCTGGTGGGCATACTATGAATTGGGCTGGGGCGGTTTCTGGTTTTGGGATCCAGTTGAAAACGCGTCTTTGATGCCATGGCTTTTAGCTGCAGCGCTCTTGCATTCGGCGATAGTTGTAGAAAAACGTGAAAGCCTTAAGGCTTGGACAATTTTGTTAGCGATCCTAGCGTTTGGATTCTCGCTTTTGGGTACATTTATTGTGCGATCTGGTGTTCTGACGTCCGTGCACGCCTTTGCTAACGACCCTCAAAGAGGTGTTTTCATTTTATTGATTCTTGCGTTTTTTGTGGGTGGCGGTTTATTGTTGTTCGCCTTACGCGCTAATTCGATGGAGGCAAAAGGTGTTTTCGGTTTGGTCAGTCGTGAGACGGCTATAGTATCCAATAACGTACTTCTCGCAGTGACGAGCTTTGTGGTGTTCTGGGGAACGATATGGCCACTTGTGGTCGAGCTTGCGTCAGCAAATGCAGTCTGGGGGGCTGGTATGGCTAACCCGTTTTACTCTATGGGGCTGTTTGATCGGCCTGAACAGGTTTCAGTTGGTCCGCCATTCTTTGATTTTGCGGTCACGTTAATTTTTGTACCACTTACGCTAATTTTACCTATTGGCGCTGTGTTGGCCTGGAAACGTGGCAGCTTGGCTCGGGCTGTAAAATCTATGGTACCAATTGCAGTTCTCTCAGTGGCCTTTGGTCTGCTTGCCTATGCGGTGCAGACAGGACGATCCACGTTGGGGCCGATTGGTGTGGTGCTTGGTATTTGGGTTGTTGGTGGAGCTGCCATGGATTTATGGCTTCGAACAGGGCGTGGTCGTATTATGTCACGTTTAAAGCGTTTGCCGCGTCTACCTAGGGCCGATTGGGGTAAACTTATGGCGCATGCTGGTATGGGAATTACGGTTTTTGCAGTTGCTGCACTACTTGCTTGGGAAGACGAAGACATCCGTGTAGCTCAGATTAGTGATCGCTGGCAGGTTGGTATTCATGAGATTGAGTTGACTGAGGTGGTTGACATAGAAGGCCCAAATTATTTTGGTGAAGGTGGTATCATCACTGTTTTTCGCAATGGTCATGAGGTAGGCGAAGTCTTTGCGGAAAAACGCTTCTATCCAGTTGCACAAATGCCGACAACTGAAGCGGGTATTCGCAATGGTCTTTTTCGCGATGTTTATGTAGTTCTCGGCGATCAGCAAGTTGGCGGTGGTTGGGCTGTGCGCACCTATATTAAACCATTTGCGAACTGGGTTTGGGGGGGGGCAATCCTTATGGCACTAGGAGGTTTCATCTCGCTCAGTGACAGGCGTTTACGTGTTGCTGCAGGAGCTGTTAAGTCTAGCGGCAAACATAACGCACAGTCGGTACCCGCGGAATGAAATGGCTTGTCTTTATATTGAGTATTCTGGCCACTCCCTTGGTGGCGGTTCAGCCAGATGAGGTGTTGGATGACGCAGCACTTGAAATCCGTGCTCGGTCGCTTTCTGCTGATCTGCGTTGTCCAGTTTGCCGCAACGAGAGCATTGATGAAAGTCACGCTGACATTGCGCGTGACCTGCGCCTTTTGTTGCGTGAACGCTTGGTAGTGGGCGATACTGATGAACAAGCAATGCAGTTTTTAGTGGATCGGTACGGTGAATACATCCTATTCAACCCACGCGTTGCGGGTGTAAATATTTTATTATGGTTCGCGGCGCCGATTATGCTATTATTTTCTGGAGGAATTGCATTTGTAACAATAAAGGTGCGGTCTCGTGCAGCAGAGCCAGTTGGCCTGAACGCAGAAGAAAAAAAGCGCCTTGAAGAGCTTACAGGCGATAAGGACAGCAGAGCCACTCTAATAAACTGACGTGGCATTTTAGCTTTTCTAAACTTCACATTGACTAATATAATTAATAATAATTCATGAAAGTTTCCCTATGGAATACGATGTCATCCAGCTAGCGACCGTCAACAATATCGCTACATTAACGTTGAATCGACCATCTATGAAAAATGCCCTTAACGTGCAAATGCGCGCTGAAATCACTCACGCGGTGCAGGCAGCTGAACGCGCAGCTCGCGTGTTGGTTATTAAGGGCGCAGGAGATGCATTTTGTTCTGGTCAAGATTTGGGCGACAACGGAAACGTTGCAAACCTTGATTTGGAACGCACTTTGCGTGATGAATACGTCCCGATGCTCAAGGCCATTTTTGATTGTAAAATTCCAACTATTTGTGCTGTACATGGTGCCGCTGCGGGGGCTGGTGCAAACCTTGCACTGGCTGCAGACGTTGTAATTGCAGCTGAAGAAGCGTATTTTATTCAAGCATTTACCAGAATTGGCCTTATCCCAGATGCGGGTGGTACTTATTGGTTGCCCCGCCAGATGGGAGTGGCCAAGGCTATGGGAGCAGCGTTGTTTGGTGACAAGATTACTGGACGCCAAGCCGCTGATTGGGGCATGATTTACGAGGCCATACCTCTAAAAGAGTTTGACAGCCACATACAATCTCGCTCGCTTCATTTGGCCGAAGGGCCGACTGTAGCCTATCAACGTGTCAAAACGGCGATACGGGGGTCGTTTGAGAACACGCTAGACCAACAGCTTGCCACAGAAGCACACTTTCAAGGAGAATGCGGCAAGACTCGCGATTTTCAAGAAGGAGTATTAGCATTTTTGGAAAAGCGACCCCCAAACTATGAAGGGCGCTAATTCTTGTCGTTTTGCAGATATTATGTTGGTGATAGATCCATTTAGTGACGGCTGTGCCTAGTCTACAGGTTGTATTAACTTCACAAAGAGAATTTTGACTACCAGCACCCCAACTATAAAAAATAGACGATTGCAGCCATAATTAGCATTAATATGCAAAATGTAATTAGTGGAACTGCTGATCAAATTATCATTTTCTTATCTATGCTGGATTTGCTTATGATCAACGAATAAAAAAAGTATAAACGTCCTCGTCCGTCAGTAGGGTATTACATGTGTTTTTATTGTCTTTTTGGGCTTGGGTTCACTGCTGAAAAAGCCTTTTTTGCAAAAGGTTTTCATCATTACTGCCTTTATTAAAAAAGTAATGGCCTGCACTGCTAAACAGGTCATCCTCCTGCAACTTTATTTAATTATGGCTTTACTAGCACTGTTTATATCAAAGCCCTTAATATTCTAATTACCCAGGCCATCATATTAAAATATTCAGGCTGGCTAACAAAGACACAATATCACCTGTCACGTTGAGCAGTTCAGGATTAACGGTGAGATCTTTTATTACTGATTTTTCTTTTGGAGTTGTGATCACCAAACAAGGGCGTCAGCAGGCCAGCGCTGAAATATACGAGAAGCATAAGTTTCACGGTATTTTTTTGTTTAAATCAAAATAATCTTAATTATTTTGAAAGTAAATTTTGAAACTAGAAAAATTAAAGTAAATATAATTACTCTAGATTTTCAATATGTCATCAATATTTTTGGTTGTAATGGTATGAAAAATTGCCAAACTACACGCCGTCTATACAAACCATACGTTAGCCGTGTTGGATTACACTGTATTTTAGAGGGACTATTAGGCTAATTTCTCACACCTTGAACGAGCCAGCATTAGGGGGGAATGTAAAGTGATACGTAGTGGTCCATAAATGTGGGATGGTTACGTTTATGGTATTAGTGTTGATACCTCTGCGCAAATGGTAAAAACGCAAAGTTAAGCTTAGTTTATTGCCTCAAACTGTACACATTGTGAAACAGTTTTCCATTCACTTTAAAAGTTATATTATTTATCTGTGGTAATGGGTCATGAGACAGATCAGGAGGCCTTGTGTCAAATATGGGTCTGCATTTGGCGAGGTAAACAAGTTAAGCGTTGTTCTTGGATCTAGTAAGATCAGAAACTACTCTCCACATGGCTGGATTGTGCGGCACACAAAATTATTCTTCCTGAGTGCGACATAATAAAAGGGCCTCCATGATTACCATAGAAGCCCTTTTGGTCAATCGTTTGGTTAAATTAACGATCTTCGATATCTACGTAATTGAGAGTAGTTTCGCCCATATATAGTTGACGCGGACGCCCAATTTTTAGCTGTGGATCATCAAGCTGTTCCTTCCACTGTGAAATCCAGCCCACGGTACGGGCCAATGCAAAAATTGGTGTGAACATCGATGTTGGGAATCCCATCGCTTCTAGGATGATACCAGAATAAAAATCCACGTTCGGAAAAAGTTTCTTTTCAGCAAAATAAGGATCAGCAATCGCTTGCTTTTCAAGTTCCATTGCAACCTGAAGTAGTGGGTTGTCTTGCACTCCCATCAACTCAAGAACTTCGTCTGCAGATTGCTTTAATACAGTGGCGCGCGGGTCGAAGTTTTTGTAAACTCTGTGACCAAAGCCCATCAAACGATAACTGTCGTTCTTATCTTTTGCGCGGGCAATGAATTCAGGAATACGATCAACCGTGCCTATTTCCTTCAGCATTTCAAGGCATGCTTGGTTTGCGCCGCCATGTGCGGGACCCCAAAGACAGGCAATACCAGCTGCAATACAGGCGAATGGATTTGCGCCAGATGATGATGCAAGGCGCACAGTTGAAGTGGATGCGTTTTGTTCATGATCTGCGTGGAGAGTAAAAATTCGATCCATTGCGCGCGCAAGGATCGGGTTTACGTGATATTCTTCTGCTGGAACACTGAAACACATGTTTAAGAAGTTGGACGCATAGTCAAGGTCGTTGCGTGGATACACAAATGGTTGACCAATTGAATATTTATACGCCATAGCCGCAATGGTAGGCATCTTTGCAACTAAGCGGATGGAAGCCACTTCACGCTGATGGGGGTCGTTAGGGTCCGTACTGTCATGATAAAAAGCCGACATTGCACCGACTACGCCAACCATTGTTGCCATTGGATGCGCGTCGCGACGAAAACCACGGAAAAAGTTATGCATTTGCTCATGTATCATTGTGTGGTTCGTCACAAGACGCTCAAATTTTTCTAACTCATCAGCAGAAGGTAGATTACCGTATAGCAATGCAAAACAGACTTCAAGGTAATGCGACTTTTCTGCTAATTGATCAATTGGATAGCCGCGGTGCAGCAATTCTCCTTTGTTGCCATCAATAAAGGTAATCGTGCTGTCACAGGCTGCTGTCGATGTGAACCCAGGATCGTATGTGAATACGCCCGCTTCACTATAAAGTTTGCGAATATCGATAACGTCAGGCCCAGCTGTCGGGGAAAGTATCGGCAGTTCGTATGATTTTCCATCAATTGTCAGCGTTGCAGTTTTCTGTTCGGCCATGTTTTGCCCTTTCGAAGCACGCCCTTGGGTATCCCAAGCAGCGTCAGCAATTATCCAGTTCACTTTCAGTTACCTAAGAAAGGTAAATAAAGTGCTTCAGTAGATAGCATCTTGAATACGAGAGATAGTTTCTTCGCGCCCAAGTACTATCATCATATCAAAAACTGAAGGGGAAACAGCTCGGCCTGCAAGCGCCGCTCTCAGCGGGCCAGCCAGTTTGCCGAGTTTGGTGTCATGGGCCTCAGCGAGGGCGGCCACGATCCCCTCAAGTTCATCTCTGGACCAAATAGCAGTTTGCAGCTGCGGCGTCAATTCTGCCAGTATACCTTTGTGTACATCGTCAAGCGATTTAGCCGATTTCTCGTCAATAGTAATCGGCCGTGACGTTAAGATAAAGTGTGCTTTATCATAAAGTTCTGGAAATGACTTCGCACGCTCTTTCAGGCTTGGCATGGCTTGCAACATACCATCATGTTGAGATCCAGTCAGTGCATTTGTGTCCGTTACTTTTAGATACGCCTCAAATTCATGCAGCAGTGCAGCATTTTCGGTTATAGCAATATGTCGACCGCACAAGTTTTCGAGCTTTTTTGTATCAAATTGTGCAGGGCTTTTACCAACACCGCCGAAATCAAACCAGTCAAGCGCCTGCGCATCGCTGAAGAATTCATCGTCGCCATGTGACCAGCCCAGTCGTGTTAAATAGTTGCGCATACCTGCTGCCGGATATCCAAAAGACTGATATTCGGACGCACCCGTTGCACCGTGGCGTTTGGACAGCTTCTTGCCATCAGGCCCAAAAATCAGTGGTATGTGAGCGAGTATGGGTTTGTCCCAACCCATGGCGTCGTAAATCAAGTTTTGACGAAACGCATTTGCAAGGTGGTCGTCCCCTCTAATCACATGGGTAACACCCATATCGTGATCATCTACCACAACAGCAAGCATATATACGGGTGATCCATCAGAGCGCAGCAATATCATATCGTCGAGCTGTGCATTTTGCCAAGTGACGTCGCCCTGGACCTCATCATGCAAAATTGTTGTACCTGTGCGTGGGGCTTTGACGCGTACCACGAATGGTAATTTGGGATGGTCGGCGTTCGCTACGTCACGCCACGGGGAACGATAAATGGTTGACGCCTTATTGGCTCGCGCACCTTCACGAAACGATTCAATTTCATCCAGTGTGGCGTAACATTTATAAGCATTCCCGTCGGCAAGCATTTTGTGTGCGACACTAATATGACGATCCGCTTGTGAGGCCTGCGAAGTCGGCTCGCCATCCCAATCCAGCCCTAGCCATGTCAAACCGTCAAGGATTGCTTGAGTGTCTTCATCCGTTGATCGTGCCTTGTCCGTGTCTTCAATGCGAAGTAAAAATTTTCCACCACGCCCTCGCGCGTAAAGCCAATTAAACAGCGCGGTACGCGCACCGCCGATATGTAACGAACCAGTCGGAGATGGGGCGAAACGGGTGACGACGGGCGTATCTGACATGGTAAATTAACCTTTTGCTAACCACCATTTTGTTCATTTGGCGGACTTAGTCGGGCAATACTAATAACTTTAAGAAATAACCAGTGTGGACGTTGCATGAACTTTGAGCGCAATTTTGCTCCCAGCGGAACCACTTATTTATTTGGGCAATAGTTCTGTTGGGCTTAGGAATTATAGCTATTTTGGGGCGCAGACCCAACCGGCGGTAGATCTGAATTATGTTGCTGAGACTTGGGATGCTTGGCATCTCTGTGCAGTGATTTAGGTAGATGGTCGGCACAATCATGGTGACTGTAGTGTCACTTCTTTTGACTGAAGGGGTTTGCTTTAAAGTGAACTTATTAGCATATTCTGTGGAGCGTAGCGCTCATACACACGGGTGAGTGGTCTTTGATGATCCATCTCATGCACATGTGTGGAACTGATTAGTAGGTGCGGATCAGGCCGACCAAACGACCCTGAACTTTCACCTGATCATCACGATATAATCGGGTTTCGTAGGCAGGATTTGACGCCTCAAGTGCTATAGCGTTACCTTTGCGACGGTAACGTTTCAGTGTCGCTTCGGCATCTTCCACTAATGCTACTATAATATCACCATTATCAGCCGTCGATGTCTCACGAATTACTACGACATCGCCGTCATTGATGCCCGCTCCAATCATTGAATCTCCTCTGACTTCAAGGGCGTAGTGTTCACCTTTGCTAACCATGGATGCTGGAACAGAAACATTGTGGCTGATTTCAGAAATTGCAGCAATTGGCACACCAGCTGCAATTCGACCCATTACTGGCAGTTCAATCGTTCCGCTGGCTTCAAGCGTATGGGCTGCCTGAGGGCGACTATCAGGGCGATCACCGTCAATCACGCGAGGTTTAAATGCGGATTCCGCAGAAAGCTTATTTTGCAATGCTTCAGGTAGTTTGACAATTTCAAGGGCGCGTGCACGGTGCGCGAGGCGGCGGATAAAACCACGTTCCTCAAGCGCTGTTATCAAGCGGTGTATGCCAGATTTTGAACGTAGATTAAGGGCTTCTTTCATTTCGTCAAAACTAGGTGGAACACCATCACGCGATACGCTCTTCTGGATGAACTCTAACAGATTAAGTTGCTTCTTTGTGAGCATATGCACTCTCCAATAAGACTATTTATTTTGTGACGTTCTATTCTTGTTCACGTTTTGTGTCAATATGTTCTATCTAAATTGGATAGATGGTTGTCAGATCGCCCAACGCTTTAGGGGTATCGTCAATTGGACGTAACAATAAGCAATTAGCTTCAACTAAAACAGTCAACATGGAACTGTCCTGTTTAACGAACGCATTGACGGTGCGGCCACTTTCATTTTCTGTGAAATGCGCGCGCATATAATGTGCACGTGGCCCACCTGCGGGTAAAGGCGCCTCAAGACGGGCGGTGATGCCACGTGGTAAAACGTCTGATAGACCAAGTGCGCGGCGCACCATCGGCAAAAGGAATAAGTGACCACAGACCACAGCAGACACTGGATTTCCTGGCAGGCCAAGAAAGGCGATTATACCCTTTGAACCCGCCATCAACGGTTTTCCGGGGCGCATTGCGATTTTGTGAAAGCTGCGGTTCACACCAAAACGTTCTAATGCAGGTGCTACAAGATCATGGTCGCCGACAGATGCGCCACCGATGGTGACGATAATATCTGCTCCCCAATCTTGCGCCTTTTGCAGGACGTTGTTAAGGCCGTTTGGTGTGTCTGGCGCGATGGGCATTACGTTTGGAAATGCGCCAGAATCCATTAGCATAGCTTTAAGCGCAAAGACGTTTGATGCTATGATTTGATCAGGAGCAGGATCGCCTCCTGGCATTAAAAGTTCATCACCTGTGGATATCAGAGCGACTTTCGGACGACGTATAACACGCACTGTCGCGTGGTTCATTGCCGCAATCAGTGCAAGGTCAGAGGGCGTCAATTTTCGGGGGGATTTAAAGATAAAATCTTTTTTAAAATCAATACCTTGACGGCGGATATTAATGTTGTTCATAGCGTCATTATCAAGTGTAATTACAGAGTCTACGCGTGTTACATTTTCCTGAATGACGACTTGGTCCGCGCCGTTTGGAACGGGTGCGCCAGTAAATATACGGACTGCTTGACCCGCTTTTACAGTGCCGTCCCAGCCGTGCCCTGCCGCAGATTCTGCGATGACTGTAAAAGTGGCGCCTATTTTAGCGTCGCTGCTGCGGATCGCATATCCATCCATCGCCGAAGCGGGAAATGGTGGTTGATCTCGCTTGGCCCTTAATGGGTCTGCCAAAGTGCGGCCATGTGCATCAGCAAGCGCGATGGTTTCAGTTTTACCAGTTTTGACAAGCGCAAGACACAGTGCCTGTGCCTGTTCTACAGTAATCACTCTTCGAAACGGCCGGATTTACCGCCGTCTTTCAGCGTCACTCTCAGCCCGCCAATTTCCATGTTTTTTTGCACAGCCTTCAGCATATCGTAGACCGTAAGCGCAGCGATTGAGGCTGCTGTTAAGGCTTCCATCTCGACACCAGTCTGTCCTATAGTCTTAACCGTCGCTTCGATGCGCACACCTGGGAGTGTGGCGTCTGGGGCCAGATTGACTGCGACATTTGTGATTGCCAGCGAATGACATAAAGGAATTAAGTCTGAGGTCTTTTTTGCGCCTTGGATACCCGCGATTCGAGCAATTCCAAGCACGTCACCTTTTTTGGCGGTGCCATCAGTGACATGGGCCAGTGTTTTAGATGACATTTTGATCCAAACAGCAGCAGTCGCAATGCGCGATGTAATGTTTTTGGCTGACACATCGACCATGTGCGCTTGTCCATGATCATCAAAATGGCTTAATCCACCAAATTTTTTTTCAGTCATTTAACTGCCCCATTGATGTCAGGACTGGCCAACAAATTGAGTGTAGCAGTTGCTACGTCATCTTGGCGCATCAGGCTTTCTCCGATGAGAAAACTGCGTGCACCGTATTGTGCCATATCTGCAAGATCAGCAGCAGTTTTAAGACCACTTTCGCACACGATCGTGCGGTCGGCTGGGACTAGGCGCGATAGGGTGCGTGTGGTGTCCAATGTAGTTTTGAAGGTATTGAGGTTGCGGTTGTTGATACCCATTAAGGGCGATTTCAGGAAGCTTGCGCGTTCCAATTCTGCCTGGTCATGGACTTCTAGCAAGACATCCATGCCCCATTCCAACGCGGCTGCTTCCAGCTCAGCAGCCTGTGTATCGCTGACGCTTGCGAGGATAATTAAGATTGCGTCAGCCCCAAGGGCGCGGGCTTCGGTAACTTGATAAGTGTCGTACATAAAATCTTTACGAAGAGTAGGCAGGTCAACGACATCGCGTGCTGAGGAGAGAAATTCGTCTGCTCCTTGAAATGACGGGCCATCGGTTAGGACGCTCAGACAGGTGGCACCACCCAGTGCGTAGGCCTTCGCCAGGTCTTCTGGGTTAAAATCAGCGCGGATTAAGCCTTTTGAAGGGCTGGCCTTTTTTATCTCGGCGATCAGGCCAAATCCCTTACTACTGGCTTCGATCAGACGATCTGCAAAGCCGCGTGTCGGGGAGGCGGCACGGGCCACTTTTTCTAGATCGGCCAGTGGGCGCACTTTTTTACAGGCTGCAATATGGTCTAGTTTGTATGCTTTGATTTTGTCTAAAATATTCATAATGTAATGTTAGCGTTGCTAGCTGGCAGGCGCAATTGCGCGTGCGGCCAGCGGCAATAAAGTTTTTAAAAGTCTTGCGTTAAATATCAACCTAAAGTGCCTAACAGGAAATTTTGAAGGGTACGCAGCTCCCGCTTTTACTAGTGGTATGCTTTCAAATTAAATACGCAAATAAAAAGGTGCTTAATCCCTAGCCTTGGGTGATTTTGGCCAAGGTTTGCACGGCTGTTTTGGCAGCACCGCTGTCAACACTGACTTTGGCCATTTCCACGCCAGCCTTGAGGTCTTCTACCTTTCCTGCCACTAGCAAGGCAGCAGAGGCGTTAAGTAAAACGGCGTCACGGTAAGCAGATTGTTTACCATCCAGTAAGGCCTGGAAAGCCTTGGCGTTATCAGCGGGTGAGCCACCTAAAATGGTGTGGAACGGATGCACCGGTAGCCCTGCGTCTTCGGGATGGACTTCCCGCGCAGTGATCATCCCTTGTGACAGGACGGCTACAGACGTTGTGCCACAGATTGAGATTTCGTCTGTGCCGTCTGCCCCATGAACTAACCATGCAGCTTCGGTCCCAAGTTCTTTTAGGGTTTCGGCCATCGGGAAGATCAAATCGATTGCAAAAGCTCCTGTAAGTTGACGTTTTACACTGGCAGGGTTGGTCAGTGGGCCGAGGATGTTGAAGATAGTTTTACAACCCAATTCCTGACGAGTTGGCATGACATGTTTGATTGCTGGATGGTGCATCGGTGCCATCATAAAGCCGATGCCAGCCTCTGTAATGCAACGTTCGACCACATCCGCGTCTACCATTATGTTTACACCCATTGCCACAAGCGCGTCGGCTGCGCCGGATAGGGATGAAAGATTGCGGTTGCCATGTTTTGCAACTGGTACACCAGCGCCCGCAACTACAAAAGCGGTGGCTGTTGAAATGTTAAGCGTACCTTTACCGTCACCTCCAGTGCCGACGATATCCATAGCACCGACCGGGGCTTTTACAGATACGCAGCGTGTGCGCATAGCGGTTGCGGCAGCGGCGTATTCAGCCACAGATTCGCCGCGAGCGCGCATTGCCATCAACAATCCCCCGATTTGAGAGGGTGTAGCAGTTCCTTCAAACAGAGCGTTAAACGCCACTTCTGCCTGTGCACGACTGAGAGGGCCTTCCGAGGCGGCATAGATCAGAGGCTTCATCATATCGCTCATACTGGGACTTTCGATTTTGTGGGCATAATATTAAGAAAATTTTGTAGTATTGCGTGACCATGTTCTGACTTAATGCTCTCGGGATGAAATTGCACACCGTGGATTGGCAATTCACGGTGTTGAAGACCCATTATCGTTCCATCGCTAAGCTCTGCTGTAATTTCCAGACAATCAGGGAGTGTGTTGCGATCAACTGTGAGAGAATGATAGCGAGTTGCTTCAAACGGGGTGGGCAGACCTTTGAACACGGATTTTCCAGTATGATGCATTGTACCCATTTTACCATGAATGATTTCGTGGCAGCGTACAACGTTGCCGCCAAATGCCTGACCAATGGTCTGATGACCAAGACAAACACCCATCAGTGGAATCTTTGTGGCTGCGGCCGCTTGTGTCAGGGCCAGACAAATACCAGCCTGCGACGGATCGCAAGGACCTGGTGATAACACTATCTGGGAAGGCCCCATGGCCATTGCCGTTTTAACATCAACCGCGTCATTGCGGCGAACGACTACGTCCGCACCAAGTTCACCAAAATAATGCACCAAATTGTAGGTGAAACTGTCATAGTTGTCGATCAAGAGAAGCATGGAATTGCTACCTTTAGGATTGATTAAATTGGGGCTACATTCATGTTGTGACCCCTTGTAAGGATTGGTCATACATGGGCTTGAGCGCAAGTTGCGTCAAGGCCTGGATTACATCTCAAACTGGCCAACAAGAGGCTAGCTGATACTGACAAATGAGGCGACGAATATATGCGTGGAATGATGGGTGGGATTTTGACGGGTGGCTTGGTGTCTGTACTTGGTTTAGGCGTAGTGTCTGTTATGAGCGAACTACCCGCAGGGATGACCCCACCCGCGACGCCATTAGTCGAAGCACCGATGGTTTTGCCTAATTTTACTAACGTAGTAGAGATTAATAGGCCTATAAATCCGGTTGGCAGCACATTCATTCAAGAACCGAAGGCACCAGTTTTGCCAGAGGGTGATGCGGTGTTTGTCGAGTTTGGTACGCCCCACCCTTTAACTCTAGAGGTTCAAGCGCCACACGCTGACACCGCTCCCCTAGATGAGCCTCAGGTTTTAGCTATTGAGGGTACTATGACCCCACCGGATAGCCTTGAATACAACATTGTGCTGGCCAAAACTGATATTCAAGTGTTGCCAAAACCCCAGTCATTAGCGCTAGAAACACCAATGAGCGAGACTGATTTGATTATTTCGACCATATCCGCTCAACCAGCTGATGAAATGTTTGATGCGGGTTTGGTCAACGCGCCAGAATCGGTTAAAAACGCGCCAGTTAATCTATACGTGGATGAGGTTTTGGCGTCTGTTATCCCTAATAAAAATAATTATATGTCGCCACAACTACTGTTGCAAGGTGGCGAAAATACGTTGGTGGGTGACGGCGCAACGAGTACGAATCTTGAACGCTCAGTTGAAGATGGTTGGGCTGCGAGAGACGAGACAGTGCCAACACCGCATATAAATGCTTTAGTTGATTTTGCAGCTGAAGCAAGTGATGCAGTATCAAAACCACTGTTATCCATTGTTCTAATTGATGATGGGTCTATGTCGGCTGCAGCATTGGCTGGTTTATCTTTTCCGGTGACGATTGCACTAGACCCAAATCTGCAGAATGCGGGTATATTAATGGCGCAATACCGCAACAAAGGTTTTGAAATCGCGGCGCTAGCCAAACTTCCAGATGGCGCAATTCCCAGTGATGTCGAAGGTATATTTGAGAGCTATTTTGGTACCTTGCAAGAAACTGTGGCTTTGCTTGATATCGGTGATAGCGGCTTACAGACGGATCAGGCTGTGACCGATCAGGCGATGGATTTCCTTGCATCGTATGGGCGTGGTTTTGTGACTGTGAACCAAGGATCAAACATGGCAGGACGTTCTGCTAGACAGGCGGGTGTACCCGCTGCTGTCGTTCACCGTGATTTGGACAGCGACGATCAGGACGCGCGGGTTATACTCCGTTTTGTGGATCAGGCGGCGTTTCGCGCCCACCAGGAAAGTGGTATTGTATTAGTTGGCCGGGTGCGCCCTGATACCATTTCTGCTTTGACTCTATGGGGATCAGTCAATCATGATGAAAAAATCACTATTGTTCCGCTGAGTGTGATTTTGAATGCGCAATAGCTTTATAATAGTCATATAAATTATATCTATTTAAAATGTGGTATTTAAGCTAGGAATTACCAGATCTGAACATCGCCGCATCTGCTGCCGCACGCCGAATTGCGTTTGATTTATGTACTGTTTCCATGTATTCGGCTTCGGGATCGCTGTCATAGACAACTCCGCCACCTGCTTGGATATAAAGCTGGTCACCCTTTAGCACAGCCGTACGCAGTGCGATGCACATGTCCATGTCACCGTTGGCTGAAAAGTAGCCGCAGCCACCACCATAAAGTCCGCGCTTTTCGGGCTCAAGCTCATCAATAATTTCCATGGCGCGTACTTTTGGTGCGCCTGACACTGTGCCAGCAGGCATACCAGCAAAAAACGCCGACAGCGCGTCTTGATCATCTGCTAATTCACCAACGACGTTGGACACGATGTGCATGACGTGACTATAGCGTTCAACAATAAATTGCTCTGTCGGGCGCACTGTGCCTATCTTGCACACTTTGCCGGTGTCGTTGCGGCCCAGATCAAGCAGCATTAAATGTTCTGCAAGTTCTTTTTGATCGGCGAGTAGATCAGCTTCAAGTGCTTTGTCTTCCGCTGGTGTGGTCCCGCGTGGTCGTGTTCCAGCAATGGGGCGAATGGTGACTTCACTTCCGAACACGCGAACTAGAATTTCAGGACTGGCCCCGATGACCTGATAATCGCCGTAGTTAAAATAAAACATAAATGGCGACGGGTTGGTGCGCCGCAGGGATCGGTACAAGGAGAAGGGTGGCTCGCTGTAGGTTTGTGTCCAGCGTTGGGATGGCACACATTGGAAAATATCGCCTGCACGTATGTATTTTTTCGCTATGCCAACAGCGTCCATGTAGCCAGATTTAGTAAAATTTGATACAGGCTCGGGGACGTCAGCGGCTCTGCCAAGAGCGCGTTCTGTCAAAGGTACGGGCAATTCCAGCGAGCGCTGCGCGTCCATTACCCTCTCCCCGGCTTGCGCATAGGCCGCTTTGGCCGTGAGGCCAGATGTGGCGTAGGCGGGCGCTACTAGTATGACTTCGCCTTTTACACCGTCCAATACGGCGACAACGGAGGGGCGCAACATTACAGCGTCAGGCAAGCCAAGTGGATCTGGGTTTACGTTTGGCAAGTGTTCAACCAATCGGATCATATCATAACCGAGGTAACCAAAGAGGCCTGCACTGGCAGCAGGCAAGTCCTCTGGTAGGTCGATCCTGCTTTCAGCGATAAGGCTTCGCAAATTGTCGAGTGGGTTTCTGGACTGAAGCACAAACCCGTGCTCGTCAAAGCGTGCGTCACGGTTAATCCGGCTTTGCGTGCCGTTACAGTCCCAGATTAGATCAGGTTTCATGCCAACGATGGAATAGCGCCCTCGAATATCACCACCTGTTACAGATTCGAGCAAAAAAGCATGTTTGCTTGCTGAAGTGAGTTTCAGCATCAGCGATACGGGGGTGTCGAGATCAGCGGTCAGACGGGTGTAGACGATCTGGTTTTCGCCTGCGTCATACCCCGCTTTGAAAGTGTCAAAATTAGGAACCATTATCTAGCGGAAGTTCGTATGAACTGCGTTACGAGCTTGCTCGTTTACTTGAACATCTGTGTGCAATTGCACTGTCCGACTGTAAAGTTCATAGATGTCTTGCGCTATACCTTCGCCCGCCGCTTCGGCAACCGCGGCCACTTCAGCGGTGTAGGCATCATCGGACGTGTTGGCTGCAGTGATTGCGTCAAGACGCACTATGATAGCATCGTTTTCATTTGGCAGCACTCGAACTTCGCCGATCTCCATTTCAAACACATCAGTCAAAAATGTTGATGGCGCACCATTTATAA
>JAPKAD010000044.1 GCA_028825445.1 Octadecabacter sp.
AATGAAATAGTCATTTTCAACTTTGAATGAATATATTCTGTTAATTAGACATCGCCATTTTGATGTTCAAATGCGTGGTGATGCCCAACGCAGTTTGCTTGATATTGTCGCAGGGTCGTTGTCATTGTGGAAGTGATATTCACAATGCGACTGAACTGCGTGGAAATCATCTGAGCCAGTAGCGCATGTATCAATTGGATTGGTGGGAGCATGTTGGTGGATAGGGCTTCTGTCCAATTATTGGGTTCGGCATAGAGGAGCATTTTAACGCTGGGTCAGTATTGTTATTCATAAAAATACTAGCGTCTGGGCATTCAGCCAATAGAGTGATGCGGCCTGCTTCGGTTGTGACATCATTACGTCGACGCCTTCTTGTAGTAGTGCGGTTGTGCAAGCATTGCCGATGCTGCTTGAGGACGCGCAGACAATTTCTTTTGGACCAGATATTCCTAAGTTAAATGCGTTTTCCTCGCGCTTGCAATATGTGGCTTTGAAGCTAGTTATAAAAAAGGCTTGGAACTGTGGAAAGTAACATATTTAATTGATACAATCACAATCTGGGCCGGACAGTTAAGAAAGAAATTATGCCAAGCGTTCAAAAACACAATTCTGACACGACGTCCCAAAACTTTATTGATGCGGACGAACAGGTAGTCAGTAAGGCTGATGCTACGCTGCGTGATATGCGCCTTGATCTTATTACTGGTGCGCTTAAGCCAGGTGCCCGCGTTAAGATTCATGAACTGACGGATCGCTATAATGTTAGCCAGACTATTGTGCGCGAAGTCCTTCCGAAACTTGCGGCTGAAGGGTTGTTGGTGGGAATCGCCCAGAAGGGCTTTCAGGTCGCAAAGACTTCTTTGGCGGATGTTAAGGAGCTGACAGAGCTGCGGATAGATCTCGAAGTGCCAGCGCTACGCCTTGCGATTGAACACGGTGGTACCGAATGGGAAGTTGGGATTTTGCGCGCACAACACATGATGCGAAAGTATGTCAGGGACCAAAAAGGCGCTGAGCGTGCAGAACAGACAACAGGGTGGATCAAGGTTCATGCGGATTTCCATTCATCCCTCATTGCCAGTTGTCCGTCCGCGCGGCGTCGCCAGTATTGCCGAATTCTGTTTGATCAATCATCACGATACTTTTTTTTGGCTGCCAATGCGCTGCTTAACAGTGCTGACAATCTAGATAGCCATATCTTATTGGCCGATATCGTGCTGGTAGGCGATCTTGAACAGGCAACCAAGATGATGCATGATCATATCGAGCGCGCTTATGTTGACGTAAAAACGCATATGCTGACGCAAGAGGCGTGTTAAGCATAAAACGGTGCCAGTGGGATTGGGTCTTGCATTGCGATCATTTTCTCGGCCAGTGCCTGAATTGTTTCAGCACGAATGCCCGCGTAATCAGGATGATCGAATAGATTATTATGCTCGAATCGATCAGCTTGTAGGTCAAAAAGCTCATTGCCAGCATCAGGGAAGCCGATTGTGAGTCTATATTGCGCAGTCACAAGCGTTCGTAGTCCTTGAAAGCGCTCAAAGCCCAAATTAACCCGTTGCCGACTGTCTTCGATCAGAATGGATTCGAGAGGTGGATCACCAATCAAGTCGCGCCCTTGAATACCATAGTCTGGTTTGATCCCAACGCGGCGCAGAATGGTGGGGCCTATGTCAATCGTTTGTCCTAAATCAGAGGTTTTGTGGGGATTGGGCTGCGTAGGGTCCACCCAAATAAATGGAACATTTATTAACCCATGCAGATGATGGGGTCCTTTTAATAACAAGCCGCGGTCACCCATGTAGTCACCGTGGTCTGTGGTGAATATGACAATTGTATTGTCGGCCTCACCGCTGTCGTGCAAAGCTTGCATTACATGACCGATTTGATCGTCAATCATTGTGATCATACCATAGGTCAGCGCAATGGCTTCGCGTATCTCACGTTCATTCGCAGCATAGGGCAGCTGTGCTTCTCGCTGTGCGTTCCCCGTTCGCAGCCGATCGTAGAGGTGCTTTTCAATAGGCATATCGCCTTCGCGCCAACCTCTTGGCAAAGGAATGTCATCAGGGTCATACATGTCCCAGTATTTTCCTGGTGGCGTAAAAGGATGGTGTGGATCGGGAAAGGAACACTGCACGAAAAATGGGTCATCACCCTTTGTCCGCCCGTTCAGATATTTTATCGTCTGTTGGCCAATGTAACTGGTTGGGTATAATTCTTCAGGAAGGCTTGTCTTCCAAGCTTGCGGAGTTGTAATTCTATGATCGGGGATGGCGTGATGGCGACCGCGCCGCTCATTCAGGTCAGGATCTTTCTTCTCTAGCCACCGCGAGAACTCACCGCCTACTTCGTCAGAATGTTCGGTGACGAGATCGACATGCTTAAAGCCATAGTAGGGTGTTTTTACTTGAAAATCTGGGTCTTTCCAACTATTAGGGTCCTCATTCAGGTAAATTTTGCCCCTGTGATCGGGCTGCTGTGCCTCACTTGGATAGTCTTCTTTCGTATAGTGATATCTTTCGGAATCAGGCAGCCAGTTGGGCTCTATGCCACTGATTGTCTGAAGATGCGATTTTCCGATCAGTGCGGTGTCATATCCCTCCTCCGCGAGGCGATCCACAAAGGTGCGCGAATTAATCGACAGAGGAGTGCCATTTGAATAGACTCCATTTGTTGACGGCAATCGCGACGTCATTAATGCAGCGCGGTTTGGCATGCAAACGGGATTAGCGACATAGAACCTCTCATAAAGCGTTCCACGCCCTGCGAGGGTGTTGATGTTCGGTGTCTTTACGATTGTATTGCCGTAACAACCGAGATGATCCGCGCGGTGCTGGTCCGTTATAAAAAGCAAGACATTTAGCTTCTTCATTTCGTACCCTCGGCTGCAAACACTGATCCAAAGGATTTGATGGCCTCCACAATCGCGCGATTTGCTTTCTCGACACCGACAGTTATGCGAACCCAATCAGGCAATGCATTCTGATCTGTGCGCCGTACGGAGAAACCTTTTTGATCCAGAATTTTTACAAAGGCGATAGTGGCGTCAGTCCCACCCGGTATTTGCATCAAGGCAAAGTTTCCAACGCTGTCTGTGACGCGGTAACCCAGCGCCGAAATTTCCTGATTTAACCACGTTACCCATTGTTCATTATGTGCCATCGATGCGGTAGCATAGTCATCGTCCTCTAATGCTGCCTTCGCGGCGGCAAGGCTGATGTTTGTAACACTGAAAGGTCCACGCATCCGCCCTAGTGGAGCCATCGTGGGGGCTGGCACATAGGCCCAGCCTACGCGCAGACCAGCAAGACCGTAGAACTTGGAAAACGTGCGCGTTGTGATTACATTGTCACCGCCACCTTCGACCATCTGTATAGAGCTTGCATAGTCGTCCTTACGTACGAAATCAAAATAAGCTTCATCCATCACCAGCATGATATTAGATCGCAAGCGCGCGCGAAGGTCGGCTACTTCGGCTGGGCTGAGATAGGTGCCTGTTGGGTTATTCGGGTTGGCAACAAACATCAGTTTGGTACGCTCTGTGACTTTACTAAGCAAAGCATCCACATCTGCGCGCAAACCTTGCTCGCTTGCAGCAACGGAAATGACACCAGACGTTGCTGCGCGAATACGGTAACTTTGGAAACCATGCGCAGAATAAACGATCTCGTCGCCAGGACCCGCCCAACCGCGGATGAGCCAGTTGATTATGCTATCAGACCCTGGTGCGATAGTGATGCGATTGGCATCGAGGTCAAATTTATCCGCAATCGCTTGCGCCAAAGCCAACCCGTCTGGATCGGGATAGAGATGCTGATTAGCAGCTGCAAGTTTGATCACATCTTGCACTTTTTGCGATGTCCCAAGTGGTGACTCGTTGCTTGCTAATCGCCATCGTTGCGATCCGCCGTTTGATACAAATGCCCGCCCTGGGGTATAAACTGGGCCATCTTCTACAAACGGAAGTGCGAAAGGCCGGGAAGATTTGGATACTATTTTTGTGGTCATTGTTTAGTTACCCCGGATCTGTGAAATGGTGCGTTGAGTCGTGATAACCTCTGGGTCTGTCATGAGTTCAATGAAGATTGGGCCTTTAGTTTTTGCCCGCAAAGCTTCGCGCGCGCCGACAACTTCGGCAGGATCGTTTACTTGGACGCTCTGCATGCCGAGCGACTTTGCAAAGATTTGAAAATCTGGATTGTCAAGCGTTGTAGCAACGACGCGACCCGCTGGATTAAGCTCTTGGTGCATCCGGATTGAGCCGTAAATTCCGTTGTTGAACATCACGACAGTTACTGGAAGTTCGCGTTTTACGGCGATGACGAGTTCTTGCGGGTTCATGAAGAAGCAGCCGTCACCCACATAGGCTAGAGTTTCTATGCCGGGGCGAGCCATGGCGGCTGAGATGGCTGAGGGAATAGAATATCCCATCGGACCGGAAAGTGGGGCGAGCAGGGTGCCTGTTGTTTTGAAATTGTGGTGACGTAAGAAGAAGTGCGTGTAGTTACCGGCGCCACCTGTCACGATGGTCTCATCAGGCATGGCTTTGCTAAGCGCTGCCACGGCGATAGCCGGGTTAGACAGATCACCGAAATCTACTGGCTTTCGGTAGGTTTCATAACTTGTGCGGAGCCGCGCACGGTCATCCGCCCAAGGAGTTTTATTGCGGTGGGGTAGGTCGACAAGCGCAGCACCCAAGGCTGTCATATCAGTGGTGATCGCGAGATCGGGGATCAGCACTTCGCCAAACTCGTCATCAAGTGCACCTGCTTGAATGAATTTGCGCGCGGGATCATTCGTTGCTAATTGGCTGTAACGGCCTGTCTCGATTTCGCTCAATCGGCCACCAAGAAGCAGGATCAAATCGCTCTCGGTGGCATATTTAATCAAAGCTGGGTGTGGAACGGGACCGAACGAGCCGATGTAGTGATCATTATTATTGTCGATTAAATCATTACGTCGAAAGGTCGTGGCGACGGGCAGATCATTTTTTTCAGCAAACTCTTTAAAAAGCTCTGAAGTTTTTGCTGTCCAAAGGTTTCCACCAACGATCGCCAAGGGCTTTTTACTGTTTGAGAGCATGTCTTGCAACGTGTCGATCTGGCTTGGTGATGGTGCAGCTGCCATCCGGGTTGCGGGGCGTATCGCAACTGCAGGAACGTCTTTCATTTGTACGTCGTCAGGAACCGCAATAACGACAGGTCCAGGTCGGCCTGCCATAGAAATACGGATGGCTCGGTCGATCATGTAGGGAATGTCTGAGCTGCGCTCAACAACGCCGACCCACTTGGAAACAGAACCAAATACGGACTTTGGATCGATGCCCTGAAATGGAAATCTTTCGGCCGTTCCTGTGGAAACATGCCCAATAATCAGGATCATCGGTGTACTTTCCTGCATTGCAGTTGAAAGACCTATGAGAGCGTTGCACGATCCGGGGCCACGGGTCACAAGGCAGACGCCGGGCTTTCCCGTCATACGGGCTTGGGCTTCCGCCATGAACGACGCACCACCTTCATGGCGGCAAACAACCAGATCAAAATTATCTTTGTAAGTATCAAAGGCGTTTAGAATGCCAAGAAAGCTTTCCCCAGGTACGCAAAAACCACGATTAATGCCGTTCTCGATAAGGGCTCTTACGATAGCAGTCCCACCGGTTTCAGTTGCGGGTTCATCTTTGGAGATCCTATGCATAATTTCTTCTTTCCGGCTTGAATTTGTTTGAACGGTCTAGTTTTCAGGCGCGCCCTGTAGGCAGTGGTGATTGGTCCTGAAAGGCTATTGTATGTTTAAGCATTTCAGCAGAAAGTTCGGCTTGAGTTTCTTTGGCTTCATCTGATCCAAACAGATTTCGAATCTCGCTTGGGTCGTCATTGAGGTTGAAGAGTTCATTGCAGCCATCGTTCGCACGTAGGGTAATGCGCCAACTGTCGCTAACATATGTACGAATCCGTTCGAGTGGTGGTGTCCCAATCATTGGCCTTTGAATATCCTCTTCGACTAGTACACCCATTGGGGCTGTCGACGAAAACAAATCGCGCCCCTGACACCCATGGAAGGGTTGCAGGCCAGCGCGAGCCAAGATCGTCGCCGAAATATCAATTGAGGAACATAGATCAGCGTTCAGTGTCGTAGCTCGGTTCGCGGAATCGTTCCAGACGAAGGGGACACGAATAACCCCTTGGTTATGGAAATAGCGTTTCAACATGATGCCATAATCGCCCATCATGTCACCGTGGTCGGAGGTAAATATGACCACAGTATCTCGCTCCAATTGCTGCTCTGATAGAGAGGCAAGAACGCGCCCGATTGCTTCATCAATCATCGTAATCATGGAGTAACTGAGTGCAGTCAGAACGCGTGCTTCACCTTCGCTCACGGCAAAAGGTTGTGTGCCATTTCGGATCGAAGATCCGTCTTTTAGAGCATCGCGCATCGCTTGTACGGCGGGGAGATTGCCGTAATGAAAACTTGCTGATAGGTCCATTTCATGAGGGTCATAGCTGCCCCAATACTCACCGGGCGGTGCAAAGGGGTGATGTGGGTCTGGATAAGAAATCTGCATGAAAAATGGGTGACTGTTATTTTCCCCATACTCTTTGAGCTTGGCAATGCTGCGATCTGTGATCCATGTAGTTGGGTGCAATTCGGTCGGCACCGCGCTGCGAAATGCTTGGGGAGCGTCAAAACCCTCCTTGGGTAGGGCGTTCTTTGGTCCACGCAGGCTGTCGATGTTTGGATCTTGCTCGCGTGCCCAGAGCAGGTAGTCACCTCCAACGCCGTCACCATGTCCTGTGCAAACCTCCGCATGCTCGAACCCGTAAAAATCGTTGGAGAACTGGTTCGCGCGCTGCATCAAGGGGGTGGGCCATGCCTGTGCATTTTCCAGATTGTAATGTGGCCCTGAACGCGTAGTCTTTATCGCCTCCCGAAGTTGGCTAGAGGACGGTGTCAGCCCTTTTTGAAGTTCAAATTTGTGAACAGGCGGCCCGCTCATGAAGTTTTGTAGATGCGACTTGCCGATCAGGCTCGTTTTGTACCCAGCGTCCTTAAGAACATCGACGAAAGTAGTATGATCCCGCGACATTGGAATGCCATTATCGCGGCCACCATGAACTGAGCTGAGACGCCCTGTCATTATCGACGCGCGGTTGGGCATGCAAACCGGATTGGCGACGTACATCTTAGAAAACCGGGTGCCGGTCTGGGCCAAAGCATCAAGGTTCGACGTTCGTACCGTATTATTGCCGGAACAGCCTAAATGATCTGCGCGATGCTGGTCGGTCATGATCAAGATGAAGTTTGGCGGTATCATGCTTTTGCTTCCATTTTCCCTCCAATTGCGCGCTTGCGCAGCAGGGGGTCGTATTTAAATCAAATTATGATATTGATTTGTTATTATATTTCTTTAAACTCAATGTGAACAAATGATCAAGCATTACCTCAGCGCAAATAGCTCCTAAAATCTAAGAGTTTGAACGCACACACTAAACCATTATTGACTAAGCAAAGCCAGTGCAGCTTTATCATGATGAGGGGCTGCGCTTATTTATAAGCAAATATTCGCAGGTGGTTAGGGGGTGGGGTAATTGGATTTTGGTTGCGCTTTTCCAAACGTATTCCTATACATTTATCATGTTTTTATACCAAAAATATATTATAATATGAAATACGACGCGATCATCTCAGGTTGTGGGCCTGTCGGGGCGACGCTGGCGGTGTTGTTGGGTCAGAACGGGTTGAATGTTTTGGTTCTTGAACGTTTTCAATCGGTTTTTGACAAGCCCCGCGCAATTGTTCTGGACTGGGAAGTTATGCGCATTCTGCAATTTTGTGGCATTGCTGATGAGCTATCAAAAACAATCTCACCACATCCGGGAACAGATTTTCTTGGTGTGGACGGCGAAGTTATCAAGCAGTTTGATCCGCTGCCACCACCCTATCCGCTAGGTTGGGCTGCGACACTTATGTTTGTGCAGCCGGTACTAGAACGATTGCTGCGCAAAAAACTTGCCTCTCTTCCAACAGTTGATATGAGACTGGGCTCAGAGTTCGAGCAATTAGAGCAGTCTGGAAGTGAGGTTTCCGTACGCTTTGCCGATATCAAGACGGGTGAAGCCAGCGAAGTGGTAGCTGATTTCCTGATCGGATGTGACGGTGCAAACAGCTCCGTGCGTCAGACGTTGGGCATTGGTTTTCGCGATCTCGGATTTGATGAGTGGTGGCTTGTAATTGATGCTTGGCAGCAACGAGATACGGAACTGCCCCTCAAAACAACGCAGTATTGTAGACCCTCGCGGCCTGCTACATTTGTGGTAGGTCCTGATAACCTGCGTCGGTGGGAAATCAAACTGATGCCTGGTGAAACACCTGAAGATTTTAAAGATTCGGTAAAGCTTAACGACGTTTGGGGTGGCTATGTTGATACTTCTGCGTTCAAGCTTTGGCGTAGTGCCACCTACCGTTTTAATGCGCGGATTGGTAAGAAATGGCGCGAAGGCCGCGTTTTCTTAGCAGGTGATGCCATGCATCAAACGCCTCCGTTTTTGGGGCAGGGGCTTTGCGCCGGCCTAAGGGATGCCTCAAACTTGGCATGGAAGTTGATCCGAACAAAAACGCATGAAACATCAGAGCCTTTACTCGACTCATACGAAGTCGAACGCCTTCCGCACGTGAGCTTCATCATTGAGGCGGGCAAAGAGTTTGGTCTTATCATCGGTGAACTCGATGAAGAAAAAGCGCGGGTGCGGGACAAGACTTTGCGCGCGCAACTCTTGGCTGGTAAAATGGTGACTGCACGTCAGAAATTTATTCCTAACCTGACGACAGGGATCATTAAACCGGGTGATCCTTTGGCAGGTACGCTGATGGTGCAACCAAGAATAATGCACGACGGGACAGCTAAACTGTTAGATGACGTGGTGCCGATGTCGTTCCTTTACTTTGCAACAGATGAAGAGTCGCAATCATGGGCGGATGAAAATGATAATGCATTGGCGAGGTTAGGCGTGCAGCGGATAACCGTTGGACCGAGTGGGTTTGAAGAAATTGATAGTTTTATGCTAGATTGGGCTACGGAAAATGGTGTGCGTGCCGCTTTCGTTAGGCCAGATCGCTATGTCTATGGAGGCGTAAGTTCAATGAGTGATTTTGCTATAACTTATGCCGCCCTCGCCCAACATTTGGGGGCATAGACGCTGAGGGCACTCCCAACATCTACAAGCTAAAGAACTTCTAAAAGGAGACATACATGAAAGAGATTATTGCGTTAGGTGGTCGGCTAGATCAAACAAAAGCTGACTTAAATTACCTGTGTGGCTTTGAAAACACCCACAGCACGCAAGCCGTTGAAGGTGCTATTCCGATTGGTCGAAATTCACCGCAACAGCCACCGCTTGGGCTCTACGCAGAACAGTTGAGTGGGACCGCTTTTACCGCGCCGCGTCACCTGAACAAGCGGACTTGGTTTTACAGAATTCTACCTTCCGTCAAGCATGGCACAGGTTTCGTGGAAGTTGACAAAGGCAATGTGCGGACAGCGCCCGCGTTTGAGAGTAATTTGCCGTCTATGCAACTCCGCTGGCAACCCCACGCGATGCCAAGTAATGATGAATGTATCGATTTTCTAGATGGACTGGCGACGATTACAACATGTGGCAATGCAGATTTGCAGGTAGGAATGGCCAGCCACATTTTTGTCGCTAACAAATCAATGGATCGTCGGTATTTCCTGAATTCTGATGGCGAAATGCTATTCGTACCTCAAGAAAACGCAATTAGGCTTGATACGGAGTGTGGCCGTCTAATCGTTAGCCCGGGTGAAATTGCTGTAATTCCAAAAGGGATACGATTTGCTGTTCGCTTGGTAGATGGTCCTGTACGTGGCTATATCTGTGAAAATTATGGACAGGCGCTGACCTTGCCTGAACGTGGTCCGATAGGGGCTAACTGCCTCGCCAACTCGCGTGATTTTCATTACCCTGTTGCTGCCTATGAAGATATTCTGGAACCTTGTGAGCTATTCTTGAAGTCCCAAGGCCGAATGTTTCGAACTGAACTTGCGCAATCGCCACTCGATGTTGTTGCGTGGCACGGAAATTATGCACCCTATAAATACAATTTGAAACGGTTTGCCCCTGTCGGTGCGACACTTTTTGATCATCCCGATCCATCGATCTATACGGTTCTGACCTCTGCATCTGATACGCCGGGCACCGCAAACGTGGACTTCGTGATTTTCCCAGAGCGTTGGTTGGTTATGGAGGATAGTTTCCGTCCACCTTGGTACCACATGAATGTCATGTCCGAGTTCATGGGGCTTATTTATGGTGTGTACGACGCTAAGCCCGGTGGGTTTGTTCCTGGTGGAATGAGCCTTCATAATCCTTTGGTGGCGCATGGTCCTGACAATGAAGCCTTTAGCAAAGCGAGTACAAAAACGTTAGAACCAGAACGTTTGAGTGGCACAATGGCCTTTATGTTTGAGACCCGTTTTACCCAGAACCCGACAAGATATGCGACTGAAGAATGTGATGTTGACTATAGCTACCCCGATGCTTGGGACGGGTTAACGCGCAAATTTAAATCCTAACTGTCGTTGAGATAAATAATTGTCCTTATAGAAAAGAGTTCACATCAATGAAACTTGCCTCACTTAAATCAGGTCGTGACGGGCGGCTTGTAGTCGTCTCCAAAGATCTATCAAGCGCAGCGTTTGCGGGCGACGAACTGCCAACCCTGCAATCCGCACTCGATAGCTGGGATACTGTGGCTTCGAATCTAGAAGATCTATACGTGGCGCTTAATGGTGGTACGACAAGTGAGGCGTTCAAACTGGAAATGGACGGTTTGGCCGCACCTTTACCACGTACTTATCAGTATCTTGATGGCGCTTGTTACATTTGTCACATCAGCCGGAACCGCGAGGCACGGGGTGATACCTTGCCAGCTGACATCTACGATGCACCTTTGATTTACCAAGGTATTTCGCACGGATATGGCGCTTGGAATGATCCAATTGTAGGTCAGAAGGAAGCAGACCTGATTGATTTTGAGGCGGAAATTGCCGCTATTACTGGAGACGTTCCAAGAGGTGCAACACCTGATGAAGCGGCAAAATGTATCCGCCTGTTCTGCTTACTTCAGGATACATCGCTACGCCGCATCGTTGCGCCTGAACTCAAGCGTTCCTTTGGCTTTCTAACCGCCAAACCTGAAAGCTTTCTCGGGCCCATTGCAGTCACACCTGATGAGTTGGGTGACTTGTGGAATGGTAAATTTGTCAGCGGAAAGATGCACGTGCATCTGCGTGGTGAGCAAGTAGGTAATATTGAAACGGGTATCGACAGCCCGTTCAGCTATGGTGACGCCATTGCGCACGTGGCTCAAACCCGGAATTTTGTGGCTGGAACAATCATCGGTTTGGGCACTGTTTCAAATGAAGCGGCAACGGATGATTGGTCGATTGGCTGTGGCTGTATCGGTGAGTATCGTGCGTTAGAGATTATAAAAACTGGATCGGCCAAGCTAGAATTCATGAGAATGGGAGACCGTGTACGCATGGAACTATTTGATTATGATGGGAATTCTGTAATGGGTGCGATTGATCAAATCGTAGCTTAAACGCAGCTGTGGGACCAACTGGTTAGGGGAGAATGACATGAAAGAAATCAAGAATCTCGTTAACGGTAGTTGGCATTCCTCCATTAAGACCTGGGAAAAGACGAGCCCATTTGATGGCCGTGTCGTTGCGCGGGTCCATGAGGCCGACAAAGCGCTAGTCGACGAGGCGATTGCGGCTGGACGCAAAGAAGCGTTTGGTGCGTGGGGCAATATGGCAATGCCCCAGCGTGTCGCTATTGTGCGTAATATGGCCCAAAGACTTAGCGCTCGCGTCGATGACCTTATCGAAGCGGATATGGCCGATACGGGCAGACCATATTGGCAGGCAAGCAACTTTGATGGGCGCCGGGCGACGAACCTATTCGAGGGTTATTGCGATCTGGCATTGGGTCTTGAAAACCGGTCCAAGAATTTTGTAGGTCCAGCTGGATTTGAAGGGTTGTGGATATCACAGCGCCGCCCCAAAGGCGTGATTGCTTGTATCGCACCTTGGAACGTTCCCTTGTTGATGATGGTGTTGAAAGTGGCACCAGCCTTGGTTATGGGCAACGCTGTAATGGCAAAACCGTCTGAGGAAACGCCAAGCTCGACCTCGATCCTCGCAGAGGTTATCGCGGCCTCAGATATTCCAGACGGTGCCTTCGCATTACTGAACGGCTTTGGCCGTGATTCAACAGGGTCTTTTCTATCTGAACACCCAGACGTTGATGCCATCTTGTTCACAGGTGAGCCTGGAACAGGCTCTGAGATCATGAGATCCGCTGCGAGTAATCTACGCGAAGTCGGCATGGAGTTGGGTGGCAAGAACGCTTCATTAGTTTTTGAAGATGCAGATATGGACCTAGCGATTGAGGGATCAACGCGTTCAGTATTTTTTAACTGTGGGCAAATCTGTTTCTGTACAGAGCGAATTTTTGTGCACAAAAGCCGCTTTGACGAATTTTCAGCACGGCTAACACATGCTGGAAAAAATATCGTTATCGGAGAGCAGAACCATGACGGATTTTCCATTGGCCCACTCGTATCAAAAGCGCACCGTGAGAAGGTATATTCGATCGTTCAGACCGTCCCAAAGGAGGGTGGCGAATTTTTGTGTGGTGGTGGCATTCCAGAGTTTGGAGATGCCCGCGACAATGGAGCATTCTTCCAGCCAACAATAGCGATTGGCTTGGCGGACAATGCAACCATGATGCAAGAAGAGACCTTTGGGCCGGTAGCGCATATTTCGTCGTTTGACGATGAAGACGAGGTTATCGTGCGCGCTAACAACACGCGGTATGGATTAGCAGCTACTATCTGGACCAAAGACGTTGGGCGTAGCCTATCAGTGTCTCAACAACTAAGGGTCGGGCATGTCTGGGTTAACTCATGGCAAATACGCGATCTTCATAGTCCATTGGCAGGGGCAGGAATATCAGGTGTCGGTGAAGTTGGAGGTCGATCAAGCCTAGAATTTTGCTCGCAGCCACAAACAATAACGGTGCGCGTTAAATAGTATGCAGCGTACTTTTATACTATTAGTGGTTTTTAGCGTATTTGGGAGCTGGTGTGGAGGCAGAAGCTAAGGGAATAATCTTGCGAGAGTTGTAGTAAATCTGTGATGCTGACTTGATGTGCTTGTTGGCTGCACGAGGTATCAAGAGTTAGTTTAGGATAAGGCTGTTGTGCCCAGAATGGGCTTGCAACTGATGCGCTGGCACTAACATGATAATATCAATTATATTGGGGGCTGGTATGAACATTCTTTTTATAATGTATGATCAATTGCGGTTTGATTATCTGAGTTGTGCAGGGCACCCACATCTTGATACTCCAAATTTTGATCGTATTGCAGCAAAAGGCGTTCGGTTTACTCAAACCTATGTGCAATCTCCAATCTGTGGTGCTAGCAGGATGTGCTACTACACTGGTCGTTATGCCAGCAGCCATGGGGCACAGTGGAATGGCTTTCCGTTGCGCGTGGGCGAGCAAACTATTGGTGATCATCTGCGCAAGTTGGGTATGAATTCTTGGATCATTGGAAAGACCCATATGAAGGTCGATGCTGAAGGTATGTCGCGGCTTGGGTTGGCGGCAGATAGCGTTATTGGTGCGCGCCAGGCGGAATGTGGCTTTGATAATTGGGTGCGTGATGATGGACTTTGGGGCTATGGCCCTGATGGGTATTACGACCAAAATCGTAGTCCTTATAATGAGTATCTGAAATCAAAAGGATATGATGGTGAAAACCCTTGGTCTGATTACGCTAACGCAGGCATTAGTGATGATAAAATTGCTTCGGGCTGGATGTTTCGTAATGCTGATAAGCCCGCCAATATTCGTGAGCAAGATAGCGAAACCCCCTGGCTGACAGGTCAAGCCATCGACTTTATAGATCAGGTGGATGGCCCGTGGATGGCCCATGTTAGCTTTATTAAGCCGCATTGGCCCTATATTGTTCCAGCGCCCTATCACAACATGTTCGGCCCCAAAGATGTGCCTGCAGCCCAGCGCCACGAGGTCGAGCGGGAGGATCCACACCCAGTTTATGGTGCATATATGGGCAATAAAGTTGCATCTGCATTTCAACGCAAAGACGTCCGCGATAAGGTCATTCCAGCTTATATGGGGTTGATCAAGCAATGTGATGATCAACTTGGGCGTCTATTAGACCATCTTGAGGCCACAGGTCGTATGCAAGACACGATGATAGTACTGACATCTGATCATGGCGACTATCTAGGTGATCACTGGCTTGGAGAAAAAGACTTGTTTCATGAGGCTTCGGTCAAGGTGCCGCTGATTGTCTATGATCCACGCCCAGAGGCTGATGTGACGCGTGGGGTGACTTGCGATGCTTTGGTAGAAAGCATCGATCTGGCAGCTACTTTTGTTGAAGTGGCTGGAGGTTCGGTACCGGATCACATTCTTGAAGGTAAATCTCTGATGCCCTGGCTGCGTGGAGAGACGCCGGCTTGGCGTGATTATGTGATCTCTGAGTATGATTACTCCGCGACACCACAGGCTGTGAAGCTTGGTGTTAAACCACGAGATGCTCGGTTATTTATGGTATTTGATGGCCGCTATAAGCTGATGCATGCAGAGGGTGGCATGCGGCCGATGCTCTTTGATTTACAGCAGGACCCTGAGGAGTTTTATGATCTAGCAAAGGGATCTAATCATAATAAAATCATCGATCAGCTGTACCTCCATTTGCGAAACTGGGGGCTTAGGATGTCACAACGCGTGACCAAATCGGAGAGTGAAATTATTGCTATGCGTGGACAGTCTCTACGGCGGGGTATCTTGCCGTTTATGGTAGATGGCAGCGAAGTGCCGGAAGAACTTACCGTAAAGTACCGCGGTTCAATCCGGCAGGATCACACCAAAGACTAGATTTTTGTGACTTAAGGGTTCTCTGGATGCATTAGTCACCTGTAAAATTTGGTAGACGTTTTTCATTGAAGGCCAAAACGCCCTCGCGGCGATCTTGTGTTGGTATGGTGCGGTTGTAGGCTTCAATTTCGAAGGATAACCCATCGTTTAGTCCCATACTTGGCCCTTTTGATATTGCCTGCTTCGCTTGACGTACGGCTAAGGGAGCATTGGCGGCAATAGCTTGTGCGGTTACTATGGCTTTGGGTAGAAGGTCCTTCAGTGGATAGACTGCGTTAGCTAGGCCCCACTTCAGTGCCTGCTGGGCGGTGAATACTTGCCCAGTTAAGATTAGCTCTTTGGCCCGACGTTCGCCTATCGCACGCGGTAAGGTCTGCGTACCGCCCGCCCCAGGTATAATACCAATTTTTACCTCAGTCTGCGCAAATTTTGCACCTTCGGCAACATAGGTAAAATCTACTGCAGCGGCCAATTCGCAACCGCCGCCATAGGCCGCACCATTGATGGCCCCAATAATTGGAATGGGGCAGTTGATAACAGCACGGGCCATGCGTTCATAGATTAAATGCTGCTTGCTCCAAGCGGCATTGCTCATGCCGTTACGTTCTTTGAGATCACCCCCAGCGCAAAAGGCGCGGCTGCCTGATCCGGTGAGGATGATGGCGCGTATATTACTTGGATCCATGGCTGCTGCTTCAAAGGCCGAAACTAAATCCAAAGCCATTTGCGTGTTGAAGGCATTCGCGGCTTCTGGGCGGTTGAGTGTAATTTGCATAATATGCGAGCCTGGTAGGCTTATGAGCAGTGTTTTGTAGGTTATCATATCATGTCTCATTTTGTGATGGAGTCTTTTACTAATGCATCAATGGTGGCTTCGAAATCATACTGCGGCTGCCATCCCCAATCTTGTCGTGCAGCGCTGTCGTCAAGCATATCAGGCCAGCGTCGGATCAATTCATCCGTTGGGCTATTTTTGGTGAAGCTACAGGTGAAATTTGGATACCGGTGCTGGATTGCAGCTGCGAGATCTTTGGCGGTAAACATATAGCTGTGCAGATTATAGATGTGTTGGTGCAGGGAAGTGAGATTTGCTGTGCAAATCTCAACTATGCTGCGGGTGACATCATTGAGGTAAAGTGTCGACATGCCAGTATTTTCAGCCACAGGGAAAACAAAGTCTTTTCCCTGTGCTGCGGCGATGATGGCATGGCTGGGGTAGGCAGTCATTGCTCCTGAGGGTGCAAAGGGAGACAAAACCATTGGAAAGCGCAGGCAGCGGAAATCAAAACGCTGCCTTAGTTTCAAATACACCCCCATTCGTTCCACTGCGACTTTAGTGGCGCCATAGATGTTTTCAGGCCATTGCGGCGTATCCAGTGCTACTGGGCTGTCCAGATCTGGACCATAGGTGGCAGTGGTGCTAGCAAAGAAAAATGGGCCTGTTTGGTGCTTCAGACACATACGCATAAACTGGATGGAACTGGAGGCGTTTACCTCCCAAGCCATTTCTGCGTTGGCCTCAGAGCTGCCCGACAGCATAGAGGCCAGGTGAATTACAACATTGGGCTTATGAGTTTGTATAGTGTGTTCCAATAAGTTTTGGTCGCGGATATCGCCCAAAACCACAGCATGGCGATGATTGGAATGCACGCCTTCTGTCCCGGGTAAGTCGAAGCTCACAACTTTAGTACCGACATTCTCAAAATGTTGGGCCACTAACCGGCCAAGATTGCCATTTCCGCCCGTAACTAAAGCTGTTT
>JAPKAD010000045.1 GCA_028825445.1 Octadecabacter sp.
ATGATAGGGGACCACGGGTTTATCACTGCTGATGGTAATCGATGTTTCCGCATCAAACGTACTACTTAGCAACGAAGGGCGCCACCACCTGCTCCGCACCTATGACTTTAATGCCGGTCATACTGGTTTCCACTAAATGAACGGCAAATAGAAATCGCGCACATCATCCACGCTTTTACCATTCAGACGGTTAAACTCATCACGTTTCAGAAACAACAGCGCGTCGCAATAAAGCTCGCCCACCGCACGGCGCAATGTCACATCGCGATCCAGCGCGTCCATGGCTTTGTCCAAACCTGTTGGAATATGGCGTTTTTCACGTACATTTTCCAAGCCGTCCAAATCCTCGGCGGGTTGTAATGGCATCTTGCCCACCAAACCCAGTTTTGCCGCCTGCAAAACAGCCGTAACGGCTTGATATGGATTGGTCGCACAATCCGCCATGCGGTGTTCTAAACGCGCAGATTTTTCAGACTTTGTGGAACAACGGGTTGTGACCAAACGGTGATCATCGGCCCAGTTCGCCCAGTATCCTGCGAGGCTGCCAGGCGCGAGGCGATCATAGCTGTTC
Organism: Octadecabacter sp.; assembly: GCA_028825445.1. Lineage (GTDB taxonomy): Bacteria > Pseudomonadota > Alphaproteobacteria > Rhodobacterales > Rhodobacteraceae > Octadecabacter. Next base: position 572 of record JAPKAD010000045.1, read on the forward strand.
ACCGTGGTTGCAAGCAAACCGGACAAAGCCTCGTGATGTTTGATTAGGCCCGCCATGCAGTGTTTAGCAAGCTCAGAGAGCTTTCCGTTCGGCGCAATCGGGTTCTTCCCGTCTTTGTTGAAAAAACTAAAGTTCACGTGTAAGCCAGATCCACCACGATCAGGAATTGGTTTAGGCAGAAATGTTAGCAACAGTCCCTTTTTCAGGGCCACTTCACGCGCCATGGCTTTCATCAGGAACGCGTCGTCACAAGCCTTGAGCGCGTGATCAAATTTCAGTGTCAATTCAAACTGACCATTGTCAAATTCGCCATTCATGCTTTCGATCGGGATATCAGCCCGATGAGCTACTTCCCAGATTTCGTCCATGATGCCGCGCGGATCATTTTCAGGGCCTGTGCCGTACACGAACGCACCGGGTGTGTCGTACGGGCGCCAGACGCCATCTTCGTCGCGTTGGAAGAGGTAGGCTTCTGTTTCAAGCCCAATCATGGGAGAATACCCTATGGCCTTCCATTCATCTACCGTGCTGCGCAACCGGCCGCGTGCGCACAATCCGAACGGGGCGTCATCAATCATCAAATCACCTAAAGCGATTTCGGTACCAGATTGCCACGACTTGCGGCGCTCTTCGTCCAACTTCAGGTCCATGTCGGGCAAACCGTCATAGACGCCACATCCTGGAATAGTCAGTAAATCGCGGTCATAACTTACCGCAAACGCGCCACGCGCAAACCCAATAGACCCACCAGCGGCGACTTCAATGGGCACGTATTTACCGCGTGCTAAACTCAGCATGTCACTAAATAGGACGCGAGTGCGGTTGATATTATTCATGTTCAAACAGCTTTCGTTGCGCGCACGTTTAGACGCTTTACACCGCAGATAAAATTGGAACGAGTCCAAGTCGGCGCATCTGTTGCAACGAATGTGTCAATTCGTTTGACCAGTTCTTCTAGCACAATCCGAACTTCGAGTTTCGCAAGGTGCATGCCGAGGCAAACATGAATTCCACCCTGGCCAAACGCAAGGTGGCGGTTTGGTGTGCGACCAAGATCGATGTCATCTGGGCTATCAAACATCTTTTCGTCACGGCTGCCGGATACGAACCATAACAATACCTTGTCACCTTTACGGATCGTTTTGCCGTGCAATTCATAATCCTCGGTCGCGGTGCGGCGAAAGTGCATAGTGGGAGCCGCAAAGCGAATGAATTCATCCGCGCAGGTGTCCCAATATTTACCTGTGCGCAACTGTGCAATCATAGCCGGATCATGCGCCAGCATGTTCAGCGCCATTGCGATGGAATAACGTGTGGTGTCGTTTCCGGCAGCGACCAAAAGGCAAAAGAAGTTTTTGAAATCCAGTTCTTTTAGACCGTTTTCGTCCTGCATCATCTTGGCCAAAATACCGTCTTCTGCGACTGCGCGACGATTTTTCAATAGGTCTTCGGCGTAGTCATAAAGCTCAACCCCGGCAGGGCTGCGAAAAGGCATCATGCGGTAGGCATTGGTGTCGACCTTGTCGATGACATGTTGGGTGAAATCGGGGTCGGTGTTGCCAATCAAGGCGTCCCCCTTTTCGACCAACCAGTCGAGGTCTTCATCAGGAACGCCCAATATACGACCAAGCATCATCATCGGCAGTTGCTTTGCAATCGCATCGACCGCGTCAAATTCTTCACTTTCCAGCGCTTTATCGATGATACCTTCCGCCAATTCACGGATCAGGGCTTCAAATTTACTGACGACTGGCTTGGCGAAGTTCGGGTTAACCGTCCGGCGCACGCCTGAATGTTCGGGTGCGTCAGTTTCCTGAAACGTACGCCTCGCCATGTATTCCTCATGGCTTTGATCCTCAAGGCGGATACCTTGGGCAGAGCTAAAGATATGACTTTTCTTATTTGCCAACGCGATATCAGCATGGCGCGTCAGGCTCCAGAACCCTTTAGTTTCGTTATCTCCATCCGTCCAATGAACTGGATCTTCGCGGCGTAAACGCGCAAACGTTTTATGCGGTACTCCACTTACAAAACTATCGTGGCTCAACAGGCTGAGATATCCATCATCATGCATGATCTTAAGCTCCTTTGAAGAAGTTTGTAGACCATGTTCCAAAGACCTGGCCGTGAGTAGTGGATTTCATGCTATCGCGTGCCACTCTTGCAGTATCAGCGGGCATTTGGGGTTCTGTGAAGTCCAAAATACGGGACATGAAGGCGTGTGAAAATTCAGGATGCGCCTGTGTAGTAAAAATGTGATCACCCTTGGCAAAGCTAGCAATTTTACACTTGGCGCTTGACCCAAGAAGATCACAGCCATGGGGCAACGTTATCACCTGATCTTCGTGAAAAACATACATCGGCAAGGTGTTGTAATCTGGAGTCATCCACGGGCGTTTAGCGTGAAAAATAGTGTCTTCAATACCAACGTTATAGCCATCATCAGACCGACCAACCGTACCACCCAACGCCAGCGCAATGGCTTGGTGCCCAAAACAGGCCCCCATTAGTGGTTTTTTGGCAGCGTCACACCGGCAAATGAAATCCATCAGGTCATCAGTGAAAATATGGTCATCTAGAACACTCAGTGGGCTGCCAGTGATCATGAAGGCATCTTGTTCATGCAAATCTTGAGGCAATTCGCCACCAATTGTCATGTAAACGCGGTATTCAAACCGATCGTCTTGCTGGTCAAACAAATCACGAAAGCGGTGCGCGTCGTCTGGAAAAGCGTCGCCTACCTCAACGCTTTTGTCATGGTTGGTTTGCAAGATGCCGAGTCTGATGCGTTTCATGTCTCTTGTCCATTTAGATTGGGGTGAGCACGTCGACACTCACCCCAGTTTTAATTATTCGCCCAGTAAAGCGTTCATCTTCTTGCTGGTCGCACGATCCACGGTGATGCGGGCTGCAGACATTTCCGCGTCCTGCCAGTAAACACGCGCGCCTGTTTCGGCCATCAATGTCTGTGCTTCTTCAGTCGCCATTGCCGCTTCTGCAACCTCTGCCAACACGTCGATCACGTCTTGTGGTGTGCCCGCTTTAACAAACAGACCATTCCACAATTCGATGTCAGCAATGCCCGATTGTGCCGCAAGGGTTTCGACCCCGCTAAGGCGCTCAATCGGTGCGTTACCAATATTTGCCAAGACGTTGAGTTCACCCAAGCACGGCTCAATCAGCGCTAGCGTAGTGTTGATCACGTCGGCATCACCGGCAGCTAGCGTGTTACAATCCAACAGATCGAACGCCGCATCGTCAGCATATTCAAAGCCCATCATCTTTGCAGCTGCAAATGTTGCTGTTGTTGGTGTCAGGCCCTCACCGAAGTGACCAAGGATCACGTCATTGTCTTGGGCGTATGCCGCCAATTCAGCCATGGACTTATAGGGCGTATCACCGGAGGACGCCAAAACAAACGGGTATGTCAAGAAAATCCCAACAGGTTCAAAGCTGTCTTCTTCCATGCCTATGTCGATCAGGGGCCCAATCAAGGGGACATCAAGGATGAAAGACCCAACAACGGAGCCGTCTATTGGGCCGTCAAGCACTTCAAGTGCACCGGGGAACGGGCCATCGCCACCACCTGGTTTATTCACGACAGTTGCAGAAATACCGTGCATTTCTTCCATCTTAGCTGCGATCATACGAGTTAGGATATCCTCGAAGTCACCTGGGGGCCACGGCACGATAAACTGCACAGGGGCATCCGGATATTCGGCCATAGCTGGTAAAGATCCCGCTAGAACGGTCGTAGCAGCCAGCGCTGCAATAAGGGTCATTTTTTTCATTCTTTCTCTCCCGTTGATTGGTCAATTTTGGTATCCTGAACGTCGGTTCGTAATCGATGTCCAAATGATAAATCCTATGACCATTAGGATTACCACAAACAAAGTGCCCGAAACGGGGCGGTTGATAAGATCAATTGCGGTCTTGATTTGCCCAGAACCAGCGGTCAATCGTTCCAGAATTATAGAGCCCAGAACCAGCCCAAGCACGATCGGAACAAGAGGCCAGTCAAGGCGGCGCAAAATATAACCAATGTATCCAAAGATCATGGCAAATACACAATCCGGCAGGCTATTGCGTATCGAGTAGACCCCAACAAAAGCTAAAATCATGATGAACGCGCCCAAAAAGCGGTTCGGGATATAGATCATTTTAGCAATATATTTGGTAAATGCCAGCAATGTGATTAGAACTAAAACGTTGATAATCAACAACGCGGTAAAAAGGCTAAACAAGAAGTCAGGATTATTTTCAAACACATCTGGCCCAGGCTTAATGCCCGCATCAAAAAATACGACCATCATCATCGCCGTCAGGGCTTCACCCGGCACGCCAAGCGCCAACAAGGGGATCATCGCGGCGGCCGGTACCGCGTTGTTTGATGTTTCGGACGCAATCAACCCTTCAGGCGATCCGTGGCCAAAACGTGCAGGTTCTTTGGAAAGGGCGCGTGCTGTCGAATAGCTGAAGAACTGAGCAACAAATTCGCCCACACCCGGGATGATGCCCATGACAGTGCCATAGCAAGCCGAAATCAAGGTGACGACTTTGTTGCCTGCGATTTCCTTGAACCCCGACAACAAACCACCCGTCACGCGAGCCTCTGGTGCGGCGGCGTCTTTGCCAATCATAAGGTTCAATGCTTGGCTTAGGGCAAAAATACCGACGATGACCACAATCAGGTTAAACCCCGAAAACAGATATTCGAAGCCAAACGTGAACCGGTCAATATCACGCGATGATTGACGCCCGATCATCGCAATCAAGAACCCAAAACCGTACAACATCGCAGCAAGACCCATGGTCTGTTTATGGGCGGCGATCAACAATACACTGCCCAATACTGCTGCCATCAAAATATCACGCTGTCCGAACAGAGCACCAAGATCGCGCAGGTATGGACCAAATGCAAACAGCGCCAGCAGCGCCATGGTGATCGAAAAACACCCCCCGAAAAACGACGCGGAATATGCAAGTGATAACGCGCGGCCGGCCTCGCCCCGCCGTGTCAACGCATAGCCATCATAGGTGGTCAACGCGTTCACTGGCGTGCCTGGTGTATTGATCAAAATCGCAGGTATGGCACCGCCATACATCGACGATCCATAGACCCCAAGCAGCAGCACAAGGCTTACAAGGTCATCCAGAAACACAGTCGCAGGGAGCAAAATTGCTATGGCAATCGCGGGCCCGATCCCCGGCACGGCACCAATGATTAAACCGCCAATTGACCCGATCACAATAGCCACCATTACGGACGGTACCATGAGGTTCGAAAGGCCAAGAAGGAATGCGTCCATCGTTCAGGTCTCGATCAGAAATAGGTTAACATGAAAGCGCGGACAGCACTCGGAAGCTGGTCATACAGCCAGATACTGCCAGGGGTCTTAATTTGCAGCAATGTGCGGAATACAATCACAATCGCGAAACTGCAGGCCACCCCACGCAGCGTCCACGTACGGGTGCGGTACCCCAGCCGCCACGTCAGAAAACTGCCAAAAATCATAGTTGAAACAAGGTAACCAAGCCACGGAATCAATAGTGTGTAGCCGATAAAATAGGCAACAAACTCCAACGCTGCGGCGTATTTCGTCAGCTCGAAATACGCGCTGGTGGGCAGCATGAACCGCTTGCGCCACTTATTGACCTTGAATGAGGCTCGCAAATTCCACAATGCGGCAGGCACCAGTACCAGCAGGCACAACATCGGCACGACCCAAGACTGTTTCAAGATACGTCCAAACCGCGTCACGCGCCCATCGATGTCCGCAAGACCAAGTTGATACGCAAAATATGTACCCGCGTTGATGGGAATATCGCGGTCCAGCCAACCGGCTTGGGTCCAGAACGCCACAAAAAAGAACATGGCGATCACGGCCGCCACAATAGATACTGGTAGATCACCGTGTCCACGATTGAACTTAAACAGGTTCTCGACCTTCACCTTCTTATCGGGGGGGCATTCGCTTTTAAACGCACCCGTCGTATCAAACGGTAGGGCCTCGTCAAAAAGCAACAGGTCATCTAAAACAGGCTTAGTCACAACTTGATCCACGCCGTCTTTTTATTAATGAATTTATCAAGGGCGTGCAGCGATTTATCGTGCCCATTACCCGACTGTTTGAACCCACCCAATGGGACAGTATTATCAACGCCGCCATATGTGTTCACATGAACAACACCGGCACGGATCGCAGCTATCATGCGGTGCGCGAGCCCTAAGTTCGATGTCCACACACCAGCCGAAAGGCCAAGTTCACTTGAGTTGGCCTGTCTTATTGCATCCGCTTCATCCATAAACGGCGTCACCGTCAGGATGGGCCCAAAGACCTCTTCGCGCACAAGCTTGTCGCCAAGGTCCATTTGGGTGACAACCGTAGGTTGCATATAAAAGCCACCAGTGTCCGCGAGGATCTGCTTGCCACCATAGGCAATAGACGACACCCCATCGAGCATCGCCAGCACCCGGTCCAAATGCACCTTGGAATTCAGCGCCCCGATTTGCGTGTCCAACTGCAACGGATCACCCACACGCATTTTAGATGTCAATTCTATGATTTTATCCACAAAAATATCATGTATGTCACGTTGCACCAACAGCCGCGAGCCTGCGACACACACCTGCCCTGCATTGCGGAAAATACCGCCTACAACAGACGCTGCCGCTGCGTCCAGATCGGTTGTATCATCAAAGACAATATGCGGTGATTTTCCACCAAGTTCCAAGAACACTCGTTTCAAATTTGTCTGTGCCGCATCCTGCATCAGGCTGCGGCCAACGTTAACTGATCCAGTAAACACTAATGCGTCCACATCCATGGACCGCGCAATGGCTTGTCCTGCAACGGCACCACCCGTCACAACATTTAGCACACCCTCCGGCAGACCGGCCTCGTGCGCCAAAGCTATCATCCGCAGCACCGAAAGCGATGCCATTTCTGATGGTTTTAGCACCACACTATTGCCCGTCGCCAAGGCAGGCGCAATTTTCCATGCGGCGATCATCATTGGAAAGTTCCAAGGGACAATCGCCCCAACAACACCGACCGGTTCCCTATGGATCAGCGCCAAAGTATCCAGCCCCGTGGGTGCTATTTCGCCATATACCTTATCGATGGCTTCGGCATAATAGCGGACCGTACCTGCCGCTGACATTGGCTCAGCTTTGAACGCCATTGAAATTTCAGTGCCATTGTCACGCACACCAAGGACCGCCAACTCAAGCGCGTTAGACTCGATCAAGCCCGCCCATTTCAACAAGACTGTTTTGCGTGCTGCAGGTGTCGCTTTGGACCAAGCGCCCGCTTCGAACGCTGTGCGTGCGGCTTTAACGGCAGCGTCAACATCGCACACGCCCGCATTTGGAAGCTGTGCAATCACCTGGCCATTAATCGGAGACACAACATCAAGAACAGCGCCAGAAATCGCCGCGACACCACGACCGCCAATAATTATTTGGGGCGAAATAATTGCCATTTCGCGCAATGAGTCAATCTGTTCTTGGTGCACCGAGTGACCTCCCTATTATAAAATAGCCAGAATATCAATCATGTATCATTATTTGAACCGCTATATCGTTATTTGATATTGACGAGCGCTATGCGGGGTGTCAAGCATTATCCGGAACGAGGAGGGACAGCGCAGATGTCGACCGTCACAAAGGCTTTGGGCTTGCTAGAATACTTCTCAAAAAGCAGACCGGAAATCGGATTGTCCAACTTCACACAACTGACTAATTTCGACAAAGGCACAGTGTTTCGCTACCTTACAGCACTGCGCGACCAAGGGTTTCTAGATCAAAACCCCCTCACAAAAGCATACCGTTTGGGCCCTGCGTTCATACGTCTTGCTGCTGTACGCGAGATCACAGTTCCACTGGTTAGCCTTGTTGCACCAATTGTTGATCGGCTAGCCGAAGACACTCATGAGCTTGTTCACGCCGCCCTGCCCCAAATGAAAGGCATGTCGACGCTGCATTATCTGGATGGTGGTCATGGCGGTATTCGCGTGGGGTTTAATGGTGCCGGTCTTTTGCCGTTTCACGCAACATCATCGGGCATTGCAATGCTCGCGTTCGGGCACCCTGATCTTTTTAAAAATGTGATTTCCGGAGAGTTCGAAAAGTTTACAGACCAAACGAGTGTTCAGGCAAATGATCTGACCCAGCGAATCGAATACGTGCGTAGCAGCGGGTTTGCAGCAGCCAATCAATGGTTCGAGGCCGATGTCTGCTCTGTAGCGCTCCCATTTTTTGACGGCAAAGGCATCGCACTCGGCACGATCTCGATTGCAACGCCCGCATCGCGCATGAGCGACGATGCACGCACCAGTTTGGTCCACACATTGGTGCACGCCTGCACCGCCCTGACTAGCACCCTCGGCGGGCAAGTCCCCGCCTATGTTTCAAGCATATGGGCGCACCTCTGATGCGCTATTTTTCTAATCTTACCGGAGGCAGCAGGCCATGAAAGATTCTAATTTTCTTAAGGCGCAAAACGCAAAAAGCATGTGGCACCCAATGGCACATCCTGGCGAAATGCAGGCAAAGCCACCCGCGATCATCACAGGTGGTGAAGGCTGTATCATCCGCGACATTGATGGTGCGTCTTTGATTGATGCGGTAGGCGGTTTATGGAACGTGAACCTTGGGTATTCCTGCGAACCCATCAAACAGGCTATTGCTGACCAGCTGCAAGACCTGCCCTATTATTCCACCTTCCGTGGGACAACGAACGATAAAATCATCGAGCTAAGCGAAATGTTACGGACGTTCTTTGAACCCGATGGCATGTCACGCTCGTTCTTTACGTCTGGCGGATCAGACAGTATCGAAATTGCTCTGCGTCTGGCACGGCAGTATCACAAGCTTCAGGGTGAGTCGGGCCGTACCAAATATCTTAGCTTAAAAAAAGGCTATCATGGTACGCATATGGGCGGCGCATCCATCAACGGGAACGCAAATTTCCGCGCACAATACGAACCACTAATGCCCGGATGTTTCCATATCCCTGCCCCCTACACCTATCGCAACCCGTTCAACGAAACTGATCCCAGAAAGCTGGCAGCATTATGCATCAACGCCCTAGAAGACGAGATCACATTTCAAGGCGGATCCACCATCGCAGCCTTTATCATGGAGCCTATCCTTGGCGCGGGAGGTGTTATCCTGCCCCACAAATCTTTCATGCCCGCTGTGCGCGCTATCTGTGACAAACACGGCATTTTACTTATCGCAGATGAGGTAATAACCGCATTCGGGCGTACGGGAGCGTGGTCAGGCTCTCGGCTTTGGGGTGTGCAGCCTGACATGATGTGTACTGCCAAGGCGATTACAAACGGTTACTTCCCGTTTGGCGCCGTGATGCTGAACAACAAAGTGGCCGAGGTTTTCGAAAACGACAAAACTGGCGGTGCGGCGATCGGGTCCGGCTACACCTACTCAGGCCACCCTGTCGGTGCAGCAGCGGCGATTGCGTGTTTGAACGAAACCCAGCGTCTGGACGTACCCGTCAACGCAGCCATTCGTGGCACCCAAATGATTGAGGGCCTGCGCAAACTGGCCGATAAACACGAGATTGTTGGCAATGTGCGCGGCGGTCATGGCCTCATGTCCGCGCTCGAGTTGACATCAGATCGCGCCACCAAAGCGGCCCCCGATAAGGCTACCGTCGGTAAGGTTTATAAAACGGCTTACGAGAATGGCGTGATGATCCGTATTTCCGGGCCCAATATTATTTTGTCCCCAGCGCTGGTTATTTCTGAGGCGGAAGTCTCCCAGATCATTGGAGCGTTGGACGTCGCATTGTCCAACGCTGCGAGCTAGGCCATGTCGGATCGGATTATGTTCTTGGGCACCAAAGGTGGCCCATCAGTGCGTAAAGGGGGGCCAATGCCGTCATCCAGCCTATTGCAGCTTAATGGCAAATCTTATGTCATCGACTGCGGCCTTGGCGTAACGAGATCATTGGTCAATGCTGATGTGCCATTAACGCAGATTGACGCGATCTTTATCACGCATCTGCATTGTGATCACATCCTTGAACTAGGGCCGTTGATCTACACCGCGTGGGCGTCAGGGCGCACTGCACCGCTTGATGTGTTTGGCCCCGCTGGATTGGTGGAATATTGGGCGAATTTCATGGCCGCCATGTCATTCGATCATGGGCTGCGCACGGGTGGTGAGAGACGTACCCCACTCAGCAAGTTAGTCACGATCTACCCCATAAATGAAAACTATAGGACCAATCTGGGTACAACTAAGGTCAGCGCCAAGCGGGTCGAACACCCGCCGGTCATAGACTGTTTTGCCCTGCGGTTTGATACACCGAACCATTCCATCGTCATGTCCGCAGATACTTGTTATTTCCCACCACTAGCAGAGTTTGCCTCTGGTGCAGATGTACTCGTCCACGAGGCCCTTCTCAGCGCGGGTATTGATACCTTGGTCAAACGTTTGAACGGTGGACAAGGGCTGCGCGATCATTTGATGGCGGGTCACACCATGGTCGAGGATGTGGGCCGCATCGCCACTGCGGCCAATGTTGGGCACCTGATCCTCAACCACCTTGTACCTGCCGACGATCTAACCTTTACTACCGCTGACTGGCAGTCAGCCATTTTTCCAACTTGGAAGGGCCGCATGACCGTCGCTACCGACGGGCTGTCTATTCCCTTGGCCCCAGAAAGTTTATCATGAAAAAGACTATTCTGATCGTTGGCACGTATGATACCAAGAGCGATGAACTCAGGTTTATAGAACAGATCATCGTTGGCCAAGGCGGTGCAACGCTTACAATGGACGTCAGTGTGCTACATAACGCCGATTTGCCAGCAGATGTATCCAAACATGCAGTTGCCGCCGCCGCAAACAGTTCAATCGAAGCCGCAATCGGGCTCAACGATGAGAACGGCGCGATGCAAATCATGTCTCGGGGAGCAAGCGTACTGGCGGCGCAGCTTTACCAGAACGCACAGGTCGATGGTGTGATCATCTTGGGCGGCACCATGGGTACGGATCTTGCGCTTGATGTCTGCCTAGCCTTACCGCTTGGCGTACCTAAATATATCGTCTCCACAGTCTCATTCTCACCTATGCTGCCGCCTGACAGGATTGCTTCAGATGTACAGATGATCTTGTGGGCTGGTGGGCTTTATGGCCTCAACAGCATTTGCAAAGCCTCGCTTAGTCAGGCTGCAGGTGCAGTGCTCGGGGCCGCTCGCTCCACCCAACACCCCGATCCAAATAAACCAATGATTGGAATGACTAGTTTTGGCAAAGCCACCACGCGGTTTATGGTGACTCTGAAACCAGCCCTGGAAGAGCGCGGGTTCGAGGTTGCCGTATTCCACGCCACTGGAATGGGCGGGAGGGCTTTTGAAAACCTTATAGCGCAAGGACGGTTTTCTTGCGTTCTTGACCTTGCCACACAAGAGGTAGGCAACCATATCTTTGGATCAGATCTGTCGGCCGGTGCAGAACGACTAACCAGCGCAGGCCGCACAGGGACACCACAGATAGTTGCCCCGGGGTGCCATGATTTGGTAGATGTGATCGGGTGGAAAAAAATTGATAATCAATGGGATGGATATGAAACGCACGCCCATAACCGATTGCTGACTTCAGTCGTTATAACCAACGAAGACCGCAAGAAAGTCGCAAAGTCGCACGCTGACCGCCTCGCATGTTCGATTGGAAAAACTGCGTTTATAATGCCACTAGGTGGCTGCCACGAATGGGACCGCGCAGGCGCGCCATTGCATAATCCCAATGGTATTGTCGCCTTTGCAAAGGCTATTAAGCCGCTGCTGGGCGATCACATCGAATGGGCAGAATTGGACGCGCACATCAATGATCCAGAGTTTTGCGACATCGTCCTAACAATTTTTGATCGCTGGTTCCCAAATGGTTCAGCATCAGTGCGGCAACCCCAAAGTCCAACTAATCAGAATTGCCCTGCATAAGCACGCTTATACGAATTTAGGTTAATGCTTGATCCCCCTTTGTTAAAAGCCTGCGGTAACAAAAAGGCAATGAGGCCCTTTTCGTCAAGCCACCACAAAGGCTACCGAAAATACCCTAAACAGCCTAGGGAGATGATATATAACTCTTTGTTGTCGTATACTTCCGTGTGTAGGCAAATGGTACAGGTCCCCAGAAATATGCCAGTCGAAAGTTTTCTAAAGCCACCACACTGCCTACACTAGCGACATTGCGATGGAGTTTGTACTTTATAACCGGCTGGATACTCTGCCACCGTATCCCACTAGAGGAGCGAGAATGACAGACGCCTGTAACGGGGCATAAGAGTTTGAGATTAGTTAGAGGTTCGGCTAGATACTAACATCTAGTTTACTGAAGGCTGCCCAATGGACACCAAAACCAAGCTGCACCCCCGCAATCAACACAGAGAAGGTTACGATTTTGGGCGTTTAGTGGCGCAGTTGCCCAAACTTGAGGCATTTACTATCAGCAACCCTGTTGGCCAGATTACTATTGATTTTCAGGATGTGTGGGCGGTTCGTGTGCTTAATCAAGCTTTGTTAAAGACATATTACAATATTAATTATTGGGATATCCCTGCTAATTATCTATGCCCGCCAATTCCTGGTCGCGTCGACTACATCCACTATCTGGCGGATTTACTCGCCAGCGACAATAATCAGGAGATCCCTCGTGGGCGTAATTTTAAAGCGTTAGACATAGGCACTGGTGCCAACTTAGTATATCCTCTGATTGGCCAAAGTGAATACGGTTGGCACTTCACTGGCGTAGATATAGATCCGACTGCTATCAAAGTGGCACAGCACATATGCCAATTCAATGAGCTGGAAATTGACCTCCGACAACAAAATATACGCGAAAATATTTTTAGAGGAGTGATCAAACCCCACGAAACTTTTCACATCACCCTCTGCAACCCACCTTTCCATGCTTCCATCGAGAATGCTAATAAAGCCACCCAACGTAAGTGGAGAAATCTTGGCAAGGGACAATCAAAAAAACTCAACTTTGGCGGTCAAAATACTGAACTTTTCTGTCCCGGCGGCGAGATAAAGTTTATCGCTAGCATGGTTGAACAAAGCATCGAGTTTGCCGACCAGTGCCTGTGGTTTAGCTCGTTGGTATCGAAAAAAGATAACCTCAAACCGCTCCATAAAATTTTGAGAAAGGCTAAAGTTACGGATGTTAAAGTGGTCAAAATGGCGCAGGGGCAAAAAGTTAGCCGTTTTATTGCTTGGACTTATATTAAAAAAAGTCAGCGACGTTTGTATATGAAAAGGGCTAATAAATAAAATAGACGACAACTTCATGCGTAAGTTAGGGCACGCAAGGATAGAGCTGGTAGCGCTTCAAGTCTAGGTCAGACATTCCAAAATGCTCTCATATTGCTCCACGAAACTAAACAACAGTCGCCCTAATTAAAAATAGAATACTCTTGAAAGTAATTTCAAAAAAATAGGTTCCCAAGTCAATTAATATAAGAGACATTTTTAAAGTAAATAAACGGGCAATTCCTTATCCTCAGGCAGGAATAGGTGTTGGTGGCCAGTCGTATGTTTAATTCGAAACAACAATTGTCTGAGGTGCCTTTCCCTCGAAACAGTTCTGGTAAGCTTGTTGATAACCATCCTCTAAGTGTTCGGTGGATAATTCAGTATTAAATAACGGTGATGAGGAAAGTCCTTGTGAAGGTATGGTAGACTTACTCGTTTTCACCACTCTTGCCGATATTAATTCCTTTTCTGCCCACATTCTTGGGGTGGTTACTTTTACCGTTCTGGGTCTTCTGGTAGTAGCTCTCTGACTGCTTCTCTTGCTTGCGCTTGAGTAGGTCTTCCATAAGGGCTTGCTGAGGGCTCGTAGTGGGTTTCTTGTCAGCCATAGGTACGTCTCTCTGTTTTGTGGATTGTGTTGACAGTTGCTAACAAGAGCCGAACAGAACTGAAAGTCTAAAACCTACCAGAAAGTCAAAAAATGACATCGAAGGTTAGGAAGAGACAAACCAACAAAGGCGTCTCAGGTGATTAGTTCGTACGAACTAAACCCAAGGAGCCAGCAATGACCTACACTGTCGGACAAAATTTCACTAATGGTAGTTCAAGTCCAGCACGTAAAACGGAGTAATTTCCACCCTCTATTTTGATAACAATAATCATGGAGAGCAACGATGCTTAAATCATTAAGGTCCCTAAAATAGCTGCGGCTGCCCTTTAGCTTGTCTTGGAAAGGGCAGATTAAGAAGCCCACTGGTAAATATCATTTGCGCCACCTCAGGCTTATAATAACTTCCCAGAGCACCACCTGAGACCGATGGTAGCCCTAGCCTTGCATACCCACTAAAATGCTGTCAAAAATTTCTTAAAACTGGTGGGTGCAAGAAGATAGCGGAAGAGACAGAAGCAGATTTTGACGTGAGAATGGAGCGAATAAGCCAAGACAGTCCTAAGCCGAGCACACCCAGCACGACCAGACCTCAACAAAAGCCAATAGAGAGCGCAGAGGATGTTTTCGGGGCTTTGTTTGCAGTCCCGACACCGAAAGACCATACAAAATCAGCACCAATAAAGACTGTGTCACAGGAACCGTCAGAAGAACGACATTAGAGGGATGTTAGAAACTGGGCGCACACAACGCCCAAAAGAAAATAATCACAATTGGCTGCTTGGTAAGTGGTGACACACAAACGTGCACTGACTCGAGCAGTTATTTTCTGCGTCGCAGAAAGTTTGTGTTTCGAGATTGTTCAGGACCCCTGACCCTAACTGGCGCACTGTGGAATGGTTACTATTAGCGACCAAGAACGCTGACCTAAGTTTCCACAGTATCAGGAATTCGTTCCATCGAACGATGGCTCTAATCAAAACACTTACAACCCACAGAAACTGATCGCACGCTCGCCATGCAATTCGGAAAACCCGAAGACATCGAGTAATATGTACCAATTAGTTATTCATTACGATATTTTATATGCGAATAGTTCTCAATACTGTTGACACTTGCGACTGATTTGCATTAACAGTTTGTGAATGGCAATTCAGGAGGTCCAAATGCTATCCCCATTCTTTAAATCGATATCTACCGCTGCTGTTATTACATTCTTTGCGACTAGCGTTTGTGCCAGCGATAAAATGAAGGTTGTTACTACCTTTACAGTCCTTGCAGATATGGCGATGAATGTTGCGGGTGATGCTGCGGACGTGGTCTCCATCACAAAGCCTGGGGCTGAGATTCATGGCTATCAGCCAACCCCACAAGATATCGTACGTGCCTCCGATGCTGATCTAATTTTGTGGAATGGCATGAATTTAGAACTTTGGTTTGAACAGTTTTTCAGCAACATGGAAGACATACCATCAGCTATACTGACCAATGGAATTATCCCTATCTCAATCTCAGCGGGTAGCTACGAAGGCATGCCTAACCCCCATGCTTGGATGGGTCTAAATAACGCACTGATTTACATTGATAACATTGTTGTGGTATTTTCCAATCAAGACCCTGACAATGCAGCTGTCTATATGGCAAACGCTGACGCTTATAAACAGGAGCTTCGGGCAACTATCGAACCACTTCGCGCAGCTATTGCAAGAATTCCGGAAGATCGTCGTTGGTTGGTTACTTGCGAAGGCGCGTTCAGCTACCTCGCTCGTGACTTTGGTATGAAAGAGCTATATCTGTGGCCGATGAATGCCGATCAGATGGGCACACCACAACAAGTGCGTGCAGTGATTGACGGTGTGAGGGACAATGATATTCCAGTTGTTTTTTGCGAAAGTACGGTTAACACTTCCCCCGCTGAACAGGTGGCGCGCGAAACCGGCGCTGCTTACGGTGGGGTTCTTTATGTCGATAGTCTTAGCGAAGCTGACGGCGAAGTGCCAACGTACCTAGATCTGTTGCGTGTGACATCCCAAACAATAGCCACAGGACTGACGTCGGCTTCAAACTAAGGCGTCAACAAGATAAAGAAGCACCCTGCGGTACGAAGTTTGCAGGGTGCTTCTATTAAAACGAAAAAGTGATATCGCAAGGGAAAAAAATGCACGAAGAGCAGACTTCACCAGAATGTAAAAGTACTCAGGCCACTGTTGGAATTTCCGCACACGATGTAACCGTGACGTACCGAAATGGTCATACCG
>JAPKAD010000013.1 GCA_028825445.1 Octadecabacter sp.
ATAGCGTAACTCATAAGTAACCACCATTCGAGTATTTTGTTCAAGAATTAACATTTTTCAACTCAAGGTTTGACCGTATGGGTACTGGCATGCATTTAGAAACACTACCGACTGGCAACAGACCTAGTGTCAACTCAAGACAACTAATCCACAGAACTTTTATTGCCAAACAATAATGCGCTGCTAAAAGCATTATAGCTCCCAACCTCCTCGAGCGCAAAATTATTATAAGCCACAGCGATAGATTTTGATCAGACCTTAATGCACTAGTACAATTATACCAATGTTAGCTGTGTTGTGGGTCTTAAAAATTTACGGCTCAGCTTCAGCTGAAAGCACCGTCCTTGCACCTAACTCAGCGTCCAAAGAATTTACAGGCTTCCCGTCAATTAAGACCATGCCAGCTCTGTCCAAAACCCCAAATCGCACCAGTCTCCCTATTGTAACTATCTAATTAGTGCCCATAACCAAGTTTAAAGTAATCAGGAAAGCTTTCACATACAAAAAGGGAAAGCCACATAATATTGAGTGCCTTAAAAGGGGCATACAACGGGCCAACCTCTGGACGCCAGACACCAGAGGGCCTAGAAAGTACCATGGAAATTCATCAGCTCACCCCCATCTATGCCGTTTCGCCGCAGATCAATCCCGAGGACCTTCCAGACCTCGCAAAGGCCGGCTTCACCACAATTATTAACAACCGTCCATGTAACGAAATTCCGATGTCGCATCAGGCGGATGCAATGAAAATTGCAGCTGAAGCAGCAGGTCTAAATTTTATAGTACTGCCTGCGACCCATGCAATGATGAACCCTAGTCTTGCCGCACAACAAAAAGAAGTCTGCATGCAATCAGATGGTCCTGTGTTGGCATATTGTGCGTCAGGTACCCGCTGCACAATTATTTGGGCTATGATGCAAGCTGGCGACATGGATACCTGTAACATCGTGAACATCGCAGCTAATCATGGCTATGATCTTCGTATGATGCGTGATCAGTTAAATTCGCTTGCTGGCAATTAATACTTTTCTAACTATTTCTTAAACAAATCGATAATTATAATATCAAAGTCTGTATTTTGCTTTTAATACCATTCGTAACATGAAATCTCAAAATAGAAACTGCACTATACTGGGTGAACTATGTTATAATAAAACCTACATATACTGCACTTTTACAGCCCGGTTACCTGCCAGTTGATCCAGCCGCGCGAAACTTGCATTTCTTCAGTACTTTGATCAGCATCACCCATCCGACGGTCGTGTTAGCCAAATTCAGCGCTTTACCCAATTTAAAGACAACAATTTTATGGACCGGTAACGCTATGCGCATCAGTACGATGTTAAATTTAGTTGGCCTGTATTGTCTAGCTTTGCATAGCACTATCGACATGCCTGATGAACCTTTAACAGGTGCTAATACCCCCATACTTTTGGAATTATTTCTCAAATTACTTAAATTGTGAATTGCCACTGGAATCTGGATTAAAAAACGAGAAGCGGAAATTACTCTGCAACATCAGCTGTCCTGCAGTGCGCAGATCATCCGTAAATCCAATATCAGTGGTAGAGAGCCTAAAATCAGCTTTGATAATTCCAACATCTAAGAGTACAATTAACAATAGGCTGGCGAACGGCGCCATAATAATACAAAAATCCATATGACGCAGTTTTAGTCGTCGCTGGAAGCAAAAAACTGCCAGTTATTTAAAATTCAAATTACAAAAATATTAACAGTTGGTCTGATAAGGGTAACCTCCTCAATCCTGCAGATAGTCCATTACAAAAATACAATATCGCCTAACGATCTAGTTCACATTCAATCAGATCTTCTGCCTGGAAAGCTTATTATACGATACTAAAAATACACGCCAGTAATTCCGTAGCTTCATCCGCTGCAAACCAAATGCGCGCCTGATTTATCTCTTTATCGTGGCAGCTGATGTGTCTCCCACTACAAGAGACGCGCCAGTTAGACCCAGCATGTTAGCAACAATTGAATTTAGGATTTCATCAATAATATCCAGCGTAAAACGTCATAAAACTTTTTAGCCCACGTGAGGTTATTAACCTACTAACGACATGGCTTAAAATGGCTATTGTAGTACCAAAACCTGAGCTGCGGGCAGGGTAACACGAAATGCAGCACCACCTTGACCTGGCAAATATGTTATGTCACCACCAAGTGCACCCATAATCTGGCGGCAAATAGCAAGGCCCAGACCCGCGCCACCCGCCTTACCCTCATCCTCGAGCCGCGAGAATTTCTCGAAAATCATTGATTGGCTCTCACTCGGAATGCCCGCGCCATTATCACAGAAATCGATAATCGTTTGTCCTGCGAACTGACGCACAATAATGCGTAATTTTGGGACATCGTTAGCGCAGTACTTAGCCGCATTGCTGATCAAATTAATAAAAACTTGAGCCAACCTGTCCAGATCAGTGTGTACGTTTACAGTCTCATTGCCAGCCCTGCGAGCAATCGCCAGCTTGCCAGTGTTCACGCCTGATGCAATTACCGCGCGGTCCAAGACATCCGCCAGTATGTCCTGCCCAATGTTCAACTGCACCTGACCGCTTTCCAGCACACCAAGGTCTAACAAATCATCTAATAGTCGTGTCAGACGATTACTTTGTTCATGGATAATTCCTGCAAACCGCTTCCGCGCAACATTCTCCACATCCTCATCTCGTAGAATGTCTGAAAATGCACGGATTGATGTCATTGGTGTGCGTAATTCGTGGCTGATCTGACTTAAAAACGCGTCTTTCTGAATGCTCAACGCAGTCAGCTTTTCATTAGCTTCTCGTAATGCACGCGCAGTACTATTCGCCTCTGCACTTTTTGCCTCCAACCTGCTTGAGTATTCCATGATCTGGGCGGTTTCATCCGCAACCGCAATAAGATCATCCACCGATACAATCGTACCTTCAGTCAGCTGGCCAATCATCGCATGCGCTGTAGCTGCCCCGACCGACCCTGACAATTCGCGTTCCAATCTACCAATAAAATCAGGCGTCACATCAGGCTGAAAACCAGTTTTTCCCTGTGATCGAGCCTCCGTCGCAAAAATTGAAAGGGCTTCTGCACCACCAAGAATTCGTTGAGACATTACCAGTAAGTCCTCAGCTTGAGCAGCAGATTGCAACCACGTGCGCGCACCACTGGAATAATCAAACACATTTACAAATTGCGCCCCTTGCAGACGTTCTAATGGGTTTGGGAAGGTCAGGATTGACACAAATATAAATGCTGATGTGTTCAGAAATATTGACCAGAATAGCGCATGCACAAATGGATCAGTTCCCGAAATTCCAAACAACGCCTCGGGGCGCAGCCAGCCAATCCCAAATGGTCCACCCAAAAACACCGCTTGCGATATCACTGCGTCAATACCAAAACTAGGCAAGAAATTTGTCCACAGCCAGACGCTGAAACCAACAATCAGACCAGCACCTGCACCCCAGCGATTTGCACCACGCCAAAAAACACCACCAATCATAGCGGGGAAAACCTGCACAACGCCAATAAATGAAACTAATCCGATGGAAGCCAGAGCAGTGCCCCCCCCCGACACGCGGAAATAAACATACCCTAGCGCCAAAATGACGCTGATCGACACCCGCCGTGACATGATTACAACTTGGCGCACATCGCCCGATACAACCGCACCGGGGGTTCGAGCATTCAACCAACTGGGGACAATAATGTGATTGCTGACCATGGTCGCCAACGACAATGTCGCCACAATCACCATGGATGTTGCCGATGAAAACCCACCTAAGAATGCAAGGATTGCAAGGCCCTGTCGCCCCTCACTAATGGGTACTGTCACTACGAATAAATCTGGATTTGCACTTTCTGGCATAAGATCCAAGCCCACCACGGCGATAGGCACAACAAACAGACTCATCAACATCAAATAGGTCGGAAACGCCCAGCTTGCAGTGCTGAGGCTTTGTTCGTCAGAATTTTCCACCACCAAGACTTGAAACATTCGCGGTAAACAAACGAACGCAGCACCTGAAACAAAAATTAACCCAATCCAGCGACTTGGACTTGGGGACCATTGACTTTGAGCCGATGCATCAATCAATTCCAACGTAGCACCGACACCGCCAGCAATGCCCCAGACTACAAATATCCCAACCGCTAACAACGCGCACAACTTCACTACAGCTTCCACGGCGATTGCGAGAACAATGCCATGATGTCGTTCATGTGCATCCAAATTACGCGTACCGAACAACACTGTGAACACAGCAAGCCCAACAGCCACCCACATAGCCGCACGGTTCAGATCTCCCGGAAGCCACATCTCATCACTGCTGGCGGCGAACACTGCGATAGACTGGGTCACCGATTGAAGCTGCAGTGCAATATACGGTGTCGTTCCAACAATCGCCAAAACGGTAACCATCACCCCAAGCACGGGTGACTTTCCATACCTTGACGAAATCAGATCGGCGATTGATGTAAGACGCTGCGTGCGCCCAATGCGAACTAATTTACGCACAAGCCACCACCAGCCTATCATTACCAAGGTTGGCCCCAAATAGATTGTAACAAATTCAAGGCCGGATCGCGCTGCATAACCAACAGCCCCATAAAACGTCCAAGCAGTACAATAAATACTTAGTGAGAGAGTGTAAATTACAGATGAGCGAACCCAACTGGTTTTGCCCTGCGCCGCGCGTCTTTCCGCAGCAAAGGCGACAAGAAACAAAAACACGACATACATCAACGAAACCACAATCAGCAGGTTGAAAGAAATCATTCTCCGCCCCACCCGTTGGGTGCATCGTTTCCATCCAATGATTCAGAAAGCCTTAAAACCCGTGACAGGACAAACGCCAGCACAACGAGAATGACCCACAATCCAAACAGGTAAACAATGCCGTTGCTGGTCTGGCTTTGATCGGGTGTCTCACGTGGCCACATCAGTGGCAGAAGCATGAGAACGCCAGCAAAAATTGGCAGCCAACGCGCCGCGTCACGAAATCTACGTTGACGGTAACTACTACGATCAAGAAATTCTGTTCGGCTCGGTAGTTTCATTAATTAGTCACAGTCCGGCCAAAGCGCGCACACTTTTAAGGACTTCAGCGTTAGAAAACGGTTTTGTCATAAATTGCGTGGCACCCAAACTGGTCGCCATTTCACGATCCTTGGATTGACCACGCGCAGTCAGCATCATCACGGGCACATCTTTAGTTTCAGCTTGCGCGCGCAATTCACGCAAAATGTCATAACCGGATTTACCTGGCAACATAACATCAAGAATAATCAGATCAGGAACGCGCTGCATAACCTTCGACATCGCCGTTTCCCCATCCGAATGGGTGTGTACGGTCCAGCCATCCTTGGTCAGAATGTAACTAATTGCCTCAATTATATTGGGCTCATCTTCAATCAAAAGGACACGTTGGCCCATCGTTTATACCCTCCCAAATGCCGCCATCCAAAGCTTTTCAATCGACTGAACATAACTATTGCTACAACATTGGACGGAGTCAAAGGCCCAAAGCCATTTTACAACAAACTTGGGTGACGACGGCTAGTACAATTATGAACATCGCATACCCGACACCCCGGCCCCACAACATCCACCGTATCATCAGCACTCGCAGGCCGCACCAACATTGTCGCATTAATCCTAGGTTCAGAGCCAAATGCAATATCTCCTACGGGCCCAGCAATAGCGAAACATTCAAAAGGTGTACGCGCGGCTCCAGGAAGTCGCACTATGCGACGAATTGCCCGGCCCGGTTGGGTCAACGCCTGATACAGCGGCCACAACGGACATGCAGCACCTGATCGTGGAAGTTGAAAATCAAGCATAGGTTTTTGAAACGTTACTACGCCCGCGCCGTCACATATTGCTAAACCCATCAACGGATGATCTGAGTCCGGTGGCAAGTGCGCTAATCGACGCAAAACCACATCCAACGCCACCCCAAACTGCGAAGAAAGCCGCGCTGGATCGTAAGCTACTGCACGGGCCACCTGGGTAAACGCTTTAAGCGGCAAGCTTACAGCATCTTCTGATGCACCCTTTGCCCAGTCCTGTAAAATGGTTCGGGTGGTAGCATTTTGAATTTCATCAAACTTTATGTCGTCCCCATTATCAATGCCCAAAAAATAGTAATCCGACTTCGCAAGCGCGGCCTCCGCTTGTTCCATCGCAGAATCTACATGCGCGCTACCTGCCTCCATCTCCATGTCCAAAAATCCGAGCAAAGCTTGGCTGCTTTCAGCGAGCCGCGCAGAATCCATATCGATGTTTGTGTGAAACCGTGATTGCCAATCAGAATCTAAATTAGGCGTTTCAACCAAAATACTTGCGGTAGACCTAATTGCAGTAGCCGTGGAAATGACATCGTGCAGCGCATTAGCAATCTGACTGTCATGGGCCAGCCGGTTACTCAACGCTTCAGTGCGGTCTTCCAATTGGGTAATCCTGCGCCGTTGCGCCACAATCAACGCAGCCCATCCCGGAAACCGCGCCAACAATTCTTCAGACTGCAGGTCTTCAATGCTTTCGTCTGGAAATGCCGCTGCAGCTTCTTTCAAGGGCACCAAAATAGCATCACTCACACCATCACCAAGCAATGCGACATCTATAACTAAAACCCGCGCTAGTTCGCTCAATAGCTTACCGCCAATTTTACGACGGTTATGTTCGATTAGATTCAAGTAGGAACCAGAAATACCAATTTCCTTGGCAACATTGGTTTGCCGAAGACCTAAATCTATCCGTCGGTTTCGCGCCCGCGTGCCAGTAAGAAGGTGTGGTGAGATTTGTTCTCGCATTTTATTTTTTTTATTAATTTTATCATCCTTTTTTACTCGAAATAGATAATTTTTTTACAATTTTTTTTGTAAGCTCGTCTACATCTTTACAGAAATTATATTATTCAACAAACCCTTATTGAGTAATTTTCAAAATGGCAGTTTATGGATTATGCTACAAAAGCATGTGCAGTTGAACGGGAGGTTCACCTGTATCACTCAAGGGAGGTTACTACATGTCCAAATCAAACTTCACACGTCGTGGCGTTATGAAAACTGGCGCTATTGCTGGTGCTGCACTCACATTGCCAACATATCTACGTGCTGATGCCCACGCTGGTTTCACTAACGCACCTGGCGATAGCGAAGTCGTTCTTGGTTTTAACGTGCCACAGTCCGGCCCCTACGCAGACGAAGGTGCGGACGAAATCCGTGCCTACGAACTCGCAGTCGAGCACCTGAACGGTGGCGGTGACGGTGGTATGCTGCAAACGTTCACGTCCAACGCACTTGACGGCACCGGCATATTGGGCCGCGAAGTTAAGTACGTAACAGGTGACACACAGACTAAATCCGACGCGGCGCGCGCTTCTGCACGTTCTATGATCGAAAAAGACGGTGCAGTTATGGTCACTGGCGGTTCAAGCTCCGGCGTGGCTGTTGCTGTTCAAGCATTATGTCAAGAAGCTGGCATTATCTTTATGGCCGGCCTCACGCACTCAAACGATACGACAGGTAAAGATCGTAAGGCTAACGGTTTCCGTCAGTTTTTCAACTCTTACATGACCGGTGCTGCTTTAGCACCAGTTCTTGCGGCGCAGTACGGTTCAGACCGCAAAGCATACCATCTGACTGCAGACTACAACTGGGGCTACACCACTGAGGAAGCCATTCGTGCATCAACCGAAGCTATGGGTTGGGAAACCGTAAATTCGGTTAAGACACCACTAACACAAACTGACTTCTCGTCGTATATCGCACCAGTTCTGAACTCCGGAGCCGACGTTTTGGTTCTGAACCACTACGGTGGAAACATGATTAACTCTTTGACAAACGCCGTTCAATTTGGCCTGCGCGACGCACAAGCTAACGGCAAGAACTTTGAGATAGTTGTTCCACTTTATTCAGAGCTGATGGCCCGTGGTGCTGGTGCAAACATCGCCGGCATATTGGGTTCGCAAAATTGGGATTGGAAAATCGAAGACCAGCTTGGCGCTAAGTATGCTGGAACAAACGCATTCGTGCGTTCGTTTGGTACCAAGTACGGCTTTCCGCCATCACAGGCTGCGCACACATGCTATGTGCAGACACTTTTGTATGCGGATGCTGTGCAGCGTGCTGGCTCGTTTGCGCCTTGTGCCGTTGTCGAAGCCCTCGAAGGCTTTGAATTTAGCGGTATGGGCAACGGAGAAACACTGTACCGTGCAGACGATCACCAGTGCTTCAAAGACGTTCTAGTTGTGCGCGGCAAGGAAAATCCAGAGAACGAGTTTGATCTTGTAGAAATCGTTGAAGTCACACCAGTTGAGCAGGTCACTTATGCACCTGATCATCCACAAATGGGCGGTGCAGAGGCCTCCTTGGGTGAATGCAACAACGGCGCATAAACCATCTATGTCGGGGCAGTTTTACACTGCCCTGACATTTTTTTATAAGACATTTGCGCTAATCTTCCGCCACATGGTGCGCGGAAATTTTGCATTTATCGATCAGAGGTAGCCAAGCCATGGACCAGATCATCGTTCAAGTTCTCAACGGTTTAGACAAAGGCTCCGCGTATGCGTTGATCGCCCTTGGCCTGACCATAATTTTTGGCACACTAGGGGTCGTAAACTTCGCCCATGGCGCTTTGTTCATGATGGGCGCGTTTTGCGCTGTGATAACTTCAAAAATTCTTTCAGTTTCCCATCAGGTTGTTGACCCGACTCGCTCTGACTTTTTAGGCAACCCGATGCAAGTTGACACATTTTACGTGCAAGACTGGTTCGGAATGGCCGCCGGTCAAACTATTATGGATTGGGCAGTACCAATCGCAATCCTGTTCGCAATACCTGTGATGATCTTTGTAGGCTTTGCGATGGAGCGTGGTTTAATAAAGCACTTCTACAAACGCCCACACGCAGATCAAATACTTGTAACGTTCGGTCTGGCGCTAGTTATTGGTGAGATTATCAAATATTTCTTTGGTGCTAACCCGATTCAAACCCCGGCCCCACCCGCGTTCACTGGGTCTTTAGATTTTGGTATGATTCTCGGTTATGAGGCACAGACCATTATGTATCCCTATTGGCGGTTGGTGTATTTCTTTTTCTCAGCTTTTATAATTGCGGGTGTTTTCGCATTCCTTCAATTTACCACATTTGGCATGGTAGTTCGCGCTGGTATGGCAGATCGTGAAACCGTTGGCCTATTGGGTATCGACATAGACAAGCGGTTTACGTTCATGTTCGGCCTTGCCGCC
Source organism: Octadecabacter sp. (assembly GCA_028825445.1). Classification (GTDB taxonomy): domain Bacteria; phylum Pseudomonadota; class Alphaproteobacteria; order Rhodobacterales; family Rhodobacteraceae; genus Octadecabacter. The sequence goes on from JAPKAD010000013.1 coordinate 9,257, forward strand.
GCTGTGGCCGGAGTCGCAGGTGTGATGTATGCACCTATAGTAGCTCCAAACTACTTCATGGGCATGGATTTCTTAGTCCTCAGCTTTGTTGTAGTAGTGGTGGGTGGCATGGGATCTCTCCCCGGTGCCGTTGCGGCAGGTTTTTTACTAGGCGTACTTGAAAGTTTTGCTTCAATGCCCGCTGTGATAGACCTATTGCCCGGCATTAATCAAATAATAATCTACCTTGTTGCAATTATCATCTTGTTGACCCGTCCTCGTGGCCTGATGGGTCGCAAGGGCGTGATGGAGGAATAAGCCATGTTCGGACTTACCAGAAAAGACAGCAAGTTGATGCTGATCGTGTTTGGGCTGGTTATGCTAGCCCCCTTCATCCTCAACCCTTTCCCCGAAGGTTCTGCGATGGCGCAATTTAACGCGGGCTATCCCGACTTAATGCAACGTTTCGTAATTTTTGGGATTTTTGCAGTAGGGTTCAACCTTCTATTTGGCCTTACTGGCTACCTAAGTTTTGGTCACGCTGCATTTTTAGGTATTGGATCCTACGCTGCAATCTGGTCTATGAAACTGGTTACGTTGAACGTGATCCCAGGAATCTTGGTATCAATTGTTGTAGCAGGCGCCTTCGCGTTAGTAGTGGGCTTTGTGTCTCTGCGCCGCTCTGGTATCTACTTTTCAATATTGACGCTGGCATTTGCGCAAATGATGTTTGCAATGGCGTATTCGGTTCTGACGCCGATTACGGGTGGCGAAACTGGTTTGCAGATCAAGAATACTGACACACCCCTATTTGGGGGGCCTGCTGACGGTGGAATTGGTCGAGCCAATTTATTTGGGGCCGAGATGGGTAATTCCTATGAACTATCCCTTGGAAATCACTTATTTACCTTCAACTTGGGTTATTATATCGCAGGCGTTTTTTTATTGATAGCGTTTTACGTTTCAATCCGCATCTTCCGCTCCCCATTTGGGATCATGTTGCGGGCGGTAAAGTCAAATCAGCAACGGATGAATTACACTGGTCTAACGCCAAAACGCTACACCCTGTCAGCCTTCGTAATTTCGGGTATGTACGCCGGACTTGCTGGTGGCCTGATGGTCGCAATGGACACCCAAGTGGGACCGGAGCGCATGTTTTGGACGGCATCTGGAGAGGTTGTGATTATGACAATCCTTGGCGGTGCAGGGACCTTAATGGGGCCAGTACTCGGCGCGGGTGTCATCAAATACATGGAAAACATCATCTCAAAAATTAATAAGGATATCCTACATGAATGGTTCGCCTTTATGCCTGATGGTTTTGAAGATGTGATCGTAGCGCTGGTCTATCCGTTCATTGGAAAAGGCTGGCACCTGACTATGGGCATCTTGTTCATGATGGTTGTGATCTTCCTGCCCGGTGGCTTGGTTGAAGGTGGTCAACGCATCGCCAAACTGTTTCGCCGTAACAAAACCTCTGACACGCAGGACGCTACGTCCCGCACGCCTGCAGAATAAGGAACCGTCATAATGGCACTACTTTCAGTCAAAGGCGTCAACAAACGGTTTGGCGGCCTTCAAGCACTCGGTGACGTGAACCTTGATGTGATGGAAAACACTTGTCACGCGATCATCGGTCCGAATGGAGCAGGCAAGTCTACCCTGCTAAACGTACTTGTTGGTAAGCTGATCCCAGATAGCGGATCGGTTATTTTTGATGGCCAATCTGTTTTGGGTCGCAAACCGCATCAAATCAACCAGATGGGTATCAGCCGTGTGTTCCAAACACCTGAAATCTTTGCTGATCTGAACGTCATGGAAAACATGCTTATCCCGTGTTTCGCCAAACGAGACGGAGCCTTTCGGATGCACGCCTTTGAATCCGTGCGCCATGAAAAATCAATGATCAAAAAAGCCGAAGCCATGTTAGATGAAGTTAACATGCTCGATAAACGCGACATGCAAGCATCTGCCATGTCACGAGGTGACAAACGCCGTCTCGAAATGGCGATGTGTCTGGTGCAAGAACCGCGCCTCTTACTACTCGATGAACCCACCGCTGGTATGGCCCGTGCAGACACTGAAAATACCATCGAGTTGCTTAAACTGATCCGCAAAGACCGTGGTGTTACGATGGCTATCATCGAACACGATATGAACGTGGTTTTTTCCCTAGCTGATCGAATCACAGTGTTGGCACAAGGCACTCCACTTGTCGAAGACACGCCCGACAAAATTAAAGGCCACCCGAAAGTGCGAGAAGCCTACCTAGGTGAAGCACCTGTCGAAGGAGTTAACTAAAATGACCCACGTTGAACGCCTCGACGCCAATGGCCCATACTCAAAAAATCGCAACATGGCCGCTACTGCTCCCAAGTACTTGTCGGTTTGGAACATGGAAGCTTATTATGGTGAAAGTTACATTATACAGGGCGTCAGTTTTGATATTCACGAAGGCGAAATTCTAGCCCTTCTCGGTCGAAATGGTGCTGGAAAAACTACCACCCTCCGAGCAATTGCCCGCATGGATGATCCACAATTGAACAGTGGCGAAATCTGGCTTGACCACAAACCATTGCACGAAATGAAATCTTGGCAGGCATCACAAGCTGGTATCCAATTGGTGCCTGAAGACCGCAGCATCATTCCCGGTTTAACTGTCGAAGAAAACCTCAAACTGGCGCAAATCGCCCCGCCCATTGGTTGGTCTCTGGACCGCGTTTACGATCTTTTCCCTCGCCTGCGTGAACGCCGAAAACAGGATGGTGTAACTTTGTCCGGTGGTGAACAGCAAATGCTTTCAATCGCACGAGCGCTGTGTCGTGATATTAAAGTGTTACTGCTGGATGAACCTTATGAAGGCCTCGCACCAGTCATCGTACAAGAAATTGCTAAAACACTGGAAATGATACGCGACCAGGGCATTACAACAGTTATAGTCGAACAAAACGCAGTAGCCGCATTGAAATTGGCAGACCGCGCCGTAATACTTGACATCGGAAAGGTCGTATATGACGGTTCAGCTAAAGAAGTGCTGGAAGACGAAGGCCTGCGCTCCAAATACCTCGCGATCTGACCTCGATAAGGGACAAATATAGCCCCATATTCGCAGGTATACTTTTTGTGGATGGCTTGTGCACGTTATGTGACTCGCCCAAGTTTGCCCCAATTCAAATAAGGGATGCCCCCATGTCTACTAAATCTAAGACCTACCCTCCGACAGCCGCCGCGGCGAGGCGCTCCCATGTTGACGCTGCTTGCTATACAAAAATGTATGCTCAATCAATTGTAGATCCTGACAAATTTTGGGGTGAACATGCTAAACGCATCGATTGGATTAAGCCTTTCACTAAAGTGAAAAATACGTCGTTTTTACCAGACAAGGTCAACATCAAATGGTTTGAGGATGGCACCTTAAACGTTTCTGCTAACTGCGTGGATCGCCACGTGAAAGCCCGCGGTGATCAGGTGGCGATCATCTGGGAGCCAGATGATCCAAATACCACTGAAACGCTGCACATCACCTACACTCAACTGCAGGTCCACGTTTGCAAGATGGCCAATATTCTTCAAACTTTAGGCGTAACCAAAGGCGACCGTGTCGTCATATACATGCCAATGATACCTGAAGCAGCCTACGCAATGTTGGCCTGCACGCGCATTGGGGCTGTGCATTCCATAGTGTTTGCAGGATTCTCGCCAGACGCACTAAGCAAGCGGATCAACGGTTGCGACGCTAAGGTTGTCATCACTGCTGATCATGCACCTCGTGGCGGGAAGGCTACACCATTAAAATCGAATGCGGACCTGGCACTATTACATTGCAAAGACAGCGTCAAATGCCTCGTAGTGAAACGCACAGGTGCACAAACTACTTGGACGAGCCGCGATTATAGTTACAGCGACATGGTGCTGGAAGCCGATGACTATCAAAAACCAGTTGAAATGGCAGCAGAAGATCCACTATTTATCCTCTATACATCCGGTTCAACGGGGCAGCCCAAAGGCGTCGTTCACACCACAGGCGGTTACCTCGTCTACGCAGCCATGACCCATGAATATACCTTTGATTACCACGAAGGCGATGTATTCTGGTGCACGGCCGACGTCGGCTGGGTAACCGGACACAGTTATATTATCTATGGTCCACTCGCTAATGGGGCGACCACAATCATGTTTGAAGGCGTTCCAACCTACCCCGACGCGGGGCGGTTCTGGGAAGTCTGCGCCAAGCATAAAGTAAACCAATTCTATACCGCCCCAACTGCTATTCGAGCACTAATGGCCCAGGGAAATGACTGGGTCGAGAAGCACGATCTGTCCAATCTAAAACTACTCGGCTCAGTGGGCGAACCTATTAACCCTGAAGCATGGAATTGGTACTATGAAGTTATTGGTAATGGAAATTGCCCCATCGTTGACACATTTTGGCAGACCGAAACGGGTGGTCACATGCTGACCCCCCTGCCCGGCGCAACGACGCTGAAACCAGGTGCAGCACAGGTGCCCTTCTTTGGTGTACAACCTGTAGTACTAGATCCACAATCAGGAGACGAAATTCATGGCAACGACGTCAGCGGAGTATTGTGTATCAAAGACAGCTGGCCCGGCCAGATGCGCACGATCTGGGGCGATCACGACCGCTTTGAAAAGACTTATTTTGGTGACTACGCGGGATATTATTTTTCAGGTGACGGCTGTAAACGCGATGCCGACGGCGATTATTGGGTGACGGGCCGGGTTGATGATGTAATCAACGTATCAGGTCACCGCATGGGCACAGCAGAAGTTGAATCCGCGCTTGTAGCGCATGTATCAGTAGCTGAAGCTGCGGTAGTAGGCTACCCTCACGATATTAAAGGTCAGGGAATTTATGCTTATGTTACATTAATGAATGGCATCGAACCCACTGAAGAATTACGAGCAGAGTTGAATAGATGGGTTCGCAGCGAGATCGGTCCAATCGCCAAACCTGACTTGTTGCAGTGGGCCCCCAGTTTGCCAAAAACTCGTTCTGGTAAAATCATGCGCCGCATTCTGCGTAAAATAGCTGAAAATGACTTTAGCACATTAGGGGATACATCCACGCTCGCGGAACCGTCCGTCGTAGAAGAATTGATCAAAAACCGAATAAAACTTGACTGATTAGGCCAAATTCAAAAAATCTCGTTTTATTTAATTATTGTGCCATGGTTTTGTAGTTAACACCTCAAACTAGGTAACAGTGTATGGTTGATTGAGGTTCGTATTGCAAACTAGACATCAATGGAGGTTATTTTGTCAAAATGGGGCCCTAAGAAAATAATTGAAAATGCAATTTATGCGGGTCAGATACGCACTGGTTCAGCGCCGTAATAGGCACCCCCCTACAATAAAAAAATGCCGTATACTGGCTAATATATTTGAACTAGCCTAACCCTGAAGCAACGGTTCCAATTTATAGATAATCATAATCAAATTGGACTTATAAGCAAGTTTACGTTTACGTAAAGCTGTGCATTACAGAAGGACTGGGATCGGCATATGTGTTTACCTTTCAGAATGATTTAAAACAAAATGCGTCAATTTGTTGTCTGAAAAGAGTGACCCATTTAAACAAGAGGTAGCGTCTAACAACAAAGCATTACAGCGAAACCTCACTTTTCACTGTTTGGCCCGCTTTCCACCTTCTTCACCATGGTGTAGGACAACTTAAGTGTTTGTGATAAACTAATCTAAGACGCACCAAAAAGACAGACAACATCCCGAGGGAACAATGACCAAAACGCCACCTCAAGATTCCGCCCGCGACTCAGATATCAGCTTCATTAAAGCGCTGGCTGAGCTGCTGCGTGAAAACGATCTGACTGAACTGCAAGTAAAACGCGACTACGGTGAAAACGACGCCCTTAATGTACGGGTCAGCCGAAAGCCGCCAGCACAAGTCATTACACAGCTAGCTGCTGCTGGACCCTCAGAGAGGGTGGCTGCAAATACCGCTACTGCCAGCTTGTCAGCACCAGAGGAACCCAGCGCAGATCCTGCCAGCTTACCTGGAGCAGTCACGTCACCGATGGTCGGTACAGTATATATGTCTCCGGAACCTGATGTGGCTGCCTTCGTAAAAGTTGGTGATAAGGTCGATGAAGGAGACACATTGCTTATCATCGAAGCAATGAAAACCATGAACCATATCCCTGCACCAAAATCTGGTACGGTCAAACGACTTTTAGTCGAAGATGGTGCGCCGGTCGAATTTGGCGCTCCACTAATGATTGTCGAATAAGGCTCAAAGGTTAGGGACTAAAATGTTTGATAAAATCCTGATCGCAAACCGTGGGGAAATCGCCCTACGTGTAATCCGCGCATGTCGCGAGATGGGCATCGGCTCGGTAGCTGTGCACTCTACAGCTGATGCCGACGCCATGCATGTCCGTATGGCTGACGAAAGCGTGTGCATCGGCCCTGCGCCATCACCACTCAGCTATTTGAGCTTTCCAGCAATCATTTCAGCATGTGAAATCACTGGTGCCCAAGCCATCCATCCAGGATATGGATTTCTATCTGAAAATGCACAATTCGTACAAGTAGTTGAAGATCATGGACTAACGTTCATCGGCCCCACAGCGCAACACATCCGAACAATGGGTGACAAAATAACTGCCAAGGATACAATGAAAGCACTTGGCGTGCCCTGCGTTCCGGGCTCACCCGGTGGCGTCGACACGGTTGAAGATGCGCTCAAAATTGGTGAAGAATTTGGTTATCCAGTGATCATCAAAGCCACTGCTGGTGGTGGTGGTAAAGGGATGAAAGTGGCAAATTGTGCCGAAGAAATGAAGTCAGCGTTTCAAACAGCACGTGCCGAAGGTAAATCAAACTTTGGTAACCCAGAAGTATACATCGAGAAATACCTGACTACCCCACGCCACATCGAAGTACAGGTTTTTGGCGACGGAAAAGGTAACGCTGTACATTTAGGTGAACGCGATTGTTCGCTACAACGACGTCACCAAAAAGTTTTTGAAGAGGCGCCAGGTCCATCAATTACCCCTGACGAACGTGCACAAATTGGCAAAGTTTGTGCAGACGCCTGCGCAAATATTAATTATATTGGCGCGGGCACTATTGAATTCCTTTACGAAAATGGTGAATTTTATTTTATAGAGATGAACACAAGGCTTCAGGTAGAACATCCTGTAACTGAAGCAATTTTTGATCAAGATCTCGTGCGAGAACAAATCCGTGTTGCGTCCGGCATGCCGTTGTCATTTGATCAAGATAGTCTGAAAATTCGTGGCCACGCCATTGAGGTTAGGATTAACGCTGAAAAGTTGCCAAATTTTTCACCTTGTCCTGGTCGCATAACTCAATTTCACGCGCCCGGTGGGCTAGGTGTACGGATGGATACAGCTCTTTACGACGGATATTCGATACCGCCCTACTACGATAGTTTAATTGGTAAACTCATTGTTCACGGTCGAGATAGACCAGAAGCCTTAGCCCGTCTTGCGCGCGCTTTGGGCGAATTGATTGTTGATGGTGTTGACACGACTATCCCGCTGTTCCACGCTTTACTGCAAGAAGACGCTGTATTGACTGGCAATTATAATATTCATTGGCTAGAACATTGGCTAGAAACTAATCTTACATAAAGATTAACCAAAGCATGTAGGCGCCACACTAAATATCAGTGACACTGATAATCGTTTGAGTTTACAGAGATGATTAACCATATTTAAGGTATTTTACTCAACAGCAGTTTGCTACCTCATTCATTTTCACGTTATTTAATATATAAAAGTGGCTTAAAAATTATTTACTATACTTTTATATAATAGATCTTTTTCAAAAATTCGGCATTGGTTCAATTTTAAACATAAACTTTAATAATGGCTGTATAAAAAAATAAAATGCAATGCGTCAGGTCCTTAGGTGCAAAAAAACTAAACCACGAACAAAGCTTTCACCATTGGTAGTAATAACCTCTAGCGGGACTTAATGGACTAAACCCTTAGTTCAAAATAATTTTATGTTTCATTTGGGAAGTTATCAATCGCCTTCTGAAACAGCCTAATACCTTCAGCAGACATACCGTGCGCAACAACTTACAAATAAGCTTACTAATCAGCATAAGATACAAGATCTAGGAAACGCTATCCTGAGATATCTTCAGCAAATAGCGTGATAGTAGAAATGGCTTTATTAATATATTAAACTGGTAAAAAAATATTTCTGTTAATAATGTAAACTAGCCTTTAAATTAAAAAATTACCCATAACATTTTTTATGAAATTTACTAATAATTTACTTCCCACTTTAATCTTGCGAAATAACTCCAGATAAATGAGGGGTTGCAGATGACGATAACGCTAACACAAGAAATGCTACTGTCAGGTTATGCAGGCGGTATTTTTCCAATGGCAGAGCATCGCGAAGATGAGAATTTATTTTGGATTGATCCACGCCAACGTGGGATAATACCATTGGACGGGTTTCACATCTCTCGTTCCCTCTCCAAAACAATTCGATCAGAACGGTTTAATGTTACCTATGATGTTGACTTTGCTGGTATTGTTTCCGGATGCGCAGACCGAGGAGAAACGTGGATAAATGATATACTGATAAAACTATACAATCAGCTTCACAGCGCCAAGATTGCTCGCTCCGTTGAGGTTTGGGATAACGGGGTCCTTGTCGGTGGTGTTTTTGGCATTACAATGGGGGGAGCATTTTTTGGGGAAAGTATGTTCAGTAAACGTACGGATGCATCAAAAGTGGCATTGGCATATTTAATCGATCGCCTTACCGTTGGCGGGTTTATATTATGCGATACCCAGTTCATAACGCCTCATCTGGCCAGTCTAGGCGGGATCGAAGTGCCTCGTGAACACTATCAGCAAAAATTGAACGCAGCTCTCCAGCTCAAAGCGGATTTTGACCTACAAAAAAATGTTTCCAAACCTTATTCGCTGCTACAGCGTAATATCCAAACATCATAGCGTGGATGGTCAAGCGCGTTCAGCGCAGGCGAAGATGCAATCATCCAACCGCGAAATATTGGGACAATATTATTGTTGTAGACAATTGTTAAAAGTGCGTATGCATCGCCAGATTGATTATAACTTGGATATCGGCATTCGGACATAGTAATTGCTAAAAGACCAATAGAATGTGTCTGCCCAAGATCAAATCTAATGTCTTGTGTACGCCCAGTGATTTTATCAAGTACTCGCAATGTCCCACTCGAAGCAGTGGTTGCTAACTGCGCAGAAACTGGAAGCGCAAGGAAGACCAACAACGCTAGTAAAAACGTTTTCACACTTCATCATCCCTAACAAATTTCATCAACAATTGGATCAAACTCACAGCACCTTGAGTATTTTGTATTACACTACCATCTGCGAACATTTCAAATGACCCACCCGGAACAATTTCAATAAAAGTCCCACCCAAAAGGCCCTCGGACGCCACAATGACTGCGCTGTCATCAGGTATCGGTACTCCCTGATAGATCACAAAAACTGCATCAGCGCGGTAGGTTTCGATGTTGAGGTTTAAATCACTGACCTTACCGACGGAGACCCCCGCAAGACGGATGTCAGTGCCGATGCTAATGCCTTCAGCAGATCGAAAGTTGGCCTTCAACTCTATTCCTGTGGCTGACTTACTTAAGCCTGTTACAGTTACCATAAACCATAAAAAACCTAATGCCATGGTAAGTATAAAAGCACCTACGACAACTTCTGTGGTATTTTCTCGCATATTTATTCTGGCGTCCATGCTTCATAGTCAGCGCGTTTTGCAGGATCAGCGCGACGCAAAGACCCTGCTGGCGAATAAGCTGCGGAAGTTCCTGTCAGGTTTTGAACATGAGGCTTTTCCCATGATTTGTGCGACAGTGGTTTGTCGCTAGGTGTTTCGTCCCATGTATGGTGCAGCCAGCCATGCCAATCTGGACTTACACGGCTGCCTTCGACTTCACCATCATAAATCACCCAACGACGTGTCCCATCAGAGTTAGTATAATAAATATTACCAAGCTCGTCCTCACCAACTTTCTTACCGTTGCGCCAAGTCCAAAGCTGTGTGCCGAGCGTTTGCCCATCCCACCAAGTAAAGATCCGCTTTATAAAGTTAAAAACACCCATAGATTTTACTCCAAATTATTATAAGAGTGATGCCCGATATTGGCGGACAGGTCCAGAGGGCTGTTGATTCAACCGTTACACTTTTAAGGATAAACCAACCAACGAAGCGATTTCCATTTTAATGCCATATTTACAGCCAATCTAACCACATTCGATCATTGTGGCCGCCAGAATTGTCATTAAAATTTACGCATAATACTGGCCATTAAGGTTAATATTCTGTTGCACCCGTCAACATACAAGTGATCAAGACAATATCGTCAAAAGCCCATAATATCGATAATTTGTATTCTTAACTTAAAATTTAAGCTCTGAAAAAATTTTAAGTACCAATATTAGTTAGTATGCTTACATTTTTGAGTACCCAAGATCACATAACACTCCGTAGCATTGATTATCCGACAATAAAAAATAAAGCTTCAAATAAACGTCAATGATACATGTACTTGGGGTTCTTTTTGCTCAATTGGATTAGCCAGCGGTGGCAGGCTTAGCTTTCTTTTTTGTATCGTCATGAATCATCAGCGGCTGTGCATCAGGACCAACAGATTCTTCGTTTACTACTACTTCCGTCACTGTATCCATACCAGGCAATTCAAACATCGTATCGAGCAAGATGTCTTCCATGATCGAACGCAACCCCCGCGCACCTGTTTTACGTTCTATAGCACGTTTAGCAATCGCCACCAGCGCATCGTCGGTGAACGTCAGTTTAGCGTCTTCCAATTCAAATAGTCGCTGATATTGTTTAACTAATGCGTTCTTCGGCTTGGATAAAATAGTGACAAGCGCCTCTTCATCCAGATCTTCGAGTGTCGCAATAACTGGCAAACGACCAACAAACTCAGGAATAAGGCCAAACTTTAATAGATCTTCTGGCTCTAGGTCACCAAAGATTTCACCTACACCACGATCATCAGGTCCACGAACTTCTGCACCAAAGCCCATGCCGGCTCCCTTGCCACGCTGTGCAATGATCTTATCGAGACCTGCAAACGCGCCACCACAAACAAACAATATGTTCGTCGTGTCAACTTGCAGAAATTCCTGCTGGGGGTGTTTGCGTCCGCCTTGTGGAGGGACAGAGGCAATAGTGCCCTCCATGATTTTAAGCAGCGCTTGCTGCACACCTTCACCAGACACGTCACGGGTGATGGAAGGGTTGTCAGATTTGCGAGTAATCTTATCTACTTCATCAATATACACAATACCACGTTGCGCGCGCTCCACGTTATATTCAGATGCTTGCAAGAGCTTAAGGATGATGTTTTCAACGTCTTCACCGACATAACCAGCTTCGGTCAATGTCGTTGCATCGGCCATGGTGAATGGGACATCCAATATACGCGCCAAAGTCTGGGCTAACAATGTTTTACCACAACCGGTTGGACCGATCAACATGATGTTGGATTTTGCCAACTCAATGTCAGAAGTATCAGCGTGATTAAGACGTTTGTAATGGTTATGTACGGCAACAGATAATACGCGTTTTGCATGTGTCTGACCGATAACGTAATCGTCTAAGACTTGACAAATTTCTAGTGGAGTTGGAACCCCTTCGGAAGCTTTAAGTCCTGCCGTTTTAGTTTCTTCTCGAATGATATCCATGCATAACTCAACGCACTCATCACAGATGAACACAGTCGGTCCCGCAATAAGTTTGCGCACCTCATGCTGGCTTTTGCCGCAAAAGCTACAATAGAGGGTATTCTTGCTGTCGCCACTCGACGTCGTCGCCATGTCTAATTCCCTTAGCCATTAAGGCCTGTAATTCATATTTCGGGCTGCTTTGGGTGCACCATATGGCAGCCCGAAATGGTCCACAACGTCAAAACGTTGTGTGTTACATCAACTTTTGTCGTCTTCCTTGGCGCGATTTTCAACAATCTCGTCAAGATGGCCCCACTCTTTTGCTTCAGAAGGCGTCATCCAAAGGTCTCGATCGAGGGCCTTTTGCACAGATTTGAGGGTTTGGCCAGAATGTTTAACATAAAGCTGATACATTCGCTCGCGTGTTTTCTCGATGTGCCGCGCAGAAATTAGAATATCTTCGGCCTTACCCTGCGATCCGCCAGATGGTTGGTGGATCATCACTTCGGCATTAGGAAGCGCAAACCTCATTCCTTTTTCTCCGCCGATAGCGATTACTGATCCCATCGATGCTGCCATGCCACATATTAGCGTCGATACCTTTGGTTTGATGTATTGCATTGTGTCATAAATCGACAATCCAGCCGTCACTTCACCCCCTGGCGAGTTAATGTACATGCTGATCTCTTTCTTAGGATTCTCAGCCTCAAGGTGCAGCAATTGTGCGACAATAAGATGACTCATCCCACTATGGATTGGTCCATTTACGAAAATAATCCGTTCTTTTAGCAAACGGCTGAAAATATCGTAGGCACGTTCGCCACGGGCGGTCTGTTCGACCACCATTGGAACAAGGTTCATGTAGGTATCAGTGGGGTCTTGCATATGCTCAGCCTTAGGATTTTGACGCGCTTGCGCGTCGTGTACGGAAATTTGTTACGCAAACCTTAGTGTTGCAATTGAGGGGCTTCAAGAGCATCCCTAGGGGATCTAGAATACAGTTTAATAAAGCACGAAAGGGTCATAATTCAACCACAAGTGACCCAATTTCTTATTTTACTATTTAGGCTTATAAGCCTGAAGTTCCCAAAGCATTTACTAATAAAGGTAAAAAGGCTTGATGATAAACTGAAAGACCGTATTTCGACTCTTTTCCAATTCCAAGCCGGCTTGCATTTTACGACGAATTACAGCTTTGTACTTAGATGTGCGATACAGACTGCCAGCGGCACACAGCAATAAGGTAGCCCATCAGAGTACCAATCTTTGTCAAACCTATCCGCTAAAATAAATTTGCACCACTTCCGTCAGCGAAACATCCTTACCAGTTACTAACATTTTGGCATATTGCCAGAAACATTACAGACAATGAAATTAAAACCTATAACAACTTATAATGAATCAAATTTATAATTTTTATGTTAATGATTAAATACTTTAATCTTGTGCCACTTAGATACTAAATTATACATACGTTTTTTTACAGAGACTTACAGATATCCAACGTGTTATTTAGCGTCGCACCCACAAGAATTAGATATCCGCTTAGATAGAACCCGAAAAGAAGGGCAATAACTACTCCAAGCTAGCCGTATACCTCATTGTATGTTGCGAAATTTGCGACATAGACATCAAATAAAGCCGAGGTGTAAGCCAAAATACAAATACAGCAGACACGCCCAGTGTAATCCAGCTCACACGTACATAGCGCCGGTTGGGTCCATAACGGTGCAAAAGCCCAAGCCCCAAAACAAGTACCGCCATGACAATCCTACAGCGAACTAATTCGAACATCAGTGCCTTGTCAGTCTCAAATTGGATCACTGCCAACAGGATTGGGGCGACCACAAACTTCAACAGGGCAATGATCGCGATCCCAATTAGACAAGTCGTCAGCATCAGAGCCACAATTGTGTTTTGTATATTAAAACGATTGGGCCGATCGAAGATTGCGTTCGATCTAAGAATAAGCGCGGCAACGCCAGTGCTCACCAACCAAAGTACTAGACCTATTGATATCAAGGTAGTCAAACCCAAAATTACACTTCCAGCGCTGAGCAATTCATCAATCTGAAGCAGGAACAAATTAAAGACGTCTTTTGGCATCAACCTGGCCATCAAATCAAGTTGTGTTTTTACGGCGATAGGATCAGCAGAAATTAAACCTACGTTTTTTTTCACCAAGATCATCAAAAACTTGGCGCACAATATTAGATACGGATCGCCATTTCATTAGATTTTTCTAGTTTGCATAAAAATTAAGTTCCGTATGCACTGTTAGCGGCGCTTCGATCAGGCGCATTGCTGCGAGCGCAATTCGGCTGGCCGAAACCAAAGCGCCACCAGTCGGTCGAAGTAAAAAGATAATGGAATTGCTGTTATATTCGACGCGCCCGTTGGTAAAGAAAGTCACCTGAGGTGTCATGAGCCAGATGCCAGACTCGGTTGGATTGCCAAGGCTAGCAATTGAAGATCCAAGGCGGCGCTCCTCACTTGCGGATGGTGCAACTGCATTCAAAATATCTTGATCTGTCGAGGTAATAAACTGTTCAACTGTGCAGGCATCGAGTAGCGGTGGTGGCGGGAAATTGAAACACGTTTGGCTAGTATTGAATGCTGGACAGATTAATAAATTAAATTCAGTAATGCACTATGAGGCCAGATAAATGCTAGCACCTGATACCGGCGCAACACTAGTGGAATTCGAGTTTTTGAGCCTACAAAAAATGGGCTCTCGGCACAAAACGATAGCCCAGTTAAAGCCGCAATCTTAACTAAGTATTTCTTAGTTCAAATTTAAGGCTGCCTCTCCTTGCTGTCGGAGTGAAATTGGTTGCGAAATTCCCTTGCACGAGCGTTAGTGCCCCCCTACCTTTAATTCATGAAACAACCTCTTATTGATCCATTCCAGCGCGCTATTAGCTACTTAAGGGTCTCAGTGACTGATCGCTGTGATTTCCGTTGCGTCTACTGCATGTCCGAAAATATGACTTTCTTACCTAAAAAAGATCTTCTTACGTTGGAAGAACTTGATAGGATGTGCACTAATTTCATCGGTTTAGGCGTTCAAAAACTTCGTATAACTGGGGGTGAACCTTTGGTGCGTCGTGGCATTATGTCGTTCTTCAACGCTATGTCACGTCATCTTCAGTCCGGTGCTTTAAAAGAGTTGACGTTAACAACCAACGGTTCGCAACTTGAAAAACACGCTGACGATTTGTATGCAGCTGGCGTGCGCCGAATTAATGTATCACTTGATACGCTAAACGATGATAAATTTGCTGAAATTACCCGTTGGGGCCGACTGCCTCAAGTCATGCGCGGCATTGATGCTGCACAGCGCGCCGGCATGCGTGTAAAGATCAACGCAGTGGCTTTAGCAGGTTTTAACGAAGTTGAATTGTATACCATGCAAGCATGGTGCGCAGATCGCGACATTGATCTTACATTTATTGAAGTTATGCCAATGGGCGACATCGGTAATGAAGACCGCATCATGCAATACTGGTCCCTAAAAGATCTACGCGCTCGTTTGGAAGAACGATTTACTGTCACTGATTTGGCGGAACGCACAGGCGGCCCTGCACGCTACATTCGCCTCGAAGAAACTGGTCAAAAAATTGGCCTCATCACCCCAATGAGCCATAACTTTTGCGAAAGCTGTAACCGCGTTCGCATTACTTGTACCGGTGAAATTTATACTTGCCTTGGCCAAGAAGGACATTCTGATCTAAGGGCGCCTCTGCGGGCTTCAGACGATGATGCTCAGTTGGAAACTGCCATACGTGCGGCAATTGACCTAAAACCGAAGGGCCATGATTTTGACTATTCACGCCAGAAAGTTGATGGACAGGTTTCACGGCATATGAGTCATACTGGCGGCTAAGGCTTTCGAGCAACAAAATCGATCAAAGCAGCCTTGCCCACATGGGCACTGCCAGATGCCTGTTCACACTCATAGGATGCGCTTCTTTCTACGATCCAACCAGCAAACGTGTGATGCAGTTCCGCTTCGGTATACATATTTTCCACTGTAGGTGGTCCACCTGTGCCGCGCTCGATCTGCTCAGGGCGATACCCGTGTAATAAAAGCCGCCCCCCGGATCGCAGTGCACTTTTCATATCCACAAATTGCTTGGCGCGCAGTTCCGGCCCGACAAACTGGATAAATATACCGATGACCATATCGAATTGCTGACTCCAATCCCAACTATTCCAATCTAAAATATGAGTTTGCACCCCAACTCCGGACTGTTTGGCCAAGGCGTTCGACCGCCCCACCGCTGTCGCAGACAGATCAAACGATGTTACAAGCATACCAGATCGCGCAAGGTGCACAGCATTCCGACCCTCGCCATCCGCCACACACAACACCGAATGGGACGGAAGCGCCAGCCAAGGGTTTGCGATCAAGACGCCAGACGGCTCGACCCCGAATAGATAGCCGTCCTTAGCGGCGAAACGATCTTCCCACATCACCCAGCAGGCATCCGCTTTTCGACGATCTCTGCCCACCAGCTACATCCTGCGGGAATTGCTTCGTCATTAAAATTGTATTCGGGGTGGTGGACCATGGCTGTGTCACCATTACCGACCAGAATATACGCACCAGGGCGTTCTTCAAGCATGAATGCGAAATCCTCACCTCCCATGATCAGCGGTGCCTCGTCGCAACCACCTGAAACGGACGTTGCAACCTGTGCGGCAAATTCAGTCTGCACGTCAGAGTTCACCATCACCGGATAGCCACGCATATAATTTATCACCACTGAGCCGCCAAACGTTGCTGCTGTACCGTTACAAACCTCTGCAATGCGCTTTTCGGCCATGTCTCGCATAGTTTCAGACATTGTGCGTACTGTGCCACGTATGTCGATCCGTTGCGGAATGACGTTAAACGCCTTTGAAGATGATTCGATTGAAGTGACCGACACAACAAGCGAATCAACTGGGTCCGCATTGCGGCTGGCAATAGTTTGCAAAGTCAGCACTGCTTGGGATGCCATTACCATGGTGTCGACCGTGTCATTTGGCTTGGCAGCATGGCCACCGACACCTTCGAACATGATCTCAAATGTGTCCGTAGCTGCAAAAAACGCACCTGAGCGGATCGAAAACGCCCCGACTGGTCTACCAGGCCAATTGTGCATGCCGTAAACCTCTTGGATGTTCCAGCGCTCCATCAAGCCATCGTCACACATCTCTTTACCGCCGGCGCCTCCTTCCTCGGCAGGCTGAAAAATTAACACAACAGTTCCGTCAAAATTACGTGTTTCGGAGAGATATTTGGCCGCTCCCAAAAGCATTGCAGTGTGCCCATCATGGCCACAAGCATGCATCGCTCCGTCTATTTTAGAACTATATTCCAATCCAGTTTGCTCATGGATCGGCAATGCGTCCATGTCAGCCCGAAGTCCAATTACCTTGCCAGATGTGTCAATTTTACCCTTTATAACAGCCACAACACCTGTTCGCCCGATGCCGGTAACAACTTCGTCACAGCCAAATTCACTTAACTTATCAGCAACAATTGCACTGGTACGGTGGGTGTCGAACAAAATCTCAGGGTTCGCGTGCAGATCGTGGCGCCACGCAGTGATTTCAGGCAATAATTCAGAAAATCGATTCTTTACAGGCATGGTAATTCTCCAGGTGAGTTGAAATCAGCTTGGGCCGAGCTGTGACCATGGGCAAGCCCCTGCGACAAGAAACCGTAAAACCAAAATCTTCAGTAGCTAAATCCCGCTCCCCTAAGATCATGTTTGACCCATCCATAAACTGCAAAAATGAAAGTGCATAAAATCAGGAACCGCCGCATTCGCATTAACCATAACCGACAAAATGTGCCCAATGGCAGGGCCAATATCAAAGTCATGGTAGCAATCCTGCCAGGACGTCTTTAATGCTGTGCACCACAGTCACCAAATCTAGCATCCTACCGATCAAATTCGCCCATTTAGCCTTTTGCCTGAACGGGGCCGAGGATGAAGAACACCGTCACAAATTCTTTGATCAGTCTTACGCATTTGCTAAGATACAATGTAAGGTTCAACATGAGATTTTTGTTAATAGGTTGATTTTGTTTCAGGCCCAGCGCCAGAATGTTTCCCAAGCGTCGAAGAATTCTTTGGTGGCATGAGGCAAATACTACGCATTAAAGTGATCAGTTTTAAATATTTAAGTACGTAACAGACTGTCGAAATTCGGCTGGCCTAATGAAGAGTTTTTAAAAATTTCTTTCCATAGAACCATATCTGCCATCACTGCAGGTTTTGAATGCTTGTTTTGGATCAGCACCACCACTTTCATAAGTCATCAGAATTGCATCGACAGCAACAACACTTTGCAGAGTTTTGTTTGTCCCAACTTAGGTCACAACGGGCGCAACTTGCACTACAGCCTATTCGATTTCACGCGCAGCTCAGCCTTAATTGGTTGTAACATCTTGCTTTAAAACCAGTCGTACAAAGGTCTGCACTGCAAGCGTAGGTTCGGCTCACAACTCGCTTAAATTGCAAACTGCATATATCCAATTACCGTGCACTTGGCGGATCATATTTGCTAAATGCGCTCATATATTTGAGCGAATTTCAAAAATATTTACCCTTGCATGAGATAGCCAATGAACAAACTTCTCTTGCCTGTCCAAATCCATAGCCCTGTGGGTCAACCCAACATGGATCAGATCAATTGAGACACCGGTTTATACAGAGAGCTTGCATCACAGTAGCGTAGCCTCATCCATAATTAATAGTTCGTCAGTTTCGCAAGGCTGCTGACGGGTCCATCCCCAATCATGGCTCGATTGTTCCCTAGCAAACCGGCCCTTTTGCATCAGCACAACCCTCTAGCAAACGCAGTTTTAAAACAGGCTGAGAAGACGCCAATGACCTCACCAACTCATAAAGCCACATCGGTATGTTTATAAAGTACTGCACCAAGTTCAGTCAGTGTTGTTTCTGGAACGGGAAACTCAGGCAAGAGCATCCAAAAGGCGTTCCATAAAAGCTTCGCCAGCTTTAAATTGTTCGATTGTGATATACTCATTCGCTTGATGAGCCTGAGCAATATCACCAGGTCCGCAAATAACAGTAGAAAACCCACGTTCTTGAAATTGCCCAGCTTCGGTACCGTAGCTGACGACGTTTACCGCGTTATCACCTGTTAATTGACGCGCTAATTCCTCAGCTACGCCATCCATCTCAGGCTTTAGTCCCGGAACAGCGAATTTGTGTTCATAATCAATGCCCGCATCAGGATGAATTGCCCGCATCTGCGCCGAAACCTCGGCTACTTTATCCTTAAACTTGTCAACCCACATTTGCCCCGATTCGCCGGGTACAGCCCGAAAAGTGATTACAAAATTGCAATCTTTGGCGGTTATATTATGAGCAGTGCCTCCTGTAATCATTCCAACGTGTAAGGTCGTGTAAGGCGGAACAAATCCAGCGTCCATATCAAGTGGCTCACGCGCTGCATTCTCGGCGTTCATTTTATTACACCAATCGATAAGCTTGGCTCCAAACATAATCGCGTTAACGCCAATGTGCAGCAAGGACGAGTGCACTTCAAATCCGTGAACGCTTACATCAAACCCGATACCCCCTTTGTGGCCTGTGACGACTTTCATCATCGACGGCTCACCTATAATTGCGGCGGATGCTTGGGGCATTCCGGACGCCACCATCGCGTCAATCATCAGGGGTGCCCCAAGGCAGCCAACTTCTTCATCATAGCTCAGCGCCAATTGCAAAGGTCGCGTCACACCACGCTTTTTCGCTTCGACCAAGGCCCAGATCGATAGTGCGTCGAAACCCTTCATGTCACAGGTGCCGCGTCCATAAAGTTTGTCGCCTTTTTCAACGACTCTAAACGGATCAGTGTCCCACGATTGCCCGTCAACGGGTACAACGTCGGTGTGGCCCGAAAGAACAACAGCTCCATTAACTTGGGGCCCAACATGGGCATAAAGGGCGGCTTTTAGGCCGGTTTCATCAGGAATGCGGGTCGACGTGATGCCGTGCCCTTTC
Organism: Octadecabacter sp.; assembly: GCA_028825445.1. GTDB lineage: Bacteria > Pseudomonadota > Alphaproteobacteria > Rhodobacterales > Rhodobacteraceae > Octadecabacter. The sequence goes on from JAPKAD010000013.1 coordinate 28,986, forward strand.
AGATACGTTTCAACAAAACCTATTAAATCAAGATTACTGTTGCGGCTCACCGTTGGAAACTCGATCAATCGTTCCATCAAAGTCCGTGCATCGAGTGTGTCCGTCATGCTGTCCCCTAATTAGCCGTTGTACTGGCTAATAACGTTAAACGGGCAATCTGTCACGTCAAGGGCAACTGATACTCTTTCGTGCAAACAGGGGGTTGCGGGATGGCTTTTTGGTGCTAACCTAATTTTTAGGAAAGGGTCGCGTAGACGGTCCTGCAATAAAAAAAATCACTGAGCCACTTTAACGGGGGGTCGCTTATGCCTGATGGGGCGCAGCCAATTCTCGATGTTCGGGGATTAAAAACTGTATTTAAAATTCGCGATGGAGAAGTCCACGCAGTAAACGACGTGAGCTTTGACCTCAAACCAGGTGAGCTTCTGGGCGTCGTTGGGGAGAGTGGTTCAGGAAAATCTGTTACCATGATGTCCCTGCTGGGCCTGCTGCCCACGCCTCCAGCCGAAATTCGTTGCGGCAGTGTCATGTTTGATGGGCAAGACCTATTGAAGATCGACGCTGAAACACTGCGCAACGTACGTGGCGGCAAAATTGGGTTTGTGTTTCAAGACCCAATGACTTCGCTGAACCCAGTTTATAATGTCGGAATGCAGATCATGGAGCCCTTACGCAAACACATGGGGATGTCCAAGAAAGATGCCACCCTGCGTGCGCAGGAACTACTAGAACTTGTTGGTATTCCTGACGCTCCACAGCGTCTCAAGGATTACCCACACCAATTCTCCGGGGGTATGCGCCAAAGGGTGATGATTGCGATTGCGCTGGCTTGTGATCCGCAAGTTTTAATTGCAGATGAACCAACAACAGCGCTGGACGTGACCATTCAAGCGCAAATTCTTGAACTAATGAAAGAACTTCAAGAACGCCTCGGAATGGCCGTGATCTGGATCACCCACGATCTAGGCGTGGTGGCAGGCATAGCAGACCGTGTTGTTGTGATGTATGGCGGGCAAATCGTGGAACAGGCACCTACGCGCGAATTATTTAAAAACCCACAGCACCCTTATACTCGTGCACTCTTAAAGACAGTTCCACGTGTTCTCGGTAAACGTGAAGATCGCCTTCAAGTGATTGAAGGTCAGCCACCGATTCTTGGCGCATCCCCCACAGCCTGTCCCTTCCGCGACCGATGTGATGTTGCGTTTAGTCGCTGCGCACAAGAAAATCCGGTGCGCTATAAAGTCGGCAACGGCCATGATGCCGCCTGTTTTTATGACGCTCGAAATAAAGGGCCGCGTAATGTCTAACACACAAAACGCCGACACCAAACTAATTGAAGTCAACAACCTCAAAATGCACTTCCCAATTTATTCTGGGCTGTTTCGTCGTCACACCGGTAGCGTCAAAGCAGTTGATGGAGTTTCATTCGATATTTATGATGGTGAAACATTGGGCCTAGTGGGCGAATCTGGCTGCGGAAAATCAACTTGTGGTCGTGCCATTTTGCGGCTGTACGACATTACAAACGGTAAGATCAGCATTGATGGAGATGAAATTGGCGACACTCCACAAAAAGATTTGCGCACCAAAAGACCAACCATGCAAATGGTGTTCCAAGACCCGCAAGCATCGCTGAATCCACGCATGACTGTGCAAGCGATTATTCAAGAGCCACTGGATGAACACACAAAACTTTCAAAGAACGAAAAACGCAACAAAGTTCATGATTTGATGGATCAGGTAGGGCTAAACCGTAAATTCGCAGGTCGCTATCCCCATGCATTTTCAGGTGGCCAACGTCAGCGCATTGGCATCGCCCGCGCACTTGCGTTGAATCCAAAGTTTATAGTTTGTGATGAACCGATTGCGGCGCTGGATGTGTCAATCCAAGCGCAGGTTGTGAACCTCCTGGAAGACCTACAAAAAGAATATGGCCTGACCTACCTGTTCATTTCCCACGATCTGTCCATGGTACGCCACATAGCAAGCCGAGTGGCAGTAATGTATCTGGGAAAGATCGTCGAACTCGCGCCGCGTGAAACGCTATATTCTGCCCCCCTGCATCCTTACACTAAGGCTCTGCTGTCTGCGGTACCTGAACCAGACCCCGAACTGCATGACACAATGAAGCGCACAGTTTTAACGGGTGATGTGCCCTCTCCCGCCAATCCGCCCAAGGGCTGTAATTTTTGCACTCGTTGCCCAGCGGTCATGGACATCTGTCAAAAAAACGAACCCGAATATCGTGAAGTCTTGCCAGGCCGCTTTGTTGCCTGTCATCATTACAAGGACGTTACAACAATCGCCGATTCAACGGCGGCATCAGAGGCATCAGACCAACAGAGTCTGAGCAATACCAACAATACTACCAACTAGGAGAGACTAAATGAACTTAAAAACAGCCCTACTGGGCGCCACCGCAGCAATCGCATTTGCACCAATGGCAATTGCCGACGGACATCAAGGTGAACGCGGTCGAGATGGACAGCTTAACATCATTTATTGGCAGGCCCCATCCACGCTAAACCCGTACCTATCAGGTGGCACAAAAGAAGTTGAATCTGCATCACTTGTGCTGGAATCCCTTGGCCGATTTAGCAACACAGGCGAACTCTTGCCCTGGCTTGCTGCTGAAATTCCAACTGTTGGAAACGGCGGTGTTGCTAAGGATCTGACATCTATCACGTGGACACTGCAAGAAGGTGTTTTGTGGTCTGACGGTACACCGCTTACGGCTAATGACGCAGTGTTCACATGGCAGTATTGCACTGCAGAAGGCGGTGGTTGCGCACAGGCATCCTATTTTGACGGTGTTGAATCCGTTAAAGCAATAGATGATCTGACCATCAAGATCACTTTTGATGCACCAAAGCCATTCCCATACACAGCTTTGGTGGGGTCTGAATCCCCAATAATCCAAGCGGCGCAGTTCGCTGACTGTCTTGGCGCAGCTGCACCGACTTGTGTGGATGCAAATTTTGGTCCCATCGGCACGGGCCCGTTCGTAGTTGACGACTTCAAAGCCAACGACGTAATCCAATTCTCTGCCAACGAAAGCTTTCGCATTGAAGGTCAACCTGCCTTTTCGAACGTTCTTTTCAAAGGAGGCGGTGACGCAGCCTCTGCAGCACGAGCTGTCTTGGAAACTGGCGAATTTGACTATGCTTGGAACCTGCAAATCGACCCAACAGTTCTGTCTGACATGGAATCCGCAGGCTTAGGCACTGTTGTGACTGCGTTTGGTACATCCGTTGAACGTCTGCACCTAAACCAGACTAATCCAAATCCAGCATTGGGCGATCTTCGTGCCACGGCTGAGGGTGGCCAACACCCGTTCCTAACCAACCGCACAATCGGTCAAGCTATGTCAATGGTAATCGATCGCAGCCTTTTGGTTGAAATCGGCTACGGCGCTGGTGGCCAGCCAACTTGTAACGTATTGCCTGCTCCTGCAGTTTATGCGTCAACAGCAAACGACGCTTGCCTAACATCAGACATGGAAGGTGCAAAAGCGTTACTTGACGAAGCAGGTATCATCGATTCCGACGGCGATGGCATCCGTGAGTATGAAGGCATTCCATTGGTAGTCTCCTACCAGACATCTACAAATGCAGTGCGTCAGGATGCACAAGCCCTGATCAAACAGTGGTGGGGCGAACTCGGAATCCAAGCTGATCTTCGTAACATCGACGCGTCAGTGTTCTTTGGCGGCGATCCGGCATCCCCAGATACGTTCCAAAAATTCTTTGCTGATGTTGAGATGTACACAAATAACTTCGCAGGCGTAGACCCAGAAGCCTATATGGCCAACTGGACTTGCAAAGAGTGGCCATCACCAGAAAGTCAGTGGCAGGGATCCAACATGCAGCGGTTCTGTGATCCGGCATACGACGCTCTATCACTTGAGCTGGCAGCGACCGCTGGTATTGAGGCGCGCTCAGAACTGGTCAAACAGATGAACGACATGCTGATGCAGTCGTTTTCCATCATCCCACTGGTGCACCGTGGCGGTGTATCTGCACATGCTAACACACTGGGCGGCGTTCTGATCACAGATTGGGATTCTGAGATGTGGAACGTTGCATCATGGTACCGAAAGGCTGAGTAACTACACACATTAACAACGGGGTGGGCAAATATGCCCACCCTAGGTCTTTATCTAGGAACCTATTTTCATGCAGTTCAAAGCCCTGTTTCTAATCTTTTTTCTTGGGCCACAGTCTGCGGCAGCTCTTGGCGATCTGGACTGTACTACATACATCATTCGCGACCAAGATGGCTGTACGTCCTTAGCCCCTCCATTTGCGGTGATGTCTAATTGGGGTGACATGACTACGACTTTAATTAAAGATGATATTGCAACCGCAATGGCACATAATCCTAAAATCGCAGAACCCTTAGGCGGCGCAGCACCACAGTCGATGAGCTTGAGCTTTGGATACTTCACCAGAACAAGTCCTGATAAACTGCTGCACTTCGAAACGGCAACGTGCAAAATAGACGCGCTTTATACCTATCCGAACGCGCGCAGTATTGGTGAGGCATGGACCGCTTCCTGTGACTTGCAGATCACTTCATGATACCCATTGCAGCCTCTGCTTTAGTCAAGTCCCCCCGCCCTGCTGTCACAGAAAAAAGATTTAATACGGACGTGGTGGAAAACCGATGCTCGCCTTACGAATGGGTCATTGCCAATATAGATTTCAATAAATTTACACCGACCTCTGGCGATGTTGCGGTGAACTTCATGACATACACACAGATAAACCAAGCATTTCCAGTATCACGTCGACTTTATGAAAGCTTCATACAGAAACTAATAGTCACGACTTCGTTGCCGGCACATACCAGCGGGAGCAAATTAAAATGCGCATGTCTCAAGATACGGCTAAGATCATGATGGTCCTGATCCTCGCATCTCCAGAACAAAAGGCCCACCCATGCTGACCTACACTATCAGGAGATTGATGACGGCGATCCCAACGTTATTTTTTATTTCACTCATCATTTTTTTACTACTCGACCTCGCCCCCGGTGATCCAACGGCTTCTCTGCCGCTGACAATCCCACCAGAGGTCCGCGAACAAATTCGCCAATCACTTGGTATGGGTGAACCTGTGCACATTCGATATTTGCTATGGCTGAAGCAGATGATATGGTCGGAACCTCTGTTTTATATATCTGAATCAATAGGCTGGATCGACACCCCTGATACCGTACGCCTAATTTCTTGGCAGACCCGCGCACCGGTGCTGGACACAATTTTTGAACGCCTACCCCAAACTATTATGGTCGTCGGTCTTGCCTATATAGTTGGAGTACTGATTGCGCTGCCCATCGGCATCATATCCGCATACAAACAGTATTCTGTATTTGACCAAGCGGGTACATTTGTGTCGATGATTGGCTTTTCAATTCCACCATTCTTTTCCGGTGTTTTGATGATTATTTTGTTCACCGTGATGATGCCCAATGACAGTTTTTGGTGGTTCCCATCAATTTACGATACAACCCTGATCATCGATTCATGGGAAAACTTCGGCAAACAAGTGCGCCAGATGGTATTACCCGTCATGGTCTTGGCATTACAAACTACGGCACAAATCAGCCGATTTATGCGCGCGTCCATGCTCGACAACCTCAACCAAGATTACGTGAGAACAGCGCGTGCCAAAGGGATGACAGAATCTGTTGTGGTCATGCGTCATGTGCTTCGTAATTCTATGATACCAGTAGTCACCGTCATTGCCCTTGGCATCCCTGCCATCTTTGGCGGTGCCATAATTACCGAACAAATTTTCAAAGTGAACGGTATCGGCCAGCTTTTAATCGTTTCGATTCAGGCCAGTGACTTGCCTATGGTACAGACTGTCACCTTTATCTTTGCTGTGATGGTTGTATTCTTTAACCTGTTCGCAGACATTATTTATGGCATTCTAGACCCAAGGATCCGCTATGATTGATAACCGCAACGACGCAGATGATGACATTATGGCCCGCAATCAGTGGTGGGATGTTTGGGACCAGTTCAAGACTCACAAGGGTGCAGTTTTTGGAGCAGCATTCTTTTTCTTCGTGGTTTTTGCAGTCTACTTCGGACCTTATCTGTGGAGTATTGATCCAACTTACATCGATGTACGCGCACGTAACCAAGGTCCGTCATGGCTGCACCCGTTTGGTACCGACCAATTGGGTCGCGATATGATGGCGCGGATGATGGCAGGAGGTCAGACGTCTATTTCAGTCGGCCTCACAGCGATGGGCCTTGCCTTATTTCTTGGCACACTGGTCGGAGTGTTGGCCGGATATTTCAAACGGATAGATGGGCTGTTGATGCGCCTTACCGATCTTTTCCTCGCCCTACCTTTGTTACCGTTATTATTGGTTATGGTGATGCTATTTCGCCAACCACTTTCCAGCTCGTTTGGTCCTGAAACCGGTATTTTTATTTTAATTGTAACGGCCATCGGCATAACGTCATGGATGCCCACGGCCCGCATCGTGCGCGGTGACGTGTTAGCGTTGAAAGAACAAGAATTTGTCTTGGCTGCGCGTTCTATTGGTACCCGCCCAGGTAAGATGATACTACGCCACATTTTACCAAATGTGATGTCGCCAATTATGGTCTCTGCCACTCTTGGCATTGCCACTGCAATTATCACTGAAAGCGCACTGAGCTTTCTAGGCCTTGGCTTCCCGCCAGACTTTCCCACTTGGGGCCGCCTACTATTTGATGCCACTGATTTCATGCAACAGCACCCAGAACGGGTCATGTGGCCCGGCCTCGCGATTTCGCTAACAGTTCTATCGGTAAATTATATGGGAGACGGGCTACGTGATGCACTTGATCCACGTATCCGTGGATTGTAAATATAAATACCATGTTGAAAGTACTCCTGCGTGGTATTTTTAAATCAAATTACCAAAATATCGAACGACAGAAGGTCATTGAAATTAAGTGATGAATAGTAAAGGAGCCACAATTGTGGTCCACAATCCAATTGTCAGCTTTTAATTTTACTAACAACAAGACCGGCTGTTTTTTACTTTAAGTCGACATTGTAACACGACTGTCTGGTTACCAAACATGGACCCACCAGTTTAAAGTCACGAAGCGTAGTTATCTAATACCAGATTGCCTCGCCTTCAGTTCCCACCAAGACAATAAAACAAACATTCGATACATAAACCTAGCGATATGAATCGCAAAATGTCTTGCATGACACCAACATGACCTCAGAAACAATACCTCCCCCTTCTACCACAAAACATCCGCCCGGTTCGATCATCATCCCCATAACCTCACTGAAGCGCGAGCAAACCTAGCCACTGACCGTGGCCACAAAATCATTCGGCTCATCTATGTCATGCTCGTATGAAACTTGAAAACTGGTACCAATATTGGGCAATGAAAGCGCATGACACGCAGCTATCGCCGCATTACGAATATTTATTATTTAGTCGATTATTGGCCACCAAATCGCCGTTTTTCGCATTTAATATTCTATCAAAATACTCAACGGGATCAAGTCAAACCACGAGGGTATAGTATAATACAGAAACGCAAATACCATCACAGCCAAATTTACGCGATACGGGCCAATAGGCATCTCTGCTTTCAACCATCAATGGGATATAAACTTACATGTTATGTACTTACTTAAAAATTTTCTAAATCTCTTTAATTGGATCAGCAGAGAACAATACAACGCCCACTATTTGAAAAAGACACTATCAGATATCAGTTTAAACGTATTACCTAATGCTACATCAGTAGATTTCGCACCTGCGCCCAATACCAATTCGGTCTTATCATGCGATGCCGCATCAAAATGTGTTTCAAGTTCCCCTAGGCGTGAGATAATTCTTGGCATGGGGTTTGCTTTAACCACGTAGTGGATATAGGGGGCACCAAAACCGGAATGGAGAGCACAATACTGCTGCTGAACACGGGAAATATTTATAACCAACACTGGCTGATCAAAAATTGTGGTCTAGACTGCATCATCAAACACTCAGATACATTGATCTGGTCAAACACCCTCTTATCCAAAAATGCATCAGGACGAAAAAAACGCAGAAGAATCAAAAATCGTCATTAGCCATCTCCAAACAGACCAAACCGTGATGCATTAATTCCTAAAGGGAAATGCTAACGTCGCGCCACATCTTTTATCTCTGTAGGTCAAAGACACAAAATAGATGATTAATCAAAACTGTTGGCTAAAATAAAAATGCACAAAAGGGAAAATGAACAACCAAATACTTTTCATCTTAAGGCAAATTTGTTTCACAAATACCCTGGAAAGGCTATAAAATGTGGCAAACCCTTCTCTATATCTTTATCTGCAGGTTATAATGAAATTTTCTACACTCACAGTATTCACAGATTGCAAATCTCAAATCGCAAAATACCTTCACACACTGCTCTCAACAAGTTACCATCCACCCTATGACAACGGTTCTTTTTAATAAACCATTTGGCGTCCTGACGCAGTTCACTGATGCGAAAAGCTCCACCAAGCGCCCGACACTGTCTAAGTTCGACTTGCCCAAAGGAGTCTATGCAGCTGGACGTCTGGATCGCGACAGCGAAGGCCTACTGGTTCTCACAGATGACGGCAAACTTCAGGCGCACCTATCAAGTCCAAAATTCAAAACACCAAAAACTTATCTGGTTCAGATCGAAGGTAATCCAACTGACGCTGACCTCGCTCCATTGCGAGTTAGCGTGACCTTGAAAGATGGTGCAACCCTGCCAGCACTGGTTCGCCTGATCGACCCACCAGATATGTGGCTGCGCAATCCGCCCGTGCGCGTGCGAAAACTCATTCCAGATACTTGGATTAAAATCACCATAAACGAAGGCCGCAACCGCCAAGTCCGACGCATGTGCGCACATATCGGGTTTCCGTGCCTGCGACTAGTGCGTTGGTCCATTGGCACTTGGACACTTGATGGGATCGGTCAGGGTCAGTGGCGATCCGTCTGAGCACTTTTTTCAGCTCTTAAAGGCAGGCAATGTCATAATGGATTATGCTGTATCCTAAAACCTTACCTCAACGTAAATAATCTTGCTCTTTACCATCACGCAGGCCTACAATATTTTTCACTCACCATAATTCTTTGTGTATTATTTTTATTTCCCAAAAGATAATAAGTTCAAATTAGCCTGCAATACGGGTTCAAACGACTAGGTTGTCAACTTCTGACTTTCATCTGTGGATTTGCTCGCAATCTCTACCAGCTCCGCACACTCATCATTTAAAAATACTCAAACAATTGAAATCCCAAAAAATGGCAATTACTTGGAGAACAAGATCTTTATCCGCGGGGCACAGGTCAAGCATCGGTCAGATTTGACCCGTATAAGATTAGCAATGTTTGCAATAGTGAATAGTTTTTTTACATACCTTCGTAACCTCACGTGACAGTGATAGCCCTGTATAATGGTCGGTGCAAAGGGCAAAATAAGTATGAATTTACAATAAAATTACACATTTAAAATATCTTATTTTAAGTATCATTATAAAAATCTAGCGTTCAAAAAAAGGCTACAGGTTTGCCTGCAACCTTTTTGGAAATATCTCATTCAAGCGATTTTATTTAGTAATGCATCCAACGAAATTTTTGCATCACCATAGAACATACGAGTATTTTCTTTGAAGAATAATGGATTTTCAATACCTGAATACCCGGTACCTTGACCACGCTTGGACACGAATACCTGCTTGGCTTTCCAGCACTCCAGAACTGGCATCCCTGCAATGGGGGAGTTCGGATCATCCTGTGCGGCCGGGTTCACAATGTCATTAGACCCAATGATAATCGCAACATCAGTCGTCGGAAAATCTTCGTTGATCTCATCCATTTCCATTACAATATCATAAGGCACCTTGGCTTCAGCCAGCAGCACGTTCATGTGACCTGGCAAACGCCCCGCAACGGGGTGAATGGCAAAACGCACTACCTTGCCCTTAGCACGCAAACGACGCGTTAGTTCAGCAACGTTCTGCTGCGCTTGCGCAACGGCCATACCGTACCCAGGTATAATGATAACACTGTCGGCTTCTTCCAGTGCTGTAGCTACACCGTCCGCGTCAATAGCGATCTGCTCGCCTTCAACGGCCATTTGTTCGCCCTGTGGACCACCAAAGCCGCCTAGGATCACGGATACAAAGCTACGATTCATTGCCTTACACATGATGTAAGACAATATTGCGCCACTTGATCCAACAAGCGCTCCGACTACAATCATAAGATCATTACCAAGACTGAAACCGATAGCTGCAGCCGCCCATCCAGAATAACTATTAAGCATAGACACTACCACCGGCATGTCCGCTCCGCCAATTCCCATGATTAAATGATAACCAATGAACAAGGCTGCCAACGTCATGAAAAACAAAGGGGCAAAACCGCCAGTATTAAAATACCAAACCAACGTGATCACGGAGACCACCGCAGCTCCAATATTGAGAAAGTGACCACCTGGGAGTTTTTGTGCAGCAGAGTTCACTTTACCGGATAACTTACCGTAGGCAATGATCGATCCTGTAAAAGTGATCGCCCCAATGAAAATGCCCAGGAACAGTTCGATCCGCAGGATGTTAAGTTCAACCGTTGTCTTTTTAGCGATGAGGATTGCAAATGTTCCGAGTTCACTCATATCTGCGTTTTCAGCAATCAAAGCGGCAACACGATACATCTCAAAGTGGGCAATAAACCCAACAAAAATCGCCGCAAGACCAACAAGCGAGTGCATAGCAGCAACAAGTTCGGGCATTTGCGTCATCTGCACTTTTGTAGCCAGTTGGTACCCGATAGCGCCACCACCGGTAAGCAACAGAAGGGACAGAACCCAATAGCCTGACCCTGGCCCGATAAGCGTGGCCGCTATAGCCAAAGCCATACCTGAAATTCCATACCAAACTGCGCGCTTTGCGCTTTCTTGACCAGAAAGGCCCCCCAGTGAGAGGATGAAAAGGATTGCTGCAACCACATAAGCTGCTGTTGTTAAACCGTCCATAATAATCGCTTCCTTAAGATTTCTGGAACATGGCGAGCATTCGCCTTGTCACGAGGAAACCCCCAAAGATGTTAATTCCAGTCATAAAGACTGCAAGGCTCGCAAGCAAAATGACAAAAAACGAGCCCGATCCGATCTGTACCAGCGCACCAAGAATTATGATCGAAGAAATCGCGTTCGTAACTGCCATAAGCGGGGTGTGCAGACTATGTGCTACGCCCCAAATAACTTGGAAACCAATGAAGATAGATAATACAAAAACAATAAAGTGTTGCATAAAAGAAGCAGGCGCAACAAGTCCAGCTAACAACAGGATGGAACCGCCAACTGCAAGAAGCGTAATCTGATTTTTAGTTTGGGTCTTGAAAGCCAATGTTTCGGTCGCACGTTTTTGACTCGCCGTCAATTCAACAGCTTTCACTTTCGGCTTCGCCGCAATCGCCTGAACTTTGGGTGGCGGCGGCGGGAACGTTACAGTTTTGGCATGAACAATAGTCGCACCGCGGATTACATCATCCTCCATGTTGTGGCTAATTACACCGTCCTTGGCAGGCGTCAAATCAGTTAACAAATGGCGAATGTTGGTCGCATAAAGTGTGGAGGATTGCGCTGCCATCCGTGATGGAAAATCCGTGTATCCGATAATAGTCACGCCATTATTGGTTACTATCTTTTCATCCATAACTGTTAGCTTACAATTACCGCCCTTTTCCGCCGCAAGGTCCACAATCACGGATCCAGGTTTCATAGCCTTCACCATGTCCTCAGTCCAAAGTTCAGGGGCTGCGCGGTTCGGGATCAAGGCCGTGGTGATAACTATGTCCATGTCGGGCGCTATTTCACAGAATTTGGCCAACTGCGCGGCCGCGAATTCAGGGCTAGACACTGGAGCGTATCCACCTGTTTCCGAACCATCTTTTTGGTCTTCATCAAAGTCAAGGAATACAAACTGCGCACCCATGGACTCAACCTGTTCAGATACTTCTGGGCGTACATCAAAAGCATACGTAATCGCACCAAGAGATGTTGCCGTGCCGATAGCTGCAAGGCCTGCAACACCCGCTCCAATGACCAAAACTTTAGCTGGCGGAACCTTACCCGCTGCTGTGATCTGGCCTGTAAAGAAACGTGGGAAATGATTGCCTGCCTCAATTACTGCACGGTAACCCGCGATATTAGCCATAGACGAAAGCGCGTCCATTTTCTGCGCACGCGAAATGCGTGGGATCATTTCCATAGCAACGACTGTCGCACCTTTTTGGGCGGCTGTTTTCATTTTGTCGTCGTCAGCGACGGGGCTAAAGAAAGAAATTAATGTCTGATCTGCGTGCAGGCGTTTCATTTCATCGTCATTGGGCACACGAACTTTGGCGATAACGTCTGCCGTTTTCCACAGAGCGGCAGCTGTTTTGACAACTTCAACGCCTACTTCCTTGTAGGATTTGTCTGAGAAACCGGACGCTACGCCCGCTTGAGTTTCAACTATACATTCGTGACCGAGTTTTTGAAGTTCAACTGCAGAAGCTGGCGTCATCGCAACGCGGTTTTCACCATCAAAAAGTTCCTTTGGCGTACCAATTTTCATGCCGTCTTCCCCATATTACCTGAAGTTACAAATTATTTATAGACCGATAAGCCGATACACAAGAGAAACAGATAGTTTGATTATGTTACTTACCCTAACCGACGTGGCAAATATCGTATTCACAAATACTGATATAAACCTTCAGTTTAAACGTGATATATGTAGCAATTCCTGCCACCCAAAACATCAATCGCACATTAGCTAGCCTAACCAACCAGACGCAACGTATGATTATGGCGCACCCCACGGACTGGAACGTTATTATCTTGGACATCTGCAAACGACTTGAGATGAGCTAATTAGCCAATTCACTTAACATAAATGTACTAAAAATAGCTGTATTATTATTCGCTAGCGTCAAGGTTCGCACTGGATATCTCATTTGTTGCCCAGTGGGCTGGAAGAGATTAAAAGGTGTTAGGATGCAATCACCGACAGTTTGTTTTTTAAAAACAACCTTTAACAGTTTACTTGAAATAATATAAAACTACTCAGAAAGAAAATGCCCGCTTTTTTACTTACCCGCTAACGCAACATCTAATTAATTTTGACGCCAGACTTTAAAACCTTGCCACCAATTTCTTATTACTTATTCAAAGTGCTAACTAGAAATTATTATTAATGTGCCCATGGATGATTAAAAGTCCACAATAGATGTTTCCGGTCTACTATACAGATTACCACAACGGTCGGATTCTAGATTTAAGTGGGACGATGACTAGGGCCAGCACTGACGATTAAACTATTGTATTTAAAATCAACGGCCGTTCAAATATTTTACCACATTAAACGGATGAAATTGTCTGCTCCAACAATCACATTGTCATTACCTTTACGTCATTGAGGCAGCAAAAACCCCTGACCATGCACATAAATTTTTTCAGATACGGTATCACGTATAGCAAATTTGATAGAAAATTACTTTTTAAAAATTTACGGCCTACGACTTTAAGAGCGAATTACACCCAACGGCGAGTATTTTTTATATAACTTTTAAAGTCCTGCTTGAATTTACAACGCAGACTATTTTCCTCAGGCGTAATAAATCGCTTTTTAAGAATCCATAACAAAGCTGGTATCATGGGCAATGCAAGCGGTGTATCCCAACGAAATATAAACCCAGTTAGGATCAACACATCCCCCAAGTATATTGGGTTACGTGTAAATTTAAAGATACCCGATTGTACAAGTTGGTCAGCTTCAAGATGTGGCATAATAGTAGTTTTTTTACGGCGCATTTCAGCAATAGCGAGAAGTATTAAAGTTAACCCAGCCCAGATTAGTATCAACGCGGAAAATTGCGTAACTGCATTATTAAGACTGAGCCCAAAGAAATGCGCCTGATCCAACCAGTAAGTCACAACCAAGGCAAAAACGAGCCAGACAGGCGGAATATCAAACCACTTCATAGATTATAATTGGCACAACAAACTACTTATGGAAAGCCCATGAGCGCAAAACGCTCTGTGGCAGAGCGTCGACTGAAATGCCACATGACCGAACCAATCAGACCTGAGACCTACTTGCTTGGCAGGTTGACGTTGCCCAGTTCTGTATGAATCTTACTGGCATAATATTTTATCGTATTTTTAAAAATGAATTTTTGTTAACTTCGGCTAATTGCAGAAATCAAATTAGTTTTTATTACAACTTTTTTTAGGCGTATTAATAGAATACATCCTAACTAAATTTGGCTAAATAATTACCCCAGTCGCTCTCCCGTTATTGTCTCTAATTGGACCAGGCGAGTACTTTGTTTGGTAAATTATTATCGGCACTATAGACCAGTAATCTATTTAGGTCACAACACTTGAACTCGTCTTTTAGACGTTTACGCAACTGACTTCATTTTGCTGCGCCCAAACAATTGCCGCTTGTCCAAACGCTTGAAATAATGATTTAGAGACCGGATCAAATTCAGCCCGCCATTCGGGATGCCATTGTACTGCTAACGTAAAACCAATCGCATCTTTAACGTAGATTGCTTCTGGTGTTGAATCAGGAGCTCTACCGTCAACTACAATTCTCGAACTTAAGTCCAGTATGCCTTGCCCGTGCAATGAGTTTGTCAGAACCTCACGGGTGCCCCAAAGGCGATGGAAAGGCCCACCGTCTGTAACGGTTACGATATGTCGCATCTCAAACTTTTCATCAAGTGTTCCGTCAGGGGGCATACGGTGATTGTCACGGCCCTCAATATCACGGATTTCAGGATGTAAGGTACAACCCATAGCAACCGCAACCTCTTGAAAACCACGACATATACCAAGGATCGGCTGGCCACGGTCGACACATTTTCTGATCATAGGCAAAGTGATCGCATCCCGATTACGGTCAAAAGCACCGTAGGCATCAGTTTCGGCATGACCGTACTCACTGGGGTGCACATTTGGACGTCCACCCGTAAACAAAAAACCATCACACAAATCTGCTAGTTGATCCACATCCACAAAATTAGGGTTGGCCGGTACAATCATGGGCATCCCACCTGAAACCAACGCAATTGCGGCTGCAATCATGGCTCCCGACGTATAAGCTGGATATTCATCATGAATAATATCATGATTACCAATAATGCCAATGACTGGTTTATGCATGACGAGCCCCTTTTGCCAACTCGTAACAATTGGCGCGACAAGATCAAACCCTTGCTGTCGCGCCAAATCACGTAAGCCTTATAAAAGCTCAGACTTCAGGCACTAAATTGGTCGCTTCTATGCCAAAAACAGCACAAATTGCATCATTATCTGACGAGTCGCCCGTAACGCCAACCGCACCAATGACCGCGCCACGTTTGTCACGCACGAGAACACCACCGGGAACAGGGATCACTTGACCGCCATATACACCATTTACCGCATTCATGAAATATCCTTGGGCTTCAGCGCGTGCCATTTGGGCAGTGCCAGCCATCCCAAGCATGATCGAACCGTATGCTTTGGCATGAGCAATTGCAAAACGCCCAGGCGCTGCGCCATCTTCGCGTTCAAAAGCTTTTACGTGGCCACCCGAATCTAAAACCACAATACTAAGCGGTTTTAGCTTCAGTTCTTGACCTTTTTGAATCGCTTTACGGATCATTGTCCGTGCTTTGTTAATTGAAATTTCTGGCATGTGTCGCTCCACTGATGAGGTTAATGAATGGCCTTAGCTGTTAAGCTGCGTCTTTAATGCAAGACGACGACGGTGCAAAACAGGTTCAGTATAGCCAGATGGCTGTTCACGTCCACGAAACACTAAATCGCAGGCCGCTTGAAACGCAATCCCGTCGAAGCCTGGTGCCATAGGGTGATAAGCGGAATCATCACCGTTTTGGGCGTCCACGACAGCAGCCATTTTGCGCATAATCACCAAAGTGTCAGCTTCATTGATAATGTCGTGGTGCAGCCAGTTGGCAATGTGTTGCGCAGAAATCCGGCATGTAGCACGATCTTCCATCAGCCCTACATTGTTAATATCAGGCACCTTGGAACAGCCTACACCCGCATCAATCCAGCGCACTACATAGCCAAGAATACCTTGTGCGTTGTTTTCGACCTCACGCGAGATCTGGTCTTTGGTCCAAGCCTTGTAAGACGCCAGCGGGATATTTAACAAAGCCTGTACGTAGGTGCGCCGCCCACCCGCTTTAAGCTTAGCCTGAACCTCAAAGACATCGACGTGGTGATAGTGCAACGCGTGCAAAGTAGCAGCCGTAGGCGACGGTACCCAGGCGCAGTTGGCACCAGATTTTGGATGAGCTATTTTCTGTTCGATCATCGCAGCCATGGCATCAGGCATAGCCCACATACCTTTTCCAATCTGCGCACGGCCAGAAAGGCCACATTCCAGACCAATATCTACATTTTGATCCTCATACGCGCCAATCCAACCCTTACGCTTAATAAAATCTTTGCGGCTGAATGGCCCAGCTTCCATCGAGGTGTGGATTTCGTCGCCCGTGCGATCCAGAAAACCAGTGTTAATGAACGCCACACGCGATTTCGCTGCTCGGATGCAAGACTTAAGGTTCACCGACGTCCGGCGTTCCTCATCCATAATACCAATTTTTACAGTGTGTTGCGGAAGATCTAGTGTTTTTTCAACATGTGCAAAAATATCATTGGTGAAAGCAACTTCTTCTGGGCCATGCATTTTGGGTTTGACGATATAGACAGACCCATGAACCGAGTTGCCGCTGTCACGTGCCAGATCGTGCTTAGCAATAAGCGTTGTTATCATTGCGTCCATTAGACCCTCATAGACCTCATTGCCATCACGGTCTAAAATCGCAGAGTTTGTCATCAAGTGGCCAACATTGCGGATCCACAGTAATGCTCTGCCCTTGAGCGTCAATGTGCCACCATCTGGCGCAATAAATGTGCGATCGCCACTCAATCGGCGAGTGAAAGTTTTACCGTTTTTTTGAAGCTGAGCCTCAAGATCGCCACGCATCAGACCAAGCCAGTTTGTATAGGCAAGAACCTTATCTTCAGCATCAACGCAAGCCACTGAATCTTCGCAATCCATGATCGCGGACACAGCGCTTTCGAGACGAACATCAGCTAAAGATGCACGGTCACGCGACCCAATCGGATGATCTTTGTTAAAGACTAATTCAACATGCAAGCCGTTGTTTTTAAGTAAAATTGTTTCAGGATTATCTGCATTACCAGTATAACCAACAAATTGGTCAGGCATCAATAAAGGATTACCGTCGGTAATCAGATGACCACCCGACACAACGTATTTTTCAACATCGCCGTGCGACGCACCTTGAATGGGAAACGCATCGTCAAGAAACACGCGAGTGCGGGCTACAACACGGCTACCGTGGCCGAGATCATAACCTTCTGTCAGCGCAGGTCGACCCATTGCATCCGTACCGTATAAAGCATCATACAGACTACCCCAGCGAGCATTCGCTGCGTTCAAAGCAAACCGCGCATTGGTAATTGGCACAACCAATTGCGGCCCCGCAACACTTGCAATTTCTGGGTCTACGTTGGCCGTGTCGATTGTGAAATCATCACCTTCAGGAGTTAAATAATTAATTTTTCGCAAAAACGCTTCGTATTCAGCCTCGTCATGAGCTTGTCCCGTGCGCGCACGATGCCAGTCATCGATCTGGCTTTGCAATTCATCCCGACGATCAAGAAGGGCTTTATTTTTTGGACCGAAATTGTGGATAAGACCTGAAAACCCTGTCCAGAATGCATCGGTATCCAAACCGGTTTGCGGCAAGGCTTGCGTATCAATAAAATCTGCCAATTCTGTCGCCACAGAAAGTCCCGCGCGATCAACTCGATTTATCATAACGTTTATCCTTTGTATTCCACAGTACACGGTAATTTTGTGGGATGTAGAACAGTTGCCAGATATTGGCAACATGATGCGCTGTAAGAATCGAACAGACGCAGTTTCAAATTCTAAATCTTCACGGTTTAGAACGACTTGATCTACAGCGACCAGAACAATAGCGAACTTCATCCCAGACGCGTGCCCATTTTTTGCGCCACGCGAACGGACGGCCGCAAGTGATGCATATTTTTTGGGGCAGATCAGATTTTGCTCGCATTTTCATTTTTCTTATGTAGCGCGCCCTGCCTTGTAGCCCAGTCTCTGCAAGCCTAGAATTAAAATAAACATATCGGAGAAATTCATGACCGACGCAGCCCCCAAAACAATCCACCTCAAGGACTACCGCCCTTTCGGGTTTCATCTAGATCATGTGCAACTTAAATTTCGTTTAGCACCGTCGGCAACGCGGGTCATCAGCAGGATGTCAGTCCGGCACAATATTAATTTTCCTGGTGAATTTTTTCTTAATGGGGAGAATTTAAAGCTAGTTTGGGCAAAGATTGACGGGGTTAATGTGACACCCATAATAACGCCTGACGGATTGACTTGCGACGTACCCGACGGTGACTTTGTTTGGGAGGCAGAGGTTGAGATTTCCCCTGTCACAAATACCGCCCTAGAAGGGTTATACATGTCAAATGATATGTACTGCACCCAATGTGAAGCCGAGGGATTTCGCAAGATCACCTTCTACCCCGATCGCCCTGATGTAATGAGCGTATTTACTGTGCGTATTGAAGGAGACCTGCCCGTCTTACTGTCCAATGGAAACCCGAAAAACAGCGGTGATCGCTGGGCAGAATGGCATGATCCATGGCCTAAACCTGCATATCTGTTTGCGCTTGTTGCTGGCGATTTACACGCCCACCGGGACACGTTTACCACGATGTCTGGCAAAAATGTTGCGTTAAAAATCTACGTGCGTCCCGGTCCTGACGAAGCCAAATGCACCTTTGGAATGGGCGCACTAAAGCGATCTATGAAATGGGACGAGCTTGTTTATGGGCTCGAATATGATTTGGACGTTTTCAATATAGTTGCTGTTGATGATTTTAATATGGGAGCAATGGAAAATAAGGGCTTAAACGTTTTTAATTCCAGCTGTGTTCTTGCTTCGCCAGAAACTAGCACAGATGCGAATTTTGAACGTATTGATGCGATCATTGCCCATGAGTATTTTCATAATTGGACTGGCAATCGCATTACCTGCCGCGACTGGTTTCAGCTTTGTCTCAAAGAGGGTCTGACCGTATTTCGCGACCAGCATTACACAGGTGATCAAGGCAGTCATGCAGTCAAAAGGATTCAGGACGCGATCACACTTCGCTCGCGTCAGTTTCGCGAAGACAACGGTCCGCTCGCCCATCCGGTGCGTCCCGAAAGCTTTATTGAGATAAATAACTTTTATACTGTTACAGTATATGAAAAAGGCGCCGAAATAATCAGTATGCTTAAGCGTTTAGTCGGTAATGATGCCTACTTTAAAGCACTGAATTTGTATTTTACCCGCCACGACGGGGACGCGGCCACAATTGAGAATTGGTTGCAAGTGTTTGCGGACACGACAGGGCGCGATTTAAGCCAATTCAAACGTTGGTATAGTCAAGCAGGAACACCACGGCTGTCAGTCACTGATGACTTCAAAAATGGCACATACACGCTACACTTCGCACAAGAAACCCCACCCACGCCAGGGCAAGATAGTAAGTCAGCGCAGGTGATTCCGATTGCTGTTGGCTTGTTGGCACAAGATGGAACAGAATTGCAGGCGACTACAGTGCTAGAAATGACCGCCACCACCCAAAGTTTTATGTTTGACGGATTGGCGGCAAAACCTGTCCCATCAATCCTGCGCGAATTTTCTGCACCCGTAATTTTGCAGCGTAATCAGACCAACACAGAACGCGCATTCTTGATGGCCCATGATACCGATCCCTTTAACAAATGGGATGCTGGCAATGCGCTGGCAAAAAATGTGTTGATAGAATATATCACGGAAAATAAATCGCCGGATACAGCTTATTTCAATGGAATTAATGCAATATTACGGAATGATACGCTTGACCCCGCATTTCGTGCGCTTTGTCTGACATTGCCGTCCGAAGACGATATGGCGCAAACTTTACATGACACCGGCATAGTCCCGGATCCCCTCGCAATCCACCATGCTATTGAGGCCCTAAAATTTGCGACAGCACAGCATTTACATGAGGTCTTACCAGGCCTTCTGGCGGATATGATTACTGAAGGGCCCTATTCACCAGACGCTAAGGCAGCTGGAAAACGCAGCCTTGGAAATGCAGTGCTGGACCTTTTATCGAGGCTGGACGATGGTGCAGCAGCTACTAAACAATACGCCAATGCGAATAATATGACTATGCAGATAGCAGGATTGGTTGCACTTTTGCGGGGTGGCAAAGGCGAAAGTCAAAGTACAGCGTTCCGCAATCAGTGGCGCTCAGATCGGTTGGTCATGGACAAGTGGTTTAGTCTAACAGTCTCACTGGCTAAACCAGAAATGGCAGCTAAAACGGCTGAAAGACTAACGCAAGATATTGGCTTTGAATTTAAAAATCCTAATCGTTTCCGCGCAGTTTTTGGTTCATTGGCAAGTAATTCAGCCGGCTTTCATGATGCATCCGGTGTGTCGTATCGCCTGTTTGGCGATTGGCTGGCAAAGCTTGATGCTATCAACCCGCAGACTGCAGCACGCATGACAACAGCGTTTGAGACGTGGCGACGTTATGATTCGAACAGAAAAGATCAAATTTGCGACGTTCTAGAAACTTTGGCCAAAACTTTGAATCTTTCGCGTGATACGAGTGAAATGGTTGACCGTATGTTGGGAAGAAAGACCTAGTTATAAGCAAAATTAGCGCTCACTGATACACCGTTAAATAATAAGAGGATGTGGCATGCCGTTTTTTATTGCACTTATTATCATCGTGATGGTTGCATATCTTTGGATCAATCACACCCGCTACACCTCCGATATTGGGGTAAAAATTGACGATAGCGTACGACTTACAGCGCAGCGATTAAGGCCAAACCATAAGATAAGAATGCGCCCTGTTGAAAGCATTGAAGACAATCGGCTGGCGATTGCTGCAATTGGTGCTGCATTTATTAAATTGGATGTGCTTCCCACTTCGCGTCAACGCCAGGTTTTGACGGCGCAAATGCGGTCAATACTTATGATGGACAGCGCTGAAACACAGAAAATAATCGTGCTCGGGCGATGTTTAACAGTAAAATATGGCGGTGCAGAGCGTGCAATCGCGCGACTGTCATGCAAGCTTTATAAGTTATTCGGCATCGAACAAATCGTACTTCTGGTGCACATCCCCAAATTATATTCAAATGATCCAAGTGGCGCAGTAGAAGACATCAAACCTAGTATGCGGCATTGATGATATATCGACATGAACGCCACGGGCGACATTGGAAAATTATTTTGCCAATTTTGATCATGTGGATGTGCATTTTACTAACTTGGTTAATCTTTAACCTCATTTGGGGGATCATGGCAATTTTATTGGCTTTTACCCTACCCGCACTTTGGGATGTAATACGCGACACCCATTCATGGGTTGAAGTTTGGCCAAATCAGATCGTATGGAAATCTGCACTTCGCGGTGACGATCACAGCGACATTGACCATGTGCGTATTAACCGTCGATTTGACGGTAGTATGAGGATCACACTGATCCATGTAAATGGATCTCACTCATGGTTACCCCCTGAC
Organism: Octadecabacter sp.; assembly: GCA_028825445.1. Classification (GTDB taxonomy): domain Bacteria; phylum Pseudomonadota; class Alphaproteobacteria; order Rhodobacterales; family Rhodobacteraceae; genus Octadecabacter. The sequence goes on from JAPKAD010000013.1 coordinate 50,688, forward strand.
ATCGCACCACCTGTCGATATATTTCAAGCGGCACTTAAAGAAGCTGGGATTGTCACTGAAAGACATCCATTTTCACGGTTTTAGCGCACTCTATCATCGCTCATAGTGGGTAAAGTCGCCTGAGGGAGTGGACGGGACTGTGGACGAATTGAAGACTGCGACATGCAATAATCTTGACTTCGTGTCCATGCTGACATTTCAGCAATCTTGTTGCGGTTTGTCATCGGCCCCCAATCCGCCGCAACACCGCGCCAGCGACTGTCGCGTACCGCAATGGCGTTATCGCGTGGCACGGTCACGTTCATAATGCGAATAGCGCAACTCAAATTGTCTTCTGGATTTTTGAGCGCTTCACCCGTAGTTGCAACGCAGCCGTAACGGCGCGCTGTATCAGGATAAATTTGCATTAGACCAAACCACAAATTGCCCCCACCAATAGCCGTCGGGCGATAGGTACTTTCATGTTTAACAAGTGCAGATATCATTCCGACCCAAAACGCACGGCGCAAATGTGGTGGATTTACAGCATAGGCTGGACACCATTTCTCGATATCGCGGGGTACAGTGTTTTGTAAATCACTGCCGTGGTTTTTTAATGCAGAAAGGGACGCACGAGTCCAACTTTCTGAATCATCGCGAAAATCCCAACGAGCATTAGGAATATAATTAATACGTGCAACAGGACGTAACGTTGGGTTTTGAGAAATAATGATTGGATAGCGGGAAATAAAATTAGAGTGAAAAGATGGACTAAGTTCCGTCTGTGGTAAGCGTGCAATCTCTGTACGTAATTGAATTGCATCAAGACGGCTTAAGGGCCGTGTCTGCGGCTGGGCTCTGCCAACGGACCATTCAGCTAGCGAAGCTGTTCCAAATGCGATGGCAAGAACACCGACTAAAAGAATTTTAATACTAAACATTATGCAACAATTAAGCTGTGGAATAAATATTGCAACGAAACTGTGCAATATAAGAACTTCACAGGTTATTTTTCATAAGCCGACACCAGATATTGCATACTAGGAAATCCCTTCCACTAAGTCATTGCGGCAAGCCATCTTGAAACTGGACAAATGAGCGCCTATTCAGAAATAAGACTTACCATACATCCAAATGCGGAGCGCAGAATGCTTGACTCTAACTATGAGACCCCAAAAGTAAAAGTTATTGCTGGAACGACCGGCGATTGGGAAATTGTGATCGGTCTAGAAGTTCACGCGCAGGTCGCCACGAAAGCTAAACTGTTTTCAGGCGCATCGACTCAATTTGGTGCTGAACCTAACAGCAACGTTGCTTTCGTGGACGCAGGTATGCCTGGAATGTTACCTGTGATCAACGAAGAATGTGTGGCTTTCGCCGTAAAAACTGGTCTTGGACTTAAGGCAAAAATAAATCTCAACAGCGCGTTTGATCGTAAAAATTACTTTTATCCCGATTTGCCACAAGGCTATCAAATTTCACAGCTGTACCACCCCATCGTTGGCACTGGCGAAGTCTTAGTTGAAATGGGTAATGGCACCGCGCGAAACGTTCGCATCGAACGCATCCACCTGGAGCAGGATGCAGGAAAATCGGTTCATGATATGGACCCTTCAATGTCGTTCGTAGACCTCAATCGCACGGGCGTAGCCCTGATGGAGATAGTAAGTTTTCCAGATATCCGTGGCCCAGAAGAAGCGGCAGCTTATGTGGTGAAACTGCGCCAAATACTGCGCTATCTCGGCACCTGCGACGGCAATATGCAAAATGGCAATCTGCGCGCAGACGTTAACGTGTCAGTTTGCCGCCCCGGTGACTACGAAAAATTCCAAGCCTCCAGTAACTTTGGTGATCTAGGGACACGATGCGAAATCAAGAACATGAACTCAATGCGGTTCATCCAATTGGCCATTGATTTTGAAGCCCGACGTCAGATTGCAATTATCGAAGACGGTGGAAAAATCGTTCAAGAAACCCGACTGTATGATGCCGAAAAGAACGAAACACGATCCATGAGATCCAAAGAAGAAGCACATGATTACCGCTATTTCCCAGATCCAGACTTACTGCCACTCGAAATTGAGCAAGCTTGGGTCGATGATATAGCTGCGTCATTGCCCGAACTTCCCGATGCCAAAAAGACGCGATTCATCACAGAATTTGGCCTTTCTGACTATGACGTATCAGTTTTGACGGCCGACGTTGATAGCGCGGGCTTCTTTGAAGCCGTGGCCCAGAGCAGTGACGGCAAGTTGGCTGCTAACTGGGTAATTAACGAATTATTTGGTCGTCTCAAAAAAGATGATAAAGATATTTTAGACAGTCCGATTTCGGCTGCGCGGCTGAGTCAATTAGTGACACTGATCAAATCTGACAAGATTAGCGGTAAAATCGCAAAAGAGGTTTTTGAAATTTCCTACATGTCAAACCGTGATCCAGTTGAGATAGTGAAAACCGAAGGTATGGAACAGGTTACAGATGCTAGCGCCATTGAAGCAGCAGTTGATGATATTATAGCCAAAAACCCAGACCAGGTCACCAAAGTAAAAGAAAACCCGAAACTTGTGGGCTGGTTTGTTGGTCAGGTAATGAAAGCCACGAGCGGAAAAGCTAATCCTGCTGCAGTCAACAAGCTAATAAATGATAAGCTGAAATAGCTATCAGCCTAAACATGAAATAGATGTGAGGATCACTATCGCACTTCCAAGCAATTATAGCCTTGCTAATACCGATTTTTTATCAGTTTTAAAAAATTAAATTTTTAGCAGTAAGCTTCAGCTTTTTATGAATGGCTTGAAGGCACAAGGATGAGAATAACATTGCAGAGAGGTCCTCCCCGTTGAAAAATGAGTTGATTTAAAACATGTAAGTTTTTCGATACTCTTTGAAATTTAACAACTAACCATACCGGATGTTGCAGTTGTGCTTAAGCAAAAAAATACGGCTTCGCCAAATGTTGAAGGGGAGGAAGTTGCTGGACAAGCTGAGCACTAAATTTTAGCACCCTAAAACCCAAATATCGCAACTGTGCTACAATCCACCCATGAAAATGGTGTCTTAACTCTACTTTCTACAGAAGGCCGTGAAACCAGCGCACATAAAATGCCTTTGTACTTCTATTGAAGCAAGAAAAGCTCAAGAACTAATATAGCAAAGGACACAGACAGCCTCATGTACAAAGACCAATAAAGTCGTTCAGGAAATTTGCAGCGATAGAGCGTGAATTCTTGCAATAATATCAGGTCCCAGGGCTGTGTGAACCGCACGATGTTTGCCGATACGCGATTGACCAGAAAATACAGTAGACACAATTTCAACACGCCAATGGCTCTCACCAGACCCATCATCACCTGCGTGACCGGCATGTTTATGGCTTTCATTAATGACCGCCAGCGACGTGGGCGCAAATGCCGCGTCCAAAATAGTGCGAATTTCGGTGTTTAAGTCCATTATTTTCTCCTCTACCCCTTCAATCCTCGCACATATCTTCTATGGTCAAACGTCCGAGTTGGAAAGGTGTAGCCATGTCTAAAGATGATCCCTTTGGGTTTAATATGTCGGTTTCGGCCAGCAAAAAGAAGAACCCGCGCGGACGGCGCGGAATGTCCGGCGCGTCCGAGACATCAAACCGTTTGTGTGAAAAGCCAGACTGTAAGGAGCCTGGCAAGTATCGTGCACCCAAAAACCCTGATGTGCTTGACGACTTTTACTGGTTTTGCAAAGATCACGTTCGAGAGTATAATCTAGGCTGGAATTTCTTTGACGGCACTACAGAAGCCGAAATCAATGCCCAACGAACCAAAGATCTTGTTTGGGAACGCAAAACTTCGTCGATGAAAAAGTCAGATGAACAGCGCGCTTGGGCGAGGTTGGGAGTCGATGATCCTCATCAGGTGCTTGGAGTAAATGCGACGCAGAACCCCGGTAAATCTATAACTGGATCCACGCGTAAGCTTCCAGCAACTGAACGCAAGGCCATTGATATTTTGGAAGCCAAAGATCATTGGGCTAAGACGGAAGTGCGCAAGGCATACAAGAAACTGATCAAAGTCCTACACCCTGACATGAATGGGGGTGACCGTTCACAAGAAGAGCAATTGGCCGAGGTCGTTTGGGCGTGGGATCAAATCAAATCAAGCCGGCACTTTAAAACGTGATTTAATTAAACCGCCCCAATAGTCGTCGTTACAGGCTATCGGGGTGTTTTTTTCATCATTCATAAAAAAGTTTAAGTAGTATAACTTTTGCCTTGGTATAAAATCTAAAGCAGGTGTTAATTAAAAAATTGGAAAACCATAGAGTACCAGTATTAGGGAGCCAAACGGGATCAAAACTATAATAAACAGTCAAAACACTGTACCGTAAAGTAGCATACCCAGCATCCCACCAATTGCTAAAATATCTAAAATCCAAGTTAAATATCAACTGTAAATTCAAAAAGGCACTGCATATTTTAGATGCAATGCAGTAGGGGAACGAAGCCATTAAATGCACAAAGCAACCTGTTAAAAAGTACGATGTTTACTTTTAAAAAGTACGATGTTTACTTTTAAAAAAATGTGAAAAACCTGAGTTTCCAGCACAAATTGGCATACTAGGACAGTAAACAACCTAAAGTCTCGATAGGTTTTCTCACGGCATCACCATCTACCTATCTATAATTACCAAAACAAAAAACCTTATCTCCTTATTGCGAGTAGAGAGGTGTTAAGCGCAGGCAGTCGCCGCCCACGCTCGTTTTATTCGTCGATTTTATGCTGCATGGAACACCAAGCTGACGCCGTTTAAACAATGCCGCAAACCTGTAGGGTCTGGGCCATCATTAAATATGTGACCCAAGTGACTACCACAGCGATCGCAGTGGCATTCAGTACGGGACGAGAAAAAACTATTGTCCTCTTTTATCTGGATAGCGCTAGGTAATACGTCAAAGAAAGAGGGCCATCCAGTGCGGCTGTCAAATTTGTGAAGCGATGAATACAGCGCCTGATCGCAGCCACGACAGTGATAAATACCAGTCACAAAATGTTTATCCAGCGGCGATGAGCCTGACCGTTCAGTGCCTTCTTCACGCATCACATAATACTGATCGTCAGTAAGGAGGGTACGCCACTCAGCTGGTGTGCGTGTGATCTCAAAGGAACCATCTGCTGCAGTAACGCGAGATGTACCAAAAGCAGTAGTGGCAATGGCGGTGATTAAAAAGGTCCGGCGACTCATAGCAAACTCCAAATTATTTGGATCTCTTGTAAACGTTCACTTTGTTTGTGGGACAAAATATGACGGGGCGCACGCATTTGTGACCGAAGGTGAACCTTTTTGACTAAGTTTTAGGCTTCTGCAGCTTATCAGATATTAGAGGTCAGACTGACTGCTGAAGCAAAATTATGCTGTAGATGACGTAGATCACTCCGTTTAACTGATCGACGTAGGCAATTGCGACAGTCGCTAAACGGCTTTTTAGTCAATCAACGTGATGTCATCACCAAAAATTTCTGCCATCAACGTATATCCACCCAGTCTCACAACAGGAAAAGTACCTTTATAATCAGCGATCATGGGCGCCTATGCTATCTATACACACATCGATGGCGGCAAAGTAGAAGGTCAGGATCATGGCCAATTACATTTTACTCTCATACATCATTAGTGCGCCAAGTGTTTTGTCAGTGAACAGGCCAAGCACTTCGCTCGTTGGTGCGAAAACAGTAAACGGGCTAGTACCAGACAATGTGTCAACCAGACCAACCTAAATAATGGCCACAATGAGTGTTGTGTAAATTGGGGAATTTATTGTATTTTGATTATATTTTTTTCGGCAAAAATCTCCTCACCGCCAGCCATTGATTTGGACATGTGTGTGTCAGAAAATATCATACCTGTTGTCAGTGGAAGTGCAGCAGCGATTGCTAATGTTTTCATGATCATGAAACGACTGTAAATAAATTTGTAGAGACCCCACGATTGCGAGCCAATGCAAACAGCCACTTATCTTTCAAAAGAAAGTTTAATTAAAATTTAAAGTCTAAATGTGCTGTGAAGCTAGCCTGACTTTAAACGTGGAAATTTTGCCTGCAAGAAAAAAGGACCCGTAGGCGCGCCTATCAATAATCCACCAACCTACTCATCTGAAATCAAAAGCGTCGCATCAACCATATGATCTCAGAAAATTTCTAGGATAATCATTTCATCAAAATTTGTATTATTGACTAGAACGACCAGAAATAAGAGAAGCCAGCTCTTACAATGAACTACAACTCTAGAAAACAAAATTGTGCACGGACCTTAACTTGACGTTGCACAAATATTTGATTTTTTTAGGCTTAGGTACACAACCTTGAGTCTGTTATCTTGCACGATAACGCTGAAAAAAGATTTTGGCGTTTCGGCGTTGGATTGCATGTTACCATCAAACTGCAACACAACTTAAACTGTAAGCGCCACGACAGCTGCATCCAAATCCAAAT
>JAPKAD010000130.1 GCA_028825445.1 Octadecabacter sp.
GGCCTCGCCCGCGTGTCAGAGGCAGCCGCCCTTGCAAGTGCAGCACTAATCGGGCGCGGCGATGAAAAGGCCGCGGATCAGGCAGCAGTCAACGCCATGCGCGAAGAGCTCAATAAACTTGATATTTCAGGAGTTGTGGTGATCGGTGAAGGCGAACGTGACGAAGCTCCCATGTTATTTATTGGTGAAGAGGTCGGCTCCGGCAAAGGGCCAGGTGTGGATATCGCGCTAGATCCACTGGAAGGCACAACGCTCACGGCGAAAGATATGCCCAACGCACTGACTGTGATCGCTATGGGACCGCGCGGATCAATGTTGCATGCGCCGGATGTCTACATGGACAAACTGGCCGTAGGCCCAGGATTTCGAGATGGTGTAGTGACGATGGATATGTCGCCCGCCGAAAGGGTTTCTGTACTGGCCACAGCAAAGGGCTGTTCAACTGAGAACATCACCGTCTGCGTACTAGAGCGCCCGCGCCACGAAGAAATGATCGAGGAATTGCGCAGCACTGGTGCCGCAATCAGACTAATTACGGACGGCGATGTTGCAGGTGTCATGCATTGTGCCGAAGCTGCAACAACAGGCATTGATATGTATATGGGTAGTGGCGGAGCACCAGAAGGGGTTCTGGCAGCAGCCGCTTTAAAATGCATGGGTGGACAGATTTTTGGTAGGTTGCTTTTTCGCAATGACGACGAACGGGGCCGTGCGACCAAAGCTGGTATCACTAATTTTGATCGCGTTTATACCCGTGACGATATGGTGATGTCCGATGTTATTTTTGCCGCGACAGGCGTCACAGATGGGTCACTGTTGCACGGAATTAAACGCGATTCAGGGTTCCTTACAGCAGAAACGATCCTGATGCGGTCTAAGACCGGCTCTGTGCGGCGAATGTCGTACCGCAATCCTGTTTAGGTTTTGCGCCTGTGGGGATCGCTAGAAAGTGGATATTTATAAGTTCAAGAAGATGGGCCGTGGCAAATCCCCATCATGGCCCATATATTAACTCAATATGAAACAGACAATAAATATAGCTCGCGCTTTCTTGGATGTGACGCAGTCGGCAACAGGACGTCGCTGGGTTGGACCGAGCATTGAAGATGAACGTTTGGCCGAGGCGATGACGCAGGATACAGCGCTACCTTTGCCAGTTTGTCGTACATTGGTACGGCGGGGCGTTACGACGCAACACTCAGCAACGTTCCTTGCGCCGACGTTGCGCGACTTGATGCCAGACCCACGATCTTTGCGTGATATGAAACCCGCCGCGGCACGTCTTGTAGCGGCTACAAATAAAAACCATAAAATTGCGATTTTTGCAGATTATGATGTGGATGGTGGTACATCGGCAGCGCTTCTCATTAATTGGCTGCGCGACTTTGGCGTTGCACCTACATTATACATCCCTGATCGCATTGACGAAGGCTATGGCCCAAACAACGATGCAATGTCTGCCCTAGCACGAGATCATGATCTGATCATTTGTGTCGATTGTGGGACACTGTCTCATGGCCCGATTGAGGCTGCAAAGGGCGCAGATGTTGTGGTCTTGGATCACCACCTCGGCGGGGAGACCCTGCCACCAGCAATGGCTGTGGTGAATCCAAATCGCCAAGATGA
>JAPKAD010000046.1 GCA_028825445.1 Octadecabacter sp.
CACCCAACACAGTCAAGCCGTCTCACCCAAACTCAAAAAACTTTTCGACAGAACCAGTTCTACCTTGCAGCGAACGGCCGCTCTTCATTAATGTCCGTTATTATGGAAAACACCGACGCAATATTATCATTACTACCAACTCGCCTAAAGGATGCACGCCGCGCCAAGGGGTTGTCGCTTGATGCTGTGGCCAAACTTTCGGGTGTGTCGCGCAGTATGGTCAGCCAAATTGAACGGGGAGAATCGTCACCGACGATTTCGACGCTGTGGAACCTGACTAAGGCGCTTCAGGTGGATTTTGCAGGACTACTTGAGGATAATCATGAAAGTCGAATTGAAGTTTTGCGCAGCGGTGATGTTCCTGCAATTGATAATCACGGCACGGGATGTTCGATTCGCATTCTGTCCCCCCCCGAAGAGGCCGGGCGGCATGAAGTCTATGATCTTCGGTTTAGCCAAGGTGGTGTACTAGATAGCCTGCCGCACGCGCAAGGTGCACGGGAACATTTGACGGTGATTGAGGGGCATTTAATAGTTATCAGTGGTGGTGCTGTTGAGCAATTATCGGAAGGTGACACGGCACGTTATGCGGCAGATGTTACGCATAGAATTAACGCTGATGGGCCAGCTCGTGCATTTTTAGTTGTGCATGGCTCTTAAGGTTATCCACTTTAACGGATTTTTATCCAATTTGGTGTAATTCCAGTATTGTGGAAAAGTGTCCGTTATGCGACCGTTGCACGAAACGGAGGACGTTATGACGACTGCATTTTTAAATCACATGACCGAAACACTTGCACAGATCGACGCAGAGCAGATGACAAAGCATGAGCGTCTTATCTCGTCCCCACAATCAGGGCAGGTCACTGCAAACGGCAAGGCCGTTATCAATCTGTGTGCAAATAATTATCTTGGGTTGGCCGACGATCCTGACCTCATAAACGCTGCTAAAAGGGCTATGGATGCTAAAGGTTTCGGAATGGCATCCGTACGGTTTATTTGTGGGACCCAAGATCTGCATCGCGAATTAGAAAAACGGCTATCCCGTTTTTTGGGTAAAGACGATTCCATTTTGTTTGCCGCATGTTTTGATGCAAACGGCGGGCTGTTCGAACCACTACTTGGACAAGATGATGCGATTATCTCTGACGCGCTTAACCACGCGTCAATCATTGATGGCATCCGGCTGTGTAAAGCTAAACGCTATCGCTATGCAAATTCCGACATGGCTGATCTTGAGGCGCAGTTGCTGGCCGCCAGGTCGGGCGGTGCTCGGTTCATTATGATCGCCACTGACGGGGTATTTAGCATGGATGGATACCTTGCAAACTTGCCAGAAATTACCAAACTGGCAGAGACCTATGGTGCCTTGGTAATGGTCGATGATTGCCATGCCACCGGCTTCATGGGGCCAAAGGGCGAAGGCACGCCTGCGCATTTTGGCGTCGATGTCGACATCATGACCGGCACGCTCGGAAAGGCTCTTGGGGGTGCTATTGGAGGCTACATTGCTGGCCCTCAACCAGTCATTGACCTGCTGCGTCAGCGTGCGCGGCCTTATCTGTTCTCAAATTCTTTGCCACCGTCCATCGTGGCGGCAGGGATTGAAGCCATTCGACTGGTGGAAGAAGGCGATGCCCTTCGAGCACAGTTGTTTGAAAACGCCGCGTATTGGCGTGCCGGGCTTACACGCTTGGGTTTTGAACTACTCCCTGGTGAACATCCCATCATTCCCGTCATGTTGGGCGAAGCACACTTGGCACAAGAAATGGCGGCAAAGTTGTTTGATGAAGGTGTCTATGTCAGTGGTTTTTTCTTCCCTGTCGTGCCACGTGGCCAAGCTCGCATTCGCACACAGATGAATGCATCCTTAACAAAAGAAGATTTGGATTGTGCCCTAACAGCATTTAAAATTGTGGGCAAAGCGGTTGGTGTATTAAAATGAATAATAAAATGAATGCACTAGTTAAGGCACACGCCTGCGAAGGTCTTTGGTTGAAAACCGCGCCCATTCCAGAGATTGGAACAGATGATGTGCTAATCCGTATTAACAACACAGGCATTTGTGGCACGGACATCCATATCTGGAATTGGGACGAGTGGGCCCAGAAAACAGTGCCTGTTCCATTAATTACAGGCCACGAATTTGCGGGTGAAATCGTTGAACTTGGGCACAATGTTGAAGGATTGACGCTGGGTCAAAGGTGCAGCGGCGAGGGCCACCTCATTGGCAAGCAATCGCGCCAAAGCCGTGCTGGAAAATTCCATCTTGACCCTGAAACAAGGGGTATTGGTGTGAACGAGCAAGGGGCATTCGCGGAATACCTGCGTCTGCCTGCATTCAACGTTGTACCCTTACCGGACGAGATTAGTGACGATATTGGTGCGATCCTTGATCCCTTGGGTAACGCTGTTCATACGGCCCTTTCATTCGATCTGGTGGGTGAGGACGTGTTGATCACAGGTGCTGGTCCTATTGGTATTATGGCTGCGGCTGTTGCACGGCACGCGGGCGCACGAAATGTGGTGATCACGGATATTAACCAAGATCGCCTTGATCTGGCGGCTAAGGTGGCGGACGTTAGGCCAGTGAATGTAACCAAAGATGATTTGGCTGACATTCAAGCGCAGCTAAAGATCACGCAGGGCTTTGATGTTGGTCTTGAAATGTCGGGCAATCAAATCGCCCTCGATCAAATGGTTGAGGCGATGGTGATGGGTGGGCGCATCGCTTTGCTCGGTATACCACCAGGTAAGAGCCCTGTCGATTGGAGCCGGATTGTATTTAAGGCGATTACTTTAAAGGGTATCTATGGACGCGAGATATTTGAAACCTGGTACAAAATGATTGCTATGCTTCAAAATGGTTTAGACGTTTCGGGTGTTATTACGCACCGTTTTGCGTACATGGACTACGCCGAAGGATTCGCGGCAATGAAGTCAGGGCAATCAGGAAAAGTCGTGCTAGATTGGCGGGCTTCTTAAACTGGTTCAGGTTCTTGTATTTGCTTAGCTGCGTTAGGAAAAATACCCAGCCTGGTTCTGTCGCAAAGTCTTCGCACCGCTGAAGGACAGTCTTCTTTGGGCGCAATCATGCTGCAATCGTAGTAGACTGCTCGAAGGGTGAGTTACCAGTTTGGCCTAGTTGGCCTTTGCGGATCATATGCGCTGTTTCAATCCGGCCAACGTTGCTGCTGCAGAATGGAACGCTTTAAAGCCGAGCATTAGCCGTGTGATCCACTTACTGAAGCGATGGTCCTGCTCGACTATGTCGTTAAGCGGACTATCACAGCAGCTTCGCCATTTTCTCAAGTTGCGGCAAAGCCCTAACGATGTGCGACAGGTCTTTGCCAAGTCTTGGCAACAGTACACGTAAAAAAATACTTTATTAAGAGATCACGAGCAAACCTAAATATTAGGTAGCTTGTGGCGCCAGCTTTCCCTCACATATCCAACAGACCAGCTTCACTGTCCCAGTATGGGATGGTACTGCCAATCTGGTTGATGAGATAGTCCACAAAAATACGGACTTTCGCTGGCATGTGACGCCGTTCGGGAAATACTGCGAATAGTGTTTGTTCCGGCATCGGGTGGGTGGGCATCAACCGCACCAAACTACCCGCAGCAATAAACGTACTGGCAATGAATGTCGGCAACCGCCCGACCCCCAAACCATCAATCAATGCGGTACATAGCGCTTCACTGTTATTGATGCGTAGGGAGCCGGTTGTCCGGACTCGGATTTCACCGTCGGGACCAAGGAATGCCCAATCCAGTGGATCGCGGGAATAGGCGTAATGCAGGCAATTGTGGTTTGTCAGACTGTCAGGTTGCGTCGGCTCTCCATATTTGACGAGATAGGATGGCGCGGCAACAATCACACTGTAGATCGGGGCCAGTCGACGGATGATCAATGTTGAGTCTGGCATTGTGCCCGCACGTATCGCCATGTCGTAGCCCGATTCAACCAGATCAACAATCCGATCATCCATTGCAATTTCAAGCGTAATACCCGGATGATCCGCCAGAAAACCTGCAATCAATGGAGCAATGTGCAAGCGTCCGAATGACACTGGGGCACTAATCTTGAGGTGCCCGACCGGCTTGCCCTGCAATGCCGCCACCGCGTCCTCAGCCTCGCGCGCAGCGCCAAGGGCTTGCGCCGCATGTGTTAAATAAATTTCACCCGTTTCGGTCAAGGAAATGCTGCGCGTAGAGCGATGAAATAACTGAGTTCCCAACCTAGTTTCCAAAGCTGAGATACGCTTACTGACTGCAGACTTTGTGATTCCAAGCTGACGCGCTGCTGAAGCAAAGCCACCAGTCTCTGCGACCGCCACGAACACGGGGATGGCGCTAATTTCAGTCAATTTGACCTCGCATTGTTGAGTTTATCTCATCATTAAGTTTCAATCTTAGCGGATTATCACGCATCAGGAAACCTCCTAATTTAGTTACAGAACATAGAAAGAGGTCCAGATGTCCAAGATGCTGATCAACGGAGTACTTCGTGACAAGCCCGCCCAAATCGACGGGCAGTTCCACAAGATGCCTAGCGGCTTTCGCAATAAAATTGATGCCAATCCTAGTTTAAAACATCCGGCAGCACTGAACTGCTATCACCTTTACCTTTCGAAAGCCTGCCCACATTGCCACGGAGTTAAGCTAGACCTGATACTGAAAGGCCTTGTAGAAGCGATTTGTATTACCTGGATGGATCCGATCTCACATGAGAATGGTTGGAAGATCAGCCAGTCAGCCTTTGACGGGATTCAAGGCGTGCCGCGAAACCATTGTTTGTATCAGGCCTATCAGCGTGCTGCGCCTGATTATACCGGTCTAATCTCGGTGCCAATTCTGCTTGATAAATCCACAAACAAAATCGTCAGTACGGAATCTGCCAGCATCATACGGGTGCTCAATTCCACGTTTAACGACGCCGGCGTAACAGGGCCAGACCTCTACCCAACCGCACTTGCGGATGAAATCGATCTGATCCGCTCAATGATTCAGACGCCAACCCGAGATGGCGCTTATCGCGCTAGATTTGCAACGTCACAAACTACATATTGTTCTGCTGTTATCGCTTTGTTTGATGCACTCGACGACATCGAAGCCTTACTGGAACAGCGGCGCTATCTGGCAGGCTCGACCCTCACCGGGGTTGATCTAAAGCTGTTTCCGACGAATTTACGGTTTGATCCGGTCTATGTCACCCACTTCAAAACAGACCAAAAGCGGATCACCGACTACCCAGCGTTGAGCCGGTATCTAGAAGATGTTCTGCAATATCCGGACGTGGCACCGACAATCAATATGCCGCAAATCCGCGCCCACTATTTCCAGATCCACCGCCACATTAACCCAACCAGTATTATTTCCATTGGATCAGAATTGCAGGTCATGGCGATTCTGGCGAAAGGAGCATCATGATGCCCACCGCTTTTAAAAATCTGCCGCCAATACTATTGATCATCACAATTGGAGTGCTGGTGGGCATTAGCTTCACACTCTCCAAGATTGCCGCCATGGCCGGGGTGCCACCCTTGCTCGCACTTTTCCGACAGCTTTTGGTGGCGAGTCTTTTGCTGCTTGTGGTTGGAATTGCAACTGGGCGGCGCTTGCCGTTGACGCGACAGCACGTCTTTTATTATTTGGGCGCAGGTATCTTGGGTGTCAGCGGACCGGCTCTAATTGGCTACACTGTGCTCAGCCAAGTCTCCACAGGCTTCTATTCAGCGCTTGTGACGCTTTCACCGCTGTTTACCTTTGCCATTACGGCTGCGGTGGAGAGGCGCATGCTACCTTTCCATCGTCTGGTAGGAATCCTTGTCGGACTTTCCGGTGTTAGCATTGCGACAATGAAAGGCTTTAATTTTGACAGTACTGCGACGGTCTGGATTATCTTGGCGGTCGGCGGACCACTGCTACTTGCTTCGGGCAACGTCTTTCGTAGCCGTGCCTATCCGCCAAAGGGTGATCCAATGATGATGGCTACCGGGGCGCTGTTGTCGCAACTCGTGTTGATCTGGCCAGTGCTGGCGTTGTCGAGTGCGGCGCAACCGGTATCTAGTATCGCCTCTGGCCCTGAAGCCGCCATTCTTGGCGTTGGGCTGATCACTGCTGTCACCTACGTTCTGACTTTCGAGGTTCAACGCCGGACCGATGGCATTGGCTTTGCACAGGTCGGCTACTTTGCCACTCTTTCTGGGATTGCCACGGGCGCATTTGTCTTTGGCGAGATTATTCAGCCCGCACTCCTGCTCTCTCTCGCCGTAATATTTCTGGGGCTAGGTATTTCGAACAGTCACATCAAAAACCCTGGGCAGCTATGGTTTATGTTTCAGAGCCTGGTCACAAGGTGGAAAGCAAGCATCTGAGCCTGAGTTAGTACACCCTTTGCATAAGCCAACCTACATCCCCTTTAACCAAAAGGAGAATACCCATGCAAATCACTGCAACGAACTCCAACCCTCACATGAAGCTGATTGCAGGCCTTTATTCAGCTGTCGATGCAATGAATGCCACAAGCATAGTTAGCTACGTTGCTGAAGACGTAAACTTTCACTTCAATAATTTTGACGCTCGGGTCGGCCAAGATCCTGTCAAAGAAGAAGACGAGGCCTTCTTTTAGACAATCTCAGCCATGCGACACACTATTACCAATATCTATTTCGAAGGTGAAACAGTGTTCTGCACTGGGTCAGTACACTATACGCGTAAAGACCAAATCGGGCATGAAATGCCCTTTGTTACAGGATTGCAGCTACGTGATGTTAAAGTCATAACTATTTAATTTACAAAAATATTTCAGGGTTTTAATTTTATTACAGGTAAATCGGCGATGTTGATAACTAACCTAACCCTTGGTTAAAAAATCTAGTCATTGGCAGACTAGAGAAAAGAGTAATCAGGCATCTGTGCAGGCTTCTGAGACCCAGAACAGAAACGCAAATTCGCTGCCCTTCGAAGGTCTGCTTCCGAAAATTGCATCTGATTGGTTAGCGACGGCAGTGAAGGTCAGTTATCCGCCCTTTGTGTCGAACGTCATTGACGGCCCATAGCCAAACTTAGCGCTTCCCACAGCGAATATCGGCAAGGAACCCATTTTACCAAATGCTGCGCAGCCCACCAACGGCAGCCTTCGGTTCACAGTTCAGGTGTGTCCACCTCACTCTCAAAACGGGCTTTGCGAAGACGTGCTGTCTTCTGGTGACGAACGTCAGCTTCATCTTCGGTTATGAGGCTCACAGTGCTCGTGGTCTTTTCCAGCGCCATTTCTTTTTGGGAGCCGTTGGATTTAAAAAAGTGGTCCTAGCCAGATTAGTCATCGATAATTTTCTAATCATATTCCGTAATTAATTTTCGCCAGATAGCAACGAGCTATGCCTGTTCTGGTACGACCAGAACCGGACAGAGGGCCGATCTTGTGACCTGACGGGCAACTGATGTGTTAAGCAGCGCCTCAAGCCAGGATCGGTTCGGGGACCCAACAATGATGAGATCAGCTTCAAATTCATCGGCATAGGTAATGATGGACTCCTCGATCTGGCCATTGCGCACCTCTATTTCAGTTTCGACACTTGAACCGCATGCGGTCTTTAATTTTTCAAGCTGGTCTTGGCGGTTTTCGATGCTTTGCGCTTCGTCAGTCACGACGAGAGGAACGGCAGTCATCATTGGCCCTGGCACTGCCAGTCTTGCTCCCTCAGTGGTAGAAGGAACAACATTGAGCAGGCAGACCTTGCCGCCCATTTTCAGGGCGATGTCAAAGGCAACGCCAGCAATTTTGCAGTTTAGATGCTGATCAGCGGTTGTGACGACCATGATGTGTTGGAAGCGGGCAGTTTGGATATTTGTGGTTCCTACCCCCTTAACATCAGTGACGTTTTGAGATGGACCAAGGCAGACTGCAGCTCCTCCACAGTATATGATGGATTTGATCCAGCCATTCCCTCGGATGTTGCCTCCAGCTTTTGATCCGCATCAACAGCCATCGACTTTAATATTTTCACCTTGTCAGCGTGGCCGAGCTTGACGTCGCTCAAAACGTGCTCGGGTGTTTTGAGATAGCGCGAGGGGTTGGATATTCTTGCTTGTGCATAATGGGTCATGGCGCTCTTTCTTTTCTGCGATTGAAAATCAATCGGCAGCAACTGTATGAATGATGTGAGGTTTGACCAACCTTTTTTTGGATCGGTCTATTTTGAACCTGCGGGCGACTTAGACATCATGCTCCAGCACAAACTTCAAACCCAGCTATCATGCAAATTTTCTTGCTCAGTCAAATTATTCTTACACGAAACAAAGCAAAAATACAATGTTAGGCACTGTGGGCACCTGGTTTATTCGCAATGCCGTACTGAATGCGTGACCAGGCACGCTCATGAAAAAAGTAGAGTATCAGCTTGGTGATAACCTCAAGGCCGCCAATAGAAATAGCAGTCGCGAGGTTCCCTGTGAAGAACCATGCCAGCAAGGTTGTGTCGAGCGATGCTATCATACGCCAGGTGGCAGTCTTGCTGGTACTGCGCCATCCGCTTTGTTTGCGTTTACCGCTCTCAGACGATACGCCCCATCCGATTCGCGCCCACCCCCGTTCATGCACGAAGTAGAGCACCATTTTGGTGACAACTTCAGTAACGGCAATGTAGGTCGCTGCCTGCAACACATCACTGTGATCAACCTGACGTCCAAAGAGCGGGCCGAGATAGGTGATAACCAGCCAGGACAGTAGCAGCGTATCGAAAGTGCCGATGATCCGCCAAGACACAGCTTTGGCTGCTGAGCGTTTAGCTGATACTTTTGGGGGAGGCGGATTTGTCGCCGAAGTGCATTTCATTCAACCCGTGTGGACTGGATACTTCTAAGTGTCGATGGTTGCCTCTCACCATGCCTGCCGAGGTTTCTAGCACTGATGAGCGCGTTGAGCGGAACCACTTTTTACAATAGGTAAAAATCACCGTTTAATGAACAATCTCAGAAGCAGTCATTGGCGCAGCCGCAGCAAAGACACACTTTGGCTGCGGTTTCAGCGGACCTTGGTGCATCGCGCAGCGAATGTCGGGTCCGCCCTTGGGGTCGAATGACACGAACGGCCCAGAGCCTACTTTGGTTATCCCTCGGGACGCTGCGACGCTGCTTTAGCGCTGTTGACATTTGTACGCGGCGCAGCGTTTCATCAACTTAATAGTAGGTCAGCCAACTTTTCTGCCGTTCGCGGCACGGGCAAAATTTAATGTTTACACCCCAAACGATTTTTTACCGCCTCTGCGTGTCGCAAACTGAATGTTAAAGACAGCCTTTTATAGATACTGTTGATATAGGAAATGCCGCACAGGACTGTTGAATGGCCAATGTCAGGAAAAAACTGGTAATCCCGACTGGGTCTGTCACCCTAGCGGTTGTTCTCAGTATTGTTTCTCTTATATTTTTTGATCTGATGGGTTTGATCATCAAACGTCTATCTAATGATTATGGTGCGGCGGAACTGTCCGCGTACCGCAATATCTTTGGACTGGTACCCAGCTTTATCGCGCTTTGGTCATCGCCTACTTGGCACCGAAGCGGCCGTCGTCTGCGTGTCCGCCAATGGGGCTTGATCTGCGTGCGGGGTCTGATAGTAACTTTTGCCCAGTTAATGTTCTATCTATCTCTGGGCTTGATAGCTTTCGCCAGTGCAACGACAATTTCGTATTCCAGCGGGCTTTTCATGACAGCCTTTGCGGTGCTGCTACTGGGGGAGCGAGTAGGTTTAATCCGTTGGGTCGCAGTGCTGATTGGCTTTGTAGGAGTTGTGATGGTGGTGGGTCCGAGGCGTGAGACATTTATTTTGGCATCCCTCTTACCACTAGGTGCCGCTGCGCTCTACGCGCTGACTGGAGTAACGGCACGGCTGATCGATGAAGAAGTGCCAAGCACACTGATCAACTTGTATTCCACGGGCTTTGCCGTTGTTGGATCGGTAGTGCTTGCGCTACTACTCGGTGGTTTTTCTACTGTCCAATCTGCGTCTGATTTCGCGTGGATTGTGGCGATGGGAGGGTTTGGGGGAACCGCTGTATTGCTTCTGATTGTATCATTCAGGATGACTGAACAAAGCAACCTTGCCCCATTTAGCTATTTCGGCATTCCAATGGCGTTCTTTTTTGGCTGGGTGTTCTTTGGAGAAGCACCAATACAGGACCTCTTACCTGGCTCGATCCTAATCGTCGTCGGCGGGGTGTTGGTCGTTTGGCGAGAACGTCGGCGAAACAAACCAGCCTAACCGAAGCTATCAGCCTAAAGCTGACCTTCGAGGGTGATGCAGAAAATGTCGGCTTAAGTTGGTGGTTTCATGCCTATGGCTTCCAGTCAGACTGAATGTCGAACACCGGAACGTCCGCATCCAATTGATCGTCAAATGATCAGGGCTTCGGGTGTTTGTCGCACAAATTGGGGTGCCACAACGTGCACAAAACGACTTTGTAAACTTGGACCCGATATCCTACGTGTAACGAAACTCACCGATGTCATGGCGAATAATAACTGCCATTGATAAAAAAATGCGCCTACAACATGACTTTTAACTCTTAGCCTACCGCATTGCTCACAGTGGCATTAATTACTGACTGGCCTTTGACCTCGCATTTGGCTGCACCGCAAAAGCACTTACCCGTGTAATACTTGCTCGTGTCAAAGATAACACAATGTGGCCTTTGATGCGCAAGTCATGACGCTACGTTTTGTTTAGTCATAACTGAACAAACTTGACGAGCGGTAATGTTGGAGCATAATGGGCCTGCAAACGGTAGGAGAATTACATGTTTGACGACGCGAACTCTAATGCAGTACGTGTTGATTTTATTGAGAATACAGGATTTGTCACTCAATCTGAGGGGCTGCCCCGCATCGCAGGGCGTATATTTGGAATGCTGATATTTGATGGTGATGTCGTATCCTTTGGAGACCTTGCAACCAAATTGCTGGTGAGCCGGGCGAGCATCAGCACCAGTATTCGTATTCTTGAAGAACGGGGTTTGGTGAAGCGGGTGACGAAACATGGTGAACGGCAGGATTTCTTCCAACTCGCACCCAACCCCTATGCCACGATGTTAGAAGGCATTCAAAAACGGAACCGTTCAATTCAAACTGACATCGCTGGAACAATCAAAAACTTGCCAGCAGATGCCGAAGCCGTTGGACGACTGACTGCACATGCAAACTTCTACGCCTCTCGAAACGCGGCTATCGCCGTTGCTTTATCCGAACTCGATACATCCCAAAACAAATTAGCGGGGCAGCAACCCAACGCCCCGAAGGATCATCTAGATGCCAAATGAAACTGGAACAGCTCAACAAGATGACGCCAAAGACATTCAGACAGATGTTGTCCTACCACCCGCCCACGATACGAAACCAGTTGTGATCGATTCACCATCACAGGGAGCGCCCAAGGCAGCAGATGCCAAGCCCCAAACGCTGACATTTACTTCAGACAAGGGTGCATCTCGGTCTACATGGTTTGCCGCTCTTTTAGTTCTTATTATTGTTGGCTGGATGGGAAGTGGGTTCATCATCCCATCGGAAGACGCTGATTCTGTTGTCGCACGGGAAGAACCACAACCAGTTGTGGTTGCTGTTACGACATCCGTAGCCGAAACCGTCACCCAATTTTATCAAGCCGAGGGGCAAGCCCTCCCTGACCGCGATACGATGATGCAAGCCGAAACCTCTGGAGACATCGCCGAGGTAATGGTTGCCAAAGGTCAGGATGTCGCAGCTGGTGATGTCATTGCCCGCTTCGACCCCACAGGCAATCAAGCCGACTCCAACCGTGCAGCAGAAGAGTTATCACGGGCGCAGCGAGAATTTGACAATGCGCAGCAGCTTCTTGAACGCGGTGTTTCCACAGCCGACAGAATGGCAGAAGCACGTGCAACGCTTGCCTCGGCACAGGCACAGGTCACCGAGATGAAACAAGCCGCTGATGCACTTACAATCACCGCTCCCTTTGCGGGTCGGGTTGAGACGTTGAATCTTGATGAAGGCGAATATGTCTCAACAGGCACCAAAGTCGGGCGTTTGGTCGATATCACACCATTGACGGTTGCCATTCAGGTGCCTCAACAATCTCTTTCACGTCTGTCGGTAGGCCAACCTGCGACAGTCCGTTTCATCACGGGCGAAGACCGTGATGGCATAGTGACGTTCGTCGGTACATCCGCCGCGTCTGAAACCCGCACGTTCCTTGCAGAAGTCGAAGTTGAGAACGCAGACGGTGCGATCCCTGCCGGTGTATCAGCCGAGGTCGTAATCCCAACGGGAACGACAACCGCGCACTTCTTGTCCCCATCCATCGTGTCCTTAAACACAGAGGGGGCACTGGGTATCAAAGCCGTAAACGATAATAACGTGGTTGCATTTTACCCGATCCAAGTCGTCAAAGCGCAGATTGATGGCATCTGGGTGACGGGTCTTCCCGATAGATTGGATGTGATCACCGTTGGTCAAGGTTTCGTCAACGAGGCCGAAACTGTCGCACCACGTGCTGGAGAGCCAAGCCAATGAACAGCATCATCGATTTTGCATTCTCCCGCTCACGGGTTGTTGTCATGGCTTTGGTCATGATCCTTTCAGTCGGTGCCTACGCTTACATCTCGATCCCAAAAGAAGCCAATCCAGAGGTGCCGTTGCCGTTGTTCTATGTCTCAACAGGTCTTGATGGAATCAGTCCAACCGATGCAGAACGCCTGCTACTGGAACCCATGGAAACCGAGTTTGGCTCAATTTCTGGCCTGAAATCTATGAATTCTGATGCAACCGAAGGCTTCGCTTCAATACAATTAGAATTTGAGGCAGGTGGCGACAATCAAGAAGCCTTGGACAAAGTGCGCGAAGCCGCAGACCGCGCACAAGGGGATTTGCCAGACGATGCGCGTGACATAACGATCACCGAAATTAACACAGCACTGTTCCCGATCATCACAGCTATCTTGTCTGGCCCTGTACCTGAACGGACGCTAAATAATCTGGCTGAACAAATGCAAGAAGAGATCGGAGGTCTCAGCGGTGTTCTTGAAGTGGACATTGGCGGACAGAGGTTTGAATTCTTGGAAGTCCTGATCGACCCCACCGTGTTCCAAACATACAACCTGTCGTTCGATGAACTGATCGGCCAAATCCAACGCAACAACATGCTGATCGCTGCGGGAGCGATTGAAACAGGATCAGGGCGTATCGTCCTGAAGGTCCCTGGTCTCATTGAAGACCTTGAGGACGTGATGGCAATGCCTGTGAAGGTACGTGGCAACGCAGTCGTAACCTTCGGCGACGTCGCCACGATCCGGCGCACCTTTGAAGACCCTAGTTCATTCGCCCGTATCAATGGACAACCTGCATTGGCACTGGAGATTACAAAGCGATCTGGTGCGAACATCATCGACACCGTAGCCGAAGTGAAAGAAGTGGTTGAGGAACTGCGCGTAGATTGGCCTGACAGTGTTGAAATTACCTACCTGCAAGACCAATCCAAGCAGGTCAAAGATATGCTGAACGATCTGGAAGCAAACGTAATTGCTGCCGTAATTCTCGTGATGATCGTGATCGTCTTTGCCCTTGGCACCCGTTCTGCGATCCTTGTGGGACTGTCAATCCCTGGTGCATTTTTGGCTGGTGTCGTTGCTTTGTGGGCGATGGACTTTTCCATGAACATCATTGTTTTATTTGCGTTGATCCTTGTGGTCGGGATGCTGGTCGATGGAGCCATCGTCACCACCGAACTGGCGGATAGAAAACTGCAAGAAGGCGCCGACCCCAAGGATGCCTATTCCTTTGCAGCCAAACGTATGGCATTGCCCATCATCGCATCCACAGCGACAACGCTTTCGGTCTTCTTTCCGCTGCTATTTTGGACAGGCATGGTGGGCGAGTTCATGAAATACCTCCCCATCACCGTGATCCTCACCTTATCAGCTTCACTGTTCATGGCGTTGATTTTTATTCCAGTTATGGGTGGATTGATCGGCAAACGCCCTCCACAGACCGCAAAAGCAAAGGCTGCACTCCGCGCTGCTGAAATTGGCGATCCGCGCGAAATGGGCGGATTTACTGGCGGATACGTTCGTCTGCTAGAAAAGGCCATCACACGACCAGCTGCGACCCTTTTGTTGGCCGTGGCATTGTTACTGGGTGGGTTTGGTGCCTATGGGCATTTCGGCAAAGGCGTCAGTTTTTTCCCGTCGATTGAACCCGACTTCATGCAGGTGCAGGTACGCGCCCGTGATAACTTCTCCATCTTTGAACGCGATGCACTGGTGCGGGCCGTTGAAGAACGCATCCTTGGTTATGACGAGATCGCCAGTATCTATGCACGATCCATGATGTCAGCAGGACAAGGCGACGAGGAGACCATCGGCACATTACAATTGGAACTAATGCCATGGGACACCCGCCGCACAGCCGCCGAGATCGGCGTCGACATCCGTGAAAGCGTGTCCAACATCGCTGGCATTGACGTGCAGGTTCAGACTGAAAGCGGTGGCCCCACGGCGGGCAAACCTGTGAACTTCCAAATTACAGCCCGCAACCCAGATGTCCAGAACGAGGCCGTACAGCAAGTCCGTGATATCATGGATCGCATGGGCGGCTTTACCGATGTGACCGACACACGTCCCGTACCAGGCGTCGAAGTGTCTATCCTCGTGAACCGTGCCGAGGCTGCTCGTTTCGGTGCTGATGTAAGCCTGCTTGGCCAAGCTGTTCAACTGTTGACCCAAGGCATCACTGTGGCAGATTACCGCCCTGACGACGTGGATGGGTCACTTGACATCCGTGTGCGGTTTCCACGTGAGGAACGAACCCTCGCAGAACTTGGCAGTCTACGGGTTCCAACAACGTCTGGTCTCGTCCCAATCTCAAACTTCGTGACGTTCGAACCGTCAGATCGAACAGGTGTCATCCGCCGCATTGATGAAAAGCGTGTGGCTACAATTGAAGCTAACGTCGAACCAGGTGTGCTGGTAAACGATCAGGTCATAGCCCTAACTGCTGCCTTGGATGCAGCCAACCTTCCAGAAGGCGTCGCCTTTAGTTTTGCAGGTGAAGCCGAGGATCAGGCTGAAAGTATGACCTTTCTTGTAGGCGCATTTATTACTGCGATTTTCTTGATGTTCGTCATCTTGGTACTTCAATTCAACAGTTTCTACCAAGCCTTTGTGGTGATGTCGGCGATCATATTCTCTATAGCAGGGGTTCTGCTGGGTCTAATCGTCACTGGGCGTCCCTTCGGGATCGTCATGGGTGGCATCGGCGTCATCGCCTTGGCAGGGATCGTGGTGAACAACAACATCGTGTTGATCGACACCTACAACGATCTGAAACGATCTGGCCAATCCCCATTGGAAGCAGCCCTTCGCACAGGCGCACAACGTCTGCGACCAGTAATCCTGACATCTGTGACAACCGCTTTGGGCCTAATGCCAATGGTAATCGGGGTGAACTTGAACTTCTTTACGCGTGAGATCGTTTATGGTGCACCATCAACGCAATGGTGGACTGAATTGTCGTCAGCCATCGCAGGTGGCTTGGTCATTGCAACAATCCTGACGTTGGTGGTCACACCTGCAATGTTGATACTCGGCGAAAAACGAAAATTGCGAAGCATACCGCAGGAATCATTGGCACTATCAGAGTAAGGCGCGATTACTAGGATTACGTTTGAAGGATAAAAACATGCCTAGTAATCGCGTTTCTTAGCAATGCACGTTTACTTTGATCTATCACGAAAGCAGTCATTCAATCTTGGCGGGAAAACCTCAATTTTGTCTGCAAAGCAGACCTTTGTGCAAACTGCAGCGAAAGACCGTTTTCCACCCTTCATGATGAAATGTGCGCAATGCGGCATTTACCACAAACGCCCTAACTGACAGACGTCACTTCCAGCCCAGATCTGCCATTGATCGACTTCGTTTATGCTGCATTGTAGTTTTACTAAACTGGCCATTTGTGCTCCGCCCAGAATATTTTAAGCTAAAATGTTGATCAGCTGACAAGGGTTCTGTTGCAAAGTCTTCGCGCGACTGAAGAACAATCTTCTTTGGACGCAATTATGCCGCGATCGTAGTAGACTGCTCGAAG
>JAPKAD010000131.1 GCA_028825445.1 Octadecabacter sp.
TTATCTTTGACGATTGTCCTATCATCTTGTGCTGAGTTTCCAGCTTTAGATGGCACAGTTTCGCCGACGCAAGCCAACGAGCCCATCCCAGATCTGGTCCCACTTCACTACCTGATCCAGCAAGCAAACACTGCGGGCATTATAAACCCGTTTGTTGAACCAACGATCACTCAGCGCCTTGCCAAACTGCGCGTCCAAGCGGATCGCTTACGCGGTGCTGTGATTCCGATGAGCGCACGTTTCCACATGCAGCGTGATGTGCAAATACATGGGCAATAAAGTCCCAACAAAGCCTCACATTGAAGTCCCCGTACCAACGCGCTAACACTAGAAAAATTTGCAATTAAGGACGTATTCAATGACCACTCCGCTTCGTCTCGGCATCGCTGGCCTCGGAACAGTTGGCGTGGGTGTTGTGCGCATTATCCACCAACAAGCAGCGCTGATTGAAGCCCGCACAGGACGCAAGATCGTTATTTCCGCAGTGTCAGCGCGCAGCAAAAATAAAGATCGTGGAATTTTATTATCAGATTATGCGTGGGAAGACGATCCTGTTGCGTTGGCTCGTCGTGACGATGTGGACGTATTTGTCGAGTTGATGGGTGGCGATGCTGGTCCCGCCAAAGACGCCACTGAAGCGGCGATCAAAGCTGGCAAAGACGTCGTCACTGCAAACAAAGCCATGCTGGCGTTACACGGGCAGGGATTAGCCCTCGCCGCAGAAGCTGCCGGAAGTGTCATTCGCTATGAGGCTGCTGTCGCCGGTGGTATTCCAGTAATGAAAACCCTTACAGAAGGTTTAGCAGGTAATAAAATCACTCGCGTAATGGGTGTGATGAACGGCACCTGCAATTTCATTCTAACCCAAATGCAAAAGACACGACAAGGTTACAACGCGCTGTTCGCTGAGGCAGATAAACTTGGCTACCTCGAAGCCGATCCAAACCTTGATGTGGGTGGCATTGATGCGGGCCATAAACTTGCGCTATTGGCATCTGTCGCTTTTGGAACACAGGTTGATTTCATCTCAATTGAACTCGAAGGCATCCAAGCGATTACCCTTGAAGACATCGACGCCGCTGCCGACATGGATTTCCGAATCAAACTTTTGGGCGTGGCGCAAATGACAGACCGCGGTTTAGAGCAGCGTATGTCCCCTTGCCTTGTGCCATCCAATTCACCTCTTGGCCAGCTTGAAGGCGGCACCAATATGGTTGTCATCGAAGGAGATTCTGTGGGGCAGATCGTGCTACGCGGTGCTGGTGCAGGAGAAGGACCAACCGCGTCTGCCGTTTTGTCAGACATCCTTGACATTGCGCGTGGGCTTCGTCTGCCCACCTTCGGTCAGCCCGCCAACACCCTGCGTAAAACGCGCCCTGCCAAGGCCGCGATTCCCGCACCGTATTATTTGCGTATGCAGCTTGAGGACAAACCAGGCGCACTTGCCAAAATCGCCGCCGTTCTGGGTGATGCAGGCGTGTCTATTGATCGAATGAAACAATATGGCCACGCAGATACATCCGCGCCCGTGTTAATTGTAACTCACAAGGTTACGCGCACAGCTTTGGACGAAGCGCTCGAAACGATAACAAAGACATCTGTGGTGTT
>JAPKAD010000047.1 GCA_028825445.1 Octadecabacter sp.
CCCAGATCTTTTGAAGATGGGACAGCTTCATTTCGTGTCTTGGGAGTGGGCGTGTTTGCCTTCCATAGTTTAGCGTTCTTACGGGGTTGAATGGTGGCATGGGCATTTGGGCTGCGACTGCATCGTGGCATTTGCGTGTGTCGTAGGCTCTATCCGCAGCGGCGCAGTCAAATTCTTGGTCTGGCGAGATTTGACCGAGAAGATCGGGTAATACTGGGGCATCACTGCTACTGCTGCTTGTGGCTTCTATCACTTGGATTTTTTAGAGTTTCTTCGTCAATTCCAAGTGTATCTTGCTGTCGACCTACAGCTGGGGCTATGGGACTTTTGAATAAGCTCGAACTTAGTTGGTTAACTGTACGAAGACTGTCTACATCCCAAGAACTATCTATCGGAACACTTTTGTGCAGGGCTGACTTTATTAAAACGGGTTTGGTTTCGTTGCTAACAGGCGTGACTATATAGCCGGAGATGCCGTCACCGATTACCATCAACTCCTCTCTTGGGCGCCACCTCCAAGCCCAAGCGATGGTCAAACATATTAATGCATCAAGCTTGTCCTGGTCTGATTTTTTGGGATGTTGTACCTGACTCAATTCATTTGCAGCGGTCATAATTGGCGCGACTTCCCATTTTTGTGCCAAACTCGCAATACCTTCAGTAACGAGCCCCCAATCTGCATGGACGAATGTTTTTCGATGTCCCGGGTTGTACTTTGCTGCACGTCTTCGTCGCCAGATAGCTGGGACAATCGACGCCAGAGCTAGCGCAGGAAATACTTCAATTAAAAAAAGGCCATGTGAGGCTTCTCTCGCAGCCTCTGGGTTCTCACGAGCACCGACACGATCTAAGAACTTCCAAACTGGGGCACCCTCGCCAAACATAGACTCCCTGCTGCGGTTTGCTGGCTGAACCCCGCCTCCAATTGCATTTACGATACTACCCACAACGCGTTCGACTGGCCTCATACTTTCAAAGCTGGGGACCAGAGTTGGTTGATCCAATGCAACAAGTGTGAAATCTGCATCTGATGCCGCTCGCTGGACCATTTCAGTAGCTTCTTCAAATCGAGTTAAACGGGGAGGTTTAAAATCAACCAGCTTTCCTTGATTGTGCGTAATCATACTTATTGCACCGGGATTTTTGTCCGTCCAAGCGGAGTCAAATCCGATAAGCGTTTCAATTGTCATCTATGATCCTATAAAAAGATGCATTAGCCTATTGCTTCGCATTTTATATGTGGCTTTTGTTGCACAAATTTTTTGTTAGGCGAGTTTGCCTTTTCCCCAAAGTTGCCTTTCTTTAACTCTGCATCACTTTTGTTTCATTACAGAGCCATGACAAATCAAAAAAAATTGTTATCATTTTAAAGCCTAAATTATTTCATAACTGAGTTGGACCAGATGCGTAATCATTCGAGCCCGCCAATCTGACATGTTTATAACAGCCACACCCTTTATATAGTTAAGAGCCAATTCGACCAGATGGGCGTGGTTTGTAAACAGAATAGATTGTCCCTTCGCACGGGCATCAGCGTAAATCAGCAAATTGCTTAGTTTGAAAAAACTTAAATGCATACAGTGAGTTTTTTTCTGATCATACACCTAGCTGGAAGCTTATAAAATTAAATCTGCTACATGTCTTAAATTCCGAATAATACTTTTGGAGATAATCTGAGCGCTGAATTTTTTCTATTCTAAATCTTAAAGTAAATTTTTTGGCTATGTCGACATCAATGCTCTGCTTTTGCAAAGTTTTTTTATTTTAGCATTTTGAGGCAAGCTTTGCCCCCATTTAGGACAAATTAATACTAAATTTATCGATTTAATTTTTTAAAACAACACAGTGGGCAACATAACGCTTCACGTTTACGCAGTTGTATCGTCGTAAATAAAATAGAAGCCTCAGTGAACAAAGTCTAAACAATTGGTGATGTACTGAAGCTCAATTCTTTTTTCATAACAGGATTTTACAGTTCAGCGCAAAACTCAAATAGCGCGCGGACATCACCAATAATTACTATCTTGAAAAAGCGCTCAATTCCCATTCTTTTTAATTCATGATCGTAATTTCATGTAATTGATATGTTTTTTTACAACACTGAAATCCCAGACATCAGTTGGACAGACATTTCACAGACTTACTTAAGTGTGCATAGCGTCGCCACTTAAAGTTTTAATCAGTGTGATCTGACGTCAAACCAAGCCAAAACTAACCACCACGATTGATGAAAAGTGGTTCAGCCTTAAAGGTTGTGGTAGTATTCAACTCTTGGACCTCTCTCGCTTGCGGTAGCAAAGTTTTTTAAACTGATAAAATAACTGCTTTGTGGAAGGTGGTACCACACCGAGTGCGCCCAATTCATCAATATGATGTTGTGTCATTGCATTGTCGTGATCTGTCCAACCTGTAATTACAAGATATTTGATTAATAAATCAACTTGTTCCGATCTAATCAAAAACCTCATTCACGTCTCATTTTGAGGGCGGCCTAAGCAGGCCCATATCCACCGCCACCCGGCGTTTTCATTATGAAAACGTCGTCCGTGTCTAACTCCGCTTTATCGTTGCCTTTTAACGTTTCAAACTGACCATTGGCGCGTAGTATGCTGTTTTTTCCCACGGCACCCGACAGGCCACCCGCAGCCCCATTGGGCGGTATTACTCGATGTGATGAAAGAACGGTGACCGTCATAGGTTCCATAAAGCGCAATCGCCGGACGATGCCGTTGCCACCAGTGAATGCACCACCGCCGCCCGATCCTTGGCGTATTGCAAACTCTTCGACCTGAACGGGAAACCGTGTTTCTAACACCTCAGGATCAGTCATGCGCGTATTTGTCATATGGCTGTGCACGGCACTTGTACCGTTGAAACCATTTCCTGCCCCTGTGCCGCCACAGATCGTTTCGTAGTTTTGATGAATGTCGTTCCCATAGACGAAATTATTCATCGTCCCCTGACTGCCCGCAATAACGCCAAGTGCACCGTACATCGTATCGGCAATCGCCTGACTGACCTCAGTGTTGCCCGAAATCACAGCCGCAGGCGCGCGCGGGTTGATCATGCTGCCATCTGGTACCTTTAATAAGAGCGGCTTTAGGCAACCTTCGTTCATTGGGATGTCACTGCCAACCAGCGTACGAAATACATACAAAACAACAGCACGGCAAATCGCGAGGGGTGCATTGTAGTTAAACTCACTCTGCTCAGATGTGCCAGTAAAATCAATAACTGCTTCACGCGCGGCACGATCTACCGTGATGGCAACTTTAATTTGCGCTCCGCTGTCCAACGGATAGGTGAAAGTACAATCTGACAACACATCTAACACGCGTCGCACACTTTCTTCAGCGTTGTCTTGAACGTGGGACATGTAGGCGTGGACACCGTCTTGGCCAAACTGTGCAGTGATGCGCTGTAACTCTGCGACGCCTGTTGCGTTCGCCGCAATTTGTGCGGCAAGGTCGGCCATGTTTTGGTCGATGTTGCGGCAAGGGTACTTGCCAGATGCGAGAAGTGCGCGTGCGGCGCTATCTTGCAAATTGCCTTGTTTGACCAACAGGAAATTATCTATCAGTACACCTTCTTCTTCGATGACACGACTGTCGGGTGGGGCCGATCCAGGTGTTTTGCCGCCGATATCGGCGTGGTGGCCGCGGCTGGCGACGGTATAAATAATCAGCTTTCCTGCCATGTCAAACACGGGCGTAATCACCGTGACATCAGGCAAGTGCGTGCCGCCATTATACGGGTTGTTCATCATGAATACGTCGCCTGGGCGGATATTGCCTGCATTTTGAGCCAGTACGACCCGCACACTTTCGGACATCGACCCCAGATGCACTGGCACGTGCGGCGCGTTCGCCACAAGATCACCAGCCTCATCAAAGATCGCGCATGAAAAATCATAGCGCTCCTTGATGTTGACAGAATAGGCAGTGTTTGCCAGCGTTGCGCCCATCTGATCAGCTATGGACATAAATAGGTTATTGAAGACTTCAAGCATAACTGGGTTGACTTGTGTGCCAATAGCTTCGTTTCGGGGCAGTGGGACAACACGCTTCAGAATTAGATTGCCACCGTCCACGCATTTCGCTTGCCAACCTGCTTCGACGATGTTGGTTCCTGTAGGCTCGGATATAATTGCTGGGCCGTCAACGTGCGCGCCTTTCGACAATGTAGCGCGGTCGACCAAAGGCACCTCGTGCCATGCACCATCAGACCACATTTGACCCATTTTTGGCGTCGCATCAATGTGGATATTATCAGGCATGCTGACCTTTTCGCCTGTGTTGCCAATGGCCTCAGCGCTTAGTACGTCGATTAAGAGATCTGCATCGGTTGGAACGAAACCGAACCGCTGCTGATGTGCAGCATTAAACGCTGTGGCCATTTCTCTGGGTGAACCAAACGGAACTGGCAGGGTTTGTTGCGCTCCGTCAGGACGGATGTGTGCAGTGGTCACAACATTGATTTTCTCTAGCGTAATTCCTTGGCTCATCACCTCAGATCGGACAACGTCAACAAGGCCTTTGAGCACGGTTTTTGCATCAGCGACTTGGTCCAATAGCTCACCAAATTGATGCTCACGCATTGCGCGCACGTCGGCCAAACCCATCCCGAAAGCCGATAGGACTCCCGCAAAGGGGTGGATAAATATGCTTTCCATTCCCAGCGCATCCGCAACCAGACAGGCATGTTGCCCGCCAGCACCGCCAAAGCAATTCATCGTGTATTTGGTGACATCATAGCCACGTTGGACGCTAATTTTCTTGATCGCATTGGCCATATTTTCGACGGCAATTCGCAAGAATCCTTCGGCGATGTCCTCGACCTTTCGATTACCACCAATCTCTAATGCCATGTTTGAAAACTTCTCATGCACAACATCTTCATCAAGGGGTTGATCCGCGTTAGGACCAAAAACTGGCGGAAACTGTTCTGGCTGCAATTTGCCTAACAGTACGTTGCAATCTGTGACCGTAAGGGGACCGCCACGACGATAGGCGGCTGGTCCAGGATTTGCGCCTGCGCTTTCAGGGCCAACCTGCATTCGGCCATCTCGATAAGACAGGATTGAGCCTCCACCGGCCGCAACCGTGTGGATCGACATCATTGGTGCGCGCATCCGCACACCTGCGACTTCTGTCTCAAAACTGCGTTCAAATTCGCCTGCGTAGTGACAGACATCCGTGGACGTACCGCCCATATCGAACCCGATTAGCCAATCGAACCCTTGTTTCGCTGCAGTACGCACCATGCCAACAACGCCGCCCGCTGGCCCCGACAAAATAGCGTCGCGTCCCTCAAACAACGACGCATCCGTCAATCCACCGTTAGAGCGCATGAACATTAAACGTTGTCCACCGCCCTTCATCGTGCCCAGTGCATCGGCGACTTGGTGTACATAGCGCCGCAAAATCGGCGACAGATATGCATCAACTACAGCGGTATCACCACGCGCGACCAGTTTGATCAGTGGGCTTGCTTCATGGCTCAAAGAAACCTGCGTAAACCCGATTTGCGTCGCCAATTCACCGATGCGCTTTTCGTGATTGGAAAACCGATAGCTGTGCATTAATGCAATGGCGACTGACCTATAGCCTTTGGCATAAGCCTGCGCCAACTCGGTCCGCGCGGCGTCTTCGTCCAGAGCAGTGACCAACGTGCCATCTGCCGAAATACGTTCCTTCACTTCAATCACGTCGTCATAAAGAAGTTCAGGTAGTACGATGTTAAGGTCGAAAAGTTTCGGCCGGTTCTGATATCCGATCCGCAAAAGATCACGGAGCCCTTTGGTGATTAACAACACCGTGCGCTCACCTTTTCGTTCAAGAAGGGCATTTGTGGCAACTGTTGTGCCCATTTTTACAGTGCTGATAGTTTCGGGAGGAATCGGCGCATTGGGAGTTAGCCCAAGCAAGTATCGAATACCGTGCACGGCAGCATCAGAGTAAAGTTCAGGGTTTTCTGACAGCAATTTATGGGTGTGCAAAGTACCATTTGGGGCTTTGGCTACGATATCTGTAAATGTGCCACCGCGATCCACCCAAAACTGCCACATGAAACGTGTCTCCTTTGTTTGCAGGATTTTGACACCCACAGTCATTTGATTTTATAAATATTATAACTACTGCAAAGCTTTTTGTAAGAAGATCGCGATATTAGCAGAAGCAATCAACAAACACGCCATTAGTAACATCGTCAACCAATAGGGTAGGGCGCCCAACATCTCTTTGTTTAAGTTTCTCGTCTTTCGTGCGCCTTGAACCACATAAAGGTTCAATCCTACTGGTGGAGTAATTAGGACAATTTTGATAAGTACGAACATGAGGATACTAAACCAGTTCACGTCATAGCCCTGAGCCAAAACTGTTTGCACGATGGTCAGAATGGTGAGAAATATAACCGACAGTGTTTTGATCAAATGACCCATTGTTATATGTATTGAGACAACCATCAAAATAAAGCCGATTAATAATATTTTAAGACCCTCCATAAAGGTCGTCAATTTGCGGCTCAAGCCTGCAGACGCCAATGTGAATTTCAAGAATGTAGCACCGATCACGATTAAGAATGATTATTGCTTTAACTTTCACCGTGCCCGTTAGGCTTTCGGTCAGCTTGTCCCATGACACACCATCAAAGACCAACGTAATTAACATAGCCTCTGTGACACTCACAAACTGCTTCTGTGCCAGAATTGGTTCCAAAACCCTAATGATGGACACTTATACTTTGAAATTTATGTGTTGACCTCGCTCAATTGATAAATTGATTTTGATAACCATTCGGGGGCTATCTCGACGCCCCAACCGGGTGCATCAGTGACGCAGGCCTGACCATCAGTGATTTTGTATGGGTCTGAAGTAAACAGCTTGTGCTGCCAAGGATAGTATTCCGTCCCTTCAATAGAGAACTCCAGATAGTGCCCAGCGTTGGGAATTGCCCGCATCATGTGCATTGTAAACAGCGTGACCATAGACAAGTTCGCGCAATGCGGCGTGCACGGTAACCCCGCCGCCGCACCCATTTGCGCGACCTGTAACGCACGGGTCATGCCTCCGACGTAAAGGATATCGGGTTGGATTATGTCGACGGCCCGCAGGTCGATCATGCGCTGCCAATTTTCAAAATCCCAGTCTTGTTCACCGCCCGCCACGTCCAAACCGAGGGCTGCTGTCACTTCAGCAGTTTCTTCAATGCGCCAATAGCGGCAAGGTTCTTCAAAATGTTCAAAGCCATGCGCCTCCAGCAATTGTCCAACCGCAATGGCGCGGGCGGGTGAAAAGCCAGAGTTTCCGTCGACAAGCAAGGACACCTTCGGTCCAAGTACACCGCGCATGGTCGAAATGATGTCTTCAGTGCGACCAGGCCATTCGTCTATGTCACGGCCACATTCTGCGCCCACACGCACTTTGAACGCGTCAAAACCTTGAGTATCGCGCAGTTGTCTCATCCGTTTAGCATCATCAGTGGGAGAAATGTCGCGACGCATAGATGATGCATAGGCGCGTATCTTGCCCGCTGATCCACCCAATAATGCGGCAACAGGCTTTCCTGTTACTCGCCCGCGCCAGTCCCACACAGCAGTGTCGAGTCCAGCCATAGCTCGCATCAAGTAGGTTCCAGGATACTTGTGCTCGCGCTCGGGAATTTCTGCAATAATATCGTCTAAAGCGTCAATGCCCCGCCCCAACGCCCATGGTGCAATCTGGCGATGAAAAATTTGGACTGTGATGTCCGCATTATATGTCGAAAACTGCCCCCAACCATATGCCCCATCTTCCGTCGTGACGCGGACAAAGCCAATAATTGGTGTGCAAAAGGTTTCGAGCTTTGTAATAAGTGGACCCGTATCGTTTTGACCGCGGCCAGCTTTCGGTACCGCACCAGATGCTGAGTAGGGAATGTTTATCATGCTGTTCCCAAAATTAAATCTGCTGCGTAATATGCTGCCATTATTGTGGGCGCATTGGTATTGCCTGAAGTAATGTTTGGAAAAATTGACGCGTCAACAACACGCAGTCCAAGGAAACCATGGACCCTAAGTTGGGGATCAACGACCGAAGTATCGGGGGCAGCACCCATTCGGCAAGTGCCAACAGGATGATAGACGGTTCCACTGCGTGCGCGAAAATCCCGAACAATGTCTGCGTCGCTCATGTGCCGAATGTCGGGGCTAATGGGTTCCTTGACTAGTTGATCCGCAGCATGTGTGGACATAATTTTTTTACAAAGACGTCCGCCTAAAATCACTTTTTCAATATCGTTCTCTGTATTTAGCGAGTTTGGTTGAATGCTTGGCATCGCGGTTGGGTCAGCGGCACTAATATCAATACGACCACGGCTGGTTGGTCTTGATGGCTGGAATCCAATAATAAAGCCAGGGAAGGGGTCTGGATTAATTATATTGCGCGTCCCACTGGGAGTTGTCGTATAACTAACTGGATTAAAATAGATTTGTTGATCTGGAGATTTACTTTCTGGCGACGAGCGGAAAAAACCACCGCACTGGTTGACTGATAAAGCCAGAGGACCGCGCCGTGTCATTGCATAGCGTGCCGCTACAGCCGCTTTGCCCCAAAGTGGTCTTAACTGGTTATTTAACGTTGGCTCTGTCGCCTTAAAGTAATAGTTAATACCTAGGTGATCTTGTAGATTGCCGCCAACATGTGGCGCGTCTTGCCGGACCTCAATACCCTTCTCGCGTAAAAGGGCCGCAGGACCAATTCCCGATAGTTGTAATAATCGTGGAGACGTCACAGCACCTGCGCATAAAATTATCTCATGTCCACAACGAGCCGAACTGGCCACACCATTTAAACTAAAAAATACCTTAATTGCGCGTTTGCCTTCAAAGCCAACACGCTCGACCATAGCGCCTGTCGTAAGTGTTACATTCGAACGTTTTAATGCTGGGGCCAGAAATGCGCGCGCTGAAGAACAACGCAACCCATAGCGTGTTGTAATGGGATAAGCTGTCGCGCCCTCGGCGTCTCGTCCATTGCAGTTATCAGTCCGTGGAAGTCCAATTTCATGGATTGCTCTAAAAAAATGGCGGTTTAATTTATGTACTTGGTCTGAAACATCTTGAACATATAGCGGACCGAACCCGCTTCGAGATCCATCAGGAGAGACTCGGGTTTCTAGCCGGTCATATACGGAAGAAACCTTGTCCCAATTCCATCCAGTGGCGCCAGAATTCACCCAATCATTAAAATCGTTTGGAAGTCCACGCGCCCAGACCAAAGCATTGATTGAACTAGACCCACCAACGACTTTTCCACGTGGCCAGTAATCTTGGCGGCCATCTAGTGCTGGTTGGGGCTCACTATAATACTTCCAGTTTAAATTTTTATTAAAATACGTTTTTCCATAGCCTAGTGGCAACCTCACCCATGGTGATACATCACGAGGGCCTGCTTCAAGTATAAGCACACTGTGCCGGCCTGATGCGCTCAATCTTTCAGCAAGTACGCAGCCCGCAGAACCGGCGCCTATGATAATGTAATCGTAAGTATTCAAGATTTGAGGTTCCATTTTCTGTTCATGGGTTGGGTGTCAGACAATAAAAAATTCCCTGACGAAAAAATATTTGTAGCTACAATATAATTTTTTTGTGGCTGATAGTATGCAAAATGAATGTTTTCAAAATTAGCCCCTCTAAATTAGTTACGTGCGTTTGAAGCGGCAACGTGGCTTGTAAACTTTACATTCGCATCCACGGAATTGTATCTCAACATATTGGCCATCAGTTACCAAGTTAGGGCTTTGAAAAAAAGTTTTTTTATATCTTTTTTTAACAGAAACATAGTGTTTTTGCAATTAATCGCTTGGCTTAGGCCTATCAGCAGATCCTAAATAAAGTATTTACTGACATTAATATCAACATGTCTGGTGTTTTTGGCCCAGCAAATAGCATACTTGTAATGATATGATGCCTCATTTAACTCAAGATACTTTCGCTGATCTTAACTCTTGATCAGTTTCATGGTCGCGGTCCAGATATCTCCGTAAACTTATTCTCTACACCTTGGGTTTAAGACGGAGACTAAAACAAGAAAGATATCGATATCTGCCACGGTGATGGGTTATGAACTGATCGTAAGGTCGTCGCACTGAACTGCCAAAAAGTTCTTTCCTAAGTGCTCTCTAAATATGTTCGGTGGATTGATCTATCTGCCTGACGTCAGAGCCTATGGGTCCAAATAGTAAAATTTAATAAGAAAGTTTTCAGGCTCATCTTAGCCACTGTGGAGTGGACATGAGGCAGCCAATTAAAACACGTAAAAGCCCTAGCGAGAAAATCGTCAAAGACATCAAAGTAGCTACCCGCAACAATATTTTTCTGAAGAGAAGATCAGGATCGTCTTGGACGGGCTGCCTAGCGAGGATAGCATCGCTGAACTGTGCCGCCGAGAGGGCATCTCTCAGGGCATTTAATACAAATGGTCTAGGGACTTTATAGAAGTATGAAAGCGGCGCCTTGCTGGCAACACAGCACGTGCCGCAAACACCGACGAGGTTAAGGACCTTCGCCGCGAAGCCCGTGACCTGACGGAAGTTGTAACCGAGCAAACACTAGAATTTTATTTTCTTAAAAAAGCATGTTCAATGGTGGGGAGACCACGAATGAGATATCCTGCATCTTAGAAGATAGAGATAATTAGGCTGGTCGAGAAAAGCCATCTGTCAGCGAAGCTGACGCTGGCCTGCAGCACCAATCGCTAAAACTAAAGTACGCCTTGTTACGTTTCCCAGATGTAGTCCGGCGCAAAGTATTCACATTAGCATTGCAAGATACAGAGCTGTCGACACGGAAGCTAGCAGTGACGTTCATAGATCAAGAAGACTATTTTGTATCAGAGGCTTCAACATAACAGATACTGAAAGCACACGAACAGTTCTTCATCTGTTATCAAGGCTGCAGTGAGTTTAAAGACAAAACCACAGCCATCAACCAGCTTTGGCAAACCGACTTTACATATCAGAAGATCATTGGCTGGTGCTGTGGTTCTATCTCAGTACGCTCCTCTACGACTATAGCCGCTACATCACCTGATGGAAACTTTGCACTAACATGAGGGCTGAGGGTATGACCGACACCTTGGACTTGGCACTTCAAGTTTAAGGTTGTGACAAAGTTCACGTCGTCCACAAGCTTTGCCTGCTGCGTAATAACGGCTCCAGCTACGTTTCTGAAGTGTTGGCCAATGGTTGCAGGAAAAAGGCATGAAGCACTCCCGTGGTGTGCCGTATTACCCTCAAACTCAGGGCAGGATCGAGGGGTGGCATCAAACTTTGAAGAGCCACGTCCTGCTGGGAAACCACTTCATACCCGGCAATCTCAAAGCCCAATACGAGGCCATTATCAATGATTATAACCACCAACGCTACAACGAAAGCCTGAGCAACATCACACCCTCTGACGTATACTTCGGACGCGACAAAGCCATTTTAAAAAAGGGAAAGGTGCAAACGAAAGATACTCGAAATACGGCGCTTGCATCAAAGACAAGGCGCCGCATAATGTGACCAAAAAAAAGCCAAACTCTCTTTTAGTTCAAGCTGCTAATAGTTCCAAAAAATCCTTGCAACGGACATTTTAAGTAAATGCTGGGTTATTTGGTAGTTAAACCCGTTAAGAAAAGGTTAAATCCTAGATGAAAGCTATATTGTTTGAGAAGTTTCAAGAACCTCCAAGACTAGTTACCTTGGACGATCCGACGCCTGATGCCCATGGAGTTATTATTAAAGTTGAGGCTACGGGTGTTTGCCGTAGCGACTGGCATGGGTGGATGGGCCATGATAAGGATATAGAATTGCCGCATGTGCCAGGGCATGAATTGGCTGGCGTGATAGAGGCTGTTGGAAAGAATGTCGCAAACTGGAAGGTGGGCGATAGGGTGACGGTACCTTTTATATGTGGATGTGGATCTTGTTTGGAGTGCCATGCAGGTCATCAGCAGGTTTGCCATAATCAGCAGCAACCAGGCTTCACCCACTGGGGGTCGTTTGCAGAATATGTCGTTATCCATAAAGCTGATATAAACGTAGTAGCACTGCCGGAAAGTATGGATTTTCCAACTGCCGCCAGTCTTGGATGTCGTTTTGCAACTTCTTTTCGTGCAGTGGTTGATCAAGGTAAAACATCTGCTGGGCAATGGGTCGCCGTTCATGGTTGTGGGGGGGTTGGCCTGTCGTCTGTGATGATTGCCAACGCAGTAGGTGCGAACGTCATCGCTATCGATATTGATGATGCTAAACTTGCATTGGCCAAAGAGCTTGGGGCGGTCGCAACTATTAACGGTGCGACTGTAGCTGATGTTTCAGCAGCAGTGATTGAATTGACGAAAGGTGGCGCGCATGTTTCGCTCGACGCCCTTGGGCATCCTTTGACCTGCTTCAATTCAATCCAGAATTTGCGTGCTAGGGGGAGACATATCCAAGTCGGGTTGATGCTGGGTGAGCATACGGTGCCCCAAATCCCCATGGCCAAAGTGATAGCCAAAGAACTCCAGATCCTTGGCTCACATGGGATGCAGGCGCATCGTTATGATGCGATGCTGGACATGATCAGTTCTGGCAAGCTTGATCCTTCCCGCCTTGTGGGGAACAAGATCAACCTTGCGGATGCACCTGAGGCCCTAATGAACATGAACAAATTTCAATCTGTTGGCGCGACTGTCATCACTAATTTTTAAGGGCGTGGCATATCAAAAGCTGTAAAATAAGGAATTTCCATGTTTGAAAAAGTGGAAGATTACCCAGTTGATCCGATCATGATTGGTGCTGATTATTTTGCGCAAGATCCCCGTGCTGACAAACTTAATCTGACGGTTGGTATCTATCAAGATGGTGATGGTAACACGCCCGTCCTTCACGCTGTCAAGCTGGCTGAACAACGTTTGATTGAAACGCAAACCAGCAAATCCTACCTCGCCCTTACAGGTGACGCAGAGTATTGCCGTGCTCTTGGTCACCAGATCCTAGGCATGGATATTTACGACAGTTTAGTGGCAGCACAAACAGCGGGTGGTGCAGTGGCATTACGTGTCATGGCGGACCTACTGGCGCAAATACCCGACTCTCCCACTGTTTGGCTGCAGACACCAACCTATGGCAACTATGTGCCGATCCTTATTGCCGCAGGGGCACGATTTCAGGCTGTGCCATACTACGATCCAATTTTGCGTGAAATTATGTTTGAGCAAATGTTAGACGGGTTGAAAGAGGCTCGGACTGGTGATGTCTTTCTAATGCAAGGTGTCTGTCACAATCCAACTGGGGCCGACATGAAACCAGCGCAGTTTGATGCACTGTTGAACCTGCTGGAGAAGAAAGGGGTCGTACCCTGGATCGATTTAGCCTACCTTGGTTTTGCGCAAAGCTTTGCCGCCGATTGTGATATGGCGCACAAAATCGCTGCGCGCTTTCCTGAATGTATTATCTGTATCACCTTGTCGAAGTCCTTTGGCATCTACCGTGACCGAGCAGGTGCACTCTTCGTAAAGACCAACCCACAAGACCGGGCACATATGCAACGCGCTTTGTCTGCGATTGTTCGATCGGGCGCGTCCCACGCCCCCGATCATGGCCCTTCCGTTGTGCGCACGATTTTGGAGGATGCAAGCCTCAAGAAGTTGTGGTTAAGCGAGCTTGATCAGATGCGCATGCGGGTCACTAAAGTACGCAAAGACATTGTCGCAACGGAAGCGCGCGATTTTGGGCGTAATGACCTTGGCTACTTGGCTTACCAATCAGGCATGTTTTCACTTTTACCACTCACAGTGGACCAAGAAAAAGTTCTTACGCAAAATCACGGCATCCATATTGTTAAAGGTGGGCGCATCAACGTTGCTCGATTGACTGCGAATGATATCCCGCATCTAATCCGAGCTTTTCATTCCGCAACTTCTAATTCTTAGCTATGGTATCGTAGTTAATTGAGTTTTCTAAAAAGATACATTTTTTGCATTATGCACATAAAAAATTACTAAATAATATTCACTATATAATAATATATTTTTATTTGAAAAAACAGATAATTATTAAGATAGTAATTATTGATTTCAGCCCCAACTCAACGTCTGGCATATTAGTATATCGACCATTGGCAAAATTAGCCACCAACAGAGGTTTCTGACGTCGTAATAAAGTGTTAACACTTGGACTTTGCATGTCAAGATTAACTGTCTCTAACAAGCTTTCGATAAACTTATGATTTTCCCAAAGGCATCTCAAACTATACCTTCAACGTTAAAGAAGCTTTAATAAAATTATTACTGTGGCATGATTGAAAGTCCAGTTTAGCTGTCGGTGAAGCCTTCAACATTTTCTCTGGATAAACAAAAGCTGTTATTAACCTAAGTAGTTTTTTGGTATTTTTATATTCAGGCTAATTTTTTGTGCGGTAAATCTGGGTAAAGGTGCGCGTATAAAAAAAGTTATTGTGCCAGCTTTAATACATATATCTGGACTACATGACAGTTTGTGTGACGGTGCAGGTGTAAGGGCCCCAATTACTAGTGTCTCTGGGTATCACAATTGCTTCATACAGTAGAGTATATAAGTTTATTTGTGCAAAAAAGCCTTTGATTGACTTGAGAAAAGTATTGCATCACAAATCTGACTGCTGAACCTGTCAAAGTTTTTAGCGGTTGCGCTCAAACACTTTATTCTAACGCATATTGGTTACATTGTTGCACATAAAGCCATGTTTTGCATAATCTGAGTATTACTTTAAAAAGATATTTAGGAAAAAGGCATCACTGCATATAAAATTTACTACTAAGAAATTTAATGTCCTGATAATCCACTAGTGTAAACTTTTATTATATCTGCTATTTGTCTAAATTCGTTTATCATAGGACTGGACTTACGCCAAACCATACCAACTGTTCGTGATGGTTTTGGCGAAGTAAAATTAGAAACTGAAACTTTTTCTATTCTTGTCTCAACTTCTATGGCCATTTCAGGGATCAGTGTAACGCCTAGACCCATGCTAACCATCTGGACGAGTGTTGATAAAGAATTACCGTCAACATTTTTGATACGTCTTGGAGGCATTTTTTCCCAAAAAGAATGATTTTGGTTGTTGAGAAAATGGCAACCTTTAAATTTTAGTAGTGGTAACGTTTCAAGTTTTTCATCTTGGGCTTCAGGTATTTTAGATGGACTAACAAGTACAAATTCTTCATTCAGTAAAGGTGTTTCTTCTAATGATGAATCTAAAATTGGGAGAGCAACAATTGCAACATCTAATTTTCTTTCTCCTAAATCCTTAATTAAATTCTCAGTAGAATCTTCAAATACTTTTAAGGTAAGATCAACATTTGATGAGTTAATAGCTTGAATGGTTTGGGTTAAAAAATATGGTGAAATTGAACCCACAATACCAATATTTAATTTACTAAATAATTGATCGTTGGCTGTTCGAGGTAATTCAATTAGATCATTATAGGCTGTCAGTGTTTTATCTACTTGATCAGAAAAAATAATACCGAATTCAGTTAGCTCGACCCAGCGCGGAAAGCGTTCAAATAAGATCTTCCCTATTTTTACTTCTAAGTCTTTAATTTGGGTTGACATCGCTGGTTGCGATATAGAACACGCATCAGCAGCTAATCCAAATTGACCATTATCTCTTAATGCAGAAAAATATTTTAATTGTTTAAGTGTAATATTATTCATTATAAATTAAGTTCGCTTTTAATAAAAATTAATGGCTAATTATTGATGACCTTAATGATGAATTAAAAAATAACAATAATGTTAGACAAATTCAAGGCCACTATAAAGTTTAATTTATAAAAAATTTTAAGTAATAATTTTAAGGCACTAACGTAATAATAGTCACTTTTAAAGTTAAAATAAATATTTTTTAATTAATTTACTTAAGTAGCTTTGCTTCTAAGCTATACTTTCAAATCATACTTTATTTAGCAAATTATAGTTTTTAAATTTAAAATTTTTTTC
>JAPKAD010000003.1 GCA_028825445.1 Octadecabacter sp.
CACCGAATGCCGGTTGGCCTGAAGCGGCAATGGCCCCAGCACTTGACGTGTCATTATCCGGACCACGCAGTTATGGTGGCGCACTTGAGGAATTCCCTTGGGTGAACCCAGAGGGGCGCAAAGATGTGGGACCTGACGATGTGGACGGTGCAATCGGGTTACTGTGGAAAGCATGGGCGCTGGCCGCCGGCACGGCAATTGTGAGCAGAGTTATGATTGTGTTGCTGTGATCGTGCGTTAACCTGCCCTTAACACATGGAGGTCCTATGCTAAAATCTC
The DNA here is from genome assembly GCA_028825445.1 of Octadecabacter sp. GTDB lineage: Bacteria > Pseudomonadota > Alphaproteobacteria > Rhodobacterales > Rhodobacteraceae > Octadecabacter. The sequence goes on from JAPKAD010000003.1 coordinate 280, forward strand.
TTTTTATTTCGGTATTTCTTTTTGCTGTCCCGATGGCTGCACAATCCTGCGGAGGAAAATTTTCCAGTTTTTTGGACAGGTTGGTTGATGAGGCAGAGTTAAGCGGCATTTCTCGTACGACTGCCAGAGAGTTTCTGGCAGGAGCAAAACAAAATCAAGCAGTATTAACGGCGGATAAATCACAGGGTTTTTTTCAGCGTAATTTCATCGACTTTTCACAACGACTCATATCAAATAACCGTATTGAAAACGGCCGTTTTCAGGCTCAACAGCAAGATGCCATATTTAATCGTATCAATACTGACTTTGGAATACCGCGAAGTGTATTGCTAGCATTCTGGGCGTTTGAGACTGACTTTGGCGCGGTGCAGGGTGATTTTAATACCCGGAATGCTTTAGTAACTTTGGCGCATGATTGCCGTCGACCAGAGCTGTTTCGCCCACAGGTTTTCGCCGCAATGGAGCTTTTTGCTCGTGGCGATTTTAACCCCAAAATCACAACGGGTGCATGGGCAGGTGAAATTGGCATGGTACAAATGCTGCCTAGTGACATAATCGAAAATGGGCGTGATGGGGATGGGGATGGGCTTATTTCACTCAAAACTTCTGCGCCAGATGCGTTGCTGTCGGGAGCATCAGTTTTGTCATCACTAGGCTGGCAGGCAGGTCAACCTTGGTTACAAGAAGTTACAGTTCCGGCAGACATGGACTGGGCGCTATCTGGCATCGAGACTAAATTGGCGGTGGCTGATTGGGCAGCAATGGGGGTTTTAGCGCGCAATGGCCAACTGGCAGATTTGCAAGCGTCGTTAATTTTGCCCATGGGACGCAAAGGTCCAGCGTTTCTAGCCTATCCCAATTTTGATGTTTATTTTGAGTGGAACCAATCATTCGTTTACGTGCTGACAGCGGCTTATTTCGGGACACTTTTGGAGGGTGCACCTGTCTATAACGGGGGTAATCCGGATGGTGGGTTAACCGGCGAACAAGTCCAAGCCTTGCAACTAAAACTGGAAGGGCACGGGTATGATGTTGGTGGTGCAGATGGAATTTTGGGTGCGCGATCGAGGATCGCCATTCAAGCAGAACAAATCCGGCTTGGGATGCCAGCAGATGCATGGCCTACGATTGCTTTGTTAAACGCACTTTGATGATAAATTTTAAAAATGGAGGATCCTCACAACGCAAAAACACGACTTGCACAAATTTTGGCTTTTGTGGCGTAGCAGCGCCATATTGGAGCTGCGCATTTCTGGGTGCATTTAGATGACGCCAATGATGTATCTACCCTTTTTTAAATCAGTTAGCCGGCTTCACTGCAATCCTAAGAAATTGAGCATATTGAGCAAAAAATAGTCCTGCCTAAAATTAAAAAGAGCGGCAATCACACTATATCTAACGGCTTTACGCTTTGGCCCCATTGCCCTTGATCGCCTACTTGAATGTCAACGAATACGTTTAACCCAAGTGCCTAATCGCTAATATGTTGACTTATTTTACTGATGACTGCCCATTTCTGCGGGCGCCACTGCAGAGGTATTGCACGACCCCACGTTACATGACGATATTTAAATTGCGCGACAGCTTCGCCTGACGTTTTCAACAAGATGTCGATTGAACGCAAACACGCTGCACTTGGCGACTATACCCTAATCCTTCGTCAAAATATGCTAAGCTATAAGGTTGGCAGAAGCCTATTTTGCAGGAGCATTGCGGGATTTTTACCACGCCTACATGCGGAAAATATTGGTGCGAACGGCCCACAAATTCGCCTACCATTGTATCGGATTTAATGCTCACGCATTTTCATGCAAAGGATCGCTCTGCATGGCTTGCCGCCATGCCACACCGCGTAACTAACGGAGCTTATCGATACAATGAACCGCTAGCACTTTTTATATCGGGCGACAGATGTTGAGGTCGACATGTTTTACGCTGGGACACGAACGGTAAAACTTGAATTAGTCAGCGCATTCAAATTGAATGTTAGTTAATTGAGATGGATTTAGAGCTTAAAAAGAAAGTTGAAAAGCTCCTGCTAAAAAGGTGTGTTACACGAGCTAAGCCACCATCGTTGAAGCAGCTTTCAAATCAACAGACACTAGCTGGCTAACACCTTGCTCACCCATCGTCACACCATACAAACGATCCATCCGTGACATGGTGACAGCGTGGTGCGTGATGATCAAAAACCGCGTATCTGTGCGCCGTGTCATCTCATCGAGCAGGTCACAAAAACGAGTGACATTGGCATCATCAAGCGGTGCGTCCACCTCATCAAGAACACAGATTGGCGCAGGATTAGCAAGAAAAACCGCGAAAATAAGTGCCATCGCCGTTAAGCTTTGTTCGCCGCCTGACAGTAAGGATAGCGTACTGAGTTTTTTGCCGGGTGGTTGGCACATGATCTCCAGCCCCGCCTCAAGCGGATCATCAGATTCAATCAAAACCAGCTTGGCTTCACCACCGCCAAACAGGTGTTTGAACAAGGTACCAAAGGATTCATTAACCTGTTGAAAGGCCGTGAGCAGGCGTTCGCGGCCTTCTTTATTCAAGCTGGCAATACCCGTACGCAGAGCGCGAATTGCATCATCAAGATCGGTTTTTTCTTTAACCAATAGATCGTGTTCTGACTGAACCTCTTTGCCGTCTTCTTCGGCACGCAAGTTCACAGCACCCAGCGCATCACGTTGGCGTTTTAGACGGTTCACGTCGTTTTCAATCGCTTCGGATGCAGGCATCTTATCAGGATCAACGTCGAGCTTCTCAAGCAAATTTTCGGGTGTCGCCTCCAACGCCTCATGGATACGAGCCGCTGCGTATTGCGTGTTTTCTTTTGCAGCGTCAGCGCGGGCTTCTGATCTTGCACGAGCTTCACGGGCTTCTGACGCGGCGCGTTCAGCGTCACGTTCCGCCATAGTCGCATCGCGCAGAACTGTTTCAGAAACGGCTAGTGTATCAGCAGCTTCTTTGCGCCGGTCGTCAGCCTCACCAATGGCGTCTGCAAGTTCATCGCGTTTGACGGCAATTTCATCAGGCGCAGTCATCGCCTCTTTCAGCTCATCTTGCGCGGTATGCTTGCGCTCTTGTAGTTCATCCGAACGTTTGTTCGCAGTTTCAAGGCGATGTTTCCAGCCACTGACTTCTTTAGTGATTTCCTGGCTACGCTTGGTGCGGGAATCCCCCTCACGGCGGACGTCATCATAGCCAGACCGCTTAGACATCATGGTCATACGGGCCGCCTCAACAGTCATTTTTATGTCTTCAACTTGGCCACGAGCCTCGTCCAAATTACCCAATCCTTTAAAGGTACTTTCGGCTTCGCTCAAAGCGCGACGCCCTAACATTGTTTCTTCCTCATAGCGTGCCACAGCTAAACCACTTGATTCCAGTTTACCGTCTGCCAAAGTGCGGTCCGCCTCCGCACGAGACAGAGCGCGATTGGCATCTCCTACTGCCCCATCTGCAGAGCGGCGCGCATCACGCGCCGCTTGATCTGCCTGTGCCAGATGCGCCAGACGGGTCGTCAGAATTTCGTGTGCTTGGCGCATCTCATCTGCCTTGGCTGCCGCATTATGCAGGTCTTTTTTTAGCACACCCAATCGGTTAAGCTGTTGAAGGCGCAGGGCAGCTGCTGATGGCGCGTCTTCGGCGGCGGCACGAAATCCATCCCAGCGCCACATGTCACCCTCAATGCTAACCAACCTTTGACCGGGTGCAAGGTCCTTTTGCAAACGCGCACCATCAGTGGCATCAACAAGACCCACCTGCCCCATGCGCCGCACAAGGACCTCAGGTACAGAGACATAGCTGGTAAGCGAATTAACACCTTCAGGGAGAAGTTGTGGTTTTACATAAGCTACAAGCGCCACCCACCCAGACCCCATTTCAAAGGTGATAGCGGGGGCTTTGAGATCATCGGACAGCGCAGCCCCAAGGGCCTTTTCATAGCCTGAGTTCACGCGCAGTTGGTCAAGAATCTGGGCACCTTCGGAACTACCACGTTCCACAAGTTTAGACAAAGCGCCAGTTTCTGCGCGCAGGACACTGGCCTCACCTTCGGCTTCTGATCGTAGGCCACGTGCGTCAGCCTCACGGTTTTGTGTGTCAGCGCGAGCTACTTCGGCCCTCGCCAACACATCTTCGGCTTTGTCAGCGCTTACACGCGCAAAAGCTTCACTGGCCTTTGCAACCTCGAAATCTTGCGCCACATTAGCTAGAGCCTCCGTTGCATCGGTGCGAGCAGCTACAGCACGCTGGGCTTCAGACTCGTTTTTAGCAAGCGTCTTGCGATAATCATCTATGAGGCGTTGTGCGGATTGGTGACGTGCAGCTAGACGCGCCACATCTTCTGTCATCTCACCCAATATAGCTTCGCGATCCGCGAGGATTTGCGCACCATCGGTGGACGCCACACGCGCGTTTTCGAGGCGGTCATCGTGCCCCGCACTTGCCTTGGCAATCTCACGCGCTTCCCAGTCAAGACGCTCAATGGTTTCGCCCGCGTCTTTGTTCAACCCAGCTTCACGTTCCATATCGAGGGCCAGTTGTGCTATCCGTTTAGACAGTACATCAATGGTCTGCTTAGCGCGGGCTTCTTGGTCGGCCAGCGTGTCACGCTGAACAAGAAGGCGTTGCAAAACCGCGGCAGCGATTGCTTCTTCTTCGCGCAAAGCAGGCAGTGCATCTTCAGATATTTGGCGGACTTTGACAGACTGGCGAGCAGCAACTTCAGATGTGGCGGCATTCGTTGTTCGGGTAAGCAATTGATCGGCTGCTAAAGCGCGGGCTTCGTCGGCTTCTTTCCAACGTCGATACAAAAGTAGGCCTTCTGATTGGCGTAATTCGTCACCAATGGCACGGTAGCGTGCGGCCTGACGTGCTTGACGCGCTAGTGCGCCAAGCTGCGTCGCCAGCTGTTCAATCACATCGTCCACCCGAGCAAGGTTCTGTTCAGAGCCTTTGAGTTTTAGTTCCGCTTCATGTCGACGTTGATATAGCCCCGAAATGCCTGCCGCCTCTTCAAGGATGCGGCGGCGAGCTTTGGGTTTGGAATTGATCAGTTCGGCAATTTGACCCTGCCGCACCAACGCGGGGGAATGGGCGCCAGTAGATGCGTCAGCAAACAACATCTGCACATCGCGGGCGCGTACGTCTTTGACGCCAACTTTATAAGCTGAACCAACATCACGGGTAATCCGGCGCACAATTTCAAGGTTATCTGTATTATTGAACGCAGCAGGCGCGAGGCGTTCACCATTATCAATTACGAGTGAAACTTCTGCAAAATTACGAGCAGGACGGGTCGCAGCACCTGCAAAAATCACATCTTCCATACCGCCACCCCGCATCGCTGTAGGGCGGTTTTCGCCCATGACCCAGCGCAGCGCCTCGAGCAAATTGGATTTGCCGCACCCGTTCGGTCCAACCACACCAGTCAGCCCATCCTGAATAATCAGGTCGGTGGGGTCGACGAAGCTTTTAAAGCCGTTAAGGCGTAGGCGGGAAAACCGCATTGGGGCTGCCTTGAATGATTCTGTAGAACATAGTTTCGCCATTCCCGCGCATGTGAGTCAACTGACACCTACTGGATATGCTAAAATCAACCGGTTTATCCACAATATATTGTGATTTATGAGTTATTTTAGCCGTAAAAATATTTTAGTTTTAGTAAATTTTACTTTTTACAAATTTAACTAAAATTTTGACAGAAAAAAGAGGCACGTCGGAAATGGCCAAAACACGACGGAAATAGCCTTGACCAGTGCCCCAGCAGAGCGCACAACGTCCATGCATGGTTCATTGCGGTTCGGCTAAGCCGGAGCGTGGATCAAATGGGAATGTGGTGCAGGCTGATCCATATAGGAGGCCAAATGCCACAGCCGCCCCCGCGACTGTAAGCGGTGAGTGTTCGTCCACATCCACTGAGGGAAACCTTGGGAAGGGGGACGAAGTTCACATTGACCCGCGAGCCAGGAGACCTGCCATGCGTGATGAAACCGACCGTCGGGGATGACGGGCCAAAGGAGAATACACATGACTTCTAAAGCTAAAACAATCGCACAAACCCAAACACGCACAGACCTAGCTCTGTTGCCAGTTGCATTTTCCATCCTTGCTGGAATTATGTTATTATTCGCATCAGGTTATGCTCAGGCATCCGTTCTGCATGACGCGGCGCACGATCAGCGCCACGCCATGGCATTTCCCTGCCACTAATAGTCAGCACCTGAGATTTATGTCGGCTAAATTGCTGACCAGCGCTGTGTTCGCTGGCGTTGCTGCAGGGTTGATTGCCGCCCTATTGCAATTTTATTTCGTAATTCCGACGCTGCTTGAGGGAGAACTCTTTGAAGGCGGCGAACGGATTCATTTTGTCACTGATGGATCACCCCAAAGTGAACGTGGATCGCCTAGCTTGGGAAGTGATCTTGGACGTCATTTAATGACGGTCGGCTTTAATTTAGTCACCTACGTAGGCTTTGGATTCTTGCTCCTGGCAGTAATGGCTGCAACAGAGATGAAGGGGTTAACCAAGATCACGGCACGTAGTGGAATTATTTGGGGGTTGGCTGGTTTCATTGCCGTTCAGATGGCCCCAGCAATGGGTCTGCCACCAGTTTTGCCAGGGACGATTGGTGCTGAAGTTGAAGCACGACAGGCGTGGTGGTTGGGAACAATTATTGCTTCAGGCTTAGGTTTGTGGATGATTGCATTCTCGCGTGGTTCAATTGCCTTGGTGGGTATCGTATTATTGGCTGCGCCACAGTTTATAGGTGCGCCCCAGCTAGATACCTACTGGGGGGTGGCCCCACCCGAATTATCTGCACAGTTTGTGTCTTTTAGTTTGGGCGCCGCCGCCGTGGGCTGGACCTGCCTTGGATTTTTTTCAGCGTGGTTTTGGACTCGCGCAAGTTAGGCAGGAATCCTTCCAACAAGACAGAAACGCAAAGCTCCAGCTGCCCGCGCGTCCAAAATTTGCCCGTCGGAACTTGCTGCATAAAGCTTGGCAAAGGCCTCGATGTCTTCAGGGGCATCAGGATCTACGCCAGTAAAAAGATATGCGGCTTTCCCTGCCGCACGCACTGCAAAGCTAACGGGCTTGTCGCAGACGTTCATGCAGTCGGTGGTTTCTACTGCAACGCGCCCAATCAAGGCTTTTGCCAAATCCGCACCACCTGAACAGCCGGTGCACACAATGAAACGGTCACCATTTTTAACAGAAGTGTCGGCCATCTGACTTTCCTTTCGGCCCCATTCGGGCCATATATTCAAATTACTTTATAAGGATAAGATCCATGGCTGCCAAGATTTCTGCCACTGTTGTTACTGGTTTTCTCGGAGCGGGTAAAACCACACTTATCCGGCACATGCTAGAAAACGCCAAGGGAAAACGCATCGCGCTAATCATCAATGAATTTGGTGATCTGGGCGTCGATGGTGATATCCTAAAGGGCTGTGGAATTGAGACATGTAGTGAAGATGATGTGGTTGAACTTTCCAACGGATGTATCTGTTGCACTGTCGCTGATGAATTCATTCCAACAATGGAAATGCTGCTGGGTCGCGATAACCCGCCTGATCACATTGTTATTGAGACATCCGGACTGGCGCTGCCGCAACCGCTTGTGCGCGCTTTCAACTGGCCAGGCATTTCGACCCGCGTGACGGTTGATGGCGTAATCACAGTGGTGGATGGCAAAGCTGTGTCTGACGGGCAGTTTGCCCACAATATCGCTGCCGTAGATGCCCAGCGTAAACTGGATGAGAATTTAGACCATGAAACGCCGCTATCAGAGCTATTTGAAGACCAGATTGCTTGCGCAGATATGATCGTCGTCAACAAGACAGATTTGCTAACAGACAGTGAAGCTGAACATCTGCGTGCTGTGCTGAAATCCGAAGCCCGCAAAGGTGTTCAGGTTGTAACTGCTACAATGGGCGCGTTACCAGTTGACGTCTTACTCGGCCAGGGTAGCGCCGCCGAGTGTGATTTGGATGCACGCCATGAGGTACATCACCTTCATCATGACCACGACGATAATCATCATGAAGATTATAACGTCGGCCATGAACACGCTCATGGCCATGATGAGTTTGAAAGCTTTGTAGTCGAATTGGGCGAGATTGCCGATGCCAATGCATTCTCAGTAAAAGTTGCCGATGTGATCCGTGCCCATGATATTTTACGCCTCAAGGGGTTTGCGGCCGTTCAGGGCAAGCCCATGCGTCTGACGTTGCAAGCCGTTGGCCCACGTGTGGATACGTATTTTGACCGTCCATTTGGTACGGCTCCACGAATGACGCGGCTGGTAGTTATCGGTCAGACAGGGCTAAAACAGGCAGAAATCGAAGCAGCCCTAAAAGCAGGATAATAACTTGATCACGGTTGAAGCAGGCAATCCGTTTGCCCCCCAAGCCCGCGTGTTACTTGAGGAAAGCCATGCGCTGATGCAAAGCCTTTTTCCAGCTGAAGAGAATTATTTTCTCAGCCTAGATGCTTTGTGCTCGGACAATATTCATTTCTTTACTGCACGGCGGGGTGACGTGGTTGTTGGCGTTGGAGCTTTGGCAAATCACGGCGCGTATGGGGAATTAAAGTCGATGTTCGTCGAAGAAGCTTCACGTGGGCAAGGTGTGATAGACGCGATCATGCGCCAAATCGAAGACCACGCTCGCAGTTTGGGGTTAGCATTGTTGCGTTTAGAAACAGGGACACTTCTTTATGCAGCACACAAAACCTATGCACGCCATGGCTTTGCTGTTTGCGGCCCTTTTGGGGAATACCAAGACGCTGAATTTTCGATTTTTATGCAAAAAACACTATGAATTTATTTTTTCGCCTTTTCAGCATTCGCTTTCATCTTAGCGAGAAGTTCTTCTTTAGTCGGGCGCTTATTAGACGGTTTTTTGCCGCCAAAAGCATTATGTTCTGTGTGGTGCGGCTGACCTTTAGGGCCTTTGGGCGCACCGGATGCTTTGTAATCCATAATTGTTCTCCTGTTTATAAAGGCTTTAGCTGATGCATTTGTTAGCAGCAACTCCGGGTGCGATTGATGACGGTAAAGAACCTGTTGATCTAGGACAAACGCCTGCAGATGTAATCGTGATTTCTGCAGCTGATACCGAGTTGGCGGCACTGTCTGCCGCGCGTGGTGAAATGATGAACCCGCCGACACTAAGGCTCGCCAGCATGATGCACCTGATCCATCCAATGTCTGTTGATCTGCATTTGGATACCTGCGCAACCAAATCGCGATTGGTGATTGCTCGCTGTCTGGGCGGTGTCGGTTATTGGAAATACGGCGTTGAACAATACGCCGCACGCCTTCGGGCTGCAGGCGTGCCTCTGGCGCTGCTGCCCGGCGATGATAAGCCCGACGAAGAACTACGTGCTATGTCAACGATAAAAGACGCAGATTACGATGCACTTTGGTCCTATCTGGTCGAAGGTGGGCCAGAGAATTCAATTAATTTCTTAGCATTTGTGAAGGCTATGCTGGACGGCGGCGACGCGCCAGTATCTGCGCGCCCTTTACTTAAAGCAGGTGTGTATTGGCCAGGTACAGGTATTTCAGACTTGGCGAGCGCACAGATGGACTGGACGGATGGAGCCCCTGTGGTGCCTATCATTTTCTACCGTGCCTTGGTGCAGGGCGCAGGATTAAATCCAATCAACCGACTGGTAAAATCACTACTGCGTTTAGGGATGAACCCCCTACCTGTCTTTGTAGCGTCACTAAAAGATCCATTGTCCCAAGCGACATTGGAACAACTGTTCACTGACACACCCCCTAGTGTGATTCTGAACTGCACAAGCTTTGCAGTTGGATCACCTCATGCTGGCGACAGCGCCAGCCTAAACCCATTAGCTGCCCCATTCACCAACCGCGCGCCAGTGTTTCAGGTTGTGCTGGCAGCATCATCGGAGGCTGCTTGGTCTGAAAGTTTGAATGGCCTTTCCGCCCGCGACATTGCGATGAACGTTGCATTACCCGAGGTTGATGGCCGTGTGTTATCGCGCGCGATCAGTTTCAAAGGTGAGGCTTATTTTGACGCTGCCACAGAATGTCCTATAGCGACCTACCGTGCTGTTGGCGATCGCGTAACGTTTGTGGCGCACCTTGCAATGAAGTGGGCCAAACTGAGGGTTACACCGCAAATAGATAAAAAAGTTGCTTTGGTACTGGCCAACTATCCTAATAAAGACGGGCGATTAGCCAATGGTGTTGGGCTTGATACGCCAGCTGCGACAGTTCATGTTCTGGGCTTGTTGGCTGCACAGGGCTACGACATCAACGCTCCCGCCGACGCACAGGTTTTAATGAAAACAATGATGGCAGGGCCAACAAATTGGCTAACAGATCGTGCAGATCGCAACGGTGGCGAAGTTCTGCCATTTGAGATCTACCAAAAATATTTTAATGCACTGCCTTGGGACGTCAAACAGCAGATTACAGACCGCTGGGGGGCATCAAAATCTGATCCATTTTTGCGAGACGACGGGTTCGCATTATCAATCCACCGCTTTGGCAACGCCGTTGTCGCCTTGCAACCAGCGCGTGGATATAACATCGACCCAACCGATACCTATCATTCGCCCGATCTAGTACCACCGCACAACTATCTTGCATTCTATTTTTGGCTACGACACCACTGGGAGGCGGATGCCATTGTGCACATGGGTAAGCATGGCAATCTTGAGTGGTTGCCCGGTAAAGCCACCGCGTTAAGTGAAGCTTGCTGGCCAGAGGTCGTGCTGGGGACCACTCCACATATCTATCCTTTTATCGTGAACGATCCAGGTGAAGGTACGCAAGCGAAACGCAGAGCGGCAGCCGTCATAATTGATCACCTAACACCACCGCTGACACGAGCTGAAAGCTACGGGCCATTGCGCGACCTCGAAGCTTTAATTGATGAATACTACGAAGCTGCAGGGGTCGATCCACGCAGAATTGAGCTTCTGCGGAGTGAAATCTTGTCGCTTTCAGAGGTAACTGGACTTGGAAAAGACGCAGGCTTTGTGGGGGATGAAGACGGTGATCTAGCAAAACTGGATTCCTATTTGTGTGAATTGAAAGAAGCACAAATTCGCGATGGACTGCATATATTTGGGCAATCACCTATCGGCACATTAGAACGGGATTTGGCGATTGCGTTGGTCCGCGTTCCACGGGGTGATGGGACAGGTCGTGATGCATCACTACTCCGAGCCTTGGCTGCGGATTTAGCGTTAGACTTTGACCCTCTAGATTGTGAAATGGCTACATCAACGGCTAACAAACCTTCCATTTTAGAGCGCTTAAGCGATGATACATGGCGCACACAGGGCGATACAGTCGAGCGGTTAGAACTTTTTTCCAAAGCTCTATTGGATGGCACCTCAGAAGCTCCTGGGCCACAATCACAGGATGTCATGGGCGAGATCAAGCAGGTAGTTTTAACTGTTGTACGGGCGTGTGGAGAACATGAAGGCGCAGGGCTCCTGAGCGCGCTTTCTGGACACTTTGTCGTACCAGCGCCATCAGGCGCACCGACCCGCGGACGTTTGGATGTGCTACCGACAGGTGGAAATTTTTATTCCGTTGATGCCCGCGCCGTTCCGACGCCAACAGCTTGGAAACTGGGCTGGAAATCTGCAAATATGTTGATTGAAAAACATCTGCAAGATCACGGTGAATGGCCCCGTTCAATGTTGGTGACTGCTTGGGGCACGGCAAACATGCGAACAGGTGGTGATGATATTGCGCAGGCTATGGCATTAATGGGCGTGAAACCGAAATGGGACGTAGCAAACCGACGGGTTACTGGATTTGAAGTTCTGCCTGAGGGCGTTTTGGGAAGACCACGTGTGGATGTAACTTTGCGGATAAGTGGATTTTTTCGCGATGCCTTTCCACAGTTGATAGCGCTTTTTGATAGCGCTGCTAAGACAGTGCAAAAGCTTGATGAAAGTGCAGATCAAAACCCCGCGGCTGCGCGATTACGCGCGGGTGAGGCAAGCGCGCGGGTATATGGATCAAAACCCGGTGCATATGGCGCAGGCCTTCAGGCAATGATTGATGAAAAATTGTGGGGCAACCGCGATGACCTTGCGGATGCCTACCTAGAGTGGGGCGGATACGCTTACGGTGCAGGTGCTGAAGGCGTCCAGGATCGTAGCGGCTTCGAAGCGCGCTTAGGTCAAGTTGAAGCGATCGTACAGAATCAAGACAACCGCGAACACGACGTATTGGACAGCGACGATTATTACCAATTTGAAGGTGGTGCAGCTGCGGCAGTTGCCAGCCTTCAAGGGCGCGAAAGACCAATTTATCATAATGACCATTCGCGACCTGACCGCCCAGTCATCCGTACTTTGGAGGATGAAATCGGGCGCGTTGTGCGATCTCGCGTAGTAAACCCAAAATGGATCGAAGGCGTCAAACGACACGGCTATAAGGGTGCGTTTGAGATGGCTGCTACGGTAGATTATCTGTTCGCTTTTGCAGCGACCACGGGTGCAGTACGCAATCACCATTTCGACCTCGTAGAAGAAGCATATCTGGCTGATGATCATACGCGCGAATTTATCGCTGAACATAACGCCCCCGCGCTGCGTGAGATGGCCCAGCGTTTGCAAGAAGCGATCGAACGCGGACTTTGGGTTCCAAAAAGCAATTCCGCACGCGCCAGAATTGGACAGCTGTCAAAGTAAAAACTGGAAGATTTCAGTGTAGTGGCAGTACTCAGTTTTAATATGACGGCAGGGACATTTGTCCTAACCGACCGTTATCATTGCTATGGACGACTGAATTGTGCTCCACCAAGTGATAATTTAACGAAAAGACGTATAATTTTGAAACTCAAGAGTGATGGGGGGAATTGTTGCAAGCTTTATGGCGCGTATGCGATTCCCTCATGCGAGTAATGCAAAAACTCTTCGAACAAACTACTGTTCGTACGCTGCATCACGGACACAACTTCAAGGTCAGTCACTGCGAGTTTCATAAATATAACGGCGCAAAAACCCAATGCATCCTTGCTAGGATGAGCCTGTTTGGAGAGATCCATGATTGGTGAAGTGAATGAGGCCAACCGTGTCAATCTTAACTACGAATTTGGGTATAATCCAATAACTCTGCAGCTCCGTTAGATTTCAAGCATAAATATCTGAACATTTGATTGCGACCTATTTCAACATCTGTTCTCCCTTCCAGCTTGCGGGAAAGCATGTAACCAGAAACCACAAACTCTGCTTGGTTGGTGCGAGAGTTAATGTTGGCGTGTATTCAGTGTTTGTACGGAGCAGTTCAAAGCTCATATTAAGAAGGTACACTTAAACAAACGCCCCTATTCTATTGTGAGTATTTCGGTAAGTACGCTTTGAAGCGCAGGTGACAGTGTAAACTAGGCTGTTAGGCCGGACACCGCTTTAATTGCCAGTAACACCTTGATCCACATTTTAACCCCCCTTTTTGTTTGTTAACATCTCTGTCAGGATATGGCTAAAAAAACCCTTTATTTTGCATGGGATATAAACATGAGTGATAACAACGCCCCAAAGCCGGTGGACGCCACCGCAGACGCTGACCGCCACGCCATCAAGATGGCCAAAAAGAAGGTGGCACGTGATAAAATAATGGCAACCAAAACTGACAAAAAGGGTCTGGTGATCGTTCATACCGGCAAAGGGAAGGGTAAGTCATCCGCTGCTTTTGGAATGATTTTTCGCCACATTGCCCATGGCATGCCCTGCGCAGTTGTACAATTTATCAAGGGTGGCATGTCCACGGGTGAGCGCGATTTGATCTTGTCTAAATTTGCTGACGAATGTGAGTTCCACACGATGGGCGAAGGATTTACTTGGGAAACGCAGGATAAAACGCGTGATACTGAGATGGCGATGGCCGCATGGGAAAAGGCCAAGGAATTGATCCGCGACCCTACCAATTCGATGGTCTTGCTAGATGAGATCAACATCGCAATTCGCTATGATTATGTGCCGATAGCTGACGTAGTTACGTTTTTACGTGATGAAAAGCCGGAAATGACCCATGTGGTTTTAACGGGACGTAATGCACATGTTGATTTGATCGAAATTGCGGATCTAGTCACTGAAATGGAATTGGTCAAGCACCCCTTCCGCAGCGGCATCAAGGCACAGATTGGCGTGGAGTTTTAATCATGTTACCAGTTCCCGTCTGTGCCTTTGACATCGCCCCAGATGGAGTAGCAACTCAATGCGAGATAGATAACGCACAAAATGCCGGTTGGCGATGGTTGAACCTTGATCAGGCCGATCCCGCGCTTAGTGATTGGTTGAGCAAAAACGTCCCCGCTTCGGTTGCTGTGGCGTTGCAATTACCAAAAACGCGGCCACGATTTGATCTACTGACTGAAGGGGCGTTGATTAATTTGCGTGGTGTAAACCTCAACACAGGAGCACTGCCAGAAGACATGATCAGCCTACACATTTGGGCAACAGCAGATCTCGTTATCACAGTGCGCAAGCGCACGATCATGGCGTTGGAAGCCACACGTCAAGAGATGGTTTTAGGCAAAGGTGCCAAGACCACGTCGGCTTTTTTAGCTGAGATAGCCGAGGAGCTGACACAGCGAATTGAGGCCGAATCCATAATCTTGGAAGACCGCGTGGACGAACTTGAAGAAGCAATGATCTCAAAAAAATCGATAAACGCAGACGAAATGCTCAGTCTGCGCCAATCCTTGATAAAAATGCGCCGTTTTATTGGCCCACAACGCAAAGCATTGCAAGATTTTAGTATCGCGAAAAATGGGTTGCCCGATGTCAAAACTGCGCCGCATTTGCTGGAAACCGCCAACCGCGCATCGCGTACCGTTGAAGCACTAGACGCCGCACGGGACAGAATGGCCGTGATGCAGGAACATCTTGATATAGAAACTACAGCAGCGATGGGGCGCAATGGTTATATCCTAAGCATTGTGGCTACGGTTTTCATGCCTCTAGGGTTTCTAACTGGGTTGTTCGGAGTAAATATCGATGGCATGCCAGGACTGGACACGCCATGGGCTTTCAAAATGTTATGTGGAACTTCTGTAGCTTTTGGCCTACTTTTGTATTTTTTATATCGCACATTAAAATGGCTTTGAAGGGGATGAAATGACACGTTTATTAACAGAATTTGGCATGGGAACATCACTGCGCCGTCAGGATTACACGCAGGCCGCAAAGCGAGCTTTGCAGGATGCGCTTTGGCACAATTCGATCAATCTGGCTGAGCTTTACGGCCAGCCCAAAGAGGCGATGCAGATCACGATTGAAATTGGTGTGCAGCAGCCCGACCGTGTGGATACAGAAGCATTGCGCGACATCTTCCCGTATGGACAATTAACGTTTGTGGTCGTGCACGGTGGACTTGATGTACCGCGGCCCGACGGATTACCAACTGTAATCGCAAACGTGGCCTTGTCAGTTGCATTGGAATTACCAGCATGAGTAATGATCAGAGGTTTATTGTCGAAATGGGCATGGGAAATGACCTGTACGGGCTGGATTACACCAAAGCCGCAAAACGAGCGATTGAAGATGCGTTGCGTCATTCATCAATTCCGCTTTTTGAAGCCACAGGCCTGAGCCATGATATCATGCGCGTGCAAGTTACCGTTGGCGTTCAAGAGCCTGATGCGGTGGATTGCGCAGCTTTGATCAGCGGATTACCAAGAGGGCGCGCAACAGTCCAAGCAGTAAAGGGCGGGTTGAATGTAACCAACCCTAACACTGGAAACATCATAGTGATCGCATCAGCCGCTGTTGAGGCGTTCCTACCGCTGCAGCACAAGGGTTAATCACGGTACTTGGCAGCAAAATTTTTGAATGTCAGGATAATCTCAAAGGAGCCCACCATGCCAGATACAACCCGCATAAACCCGACAGTGCCCAATGACCTTGACAGCTTTTGGATGCCGTTCACGGCTAGCGAGATGTTCAAAGACAATCCACGCCTAATCTCAAAGGCCGAGGGCGTGCGTTACACCACAGTTGAAGGACATGAATTGTTGGACGGTACTGGTGGGCTTTGGTGCTGTAATGCAGGGCACAATCATCCAACAATCACCAAGGCAATACAGGATCAAGCCGCAACTCTTGATTTTGTTCATAACTTCAATCAAGGCCATCCGTTGGCGTTTGAAGCGGCAGCGCGTGTCACAGCGCTTGCCCCCGGTTTTGATCATGTTTTTTTTACAAACTCAGGGTCCGAAGCAGTGGATACCGCACTGAAAATTGCGCTGGCCTTCCACAAAACACGTGGTGATGGTGATAGGCGCATTTTGGTGGGTCGTGAAAAAGCCTATCATGGCATAAATTTTGGTGGACTTTCTGTTGGTGGGCTTGGGCTAAACAAGGGGCAATTTGGGACACTTTATCCTTCGACGGCGCACATGCGGCATACATGGCTGCCAGAAAATACTAATTCGCGCGGGCTACCAGAGCATGGTGCAGAGCTAGCAGATGATCTACAGCGCCTGTGCGAATTGCACGGAGGACACACAATTGCGGCGGTGATTGTTGAACCAGTTTCGGGTGCTGGTGGGGTGTTTCCACCGCCAGTTGGCTATCTGAAACGCCTACGTGAAATTTGTAATGCGCACGGTATTTTGTTGATTTTTGATGAGGTAATTACTGGCTTTGGTCGTATGGGGACGCCATTCGCGTTTGAAGCATTTGGTGTACAGCCAGACCTTGTGACCTGCGCCAAGGGCATGACCAACGCTACTGTCCCCATGGGTGGCGTTTTGGCAACTGCAGAGGTGCGTGATGCGTTCCGAAACGGCCCCGCAAAGATGCCTGATCTTTTCCACGGTTACACCTATTCCGGCCATCCCCTGGCATCAGCGGCTTGCATTGCGACGTTAGATGCTTACCGCGACGACCAGATTTTTGAGAACTCGGCGGCGATGGCAGCTCCGTGGGAGGATATGCTGCATTCACTAACCGATATCCCTGCAATTATGGACGTGCGAAATTGCGGCATCTTGGGTGCAGTACATTTGAAACAAGACGGAGCAGTCGGGGATGCTGGACGCGCAGCTTATGCTGGTTTGTGGGACGCAGGATTGATTGCACGGCCTGTGGGTGATGCGCTGTGTCTGTCGCCGCCATTGACGATTACCCAAGATCATGTGAATGAAATTGGCGCGAAATTGCGGGCACAATTGGCCGCTTAAGGTTTTGCCAATCCGCTGAGCGTTAAGCTGGTCGATAGCGCATCCTCACTGACGACCAGTTCAATCACGGCGAAGGTACCGCTGGCTTGTGCGCGTTCAAATGCGGCTGCAAAGTCTGCGGTTTTTGTGACAGTTTCGCCGTGCCCACCATAGGCGCGAGAGAGGGCCGCGAAGTCAGGATTGGCTAACATTGTACCTGATACCCGACCTGGGTAATGTTTTTCCTGATGCATGCGGATCGTACCATAGCGCCCGTTGTTAACCACCACGACGATGGGTTTAGCGCTGTGTTGCGCGGCTGTCGAAAGTTCGTTGCAAGTCATTTGGAAACAACCGTCCCCAGCCAGACAGACGACTGTGCGACCAGGGTATTCGATGGAAGCCGAAATCGCTGCCGGAAAGCCGTAGCCCATTGATCCAGACGTCGGGGCAAGTTGTGTGCCATGTTGTTTATAAACGAAATACCGATGCAAGAACGCAGCGTAGTTGCCCGCACCATTAGTCAGGATTGCGTCATCAGGAAGCGTGTTAGACAGCCACGTTATGACCTGTTCTAACTTCACATCGCCAGGGGTTTCATTGGGCGTTATCCATATGTCATAATCAGTGCGCGCGGATTTGGTCCAATTCTCCCAGTTAGCATTAGATGCAGGCAATTTTGAAAGCGCGCGGGTAAACAATACAGCATCAGTTGTTACGGCAATATCGGGTTGATAGACGTGACCGTGCTCATTAGCGTCTGCATGGACATGCAAAATCGCGCAATGTGGGTTGGCTGGGTCGATCAGCCTGTAACCTTGAGTTTCGATGTCACCAAGGCGTGAGCCAATCAAAAGTAGTGCATCAGCATTACGAACGCGCTGCGCCAGCTTAGGATTAACACCAACATTTAGATCCCCCACATAATTTGGATGGCGGTTGTCGAGGTAATCTTGACGGCGAAACCCCAGTGCAATTGGTAGATTTTGCACAGTCGCAAACGTGGCAAGGTCATGAGCAGCTTGGGGCGACCAATGTGGACCACCAACGAGAACTAGTGGCCGCTCAAACTCACTCAACCACTCTAACGCGTCTTTCGCAACGTTAGTCAGATCAGGGCTAAGTTTGGCGATCAGTCCGGACCTGTCATCAACCTCAGCCAATGCGGACAACATGTCTTCAGGTAATGCCAATACTACCGGGCCAGGGCGGCCTGACGTGGCAACATGGAATGCACGGGCAATGTATTCGGGTAGGCGGGACGTTTGCTCTATTTCCGTGACCCATTTGGCAAGGCCACCAAACAGAGATTTGTAATCAACCTCTTGAAAAGCTTCGCGGTCACGGTCCTCAGCGCGGATTTGCCCGACAAACAAGATCATTGGCGTACTATCTTGCATCGCGATATGCACGCCCGCACTGGCGTTCGTAGCACCTGGGCCGCGGGTGACAAAAGCTACACCAGGCTGACCTGTCATTTTGCCATAGGCGTCAGCCATCATCGCAACACCACCTTCTTGACGGCAAACGACATTGTCGATTCCAGCATCAAACAGGCCGTCAAGCGCTGCAAGGAAGCTTTCGCCAGGGACGGAAAATACCCGTCGCACACCGAATCGAACCAGCTGATCAACAAGGATTTGACCACCATGTCTTGTCGTGGTGCGTTGCATAGTTATTCTCCTACTTTACAGTGATTCACTGGTCAGATGATGCAAAGCATCTATTTGATTGATAAACAATGATTGGAAGCACCATGACGTATCTCTTAGGCCTATCCGGATCGCTGCGCGCTGATTCGACAAACACAAAATTGATGCACGCGGCGGCGGTGTCTTTTGGTGGTGATCTGCATGTTGGAAATTTGCGCTTACCGCTTTATGACGGTGATCTGGAGGACACAGAGGGCATTCCTCTAGAAGTACAGGCCCTTTCAGATCAGATTGCCAGCGCACGGGCCGTTATTATTTCAACGCCAGAGTATAACAAATCCATTTCAGGTGTTTTGAAAAATGCGCTAGATTGGGTCAGCCGCACGAAAGGTGCGCCATGGTCTGGTAAGCCTGTTGCGATTGTATCTGCAACTGCGGGACGATCTGGCGGAGAGCGCACACAGACTGCACTGCGCGCCTGCATGATGCCGTTTCGCCCGCTTGTATTACAGGGACCTGAAATGTTGCTCGCAACAAGCTATGAGCAGTTTGATGCAGACGGTAAGCTGGTCAGCACAATTTACCAGAAGACACTGGATGATTTAATGGTAGCATTACGCGATATTTCTTAAATCAGATTGGCGATTTTGATCAAGTTACCATCTGGATCGAGAATATAGATAGACATAATTGGTCCTGTGGCACCAGTGCGGGGGATGGGACCAACTTCAATCAACACGCTTGTTTTGGTGAAATATGCGGCCCACTCTGTGATGGGCGTATCACTGAGAAAAAAAGATCTGCGCTGCCTGATACCGGATGGGCTGCTTTTGGAGAAAACCAGCGCCGATTTGATGCAAGTTTATTTTTTGCTAACCGAATTTGACAGCCGTTCTGGTTGTACCACCTGCCACCTTGAATCGATATGGCGACATGCCCAAAATATCACCATAAAACTTAACACTTTTTCGATTGAGCTGACTGTCAGCACAAGGTGATCCAGTGATATCAGGTTCGGCACTTGCGGGCCCCATTCAGATTAGTCAAAAACATCAGTATGACAGAACACGGCTCACCAACACAAACGCTAACCGATGTAATGGACCCGGCACGTGCGCGGGCTTTACAAGCGACATTGGGAATAGAACAAACCATTGAAAGTGGCAGCATGCTGCCATCATTCTTTCACCACATCTATTTCTGGAACCCACAACCACCTGACAACCTCGGGTGCGACGGGCATCCGGCTCTTAGCGAATTTGTTCCCAATATGGGCAACGATCTTAGAAAGCTAAGACGGATGTGGGCCGCAGGGCGGTTGATGTTCCATGGCCCGCTAATGGCAGGTGTTGTGGCTGAAAAGACTTCAGTGATTGAAGGCGTGACGCGCAAGACTGGACGGTCAGGACCATTAGCGTTTGTGCGTATTCGCCATGACATTCGCCAACGCGGTACCGTTGCGCTAACTGAGTGGCAAGATTTGGTTTATCGCGAAGGCAGTAGTGAAGCACCAGCCCGTCCTGACGCGAAGACGAATGAAACGCACTCAGAAGTGGTGGATTTTGACACAACGGCACTGTTTCGCTATTCCGCGCTAACGTTCAACGGGCATCGCATCCACTATGACCGCACCTATGCTCGAAATATCGAACTATATGATGATTTAGTCGTACACGGACCATTGTTGGCGCAGCACTTGATGCTGATGGGTGCGCGCCAGTTGGGCACACCGCTAACAGAGGTAACCTACCGCGCAACGGCACCGCTAATGTTACCACATTCTGCAACACTCTGTTGGGCGGATGGGGCAGCGTGGGTGCGCGGGCCAAACGGAGAGCAATGCATGGAAGCTCAAATGCGTTAGGCGTTAGGCGTTAAATTAAAGACTGGCTTGCGGATCAAAGTCTTCTGGAATTATGTTTTTTCCTGTCAAGATAAAGTCTGCCAAATTTTCAGCCGCCAGCGGTGCCATCCCAAAGCCAATCTTGAAGCCACCATTGGCGATAAAATCACCTTTCCTAAACGGGTGTGCGCCAAGCATTGGCGCACGGGTTCGTGCACGTGGACGCACACCAGCCCAGCGGCAAATTTCACAGGCATGCTGCAATGCGGGGACAGCAGCGCGTGCTTTGGCGATAAGTGCGTCGCATTGAGCGTCAGTGCTATTCGTATCATCAAATTCGCGTTCCGTCGTCGACCCAATCGCAGTGGTACCGTCCGCATGCGGAATGATGTGCAGCCCATCGACAAACAATTGCGGCTTAGTTCGCGCGTCGTATTCCAGTAGCACTGCTTGGCCTTTGATGCCTGCGCCAACCATACGTGTGTGTTGATTGCTAAGATGTTCGAGGCCCTGCCAACCTGTTGCCCAGACAACTGCACCTTCATCCGGTGCCTCAGTTAAAATTTCTCCACCACGTGCCACTACTGCCGCGGCCAGAGCCGCGCAGCCTTGCGCAGGGTGCAAACGAGCGGTGAGTGTATCATGAATATACAGGCCTGTCGGAGACTGGGATACGAAGTCGGAAGGAGCTGGAATGACCTCCCAGATTGCGCGGTCCTGCCAGTGCGTCACAGCACTTACGATTCGGGTTTTGGCCAGCAAAAGGGCTGCGTCATTTGCGATGGGTTGCAGCCGTCCAGTACGGCCATACCCTGAGGACAAGCCACCAGTGGTTTCGACCTCGCCCCACCAGCTATCAGCCATCAGAAGACTTTTAAGTTGGAATGCCTTTTTGGGGTTCCATTGTTCCGGCACATGCGGCGCCAATGCGCCAACTATACCACCAGATGCGCCAGATCCGACGCCGTTTGGGTCGATCACGCGCACAGTCGCGCCCGCCTTTAGGCAGGCCCACGCAACTGACAGGCCAAACACCCCCGCTCCGCGCAAAGTTACATCCACCGTTGCCATTACCGTTGCCTGCTTTCATTATTGCGCCTAATGCGCACGTTTGATCTTAGCGCGGACAAATAGGACACAATTACATGACAGACCAGCGGGCAGATGTGGAATGGCGCGATGGAGTCGTGCCAGTTTCAGTCCAGTTTGATGATCCGTATTATTCACTCGATGATGGGGTCGCAGAAACGCAGCATGTGTTTTTATGTGGTAATGATTTGCCTACTCGTTTTTGCGACGGGTTTCATGTGGCTGAACTAGGTTTTGGTACTGGGCTAAATTTTCTGGTTACGCTTGCAGCGTGGCGGGCAGCAAATGTAACGGGCAAACTGCATTTCACCAGCTTTGAAGCCTTTCCAATGCAAGTGGCTGAAATGCGGTACGCGTTAAAGGCATTTCCCGATCTACCAATTGATGTCTTTTCAACTGATACGAATGAGGGAGTTCTAGCCCCCACTCTGCACGGTCCAGATTTTGAATTAACAGTTATTTTTGGAGATGCGCGTAACACCTTAGCCAATTGGAACTGCCAGGCAAATGCATGGTATCTGGACGGGTTTTCACCAGCAAAGAACCCCGAACTTTGGGAAGAAGCGTTACTCGAGCAAGTTGCAGCACATACGCTCAGTGGTGGCACGGTTGCGACTTATACGTCAGCAGGATTTGTGCGCCGTGGACTTGCAACGGCCGGATTCACAGTCAGTCGTGTACAGGGATTTGGGCGCAAGCGGCACATGACGCGCGGAACACTCGCGTGACCACGCAAAATATTCGACTTGGCATCATACTGATGATTGCCACGACGTTTGTGTTTGCCGTGCAAGACGGGATCAGCAGACATTTGGCGGGGCAATACAACGTGCTGATGATCGTAACCATTCGCTACTGGTTCTTCGCAGCATTCGCAATTGCTATTGCACGGCGACAAACGGGGTCGGTACGAAAGACGGCGACCACCACCCAACCGGCCCTGCAGATCTTTCGCGGCCTGCTCTTAGCTTCAGAAATTTGCATTATGGTATGGGGATTTGTACTATTGGGATTGGTTGAGGCCCATGCGATATTTACCTGTTATCCATTACTGATTGCCGCACTGTCCGGCCCAATATTAGGAGAGAACGTTGGCTGGCGACGATGGGCAGCCATCGGTGTCGGTTTCGTTGGCGTTCTGATCATCCTCCAGCCCGGCATCACAGTGTTTAGCCCAGCAGCTGCGGTTCCACTTCTGGCAGCACTCATGTTTGCACTTTACGGATTACTGACGCGCTACGCGGCGCGGCGCGACCGCACAGCGACATCATTCTTTTGGACAGGTATTGTAGGAGCAGTCGCGTTAACCCCATTGGGATTGTGGATGTGGGAACCAATGATTGGATCTGATTGGTGGTGGATGAGTGCGTTGTGCATAACCGGCGTGGCGGGGCACTGGTTGTTGATCAGGGCCTATGAAATTGCCGAAGCCAGTGCAGTTCAGCCCTTTGCCTACCTACAATTAGTGTTTGCTAGCGCTATTGGTTTGAGCGTTTTTAACGAAACTTTAGCCCTAAATGTGGCAATTGGAGCAGGGTTGGTCGTTTCAGCGGGAATATTCACCCTGTGGCGGGCACAGCGCTCTGCATAGTCATTCCCGTTAGTTAACTTCACGCGCGAATGGTCGAGTGGGTTGTGGTTTTGCGAGCTGGTCTGGCGCAATTAATCCCTCAAGACGCACGGGTGGGCTCAGCGGCATCGGCATAGCTTCTCCAATAGGATCTTTTATTAGCGCATCAGTTGAGCGCACAGTGCGGGCAACAGGCCGGATTACGGGCGCCCTGCCTATCAAAATATCAGTGAAGCGCACGGGACCAATTTTCCCAGTCAGTCGTGCGCGGTAAACCAAAATGCCTTCGGTTACACGCATAACATAGTTGCGGGTTTCGCGGAACGGGATGTGTTCAATCCAGTCGATCACGTCTACTGGGTTGGGGTTCAGCACATTAATGCGCGGATCACCACGCTCAGTCATCCAAGATTTTGGACGGCTTGGGCCTGCGTTATATCCCGCCGCAATCATCACGGGACTATCGCCAAATTGACGTATCAAATACGCGAGGTATTCGGACCCAAGGGTGGCGTTGTATTCCCAGTCTGTCGTTAAACGGCCACTACTGTAGGGCAACTCAAGCCATTCCGCTACCTCCTGAGCTGTGGTGGGCATCAATTGCATCAGGCCCAGCGCGCCGACACGGCTGCCCGCATCAGTGCGAAATTCAGATTCCTGACGCGCAATCGCTAGGGCCAAGGCAGGTTCAACAGGCAGGTCAAGGTTAGCCATCGGGTGCACTGGGAAATATGCATCCTGCACCAGAAGATCACCACGCACGGCAGCTTTTGCAATTAAAATAGAATAAAACGGTTCCTCAAGATCCATGAATAGCGCGCCAAGTTGCCCGATTTCCTGTCGGTTCATATCCACCGCGGCATCACGAAAAAACAACACAGCAAGGCCGCGTTCGTCTGCATCAAGCAAAGCTAGCCCAACGCGCACAAGTTCATAATTGAGTATCGGGCTCCTGCGCCAATCACCAAAACTTTCGCCACCTGTGATGTCAGGGTTCAAAGTCAGACCGAGCTTTTCAGCTGACAGTAGTCCATAGAATGATGTCTGATGCTGCGCGCTCATTTGAAACCCCAAAATCGCGGCGTCGGCGTCTCCTAAGACTTCATGAGTGCGGCCAAGCCAATAGCCCGCACGGCCCTTTGATATGGGTGATGAGACTGACGCATCAAAACGTTTAAAATGCGCCAACGCAGCGTCATAGTCTTGCATGTGAATAAGGGCGATATAGCCTGCCAACCATTCAAGGTCGCTGTAGTTATCCTCATCAGGATGAATAAAATGCTGCGTTGCAAACCTGTACGCCACTGTAATATTGCTTTCACGCATGTGCCAACGCGCAAGGATACGTCGCCATGACCCCCAGCGCCAGGGGATACCTAGACGTTCAGCACTAGTTGATTGCATTGCGAGAATAGTACTCGCTTCAGTAAAATCTCCTTGATTAGCCAGCCGACTAAACCGATCATAATGCAGACCAGCGTTTTCTTGTAGACGATCAGGAATTAAATTTTCAAAGGCTTGAATGTCGCCGTCACGGTTAATGTTCGCAAGACGCGCACGGATCAGTGCTTTTTGGCCCTCGTCCAGTAGCGGCACAATATTGGCGGCATCACTGGTGCGCCACCGCCACAATAACATGTTGGCGCGCGCAAAGTGGTGCGAGGCTACGACATCTGGAAATGCGGTTACAATCGCTTGATGACCAGACGTTGTGAAAGCTGACGTGAGCCACAGATTGACTAACATAGCGTCAGCCTCGTATTTGCGGTCATCGGTAATCAATGCATTGGCGTAGGCGACAGCGCCTTGTCCAGTTTCAACATTTGCTCCGTCAAAGAAAGCTAGGACGTCAGCGTCTGGAATAGTTTCATCAATAACGCGTTCTGCATTGGCGCGAATGCGATCATTGCCAGGCCAATCGGGGTGACGTTCTAAAAAACGGGTGTAACTGGTAAACGTAAAGTCTATGTCTGTGTCACGTAATTGCATCCACCCAAGCAAGTCTTGCTCTAATACTGAACTACCAGCAAGGCTATCATAGGCTCCTTCCGCATCGCCATCTGCCAACATTGCAAGCGCGCGCGTAAATGACGGTGTTTCACTTATGTCAGTTGCGTTCTGTGCTACGGCAGATGTTGCCAGTAAAAGAGAAGCGACGCATATGGCCTTAATGGTAATAATTTTCTTGGTCCCTATTTATCTTTTGACGTTTGGTTTTGGTTTTAGTCGTTTGTTGCATTCGTTCCACAAATGTAAATCATCAAGGCGTCACCGCAACTCACAAACTTGGCAAAGGCGGAAAACCCTACTAAAGAACCATTATTAACGGACCAATTTGGGTCCCCCTATTTAGGATGCGTATCATGATCAAAGGGTCTCTACCTGCTCTTGTCACGCCGTTCACGAACGGCCAGCTAGATCTTAATACGCTAAAAAAACTTGTCGAGTGGCATTATGAACAAGGTTCACACGGGATAGTGCCCGTGGGCACAACCGGTGAAAGCCCAACATTAAGCCATACTGAGCATGATTTGGTTGTGAAAACCGTTGTTGACGCAGCAGCTGGGCGTTTTCCTGTGGTAGCTGGTGCAGGCTCAAACAATACTGCTGAAACCGTTCGTTTAGTCAACGCAGCAAAAGTAGCTGGCGCAGATGCCGCGCTGGTGGTGACACCGTATTACAATAAGCCGACGCAGCGTGGATTAATTGAACATTTCAGTCAGGCGGCCGACTGCGGCTTGCCTATTATTATTTATAACATTCCCGGCCGCTCAGTGGTTGATATGTCACCTGAAACAATGGGTGAGTTAGCTAAGCATAACATGATTGTTGGCGTAAAAGATGCAACAGGCGATTTGGCGCGGGTACCTAACCAGCGCCTGTTCTGCGGCACAGGCTTTGTCCAAGTATCCGGCGAAGACCCCACAGCGATCGGATTTAATGCACAGGGCGGTGTTGGCTGCATTTCAGTCACGGCGAACGTCGCGCCAAAACTGTGTTCTGAGATGCAGTTGGCCACCTTGGCAGGTGATTACGCATCAGCATTAACAATCAATGACCGTTTGATGCCGTTACACAGGGCTATCTTTAGCGAACCAGGATTGGCAAGTGCCAAATATGGCATGTCTTTACTTGGTTTGTGTTCGGATGAAGTGCGATCCCCACTGACAACCCTGACAAATGAGACCAAGGAACTAATGCAAGATGCGATGACGCATGCGGGATTATTGAATTGATCTAGGTCAGGCCTGGATGCTTTAAATTTCGTAAGTGAGTGGAAATATTTCCCGCTCACTCATATTTTTTTGCATTAACTAGGTTACGGACCTCAAATCAGTTGTTCAGTCACCATATGCCTTACGCCAATTGGGTCGCCGCAAAAACACCAGCAACTAAGGAGAGCTGTTCCTAAAAATACAGTTTAAAATCTTAGCTATTGGCATAGACATCACCAAAATTAATAACTGCGCTGAAAACGCCACGACAGTTAATGTTGGCGGACTAGAAGGCAGCAGCAATCAACAAGATGGCCAAAATAATAAAATAAGCTTGTTTCAAAATCACCAACTTGCAGGTGTGAAAAGCTAATTTGGCATCGCTATATGCCCCTCATCGTCGGGGCTGTAGTTCTGATAGCACAGCTCTCAGATTTGGCTGCCCACAACGCCGCGCCACAAACTGCCCAAAAAGCGCTGATTAGCGACAATGAATGGCAAAAAAATGTGTGGCGGCGAAAGCGGCCGTCAGCAATCTGACAGAGGCGTCATGAGGGCTATAGCAACCGCACTCACACGTTAGGGCTGGCAGTTAAATTCTTTTTTCCCGCCAATATAAACTTGTAGCGCTACTATAAGTCAGCAGCCTTAATATTCACCTCGACAAAAAAAGTTCATTTGGCATTGGTCCGTTACACCTTGGCCTGCCTGGGGGTATTGATCGCGTGAAAGGCAGAAATTACGCCGGACGTCGCAAAACAAGGGTAGTCAAGCGCCTACATGCAGGCCCAATCAACCGTGTTACTTTCGCTGACGTAAACGTTAAGTTATTTTGGGAAAATATTTGATCAGTGAGATCATAAACTTTAGTAAAATTTTTGTGATGGCTTACGAACAGATCACCAGAGCGACACAGATATTCAGATGCAGCTTTAGACCGGTGCAAATTTTATCAGCCACCCAATCCACTTTCTTCGTTTACGCCAGAAACCTTGGATCTGCACTAAACCTCGTCATTTGACACAAAACTTTGCAATTTATGAATGAGGATTTTTTTACGACATTGGCCATTAGGCACCAATACATGCCTAATCTTTGGCGAATCTGTGCCGCCAGATCAAAAGATGCTAAATTAAAATATAGCGCGCATCATGTGTCCAGTATTTAAATGCAGCAAAGGGTTACACACATTTGAACGGTTTCGGAGTGCGGTATTGTTGACCGCAATCCCACAAAATTGGGCCATGAGCGCGGACCAAGGTCTTGATCCTGTCGACTCACACTAACCCAACGTGGTCAATGACACCTTGCAGATCGTTCCCTGAGCCCGTGCTACGGAAAGACTCAAACAGCAGATGGTCATCCAAAAATATAGCAAAAGCGACTTTATTATCGATGGTGGAGGAGAGCATGGTTAGACTTTGTAGGTTTTGACCTTCCAACGGCTTGTCGTTATGCTTGCCTTCCCCTATCAGAGCAGCGTTATGGCAAAGAAACCTGATCAAAACCCAAATTACAAAGTCATCGCCGAAAACCGGCGAGCTAGGTACGATTTTGCAATCGAATCCGATGTTGAGTGCGGGATTATACTTGCTGGGTCTGAAGTAAAATCTCTGCGCGTAGGCCAGTCCAATATCGCAGATAGTTATGCGACGGTAGCAGAGGGCGAGCTCTGGCTAATAAATTCGTATATAGCGCCGTACCAGCAAGCGATGTTTCCACATGAAGACCGTTCGCGGCGCAAGCTGTTGGTTTCCAAACGTGAGCTTGTAAGGATGGGCAATGCTATATCGCGTGAAGGGATGACTCTTGTTCCACTGGTAATGTACTTTAATCACAAAGGCCGCGTAAAAGTTAAGATCGCGATCGCCAAAGGTAAGCAAAAACAAGACAAACGCGCGACCGAGGCTGCCCGAGATTGGGGTCGCCAGAAGGCCAGGTTACTGCGCCACGGAGACTAATTTACGACTAGGGCGACACATTTCAGGATTGATCCTGCAGTCTTCTCACTATGGGTCTATTATTCTTTGCTATTAGCTTAACTATAATGAAGTAAATGGCTCTCTTAGAGTACATATATATCTACGTGAACCCTGAAAAAAGTATTTAGGACTATAGAATTAACTCCTGGATTTTTTGTGCTCAGCGCTGCAGGGCATGGTGGACGATCACATTATCGATAGAATTGCTGACGCCCTAAACTACAGGAAAAGTTTAAATACAATTTTTGTTGCTATTAGCGGTTTAGGCGCAGGCCCCGTTCAGGTTCTATGGATTTGGGTGCCTCGACTGGCGCTAAAGCTATAACTGCCGGCGGCATTGGCAGCGTAATCAAGAATATGATGTCCTAGGGCTGAACCTCGTCTTAAGGATGAATTAAAGTCACTCAGTAGTGCCATGGTGCCCCTTTATGTATCGCAAACCTTGCACAGGATCGGACTCGGCGTTAGGGACGTATCGTTCCCGCAACGCTCACACACATGGGGTATTCCATGGCTTTTGATGACACAAAAACTCTTGTTTCGACCGACTGGCTTGCTGATCATCTGAAAGATCCTGACTTGCGGGTTTTAGATGCGTCTTGGTATCTCCCAGATATGGGGCGCGATGCTCTGGCCGAATACTACGGCGCACATATTCCGGGTGCGCGTTTCTTTGACTGCGACGATGTGAGCGACCACCGATCTGAGCTGCCCCACATGGTTCCTCCAGTCGAAAAATTTATGTCGCGTATGCGTAAACTAGGCGTGGGCGATGGCCACCAGATTGTGGTCTATGACGGTGCGGGCTTGTTTAGTGCCGCTCGGGTTTGGTGGTTGTTCCGGTTAATGGGAAAAACCGATATAGCCGTTCTCGATGGTGGATTTCCAAAATGGAAAGCCGAAGGTCGCACGATTGAAGATTTACCTCCTGTTGTGCGCGATCGCCATATGACGGTGAAGCGTCAGAACCATATGGTGAAAGACGTTACGCAAGTCGCATCCGCATCTAAACTAAATGATTATGTAATTATCGATGCTCGCGCACCGGAACGGTTCCGCGGCGACGTACCAGAGCCCCGCGAAGGGCTTCGATCCGGCCATATTCCGAATTCGCGCAACGTGTTTTATCGCGATCTTTTGGCCCCCAATGATACGTTAAAATCCAACAAAGACATGGCCAAAGTGTTCCAAAAGTCGGGAGTTGATCTTTCCAAACCCGCCATATTATCATGTGGGTCTGGTATCACAGCATCCGTGCTCGCCCTCGCTATGGAGAGGATGGGCAAGTTCGATCACGCAATTTATGATGGAAGCTGGTCCGAATGGGGCACATTCCAAGATTCACCAATCGCAACAGGAGACGCCTAATGTTTGCGCACCTCAATCCACAGCCGAAAGATAAAATTCTCGCCCTTGTAGCTGCTTACAAAGAGGACCCACGCAACAACAAGGTTGATCTTGGCGTTGGCGTTTATAAAGATGCAAGTGGCAACACGCCCGTTATGAGGGCAGTCAAAGCAGCAGAACGGCGGCTGGTAGATGAACAAACATCCAAGGCCTATGTTGGGCTAGCTGGCGACCCCGCGTTTTCAGATGCCATGATTGATCTGGTGCTAGATGGCAAAGTGGCACGCGAACGCGTTGCCGCAGTCGCAACACCTGGCGGGACAGGCGCAATCCGTCAGGGTCTTGAGCTGATCAAGCTGGCGGCACCTAATGCAACGGTTTGGATTTCTAACCCAACATGGCCAAACCATCCATCGATTATTAAATACCTTGGTATGCCGATGGCCGAATATCGCTATTTTGACGAAGCAACACGCGGCGTCGACTTTGACGGTATGCTAACTGATCTTAGGCAGGTCAAATCTGGTGATGTCGTGCTATTGCATGGCTGCTGCCACAACCCGACAGGTGCAAACCTGACAGCGCAGCAATTACAGCAAGCTATTGAAGTTATAAAGAAAATTGGCGCGATGCCGTTTGTGGACATCGCCTATCAGGGCTTTGGCGACGGCTTAGATGCAGACGGAGCCGCAACCCGCACAATCGCTGCCAGTTTTGACAATGTGTTAATTGCGGCATCCTGTTCAAAAAATTTCGGAATCTACCGCGAACGCACGGGCATCTTGATGGCAATTGCTCGCAATGAAGACGAACGTAACTTGGCGCAGCAAAATATGTCCTACCTGAACCGTCAAAATTTTAGCTTCCCACCCGATCATGGCGCCCGTGTAGTTACGATGATCCTGACCGATCCCGAACTTCGTGCTGATTGGGAAGCCGAGCTGGAAATCACCCGTCGTGGGATGCTAGATCTGCGCCACCAGTTGTCCAGCGAATTGCGTCGGCTGTCCAACTCTGACCGTTTTGATTTTCTAGCAACTCACCGTGGTATGTTTTCTCGCCTTGGAACGACTCCGGAAAAGGTTGAAAAACTGCGCGCCGATCACGGAATTTATATGGTGGGCGACAGCCGAATGAACATTGCAGGTCTGAATGCAAACTCTGTTCCAATACTGGCCAAAGCAATTATTGACGCAGGAATTTAATCCCTCATCTTTTAAGTTAACGGTGGCGTGTTCAGGAGACTGGGCGCGCCATTTTCTTATCCTTAAAGGATTGATCACATGCCAAATACTGCCCTTATAACTGGTGCATCCGGTGGCATTGGTGCTGAATTCGCCCGTTATCATTCATCAAAAAAAGGTGATCTAATAATAGTAGCGCGCCGTTTGGATGAACTAAACATGCTAAAAAGAGAACTCGAATTAGCGCATGGCGTCACAGTTCATGTTATTGCGCAAGATCTTGGCGAAACAGACGGGGCCGACGCACTGATCACCACCGTTGATGCACTTGATGTGCCAGTCAATATACTGATAAAAAACGCTGGCTTTGGCGGGCACGGCAGACATATCGATCGTAAACTGGCAGATGAACACGCGATGATTGATCTCAACATCAAAGCCTTGGTAACGCTGCCAAATGTGTATAGCAGCACAGGGCAGTAGACATATTTTACAAGTTGGATCGACGGCAGGCTTTATGCTCGGACCTTTGCAGGCAGTATATTTTGCCACTAAAGCCTTTGTAAATTCATTTAGTCAGGCGCTGGACCAAGAGTCGCGCTGTGATGGCGGGGAAATTAGTGACTGTGAATGAACAACAGCTAAATATTTTAGTCCAATGGATTATCCCACTCCTGCCGCGCCGCACTGTGTTGAAAATGATCCAGAAAATACAGTCTAAATAACATCAACCTTTAGAGACGCAAAAAGGCCCTGCATTGATAAACAGGGCCTTTTCGTCTGACAGTCAAGGTGAATTAACCTTTTGAAAATTCCGGATAGGCTTCCATACCAAGCTCGGCCATATCAAGACCCATCATCTCTTCTTCTTCGCTCACGCGAATCCCCATTGTTGCCTTCAGGGTTAGCCAGACAATTGAGCTGACAACAAAGACAAAAGCACCGACTATAATGATTGAGATCACTTGCCCACTGAGGGTCGCATCGCCATTAGTCAGCAAGACCGCAAGCGTGCCCCAAATACCTGCAAACAGGTGGACAGGAATGGCACCAACAACGTCGTCGATCTTCATTTTATCGAGGAAAGGGACACCAAAGACAACTATCACCCCACCAATTGCGCCAATAATGCCAGCCATTCCAATTGAAGGTGTCAACGGTTCAGCTGTGATAGACACAAGACCAGCAAGTGCGCCGTTCAGGACCATCGTCAGGTCAACCTTCTTATAAAGAACCTGAGTCAGGATCATTGCGGCCAAGGCACCGCATGCTGCAGCCATATTGGTGTTGGCAAAAATACGGCTAATGTCAGCAATGTTGCCAGCTGTATCCATGTACAGCTGAGAACCACCGTTAAAGCCGAACCAACCAAGCCAAAGGATAAACGTACCAAGTGTTGCAAGCGGTAAATTAGAGCCCATAAATGGGATAACTCGACCGTCTTTATATTTGCCCAAACGAGGGCCAAGGATAATCGCTCCAGCCAAAGCAGCCCAACCACCTACCGAATGCACGACAGTGGAGCCCGCAAAGTCAAGAAAACCGTACTGGCTGTCGAGAAAACCACCGCCCCATTTCCAGGATGCCTGGATTGGGTATATGAGACCAGTTAAGATGGCGGTGAATATCAGGAATGGCCACAGTTTAATACGCTCAGCTACGGCACCGGACACAATGGACGCGGTTGCAGCACAAAACATCAACTGAAAGAAAAAGTCAGACCCGACAGTCGCATAACTCAGATCAGCTTCGACACCCGCAAGGCCTACAGGTTCCATAACGGCGGGCGAGAATAGGATGCCCAAATACCCACCAGCGTCATCCGACCCCATGGTCCATGAGCCGAGCGGATACATCAGGTTGTAACCAACTACGTAGTAAGCAATCGCTGCAAGCGAAAATAAACCCATGTTCTTGGTTAGTTGCATGGCCACATTTTTTTGGCGCACAAGACCTGCTTCGAGCATTGTGAAACCAGCGGCCATCCAAAACACCAGAAAGCCACAAACCAGGAACATAAAACTGGTGAAAATAAAACCAATTTCAGACATTGGCGGTGTTACATTAGCCTCTTGTGCAAGGCCAAGCGTCGGAAGCGCGATCAACGCGGCGGCGACGGGTAGCATTTTATTGAAAGTCATCTGTCTTTTCCCCTTTCACGATCTAGATCGCGTCTTCGTTGGTTTCACCGGTGCGCACGCGCACCGCACTTTGAACATCCAGAACGAAAATCTTGCCGTCCCCAATTTTGTCAGTCTTTGCAGTGGTGGTGATGGTCTGCACGACCTCATCCGCCATCTCCGAGCTCACAACTATTTCGAGTTTGACTTTTGGCACAAAATTTACAGCATATTCAGCACCACGATAAATTTCGGTATGACCCGATTGTGCGCCAAAGCCTTTAATTTCTGTCACCATCATTCCGCGCACGCCAATGGCAGTCAGTGCCTCACGGACCTCCTCGAGCTTGAACGGTTTGATTGTTGCGATAATGAGTTTCACGCGTGTCCCTTCCAGTTTTCGTCATTAGGATGGCTATCTAAGTGGTCATAGAAAGTCTGGTCAGGTGGCACACCTCAAGACAAGCACGACCGAGTTTCGTGTGCGCATGCAGCATTTTGCCTAAAAATTGCACAATTTCATCACTAAGCCTAAAAATATAGCAGGCAAAAAATGCCTCTTGGAAAGACTACGTTCTCTACTTTTGGAATCAGGGGCGATAACATAGAAATAATAGACGCCAAATGGCGCAGAGAGCGAGTGGACAGACATGACGGGTAAACGAAGATCAAAGCAGCCGTTGGTAGCTGGAAAGCGCCGCAGTCAGCCGCGTAAACCTTCGACACCTGCACGTCGCCGAAAGACCGCCCCAAAACGGCGCGGCTTGCTCGGAATCTTGCTTTTGCCATTTAAGTGGGTGCTAATCTTGTTTTGGCGTATCGCATGGCGCAGCACGGCCTTAGTGACACTTCTAGTCGGCATTGGCGTGTTCTATTATGCGTCTACCCTGCCCCCAATTGATGAAATGGTTGATGGACGCACGCGAGGATCAGTGACTTTGCTGGACGCAAGAGGTGAAACATTTGCATGGCGCGGCGATCAGTATGGCGGCATGATATCGTCAGACGCTGTAAGCGCAAATTTACGTAACGCTGTAATCGCAACTGAGGACAAACGTTTCTACTGGCATTTTGGCGTAGATTTTTATGCTACTGGCGCCGCAATGGTGCGAAATTTCCGTAATAGCGGCAATCCGTTGTCGGGTGCGGGTGGATCGTCTATCACGCAACAAACAGCAAAACTGCTTTGTTTTGGTCGCCCATTTGACCCCAAAACTTGGGAAAACGAAACAAAGTATGAAGCCGATTGCCGCCGCACAACACTTTGGCGCAAAGTGCAGGAAGCAGTCTATGCCTTTGCAATGGAGGCGCATTACACTAAATCAGAAATCCTAACGATCTACCTAAACCGCGCTTATCTTGGTGCTGGCAGCCGTGGGTTTGAAGCTGCTTCTCAACGCTATTTTGGAATTTCAGCCGTCAACGTAAATCCCGCACAAGCGGCGATGCTTGCTGGACTGCTCAAGGCACCATCGAGTTTTGCTCCAACACGCAATTTACAAATTTCGCAAGATCGCGGCGCCACAGTGGTCCGCTTGATGGAAGAACAGGGTTATCTAACAATATCACAGGCGGCAGACGCCCAAGCTAATCCAGCGACCCTGTCTAAAGCCGCACGGGCGCGGGCTGGCGGCTATTTTGCAGATTGGGTAATGGACACTGCGCCCAGCTATTTCACCAGTGACACGACAGAAGACGTTATAATCAATACGACGCTGGATCCGCGTATTCAGCGGGCCGCAGAAGAAGCGCTGGTTTGGACTTTTGAAAACAAAGTCCGAGACGGGTCAGAAGCGCAGGCCGCCATTGTCGTAATGTCGGCAGATGGTGCTGTGCGAGCGATGGTTGGTGGACGCGACTTGACTGTGTCGGGCGCGTTCAACCGCGCAACACAGGCATTACGCCAGACCGGTTCCGCGTTCAAACCATTTATCTATGCTGCCGCGCTGGACTTGGGGTGGTCGCCATTTGAAACTGTAGTGGATGAAAGGCGTTGCTGGACCAGTCCTGGATCAGGTGAATGGTGCCCATCAAACTACTCCAACGATTTTAAGGGCGAAGTCACTCTTGTCGAAGCGTTGCAACAATCTCTGAACATTCCTGCCGTGATCCTGTCCGAGACAGTCGGTCGCGACATCGTACGCACCGTGGCCGAAGATTTTGGTATTGTCAGCAATCTTGCGAGCGGTCCCGCACTTGCACTTGGCGCATCTGAAAGCACATTGGTTGAGATGACTGGCGCTTATGCCGGCATTTTGAACGGTGGCTCTGCTGTGAAACCCTATGGGTTGGTTGAGCTGCGCCTTGCCGGTGAAAGCGAACCACTGCTAACCGCCACAGGTGGTATCGGTGAACGCGTAATCCAAGAAAGCTCGGCGCGTGAACTAACATGGATGATGTATCAGGTAGTTGAGGGCGGATCAGGCCGCCGCGCCGCCGTCGAGGGTTGGGAAATTGCAGGTAAAACTGGCACAACTCAGGGCGCGCGCGATGCGTGGTTCATTGGTTTTAATGGTGATTACGTCGCAGGTGTCTGGATGGGCTATGATAACAACACACCACTGACAGGCGTGACGGGGTCTGGCCTTCCGGCGGAAATCTGGTTTGAGACTATGACACGGGTTTTGTCTGGACTAACACCTAAGCCATTGCCCATGCAGGCGCATAGAGATCCTGTTGAACCGCAATCCCAAACAGATCAAGGCCCCCATGGCTTGGGTTTCACGCCTGACCAAGCAGACTCGATCATCAACAATCTGCTGCGTCGGTTGCAAGGCAATGACGGCTAGGTCCTTATGGCAAAACGAGAAAGATTACTGAGCGATATCTGCGCAGTGCGGGTGGCGAAACACGTAACCATCCCAATCCATGACAATGCCACCGTCGACTTCGGTGTCATTCATCACCATAGCGCGCTCAGTCCAGATTTGGTCCTAGCCCGAACATGCCAACTTATACATTATTGTATTTATATTAATGATTTTGACAGGTCGCGTCAAAACATTCCATTTCGACGTAATGGAAAATGCCATTATTAATTCGTAATGAGACGCCGACAAGCAGGATTTGAATTTAATCAAAAGGTCCCATCGTACGGCTTCTCCGCCGAAATTGCTCGACGTAGAACTAGAGCGTGCGCAAAACGCATCAAACGAGATCACTAATTAACGCGTCAAGATTACCACCACGCGCGTCAAGCATCGTGCCAATTTCAGCGCGTTCAGACAGGAGCATGTTAATGCCTTCAATAATCAAATTAAAAAACACTGGGCGGCCTGGGCGGTCAGACACGTGAAAATCCACATGAAACGGTGACTGATTGCGCAGAATGGCAAGTGTATTTACCTCAATATAGCTATTCACAGCTTTTGACCCCTGAACTTGAATTTCACCACCTGCAAATTCATTAAAACGGCTACCATATTTTCTTGCCAGGTAGTTACCAAAAGCAGAACTAAAGGCACTTTTCTGCGCTTGGGAAGCAGACCGTCCATCGTTGCCCAGCGCATAGGCAGCGATGTAGGGCGTATCAGAATAACGTTCAAAGACACCTTTAAAGCTGTTCACCATTGAGTTCATGTTCGCACCTGACTGAATGACGACGTTGATATCTCCTACGGCAGAGTTCACCAAAGCCTCAGCTTCGTTGCTGGTTAACGCAAAACTTGGCAGTGGCAACGCAGCCAGAACCCCTGCACCGCCAACGGCCATGAGATTACGGCGTGAACAAGT
The DNA here is from genome assembly GCA_028825445.1 of Octadecabacter sp. Classification (GTDB taxonomy): domain Bacteria; phylum Pseudomonadota; class Alphaproteobacteria; order Rhodobacterales; family Rhodobacteraceae; genus Octadecabacter. Next base: position 37,186 of record JAPKAD010000003.1, read on the forward strand.
CAGATCAACCATTATTCAAATCCCTCTAGACTAAATTCATTCGAAAACGGGTCGATTTCATCACTTACCGGTGGTTCTAAACCCAGCTCAAAGCGTCGATTCTGCAAGTAAGCCATTCGGGCTACTGCATAACTATCTGCGCTATTATACAAGACGCCATCAATCGTATCCATAAATGCACCGCGCGAAATAGCTAAGTTAGCGACCCGCGCGTCCATTGCATAGTCCAGCTGCGCGGCGGTGCCCACGCTTTGTAATGGGTTAAACAACATATCAATTAAGGTTCCCACGGCGTCCCGTTCGGTAGATGGGCCAAACACTGGTAATACGAGGTAAGCTCCTTCAGCCACACCCCAAACTGCAAGAGTTTCACCAAAGTCTGTAGTTTCTTCAACCAGACCAATCGCACCTGCGGGATCAAACGTCCCGCCAATACCAACCGTTGTGTTGATCAAAAACCGCATTGTATTAACGCCCACCCCAACTACGTCGCCTTGCAGCAGCCCATTGGCAACCATACTGGGAAGGCCGACGGTGTCTGCGAAACTTGCGACACGTCCAGTGACTTCCGTCGGAAAAGCACTGGCCAATTGGCCAGCAGGTCGTAAAATAGAACGATCAATAGATATAAGGAGATCATAGTTGGTTCGATTGCTGGCTTCGTAGGGGTCGTTAAATTTAGCGTCCGGCGTTGGCGCAGTACAAGCCGACTGCAAAACTAAAGCTATTATAACGCAACTCTTGCGAAAATTAATTTTTACAGAAAGTGGCAAACACATACTCACAATTAACATTGACAGTTTTTATTTAGGTCACAAATTATATTTAACAGGTCTCCGCGGGGATAAATGCACAACTTAGTGACGCATATGCAACCAAGAATTTTTTAATAGTGGCGTAGTTTCAAAGCGAAAGGCGCAATAGTGTCAATAAGGAATTACACTTTAGGTGAATTGGTTTTTTTAATTAGTTGTCATGGTTCTCGGCACACTTTTAAAATCAAATAACAGTATCCACCATAATCTAGCCTCCCAGCCAACAGCCATAGCCTTATGAGAGATCCTCAATAAGCTTTTTAGGGTCGTGGGCTGGCACAGACTTCAGTTGTGCCGACCAGACAACTTAAAGGCAAAATTATAAAACTCGACAAGATAACTTGCAGCCTTTGCTCGCAGTGTTGCTGAAAACAGTATCAAAATTACAATTGAACCTTTTAGTAATGAGTTAGCGCGCCACAAAGACGTCCCTTATGACAGCCAAGAGTTTCCATCGATCAATTGGCGCTTCATTTATATTGGTTGCAAGTTCAGCGCGCGTTCCGGCATAGCCAGACGCGATTGAGTGTTTAAGTGCTTTCATACTTACTGCCAGACGGCAAACCTCTCCCAGCCAGTGAGCTGGTTCCGCGTTAAATTGCGGTTCGAATCTCTTTAGACATAACTGTCTTATTGCCTGAAATACGTCTCAGGTATTGCAAGAGAATCATTTGTCGGGTATTCAATGAGTTGTGAAGATCAATGAATGCCCTTTGGAGCCACCGGTTTCTTAGGGTTTTTTTGTGCCTTAGTCTGCTCCTTTTCCTCAGTTTCATTGTGCTCAAACTTGAGCGGCTAAAACCTGTCTGCTAATTATACAATTTTAAGAAGTTACACTGAGCGAATAATTTATAATAATGGTGCTCCAGTTTGACCACTTTAAAATAAGCGCGCCAGAAAACGGTATGGCGTATGGCCCAAAAGAATTTGGGTTTGGCGTTGTGATCTTGCCCACTGATTCACTGTTATTATCCGACCACAAGAAGACATGTTTGTTATTCTAGCACAGGTCTCGCTAACAGACATCGACTTACTAACAATCAGCAAAAGATTGTGTTGCATTTTTAAGCACTTAATCAGCGTACGACAATAGAACTTTACGTCACGATCGCTTTAGCGCCCGCCCAAGCTTTAACTAATAATACAAACTGTGGGTCCTGCTAATATACAAAAATTACGGTTAGCGTCGACAAGCTTATACGGCTGGCAAGCAACACAACCCTAATTTTAGGCGTGCCAGTTGTTGCATTTATTATTAAGGCGGACCAAACGCCGTTTAACTACCGGATACAGCACAGCTGTCAGATTACATTGCGCGCACGTTTAGGGACGGTTAGCGTCTCGTAAAATCCCTGAAAGGAACTCTAATGTCCATTGAAGCCCACCTTGCTAAACTTGGCGTCATCCTACCCGATGCTCCCGCCCCCGCGGCCAATTATATGCCTTGGGTCAGAACGGGCAATCTGTTGTTCATATCTGGTCAGATTGCGGCGAACACGGATGGCTTCATCACTGGTAAATTAGGCGAAAACATGACTGTCGAAGATGGTGCTCTTGCTGCCAAAGCCTGCGGTGTTAGCTTGCTTGCCCAACTCAAGGCTGGCTGCGATGGCGACCTTGACCGTCTTGTTCAGGTCGTAAAGTTAGTCGGGTTTGTAAATTCCACACCTGATTTTGGCGATCAGCCCAAAGTCATCAACGGCTGTTCGGACTTCATGGTTGAAGCGCTTGGCGATAAGGGCCGCCACTCACGCAGTGCTGTGTCCGCAGCCTCTCTACCGTTTGGTGTCGCCGTTGAAATCGAAGGCATATTCGAGATTTCATGATCCTTCCCAAAAACTTCTTTGCGCAGGCCTTTGCCCACCGCGGCTTACACAATGCAAAAGCAGCCGAAAATTCAATGGCAGCGTTTCACGCCGCCATTGACGCTGGCTATGGGATCGAACTGGACATACAGCCATCTTTGGACGGTATACCGATGGTATTTCACGACTACGACCTTGAACGTCTAACCAAAATTTCTGGTCCCATCGCCCAAAAATTAGCGTCTGACTTGGAAGGTATTAAGCTGTCCAATTGTGATGGAAGCATTCCAACACTTGCCACTGTTTTAAAATTGGTTGCAGGTCGCGTACCTCTATTGATTGAAATTAAGGACCAAGATGGTGCGCTTGGCTTCAATGTTGGGCCATTAGAAAAGGCAGTTTGCGCGGTACTGGAAGGTTATAAAGGCGACGTTGCGTTAATGTCGTTTAACCCCCATTCTGTCGCTGCATGCCAGACCTATGCACCTAAAATTCCGCGTGGCATCACCACATGCCCCTATCCTGCCAAAGACTGGCCAACTGTCCCCGAACCTGTGCGCGTCGCCCAAGCAGCGATTCCCGACTTTGACCGTGTTGGTGCCTGCTTTATCAGCCATCAACAAGATGATCTTACATCGCCTCACGTTACCGACCTTAAATTGCGCGGGGTACCTATCTTTTGTTGGACGATCCGCAGCACTGCTATGGAAAAACGCGCTCGAAAAATTGCTCATAACATCACATTTGAGGGCTACTGCGCTTGACCCAGCGCTCTTAGACGCCACTTGTAGTTTATGGACGGAAGCACAATTGAAATCACCACGCACAACACACTTAGCGGGATTAAGCCGGCGGAATGGGACATGTGCGCCTGCCCCGAAGCGAGTTCCGGTCGCGCCATTGACCCATTCACCACCTACCGCTTTCTAAAGGCTCTTGAAGACAGCGGAAGTGTTGGTGCTGGCAGCGGTTGGCATCCACATTATTTGACTGCACATCAGGATGGTCAGATGATAGCCTGTGCACCACTTTATGGGAAAAACCATTCACAGGGCGAATACATGTTCGACCACAATTTTGCCCAAGCATTTGAACGATCAGGAAAACGTTACTACCCAAAATTACAGATTGCTGTGCCATTTACCCCTGCCACAGGACGGCGGTTTTTGACCCGCTCAGGGTTCGAAGTTCAAGGCATGTCAGCTTTGGTTCAAGGTACAGTTCAGATCGCATCTGACAATGACCTTTCTTCAATTCACGCAACATTTTGCACAGAGGCCGAGGCCATCGCCGGCGCGGAGATGGGCCTGTTATCCCGCACATCTCAGCAATACCACTGGTCTAATAAAGGTTATGTGGATTGGGACGATTTTCTTGTGGCGCTCTCAAGCCGGAAACGCAAAACGCTGCGCAAAGAACGTTTAACGGCGCAAGGATTTGGTGGGGAGATTATCCAGCTAACAGGCGATCAGATTAAACCACAGCACTGGGATGCCTTTTGGGAATTTTACCAAGACACGGGCGCGCGCAAGTGGGGACAGCCCTACCTAACGCGCAAATTCTTTGATATCGTCCAAGAACGCTTACGTGATGACATTCTACTGGTCTTCGCGATGCGTGATAGTGTTCCCATCGCGGGTGCACTAAATGTTATCGGACGCGATACGCTTTATGGCCGCTATTGGGGTTGTGCAGAAAATCACCCCTGCCTACATTTTGAGCTCTGCTACTATCAGGCCATGGACTACGCGATTGCCCACGGCATGAAACGGGTCGAAGCTGGCGCTCAGGGTGAACACAAACTTGCCCGTGGCTACCTACCAGTTACTACACATTCGTTGCACTGGTTTGGTGATGTCGGTTTTCGCAATGCCGTCTCTGATTATCTGGACGCCGAACGCGTTGCCGTTGATGATGAAATCGAAATTCTGACGTCCTATGGGCCGTTCAGAAAAATCAAAGTGAAGGAACAAGAATGAGCATTGAGCTGGATCAAGCAGGCCGTGACACCATGATCGCTGCGGGTTGGGATGTCACCGACACAACTGCGCATAAGACCTTTACGTTTAAGAATTTTGTTGAGGCATTCGGCTGGATGACATCGGCCGCTATTGTCGCAGAAAAGATAGACCACCATCCAGAATGGTCCAACGTTTATAAAACTGTGAACGTAACGTTAACGACCCACGACACTGGCGGGCTATCAAATCTGGACTTAAAACTCGCTAAAAGAATGGATGCGCTGGCAGGATAAATCCTCCAGCGCAATTAATTACATGTCTTCCAAAAGGCCTTCGCCAGCAGATACTTCGCACAAGCCAGGGTTTTCTTCTTCGTTCAACACTTTAACTTCACCGTCTACCACCAGCATAGCATAACGTTTAGATCGATCAATCAAGCCTGCAGGTGGCGCTGAAAACTCCATGCCCATTGCCTTGGTAAACGTCGATTCAGGATCGCCTACCATGGTGATTCCAGCCTCGGTTGCGCCGGTTGTTTCACCCCACGCGCCCATAACGAATGGGTCGTTGACAGCAACGCAGATGATTTCTTCGACCCCGCGTTCCTTGAATGTATCTTTGGTACGGATGTAACTTGGCACATGTGCTGTCGTACATGTGCCCGTATAGGCCCCAGGCACGGCGAAAATCACCACTGTGCGGCCTTCTGTCAATGTTGACACGGAAACGCCCTCTGGCCCATCGGCACCAAGTCTTACCAGCATTGCATCTGGAACTTTATCGCCTACTGATATTGTCATATTACACCCTTGTTTGGTAATTGCATTAATCGATGCCCTCAATATAGGGTCCATTTTGTCAGCAACCAGACGGGAATAGCCTAATGAGTCATATTGTTGTGATCGGCGCTGGCCAAGCGGGCGCTTCTTTGGTCGGAAAACTGCGCACTGAAGGGTTTGAGGGTGACATAACATTGCTGGGCGCCGAGGATGGCCCACCTTATCAACGACCCGCCTTATCAAAGGCTTACCTGCTAGGTGAAATGGAGCGTGAACGTCTATTTTTGCGCCCACGTGATTGGTACGAAGGCAATGACATCACCCTACGCACAGGCACCCGCGCAGTGTCAGTCGATTCGCAAGCGCGCACAGTCACGCTTGAGGGTGATGAGGTACTGACCTATGATCAACTCGCATTTACCACAGGATCGCATCCGCGCACATTGCCCGCCACGATTGGTGGTGAATTAGACGGCGTATTTACTGTCCGCAACCTGGCTGACGCTGATGCGTTAAAGTCAGAATTTCTTACAGGTCGGCATTTGCTGGTAATCGGAGGAGGCTACATAGGACTTGAGGCCGCTGCCGTTGCTTCAAAAATGGGGCTGCATGTAACCCTTGTTGAAATGGAGACCCGTATTTTGCAGCGCGTCGCAGCTCCAGAAACATCTGATTATTTTCGCACCCTCCACGACAGCCATAATGTTGATATCCGCGAGGGTGTCAGACTAGATCGTCTTATTGGGGAGGCGCATATCACTGGAGCAATCCTATCTGATGGCAGCCAGATTGATGTAGATTTCGCCATTGTTGGCGTTGGAATTTACCCAGCAACAGCGTTAGCCCAAAGTGCGGGTGTTGCCTGTGACAACGGTATAGTGACCAACGCATATGGTAAGACGTCCAATCCGCATATCTGGGCCGCTGGCGACTGCGCAACTTCGGATTGGCACGGCCAAAAAATCCGCCTTGAAAGTGTGGGCAACGCCATAGATCAGGCAGAAATTATTGCATGTAACATGCTTGGTGCAAATCAAATCTACGTACCTAAGCCATGGTTTTGGTCTGATCAATTTGACGTAAAACTTCAAATTGCAGGTCTAAATATCGGTTACACCCAAATTATCACGCGTAAAAATGGGGATGCGCAGTCACATTGGTATTACCGCGAAGACACGCTTATCGCGGTGGACGCAATGAACGATCCGCGTAGCTATATGATTGGAAAGCGATTAATTGAGGCTGGAAAGTCGCCAGCGCCAAGTGTCATTGCGGACCTAAACACAGACATGAAGGCGCTGCTGAAACAATGAGGATAATTGGTGGCCAACACCGCGGTTTAATGCTGGCAGATGTAGGCACAGGGGACATCGCTGCGCATCTGCGACCGACCCCTGACCGTGTGCGTGAAAGCCTGTTTAATATGCTGATGGGCCATAGCTTACCACATGGTGCACAGGTCTTGGATCTGTTCGCGGGAACTGGTGCGCTAGGAATTGAAGCCCTTTCCCGTGGCGCTTTGCACACAACATTCGTAGATAACGGACGCGTCGCCCAAGGGCTGATCCGCGAGAACCTAACCAAGGCACGTCGCACACAGGATTCGACTTTGCTTACCTGTGCGGGTGATAAATTGCCCAAACCCTCTGCACCCTGCCAGCTCGTATTCGTCGATCCACCTTATGGAAAACACCTTGGTGGGCCCGCCGTTCTTGCAGCACAAGCACTTGGCTGGCTGGCTACGGGTGCAATAATTATTATGGAAGACAGAGCACCACAACCTGTTGCAGGCTTTGCCCAGATAGACTTGCGTCGTTACGGTGATACCCACATCACCATGTTGCGTGCGCCATGAATAAACGCAAGATCCCCGATCTGGTTGTCTTTGACTGCGACGGCGTATTGGTCGACACAGAAGGCCCAATGTTTGATATTTTTGCTGCCAGCATCACCGCATACGGCCTGCCAGTAACCGCACATGAACTCGCCACCGAATTTACTGGTGGTACCACCCCAATCATGCGCGACGAGGCAATTCGCAGGGGCGCAGCACTGCCCCCTAATTGGGTCACCTTGATGAACACAGAAATTCATGCACGTATTGCACAAGGTGTCTATGTATTTGATGGTGTCTTAGACTTAATCACAGCACTTGAGGACGCGAGCGTGCCAATTTATGTGGCCTCCAACGGTACCATGAAACGCATGGGCTTGTCGCTTGGCCCGTCCGGTTTGTGGGAACGCCTTGCCGGTCGTATAATGAGCCGTGAAACATTTGCTGCCAAACCGGATCCTGCAATGATATTGCATGCCATGGCCGAAACAGGCGCGCAGGCAAGCCACACTTTCATGATCGATGACAGCGTTTCTGGCTGCCAAGCTGGAATTAACGCGGATGTACAAACCATTGGTTTTGCGACCGAAGGCCAAGACACACGGCTCACTGCGATTGGCGCGAGGGTCGCCAATTCTATGGCAGAGGTCAGCCGCCTAATCTTGGGCTAGCCCAATCTATCACTTGTATGTTGGGTGGAATTTGCCTGTAGGTGACACCGTGAAAATTTCTGCCCCGTCTGCCGTGATCCCAATGGAATGTTCAAACTGCGCTGACAAGGATTTATCACGCGTAACAGCTGTCCAATCGTCCTTTAGAATTTTGGTTTCAGGTCGCCCCAAGTTAACCATTGGTTCAATCGTAAAAATCATGCCTTCTTCGAGCACAGGTCCCGTACCAGCTCGCCCATAATGAAGCACATTTGGCGGTGCATGAAATACCAACCCCAACCCATGACCACAAAAATCACGTACGACCGACATGCGCTCAGCCTCAACAAAGCTTTGTATCGCGTGGCCGATGTCACCAAAAGTATTGCCTGGCTTCGCAACGTCAATTGAAAGCATCAGCGCATCGTGTGTCACCTGGATCAGACGTTCAGCCTTACGGTTCGGTTCTCCACCTGCGACGTACATGCGGCTGGTATCACCGAACCAACCGTCAACTATCACCGTGACATCAATGTTGATGATATCGCCATTTTTCAATGTCTTTTCGCTTGGAATGCCGTGACAAACTACATGGTTCACGCTGATGCAGCTGGCGTGCTGGTAGCCTTTGTAACCAATCGTAGCCGACACCGCGCCCGCCTCATCAACCCATTGCGTGATCAAACGATCAAGTTCAGCCGTGGTATGACCAACGGTTACATGCTCTGCTATACGATCCAAAATCTCAGCCGCCAAGCGACCTGCTTTACGCATACCACCAAATTCACTTGTCTTGTACAGACGAATTCCATCTTTTGTCAGCAGTGCCTTTGATGTGTCCAAAACGTGCATCCTTCTTGCTTGCATTCCAAATAGAATAAACTTTGCAGGTTCTAAACCCCCTGTATCGATTTCACCAAAAAATTAGTCCACCATATCAAACGGCAAACGCTCTGATATGGTGATCTCGTCGGGGGAAACTGCACAACTAAAACACATAATTTCAACACCTGACGACTGCGCAGCCTTGAACGCTGCTGCATATGTTGGGTCAAGATCTGCAGCCAGTGTCACACGGGCACAATCAGTGCGTTGCACCAAAAACAAAAGCACAGCGCGGTGACCTTGTTGTACCATCGCTGCCAAATCGCCTAGATGTTTTGCGCCACGTGTTGTGACGCTGTCAGGGAATTCTGCCAAACCAGTCTGGCGGGACAAAGTAACTGATTTGACCTCCAAATAGCAATCGCGCCGCCCGTCGCCTGTCAGTAGAAAATCCACGCGGCTTTTCTCACGGTATTTTACCTCAGGGCGGATGCTATCGTAACCGTCAAGCCCCTCGATTCTGCCCGCCAATGCCTCACCACAGATTTTGTTCGCAGCACTTGTATCAATACCCACAAACGAGTTGGGTAATTCAACCAACCGCCATCCCCAGTCAAGCTTTTTTTTGGGGTCGTCGTTTCCTTCAATCCAAACCCGCAAACGGTCGTCCTTAAGCCCCATCATTGAGCCAGGGTTAGGACAATGCGCTTTTACAACCGTGCCGTCCTGCAATTCAACATCACACAAGAACCGCATGTAGCGGCGGATCAGGCGGGCTGGAACAAGAGGTGTGGCAAAGCGCATGGGTGCGGCCTATACCATTTCAAAGCGAAGGAAAATATAATGCAAAATCCAACCGCCGCCATGCTCGTTATCGGGGACGAAATCCTTTCAGGTCGCACACGCGATGCAAATATGTATCACCTTGCCGGGCAGCTAACAGAACATGGGATTGATTTGCGCGAAGTTCGTGTTGTCAGTGACGACGCACCCGCTATTATTTCCGCTGTAAAAGCACTGTCAGCAACTTATGACATTATCTTTACCTCTGGTGGCATTGGTCCAACCCATGACGACATCACTGCAGATTGCATCGCAGCCGCCTTTCATGACCATATCGATATTCGGCCTGATGCTCGTGCGCTGTTACAAGCCCATTATAGTCGTAACGGGCAGGAATTGAATGACGCTCGCCTGCGCATGGCCCGTATACCTGACAGTGCCACCTTAATTGACAATCCGGTCAGCATCGCACCAGGATTTACTGTGCAAAACGTGCATGTCATGGCAGGCGTCCCTTCCGTATTTCAAGCCATGGTTGCTAGCATTTTACCGACCCTCATAGGGGGCGCACCGTTACTTTCGCAAACCCTGCGTATTGATCTTGGTGAAGGTGATATTGCTGGACCACTTGGAGCATTGGCCAAGAATTTTGAAGACCTGTCGATCGGGTCCTATCCATTTCAAAAAGATGGCAGGTATGGTGCAAATATCGTGATCCGTGGGCAAGATATGGCGCGCATTAATATGGCCATGGATCAGTTAAAATTGGAGTTTCCTGCATGACACTCCAAGCCTTAACCACCCTGATTGACGCCACATGGCCTGCCAAATCTATTGTAGACTTGGACGGCTGGAAGATCCGGAACGGTGCGGGTGGCGGTAATCGTGTGTCTGCGGCGTCACAACTGACATCTAATGCGCAAATTGAAAAAGCAGAATCTGCAATGCGCGCATTTGGCCAGACGCCCCTGTTCATGGTGCGCAATGGTGAGGAAGTACTAGATGGCGCGCTCAAAACCGCAGGCTACAAAATCAAAGACCCCGTGACCTTTTACACAGCGCCTACTGCGCAAATCACGACGCAGCGCCCCCCTGCTGTAACCTGTTTCCAGGTCTGGCCACCCTTAGCGACGCAGGTCGAAATCTGGAATGAAGGTGGCATTGATGACGCCCGCCTCACCATTATGGCCCGTGCCGCTGGACCGAAAACCACCGTTCTGGGCCGCGTTCAAGACAGGCCTGCAGGCACTGCCTTTTGCGCCATTCATAACGGCATCGCGATGCTCCACGCGATTGAAACCCGCCATGCGTTTCGCCGTCAGGGTCTTGGTTGCCACATGATCCGCGCGCTTGCATTCTGGGCACAAGAACACAACGCTCACACAATCGCCCTGCTTGTCACACAAGCCAACATTGCGGCTAATGCCCTCTACACTTCCCTAGGGATGATCCCTGTGGGAGGATATTATTATCGTATCTATCCGGAGACTTGAATGACCAAAACCCTTCCTACAGCCCTGAACCTGCCACCAGTCGATCCACTACCAGATCACATTGCCAGATACTTTGCCATCTGTGATGATAAAATTGGGTTCGTACCTAATGTGCTGGCGGCTTATGCATTTGACGCCGCAAAGTTCGACGCGTTTTCTGCAATGTACAACGATGTAATGTTGGCTAATTCTGGCCTCAGTAAACTTGAACGCGAAATGATTGCAGTGGTCGTGTCGTCGATCAACAAATGCTTTTATTGTCTCACCGCGCATGGTCAGGCAGTGCGTGCGCTGTCTGAGGATCCTAAGCTAGGCGAAATGCTAATAATGAACTGGCGCGCGGCCGATCTTAATGTTCGCCAAACGGCTATGCTAATATTTGCTGAAAAAATTACCACAGCCAGCTCTGAGACGACTGAGATTGATCGCCAAACATTGCGCGATGTGGGCTTTAGTGATCGCGACATCTGGGACATCACGTCAGTCACAGGTTTTTTCAACATGACCAACCGCATGGCCAGCGCCACGGATATGCGTCCTAATGACAACTATCACTCCCAAAATCGATAATCCGCATCCTCGCCCTTCTTCTTGCACCATTACAGACGGCTGCTGTCACTCTCGACATGCCAGCCAACGCAACCCTTGTTGCTGAAGAAATCGTAGGTCTGTACAGTTACTCTATGCCCACCGCCGCATGGTCCCGCGCAGGAATGCCCATTTTGACAGGAGCTAGAGAAGTGCGCCAACAGGCGTGGTGGATTCATGCGGCTGGTCTGAGCACTTTTCAATTGTTGCAACCGTTGATCAAACAATTAACTGAAGCAGGATTTGAGGTGCTCTTTACCTGCGTCGATGACGTTTGTGGTGGCTTTGATTTTCGCTTTGCCACACCAGTATTGCCCGCCCCTGCAATGCACGTCGATTTGGGCGACTACCGCTTTTTTGCAATGCAACGAAACGTTGATAACTCTGTCGAGTTGCTCAGCTTACTAGGCAGTCGTTCATCCACGGCGGTGTTTATTCAAATTTTCCGTGTCGGCCCTGCAGACAGCGCCCCCTTGGCTACGGCAGATGCACCTGTTGTACGTGGTGTTGCGCCAATTATCTCAGGCAGTCTTAGGCGGTCACCGGAAAATCAGGGACGGTTTATCTTAACAGGCTTGGTGTTCGAAACAGGATCAGCACAACTGGGAGATGCCACCTTTGAATCACTACAGCACCTATCAAACTACCTTTTGGCAAATCCTGATCAGAAGGTTGCGCTGGTCGGTCATACAGATTCTGTAGGTTCGCTCAATGGAAACATTACGCTTTCCAAACGCCGCGCAGGGTCTGTATTAAAACGATTGGTAACGATATAAAATGTGCCCCGTAGCCAACTTGATGCACAGGGTATGGGCTATCTTTCCCTAGTCACGACGAACCTTACGGAAGACGGCCGCGAGACAAATCGCCGTGCCGAAGTTATCATCACGTCGACACAATACCTCAGGGCCCCTGCACCAGACTGCAGGACAGAACCTGTCTTTCCAAACTTGGCAATGCAGCAAGTAATAGCTATCTCAGTTAAGAAAAAAACTGCAGCCACATTGCTTGGCTTTTTTAATTAAAGTTTACAGCGGCATCAAAAGATATGGTTGGTGCAGATTCTCAAAAAAGAGTTTTAAATCATCCTGACTTGAAGATGCACAAACATTTATGGGATCGTCAAGTTGCCAGCGATCTTCCTAACGATAGGCTCGGCGTTGGATATCAAGCAGATTTCAGCTCACGCGTGATGTTGTCCCAGACCCAATGGGCATCGGCTCTGGCCTAACGCTAGGAAGCAGCTGAAGGGTGTCGAGGCGCGGGCGGAAGACGGCTTGAACAGGTCATGGGTGGATAAGAACCGTAGTGCTTGTCGGAACGATTTGAAACGACCCATGATATTTTCTCGTCTTCGGGTGGGGCAATGTAATCCTTTAGATCAATTATTGAGACCTTTTCTTGCTGTGATGTTCGAATCCTAGAGCAATCTCTTTCACTGCGGTACCATAGCTTTAAAGCATATCGGTGATAATCGCCCTTGGCGTGCCAAATACCTTGAATAGCTTATGGCAAAATCGACTTGCAGCCCGTTAATTGTGCCAAAACTGCACGAGGATGTCCAGTACATCGCCTTTGCTACCGACAGCGCGCCACAGCTAATATTTCTTGCAGTTTATCAGAAGGACAATTTCATCCAAGTACCATTTATCCACCACTTTGGATCAGTCTCGGCGGATCACCTCGACATACTGTGACCTGAGTTTAGCAACCCAAGCGCGGATGTTTTCGTAGCTAACAACAACACTGCATGCCGCCAGCAAGTCCTCGAAATCGCGTAAAATCAGGGAAATCGGTGATAAGTTCAGACAGTCTATGAAATACTCTCAGGGGGAAACGATGGCCTATAAAGGCGCCAGATTACTTGGGATTGGTCATACGAATACATACCCCGAAAGGAAACGTCTTACAACTTGACGATCCCCCAACCACAAGAATATCCGCATTGCCATTCAGCTAAGGGGCTATAAAAGAATTAGCTACAATGCCCAGTATCAACATGACAAATGCAATCCAATGTCTGAGCACGATCATGCATTTCCATTTTGGGGTTTGGTTACAGGGATGCCACCAATCGTGTACCTTGATCAATCGCGCGCTTTGCATCTAATTCAGCGGCCATATCTGCCCCACCAATGACATGACACTTTGTTCCAGCTGCTTCTAACGCATCCGCAAGACGACGCCTCGGCACCTGCCCTGTGCACATCACAATTGTATCAACTGCAATTAATGTTGGGTTTTCGCATGACGCACCATAGCTCACATGCAACCCGCTTTCATCAATGCGTTCGTAGTTCACACCACCAATCATTTCGACGCCTTTCATTCTCAAAGTGATGCGATGTATCCAGCCGGTCGTCTTGCCTAGTCCCTTGCCAAGCTTTGTTGCCTTGCGCTGCAACAACGTAACCTGACGCACGGCTGCGCCAGACTGTGGGCCCTCTGGGTAAACACCGCCACGAGTCTTTGACGGATCGCTAACTCCCCATTCTGCAAGCCAATCATCAAGGTTCTCGGTCGGGCTGTCGTCGGTCACAAGAAATTCAGCTACATCAAAACCGATACCACCCGCACCAATAATCGCCACACGCTTACCAACATTCGCCTTGCCCCGCAGCACATCAATATAGGACAATACGTTCTCACCATCTTGCCCTGGAATCTGTGAATCTCGCGGCGCAACCCCAGTGGCAATAATCACCTCATCAAAGTCCACCAAATCATCCACTGACACCTCATATCCGAGCTTCACGATGATCCCCGCGTCAGCCACAGCCGCGCGGTAATAATCCACCAAGCCCCAGAACTCTTCTTTGCCAGGAACCTGCTTGGCCATATTTAGTTGACCGCCAATCTCGTCCGCACGATCGAACAACGTCACAGCCATGCCACGCTGAGCTGCTGCCAACGCAGATGCTAAACCTGCAGGGCCAGTACCAACGATGCCAATGGATTTGCTAGACGGCGACAGGACAATCTCAGTTTCATGGCAGGCCTTGGGGTTCACTAAGCAGGAGGCGATCTTCATCGAAAACGTATGATCTAGACATGCCTGATTGCAGGCAATACAGGGTGCAATCAGTGCGGCTTTTCCTGCCTTAGCCTTGGCCACAAAATGTGGATCAGCCAGAAACGGCCGTGCCATGCTGACCATATCAGCACAACCGTCCGCCAAAACGTCCTCGCCAACCTGCGGGGAGTTGATCCGGTTGGACGTGATGATAGGGATTGAGACCTCACCCATCAATTTTTTTGTAACCCAAGTAAAGGCGCGACGTGGCACAGAGGTAGCAATGGTTGGAATTCGCGCTTCGTGCCACCCAATGCCAGTATTTAAAATATTTGCACCAGCAGATTCTATTGCTTTGGCAAGCGTAACAACCTCGTCCCAAGCGGACCCCTCGGGAATCAAATCAATCATACTAAGGCGGTAAATTACGATAAACTCATTGCCAACTGCTTCACGGACACGGCGCACGACTTCAATCGGGAGTCTCATGCGGTTTTCATAGGATCCACCCCAACGATCAGTACGTTTGTTGGTATGCATGACAAGAAACTGATTCAGGAAATACCCTTCAGACCCCATAACCTCAACACCATCATATCCAGCTTCTTTAGCACGCGTTGCGGCCGTGACCATATCGCTGATCTGTTTTTCAATCCCATCTTCATCCAACTCCCGCGGTCGAAACGGTGAGATTGGAGATTTCACCGCACTCGGCCCAACACAATCCTTAGAGTAGGCATAGCGACCAGCATGCAAAATTTGCATAGCGATTTTGCCGCCTGCTTCATGCACACGATCTGTAACAATCTTATGGTTGGTAATATCTTGATCCAAAAATAGCCCCGCTGCCCCTGGAAACACACCACCTTCTGAATTTGGCGCCATGCCACCTGTAACTATCAACGCTACACCGCCACGTGCCCGTTCAGCGTAAAACTCGGCGACACGATTCCAATCACGCGTTTCTTCAAGGCCAGTATGCATCGATCCCATCAACACACGATTTTTCAGTGTGGTAAAACCCAGATCAAGTGGTGCCAAAAGATGCGGATACGTGGACATGACTACTTCTCCTGAAAATCTCGCCAACAGTCGCAAACCCTGACCTAAACGTCACGCCAAACGCCGCGTCACCCGGTCTTTACTTTGTAAATATTCCATAGGTGTAGAGGCTGGCCACCATATTGTCAGATTTCACAGCCAATTCGACCCCATACAAGCTCAGTCTTGCAACGTCTCAAGGCAATGGCGCCGAAACACTTTTTTAAGCATATCCAGCTCAGCACGCAGCAACGACAACTCGGCACGGATGTCTTCTGCCAAAGCATCCCCTGCAATAATTGAAAAGCTACCAAGCATCATAGCTTCATGGCGATCTTTTATAACAAAAGTTTGTACGCCATCCGCGATTCGGCTGGCGGGAATTGGCACCCTGACATGCCAACATTCCTGAACGTGGTCTTCTTCTACCTCGACCCCATCAACCAGAAAACCCAAGTGCGTAACTTCAATATTTGGCTGCCACGTACCATCACGCCCGTGATGCTTAAGCGATCCATGCCAGATCCCTTCAATCAGGCGCAGTTTCGTTAGCTCTATCTTGTCAGACATTTACCCTCCTAAACTTCAGCGCGTAGATTGCGCGAAAATGTCATGTCACGAAGTGTAACTTGGTTCATCTTTGGTCGCTCAAAGATCAAATCAATCCACATGGACTCCACGCGCTTTTCGTTCAAATTACTGTAGGCAAGATCAAATTCCACCATGGTCTTGCCATCATTGAGCAGCAGTTCACAGGCAATCTGTTCTGTATTCGGCCCATGCCGCACATTAAGCCGCGCAAAGATCTTCAGCGGGCTTTCTGTTTCTATGACCGCGTCCATCCGCAATAGATGTCGCCGCGTCAAATTTTTGCATGATTTTGGTGGCAGTGCTAATGCAAGGCTAAGGAACGTCCCATCAAATTTAAACACGTCCATACATAAACCAAATGGCGCCAAATCTTCTTCACGGGTGTTGCGCAGCTGTCGCAGCGTCAGTTCTGAAATCTGGCAATCGTGAAAAATTGTAACCGCATTACCTAGCATAGTGTTGTTATCAACAGCACTAACTCCCTTTGATGCTAGCGCCCTTTGCCAGAGCTGCGGACGCCACGACCAATCCGTACCCACTGGCTTAGGAAAAACTGATGGTCCTATGTGCGGTAGTACCAGGCGGCTATCAGCTTTGTAGATTAGCTCATCTAACTTATGACGTAAAATACGCGCCGCTTCGCGTTGTTTTAGTAAAAGTGCTAGATCAGCTGTACCAGCCGCATTCGCCGCGCGGGACCAAAATGCTCGCACACGCTGCGCAAGCAGCTTTTCGATTAACCCTGTGCGTCGTTGTCTCATCAGGTCTGATTAAATCCTTCTGTCAGAATCATACACGCCTAATCGTTTTGTGAAAGGAAACAATTAGAAGACACTCTCCAGCCAAATCAGCTGTTATCTTTAGAAGTTACCTCTGCTGCAAAAAAATTCTTACTGGTTTCGGCCAATTAAGCCGTCGCCATAAGTCGCCATAACAAGAAAACGCTCACCTTTAGCGCAGTTTAACTTAATACGCTCGAAACTAAGCACGGATATCGTAACCAGCCGTCCGTTGATGCCCAAGAACCCGCACCAGTGCGGACCCACTGTGCCTGCAAAAGTAAGGCTTAACATGCCTTGAAAACGCGCATCCAAGCTTTGACAGTGTGGAAATGTTTATTTTGTGGCGAACGGCACTGTTATAATATTGGCTACATGGCCCATCGTTCCATCTGTTCCAACTTCGCAGTCGCCTAAACCGAACACAGTGACTGCCAAAACACACCCACGCATGCACATAACTGCTACAAATCCATATATATATGTCGTTCATGTTTAGCACCAGGATGGGTCACTGCGCCGTCCAGCGCACCGCCAACCAGTTGCGCATACTTCCACAGCGCACCAGACGCATAAATCGTCTCTTTTGGGCCTGCCCAATCCACTTTGCGTTGCATGATTGCCGCTTCTGTCAGATCAACCGACAATTCACCTGTGAGCGCGTTCATCGTGATCATATCACCATCTTTAAGCAAGCCAATCGGCCCACCATGTGCAGCCTCAGGCCCAACATGACCAACACAAAAGCCCCTTGTTGCACCAGAAAAGCGGCCATCAGTAATCAGTGCGACCTTCTTGCCCATGCCCTGACCGGACAGTGCTGCTGTTGTCGCCAGCATTTCGCGCATACCTGGGCCACCTGATGGCCCCTCATTGCGGATAACCAGCACGTCTCCTTCTTTGTAGCCGCGGGCTTTTACAGCAGAAAATGCATCTTCTTCGCTCTCAAAAACTCGCGCAGGACCAGTAAAAATTTGTTCATTGTCAGACATGCCTGCCACTTTTACGATGGCGCCATCCGGGGCAAGATTACCCTTTAGTCCAACAACGCCACCAGTTTTGGTGATTGGGTTCTCTACAGGGTAAATGACCTTGCCGTCTGCCGCACCTTTAATCATGTCCAATTCTTCGCCGATGACTTTACCACTCGCAGTCATGCACTCGTCATGCCACAGACCTGCTTTGCGCAATTCTTTCATCACGACAGGTACACCACCCACCTCAAATAAATCCTTAGCCACGTACTGACCGCCTGGTTTTAGATCAACAAAATACGGCGTTTCTTTAAAGATATCACAGACATCGAACAGGTTGAAATCGATGCCCGCTTCGTGGGCAATCGCTGGCAGGTGCAAGCCGGCATTTGTCGATCCACCCGTGCAGGCGACGACACGCGCAGCATTTTCCAGTGACTTGCGCGTCACCACATCGCGGGCCCGGATGTTTTGTGCAATCAGGTTCATGACGGCCTGACCAGACGCCTCACCATATTGCGCGCGGTCTTCATAAGGTGCGGGCATTCCAGATGAATTCAGCAATGCCAGACCGATTGCCTCACTCACACAAGCCATCGTGTTGGCGGTGAATTGACCACCGCAGGCACCCGCCGACGGGCATGCGATCCGCTCCATCACAGCCAATTCAGCGTCTGTCATTTGACCCGCTTGGTATTTTCCAACAGCCTCAAACATATCCTGAACGGTGATGTCTTTACCGTCATGACGACCCGGCAGGATAGAACCACCGTACATGAATACAGATGGTGTATTCAGACGCACCATGGCCATCATCATTCCTGGCAAGGATTTGTCACAGCCCGCAAGACCGACAATAGCATCATAGCAGTGCCCCCGCATGGTCAGTTCAACCGTATCTGCAATCGCATCACGTGAAGCCAACGAAGACCGCATGCCCTCATGACCCATCGCTATTCCGTCAGTGACAGTAATAGTGGTAAATTCACGCGGCGTGCCATTAGTTTTCCTAACGCCACGTTTGACCGATTGCGCCTGCCAGTTGAGCCCAATGTTACAAGGTGCCGCTTCGTTCCAACAAGTTGCTACACCGACGAATGGCTGATTAATTTGCTCTTCAGTCAAATCCATCGCGTAGAAATATGACCGGTGCGGTGCGCGCGTTGGGCCTTCTGTGACGTGGCGACTTGGCAGATTCGTCTTGTCAGTGCGATTTTGATTCATGGCAGGATCCTTCGAAAATCTAACTTTTAACGCTCTAAATCGCTGTGGCACTGTCTACAAGTCGGAAGAGGCTTGTCTTATGCCCTTGCACACGGCAGTCAAGGGCGGATGAATTTGTTCATTACGTTACTGTCAGACAAATACACCGTCTCGCGCACCAACGATAAATTATTGATCGCTTACATTGGCAAACGCGCACCAGACACTGCCGATACAGTCTGAATGGCAATGCTGGTTAACACATTGGCCACACTGGACGAAACCAGCTACATCATGGCTATCGTCACACCTTTAATGACTGCGGGCACTGGATAATTGTAATATCTACCCATCCACAAGAATGTCTATTGGTGCACCATATTGATATTGACCACTTGAAGACTGTCCTGACAAAGGTCGAATATACAATTTCGTGACCACTATGTCTTGATGATTGCGCGCGCACCAACGTTCAAAGGGTCAGCTATCTATATTTCTGTAATCATCATTATGTCTATGCTGTAGTACATTTTCCAAATTGGATTATTAGCGATGTACTTATTTGTGCGTTGGCTCCCAAAAAAAGTATCTAATCCAGCATTAATCGGCGATTTTATCAACTGAACAACTCATGCCGCAATACACATGTTTATAGCCCACCGAGTGCACGCTGTCAGCCTGTGCTACCTCCCAGGAGCTATTCACCCTGTGTGTTGGCAATTCTAATATGTCAGTTTTTATTTATTACCACTTTGTGCCATTGCTGCTCTTCTTTAGCACAAGATGTTTTACAGCGATTTTATTCCTAGCGTTTATTTAAATCAGATCCAAATAAATGGTGTTTTGGGCAACCTGCAAAGGTACCTGGACGAGCTTTGTAAACAAACAGTAATTTAGATTACTTTGCAGTTTTTTTGTTTGGCTTGATACATTACGATCCCATCTGCTAGAATTGTGATTAAGTCATTTGATCAACTTTATTTAGGCTTGTTTGCACTGACTGCCTTTGACGTTAATGATTGGCTCTATGAAACAGCGCTGCTCGTCTGGCCAACTTACAGCCTAGCTTGGGAGCGGTTTATTTTATATAAGGCGCTATTATTGCTCACTTTCGAGTTTACTGCACGACTTGCCCTGAAGCGTTGATTGCATTTCATGTCCTGTACCCCTATTTCAAACTCAACATTATTTGAGGGTCCCATGAACTGGATTTCCAACTACGTCCGCCCGCGCATCAATTCCATCTTCTCGCGCCGCGAAGTGCCCGAGAACCTCTGGTCCAAATGCGATGAATGCGGCACTATGCTGTTCCATCGTGAATTGTCAGACAACCTAAATGTCTGCACATCTTGCGATCATCACATGGCAATTACACCGCGCGACCGCTTTAGCGCATTATTTGACGGAGGGATTTTTACTGAAGTCAGTGTGCCCTCGCCAACCGCCGATCCCCTACATTTTCGCGATCAGAAAAAATATCCTGACCGCATGAAAGCCGCTCAACGTAAGACCGGCGAAAAAGAAGCAATGCTTGTGGCGATGGGCGAAATCGGGCGAACACCGATTGTTGCCGCCGCGCAAGATTTCAGCTTCATGGGCGGGTCCATGGGCATGTATGTTGGCAACGCGATCATCGCAGCCGCCCAGCGCGCCGTAGATTCCAAACGCCCCCTAATCTTGTTCTCCGCTGCGGGCGGAGCGCGCATGCAAGAAGGTATTCTCAGCTTAATGCAGATGCCACGCACAACTGTCGCAGTCGAAATGCTTAAAGAAGCAAACCTGCCATACATCGTAGTATTGACCCACCCGACCACAGGCGGTGTGACAGCTAGCTATGCGATGCTTGGCGATGTGCATATCGCTGAACCCGCTGCGTTGATTTGCTTTGCTGGGCCAAGGGTCATCGAACAAACAATCCGCGAGAAATTGCCCGAAGGCTTCCAGCGGTCCGAATACTTGCTGGATCATGGAATGTTGGATCGCGTGACACCGCGAGGCAAGATGCGTGACGAATTAATCACGATTACCCGCATGCTTTTAGGCCTTGATCCCGCCGTTGCAGGCGAACTGCCAGCGCCTGACACCACCTCAAATATAAATGACCAGACTGAGGTCGCCGGCATTAAACCCGAATGATCATACTGCCTGCCCTCATCGGGGCTGCGTTGGCCAAGGCAACGGTATTTCTTCTGTCACGAGCTGGTGTGCTCCGGTCGGGGATCGTAGCGTTAGTGTTGGTTGCCCTCGCTGGTTTTTGGCCTTTGTTTGCGGTTGCCACCCAAGATGACAATCAAATTGTGTTACACATTACACTTTTCTTCTGCTTTGCTACTGCGGCCGTGTTGTCGAACAGAGTAGGCATCCAAGGACTCGCATTTGCATTGATGGCACACGGTCTACTTGACGTAGCCCTATTTATGACCTTGCATCCTGGCCCGCTTTGGTGGCCTGTATTTAGCGCAGGGTATGGCATCGCATTTGGCAGCTTGCTCTTCGTATCACTCCGGACTGGGGGCACCACATGACCCACAATTCTGATATAATTCTTGCGCGCATGATGGCACTACACCCAAAGATTATCGACCTAACGCTGGACCGGATGTGGCGACTGCTAAATGAGCTCGGCAATCCGGAACGCCGCTTGCCGCCCGTAATCCACATCGCCGGCACCAATGGCAAAGGATCGACACAGGCAATGATACGTGCAGGAATTGAAGCGCAGGGAAAGCGCGTGCATGCCTACACATCCCCGCACCTCGCACGATTCCAAGAGCGTATTCGGCTGGCAGGTAATTTAATATCCGAAGACGCGCTGACCGAAGTGCTTGATCGCTGTTACACCGCCAACGATGGTAAAAATATAACCTACTTCGAAATCACCACTTGTGCGGCACTGCTTGCTTTTGCCGAAACGCCTGCTGATTATACCCTCCTTGAAGTTGGCCTAGGCGGGAGGTTAGACGCGACCAACGTCATGGATCCAGCACTTTGCATTATTACACCCGTCGACCTTGACCACCAACAGTTTCTTGGTGACACGTTACCTCTGATTACCGCCGAAAAAGCTGGCATCATCAAACGTGGCGTGCCGTGCATCGTTGGCCCACAGCACGATGACGCAATGGATGTGATCGAAAAAACCGCAGCCCACCTTGGTGCACCACTTATCGCCTTTGGGCAGCATTTCCATGTCAGTCGCGAACGTGATCGCCTGATCTATCAAGATGAAACTGGCCTTCTTGACTTACCGTTGCCCGCGCTGCCTGGTCCACATCAAATTCAGAACGCTGGCGCAGTTTTGGCAGCCCTACGGCATCTAGACGCCGAAGAAATGGCTTGCGAAGCGGCCATGACAAACACCACTTGGCCCGCCCGAATGCAGCGCCTAACGACTGGATTGCTCGTAGATTACTGTGCGCCTGCCGAAATCTGGCTCGATGGCGGCCACAATCCCGCCGCTGGAAAAGCCATAGCTGCCACGTTAGACACTTTAATAAAACGCCCAACGCACCTAATTTGTGGCATGCTAAATACCAAAGACGTGCTCGGTTTCATGGAACCCTTAGCAGTGCATGCTCAAACTCTGACAGCGGTCGCGATCCCTGATGAAGCCAACACCTTACCCGCACAAACAACAGCGGATGCAGCAACATTAGCTGGCATCACAGCCACCACCGCACCCGATATTTACGCTGCACTCGATGGGATCATTACATCAGCCCCTAACGCGCGCATCCTAATATGTGGATCACTATATTTTGCGGGCCACGTAATTCGGGAAAACGGATAAAACCTCTAACTACTTTCCTGGTGATATTGGCTCTGACTACACGCTCTGCGGAAATTAATCTCTTGTGATAAGTTAAAACCGCTACCCGTGTGAAACACGATGTCAGTCCCCGATCCGCTAATGAATCACTCACTATTGACCAATTATTAAATTGCCGTCTTTTTCATGATTAGCGACAAATACAAAATATCGCTCTGGACGTTGTACCTACGAGGGTTAACCCCACGACAACCTGGGGCCTCGTTTTAGCTCAATTGGCATGCACGAGATGGACAAAGTCAAGTGTGGGACCGCAAGTGGATAAGCAGACGATTGTGGCAATCTGAGTTTTAGCTTCAATTTCTGATCTAACATTCAGGATTTATACACTAACAATTTGTGGCACACCAACATCGTGAACAACCGATATACATGCTTTCTGGCCTTCCCCACCTTTCCGTACCGCAAGACCGGATTATGGCGGCGTAGCGCCGATTGGTAGCCTGCCATGCTCTCCCTCTTCCTCTTCAACAAAAAAATTCACTCTCCAAAACTAAAACGCTACACATGTTTTCTTTTGAAGAATAACTAGTGTTGCACCAATAGGTTGTTTTCAATTTTATTTGAGTATTACTCTTCCAAATAAGCTACAAAGTTTAACGCTCAAATGTAGAGGACAAAAATGACACGCATAGCTTTAACGTCCATATTACGTGCTATTTCCACCGTTTGCGCTCAGAAAAATTCATATTTTTACTAAAAACGTCGTGTTCATTCTTTATCAACAAGAGTTCATAGAACTCCCGTATAGGCACCCGCGAGCAGCCAAGAACCTATGACCTTTTTAATTTTTTTCCCTTTGTGTGAGCCCGTGTTTGTGGCCATTGCTGGCTTACCCTAGTGTCGCGACACTGGTTAACTGGATGTAATTGAATCTTTGTTAACTGAGGTCGAACCTGAAAATGGGTTATTGATCGATGCCTGTCTAACCGAAGACCTACCTCCTCACGTGAGTGAATATTCATCCAGAGAAACTCATATCAATCAATCCGTACCTTGAAGAAATTCGAATTTATTAGGTGTAAAATAATTTTAAATCTTGTTTAACTTTACCAGTATTATCTAATTGATGATTTATAATTTTTACACCTGAGACTCAGGAATCGACCACATTGATCATTGTTTTGCTCTCGGGCAGACATCCACCAGAAACGATCGGTTATATCGGAGCCAGCATTCAGGTTTGGACGGCATTGGGCCTATCTACCACGGCGATCACTTTATGATGCTTGAACTGCTAAGCTTCCTTGACGAATACGTAACACAGGACTGCTGCTTGATAATCAATAGCAACACTGAATGCTTAAAATCGCAGTAACTTAGATATTATACGCACCCTCGGCGCGATTAGCCAAGTTGGTAGCAACTTTGTCTTTTTAGTGTGATTAACCAATATGCAACGATTTTGAGCCCAATATGCCCTGACTTGTCAGGCCATATCGTATACGAAACGACCAGCACCTTTTTATTGCACAACTAGACACTTAATCTGACATTAATCTTTGGCCCAATCTACACCTTGCATTTCACGAAGGCGGCTAGCAGTACGTTCAAATTCAAACACACCTTCGCCTTCCATATACAACATTTCAGGAACCGCCGCGGCGGACGCAATCAACTGAACGCGTCCCTCATAGAGTGCGTCGATCAATGTCACAAACCGCTTTGCCTCGTTGAAATTCGATCTGCCTAGGCGTGGAATATCCTCCAACACCAGCACTCTCACAGCACCTGCTAAAGCTAGATAATCCGCCGCACCCAAGAACACACCGCATAGATCGCGAAATTTCACTCGGGCGACACCGCTTGCAAACGCTGGAATGACAACATCGCGCCCGTTCACCCAAAGTGTCAGCGGCGCTGCCTTGCCTTTGGTCAGTTCCTGCCAAATGGCCTCAATTCCCGTCCGTGCATCAACATCATTGGGTGTGAAATAACTGGACGAGCCAGCAAGAACCGATTGGCGATAATCGACCTCACTCGCTAGTTCATGCACAACCATTCGGTCTTTCAGCAAATTGATGAACGGCAAAAATAACTTACGGTTTAACCCGTCCTTATAAAGATCATCAGGCACACGGTTTGAGGTGGTCACAACTACGACACCGGCTGCAAGGAGCGCCTCAAACAGCCGCCCGACGATCATAGCATCGGTTATATCACTGATCTGCATTTCATCGAATGCCAGGAACCGCACACGACCCGCCAGATCCGCCGCTACGGGCGCAATAGCATCCTCGACCCCATCCTTGCGCGCCTCGGCAATCGCGCCGTGGACCCACTGCATAAATGCATGAAAGTGAATACGTTGTTTTGGCACCTCAACCGTCTCGTACAACAGATCCATTAACATAGATTTGCCGCGCCCAACCCCGCCCCACATGTACAACCCCTTTGGGCCAATCACGGGAAGCGCCTTGCGAAACCATCCATTCTTCGAGGCTTTTGGAACACTTAGAACAGCAGCTCTAACACGTTCTAACGACGCCAATGCAGCCTGCTGCACCGGATCATCATGCAACTTTCCCTCATCCACGCGAGCTTGATATTCTTCTTGAACCGTTTTCATCCTACCTTGTTACGCAGACTGACCCTGCCCCGCAATCCAGGTCACAGCTTCTTTAATTCAAAAATGCACATTTAAATCATCTGCTTCCAACCACCGACGCTGGTTGTACTATGCACCATGATTATTTCAGAATTGACGCTAAGCTACATTTTATCTTAAAAAGCGCAATGGTCCGTCAAACAAACCTTGTCACACCTGTTCTAATTGCAGGCTGCATAATTATTATGATCAGCTTTGCCGTACGCGCGTCATTTGGCGTGTTCCAAATACCTATCGCCGACGAGTTTGGCTGGGCACGGGCTGAATTTTCCCTCGCAATTGCGTTTCAAAACCTCGCGTGGGGAATCGGGCAACCAATCTTTGGCGCACTTGCCGAACGCCTAACCGACCGCAAGGCAATCTTCCTTGGCGCCATCATATACGCCATCGGTCTCGTGCTGTCATCCCAAGCCATCAGCCCCATCGCACACCAGACTTATGCGTGGCTTGTTGGCTTCGGAATCGCGGGTACGGGCTTTGGCGTAATCCTTGCGGTGGTAGGTCGCGCCGCATCTGATGAAAATCGTTCCATGTCACTGGCCATCGCGACCGCAGCAGGGTCTGCTGGCCAAATTTTTGGCCCGCCTACAGCGGAATTTTTACTGAGTTTCATGACGTGGCAATCTGTGTTTCTAATTTTTGCAGGCATAGTTCTTACATCATTATTAGCCCTTCCAATGATGCGCAGCCCTGTCACAGCTTCCAGACTGGAACTCGAAGAATCCATTAGCCAAGTTGTCTCTCGGGCATTTAGAGATCCGACTTACACATTGATCTTTTTGGGCTTTTTTTCATGCGGCTATCAACTGGCATTTATCACCGCTCACTTTCCTGCAATGATCACTGAAATGTGTGGCCCGATCCTACCCGGTGGGGCGCTGCACACCCTTGGTATCACCACCACTTCCGCCCTCGGTGCAGTCGCTATTTCCCTGATCGGAATAACCAATATCGCAGGCACCTTGCTGGCAGGTTGGGCCGGCAAACGCTATTCTAAGAAATACCTTCTTGCAGGAATTTACACAGCCCGAACTATCGCCGCAGCTGCATTCATTGCTGTACCAATTACTCCCACCAGCGTGATCACTTTTTCCGTCGTAATGGGGTCTTTGTGGCTCGCGACAGTACCGCTTACGAGTGGGCTGGTCGCTCATATTTACGGGCTACGCTACATGGGTACACTTTATGGGATTGTGTTTTTCAGCCACCAATTGGGTAGCTTCCTTGGGGTTTGGTTAGGCGGTCGCCTTTATGATGTCTATGGTTCCTACACCACTGTTTGGTGGATCGGCGTTGGTATTGGCGCGTTTTCGGCTATCGTTCATCTACCTATCCGCGAAAACCGCTCAAGGTCACAAGTCAGCACTGCATGACGCCATAAGTGCAAAACTCCTAGACACGATGTGCCACCTAGCAGCCAAATGTGACTAAGGAATTAGAATAGGTAATTTGACGACAGCAATACCTCTTCCCTCAGCACATTGTGCAGGACTTTGACAATTTGAGTTGATTGGATAAATCAAACGCGGCAGTCCACTTTTAAAATTAATTTTAGTGTATAACGGGGTTTTATTTCACAAATACCTCAAACGATTTTAACGGGATAAATTTTTCCAGCTCAGCCCTGAGACACATCACCTTAATACCATCAGACCCGATGCTTTGATGTAAGGCGTCTCAAAACTCTGCCAACATGTTCGGGCAGCTTGAAAAAACTGGTCTAATAAACCCACAGCTCTGGTATTCTACGAACTAAAACTCAATTATTCTTTCAACATCACACGCTTGTTCCAGTTGAACACATAACACCCGCCTGTCCGTCCGCGCCCGAACAACAGCGTGCACCCAGTTAGTTAAAATAAAGTATTGTGGCTTAGTTTCGCCACATTATCTTCGCTCAGCCACATCCCACCTACTGTCAGTAAAATACAACATCTGAAGTGGCTTGGGTTGGTTACCATAAAATATGTCATGATGGACTCACTCACGGTGTATCCCATCACAGTTACATCTCCCAAAAATCCCTGATGCTGTAATTCAATCGACTACCAGGTAAAGTTTACCAACCTGAGACCTGCGCAGTGCATCTGAAAAGCCACGCCCGTACATGGCATGCACAAGAAAACGGCAACCTAATTTTTACCAGCTCGCCATCAATGATACACAAAATCAGACTGGGTATCGTCAGACCCTGTATACATACTAGAAAGGATTTAAAAATCACCAAGTCATTGATAAAATCAATATATTTTAAGATGAATAAATAAACTAGATGCCTTATTGCAAAAGAAATCATCCGTATGTGAATTGTTTTCAGCCAGCCAAAGTAGTTTCATCAATCCACCTAAAACAAACATCAAAAACACTTCAATCCAGCATACTCAACGCCCTTTCCAAACATCCATGATATAGCAGCTCGTCATCAAGTCCAGATGTGCACCACCGCCATTTTTAAACAGTGTAATCTCGTCTTCCGACCGACGTTGAAACATATCCAGCGCATAATAATCGGCCACAATATGGTCAGGCGAAATCACACCAGCTTCAAGTGGGATTTTTAGCTCTCCAATGTGCTTCATTGTTGTAGCATAGCTATCTACAAACACTCGTGTGCGCAGCAATGCTTCGTCGTCGACTTCACGCATATCCGGGCGGTATGCGCCAATTAAATCAATATGTTGTCCAGGTTGGAACCATGCACCTTTCAGTAAAGGCTCAGTGGCCATTGTGGCAGATGTTACAATGTCTGCATCTCGAACTGCCGCCTCTAAATCAGTCGTGACAGTTACACCGTCGCAATCTTTCACGAACTGTTGTGCACCTTCAGGAGATCGGTTCCAAATAAAAAATTTCGCCTGTGGAAATGCCGCAGAATACGCTTGCCAAAGCGACCGTCCAACGATGCCAGCACCCACAATCAGAATGCGCTTACTATTGGGACGCGCCAATCTGCGTGCTGCCAAAAGGCTGTCCGCTGCGGTCTTCCACTTAGTAACGAGATGAAAATCTAATATTGCCTCAAGCTGGCCATTGTCGTCAGAAAACAAGTTCACAGCGCCATTCACCATTGGGTCGCCAGCAGCCTTGTTACTTGGAAAAATTGTTGCACATTTAATGGCGAGCCCCATGCCTTCAATCCACGCAGACCTGTTCAGCAAAGTATCGCCATCACGGTACATAAACACGTCTTCCACTTTTGCCTTGGTCCGTGAATGCCCATCCGCCAAGGCGTCAGTCAAAGCAAGCCAATCAAGGCCGATTTGGCCATCTTCAAATGGGATCATATGCGTCATAGAGTATTCTCCGATATTAATAGACCTTCATGAACCACTCATGCAGCCCATCTTCTAGTGTCAACAAAAAAGTTGATTTTAAATCGCAGTCCCCTGCAGCATATATCGCGTTTAAAGGACTGCTTAAGCTGCCATTTAACCATTATATTTTGATCGCAAACCAAAAGGCAGGCACTGCCATTTTTGAAAAATCATCAACTTATTTGGTTAGTTTTGCCGCTCGCAACTCACGTTCCAATGAATCTAAAAACCGCGATCGATCAGATTTTGAAAAGGCTTTTCCACCACCCTGCCGAAATGGATCAGCAGCACGAATGTCCGTCATCAAATCGCGCGTAGCAAGGACGTTGCCGATATTGGCTTGCGTCAAAGCCTCACCGTTGTGTTTTAGAACGCGGGCACCAGCCGCAACGCATTTTGCGGCCAAAGGGATGTCACCTGTGATAACCACGTCACCAACGCCGGCACGGTCTGCAATCCACATGTCTGCGATATCTGGACCATCAGGGACAATCACCGTTTCAACCATCGGGTTTTGGGATGGTCGCAAGCCACCATTAGACACAACAAAAACCCGTACGCCATGACGCATACCTACTTTTTCAACTTCAGTTTTAACGGGGCATGCATCCGCATCGACGTAAATCATACGCATACCTTATATGAGACACAGTTCATGCCCACAACGCGTCTGCGTGGAAGTTCACGTGATCTTCCATGAACGTCGCAATAAAGAAATAGCTGTGATCGTAGCCTTTTTGCAATCGCAGCAACCCCTCTTGTCGCTTGGCGGTCATTGCAGCGGCAAAGGCTTCAGTACCAAGCAGATCCCAGAATTGATCATTCGTTCCAGTGTCGATCAGTATTGGCCCTTCAAAACCCGATTTTTGCATCAACAGCGTTGCGTCGTGCAGGCCCCAGTTGGCTTCATCACCCCAATAGGCCGTGAATTGTTTACGGCCCCAGTTGCTTTGCGTTGGATTGCAAATTGGGGCAAAGGCGGACACAGATCGGAATCGTCCAGGCAACGCCATCGCCATTGTTAGTGCTCCATGCCCGCCCATGGAGTGGCCCATAATGGATTGGCGTGATAAATCGATGGCAAAATTTTCACCAATTATAAAAGGCAACTCTTCTGTTGTGTAGGTCCACATTTTAAAATGTTCGGACCAAGGTGCTTCAGTTGCATCAATGTAAAAACCCGCACCTTGGCCAAGATCGAAGGCGTCATCGTTTGGAACCCCTTCACCCCGCGGGGATGTGTCGGGATAGACGATTGCAACACCTTGTTCAGCGGCCCAGACTTGTGCTCCCGCTTTAGTCATCGCATTGTCATGCGTGCAGGTCAGACCAGATAAAAACCATAAGACCGGAACGGGCCCATGCGCGGCTTCAGCGGGTAAAAACACCGCAAAGGTCATATCAGTTCCAGTGGCTGTGGATCTGTGCTTATAGACACCTTGCACGCCACCAAAGCAGCGGTTTTCGGATATCTTTTCCATCATCTGTCTCCCTCATAAGTCGTCAGGATTTCCTGTAATCCCTTCTTCTTTTTCGCAATGGCTGGAACTGTAGCATTGTTGGCGGGATGTCCAACAGCAAGAATCATGATCGGTTTTTCATTCTCAGGCCGTGCGCAGAGTTCATTCAAAAATTTCATTGGATTGGGGGTATGCGTCAGGCAGGACAAACCTGCCGTATGTAGTGCCGTAATCAACATCCCTGTCGCAATTCCGACGCTTTCTGGAACGTAGTAATGCTTGACACGCTCCCCATCCCGTTCTCCCCAGCGTTGAGCAAAAACTATGATCAGCCATGGTGCAATATCGAGGTGCGGCTTGGATGCATCAGTTCCAATGGGTTCTAACGCTTTCAGCCAAGCGTCACCTCCACCACCGCTGTAGAATTTTCTCTCTTCATCCTCAGCCGCCCTGCGAATAGCAGATTTCATTAATGGATCACGGATTGCCACAAAATACCAAGGTTGCTGATTTGCACCGCTTGGAGCAGTTCCAGCAGCAAGAACACAGGCCTCAATAACAGCCTTTGGAACAGGTTTGTCGATGTAATCTCTGATCGAGTGGCGGGTTTTGACATGAGTATAGAAACGGTCAGCCTCAGATAACATTTGGGCATCATCGTAATTACTACGGTCAGGCAGCGGCAGAGCCTGATAACTTGGAACGGCTTCTGTCATTGAGGGCTTTCTATCAGATGAAGGCGGCAATCACGGCAGAGACCGTTATGACACTAAGGGCTGTGGAAATCAGAATTGACGCTGAAACCCGTGATGGGGCGACACTGTAATGTTGCGCAATGATGTACACATTTCCAGCTACGGGCAAGGCAGCAGCCGCGATCATTACACCTGCCGCATACGCATCGACTGTAAATATTACGAGGGCGGCAACGGCTACTGCAGCAGGATGCAATACAAGTTTAGCAAACGAAAGCCAGCCAGCCACAATAACGCGTTCTGCCGATTTGGTCGCGAGAGACGCCCCAATTGCGAAAAGTGCGCCCGGTGTGGCGGCGGCCCCCAAGAGGGACAAGAATTCATTGGCTGGCTTTGGAACGGGCAGGCCTATCGACGATACAATTAAACCAAGCGATATTGATACGATCATTGGGTTCTTCAATAATCCAATGCCAACCGTGCGTAAAACGCCTAGAGACATCCGTCCGTCTCGCGATCCGGTAATCAGAATCACAATAAGCGAACCGAATACGATGAGATCAACTACTAGGACCAACATAATAGGCCCAATGGCCTGTTCACCTAAAAGCAGCACTAGCATCGGGATACCAAGAAAACCAACGTTGCCAATGACCGCGCATTGGGCCTCAACTGCTGCTTCCTCAATGCCACGTTTGCGCACTAATGCAACGCCTGTCACGATTAGGTAAATAAACATCGTGCCTAAAAGGTAAGCGAGCACGAAGTGCCAATCAAAGATTTCACCAAGGGAAAGGTTCGCCGAAAACCTAAACAACATGGCCGAAAGGGCAAAATAAAAGATAAATTTTGTCAGATACGCTGTTGCTTCAGGCGTAAAAAAGCCGGAACGCCCTGCACCATAGCCTAGTCCGATTAGCGAAAAAAAAGGTACTGTCTGGAGAAAAATTTCTAACATATTTAAGCGTTACCATCACATCGCCTGATGCAAAAGGATTACCCACTTCCAAAAACCACACCTACTGTTAAAATTAAAGCATCCCCAAGGACGACATGAAAGGCCTCCAGAAAAATAGCTTTTGAATATAACGGCTTTGGCCCCTCCGATGACCCAAAGTTTCACGAAGACCTTAATGATCACAGTGCTCGTCGTAGTCCAACTATCAGTAATGAGATACGGCAGCGCATCATCAAGACCGCCAAACGTTATCATACACGCACGATTTAGGACTGCGTTTCCAAAGCTCAGCATGAACTGAAATTTGCCCGTCGTCACTTATAGCTTCAGTGTATCCCATTAAAATGTCCTCAGAGCTATTTGCAACATGACCAATAAGGAATGTCATTCAAGTGTTTTGCATCACGAAGCCGATTTGATCAAAATGGTGACAGAGTGCGAAAAATCTTTGTGCAGGCTTTGCGCCTAACCACTCTAATTATAAATGCTGTTTTCTTCTGATGAGATTGCGAGTGCGAGCACCTCTTCCTCAGAAAGGTCAGAGAACCGCTTTCTACTGGATACTCTTGGGATTATGTCACACCTCACTATTAGAATTATTCTAATTTATATTGCTTTCCACTAGATTATAGTTTTGTAAGTAAACTGTTTGGTTTACTATGTTAAAATTCAACTTTACTTTAAAACGGAGCGCTTCAAGAAACGTATCGCATTTATTAACGTAACGAGTCCTAAAGCCGCCATATCCCCAGCCAGTGGCGGCATTCCATTTTCTCCTCCAAAACTGTTTTTCTTACTCACAGCAAACGTTATAATTTCGAAAGGGTTTTTGTCAGAACACAGATCATTGGACCTATGCATCTCTGAAGAATAAACCCAGCCCGTCCTTGCCTGATCTAAACAGTTTAGTTTATAAAATTAATTAGGGAGATCATCCATGGCTGAAGTTCCATCACAGGTGAAGCGCGGGCGTAAGTTCGATCAAGTTCTTGACGGAGCGCGCGAAATCTTCATGTCCGATGGTTTTGAGGGGGCGAGCGTAGACGACATTGCACGTGCAGCTGGCGTATCCAAGGCAACTCTCTACAGCTACTTTCCTGACAAACGCTTATTGTTCATGGAAGTCGCTAAAACTGAATGCATTCGCCAAGCAGAAGCAGCTGTTGAAACCATTGATATGTCACTTCCTGTTGGCACTGTTTTAACGGAAGCTGCATGGCAGATGGTGAATTTTTTTACTTCAGATTTTGGCCTGCGGGTTTTCCGACTGTGCGTCGCAGAAAGTGATCGTTTTCCCGAATTGGGGCGTGAGTTTTATGAAAGTGGCCCAGCACTGGTGAGGGGTAGATTAATTGCGTTCATGGAGATTGGAATTTTCCGCAATGAACTAAAGATCGATGATCTTCCGTTAGCCGCTGATCAATTTAATGAGCTTTGCAAAGCTGACTTATTTCCGCGCCTAATTTTTAGTATGGATACTTCATTTGATGACACACAGAAAGAGCGGATCGTACTTGGTGCGGTTGAAACATTTCTTGCTAGGTATGCGGCCTGAAAAGCTATAAGCAATAAATACCGTATGAAAATCTTTTTTTTAATTTTAGCAATTACATCAGTCGCAGCTTGTGAACCTACAGCCACACCGAGAGACTCGTCACCAGTTAGCACGGACCTACCAGCTTCGGCTGCTGATACTTGTAAAGCTCGCCGATACGCTCACCTTGTTGGCAAAGATAGTTCTGCATTGGAAAGTATTTTGTTGCTCGGACAAGTCAGAATAATTCGACCAAATCAAGTTGTCACAATGGATTTTCGCCCAGAACGAATTAATTTTAAAATCGATTCTGAAAATCTCATCAGGTCGATTTCCTGCTCATAAAAATAGCGAAGATACTCCAAAGGCTTGTTCTGGGGGGGGAGAGGCTTACAAACTAGCCCCTGGAGTACTATCGTTAATTTTTGATATAATCAAAATGTGTCATAAATGCGACTTAAATATGGGTAAAATGCGTTTTAACCCCCTATTATGAAAAAAATGGGGTTGATTTAAGGCCGTTTTGAGACAATTTAATTTGTATGACTTCACCTACACCATTTCCCATCGCAGCGCCCATGCAAATTGCATTTCATCGCACAGAACTTAACGCGATCCTGTCTGTATATGGACGCTTCGTGGCAGCCGGTGAATGGCGCGACTACGCAATATCGAACCTCAAAGAGGTCGCAGTGTTTTCAGTTTTTCGACGCACGGCTGAACACCCTATGTATCGTATCGAAAAACGTCCAAGCTTTCGCATGAAACAGGGGCAATACGTCGTGATAGGGATGGAGGGTCGCATCCTAAAGCGTGGCAACGATCTACGCCAAGTATTGCGGGTTTTAGAACGTAAATTGATCCGCACCATAGATTAAAAAATATCACAGAACACGTCTACGAGCTGTAACGTCGCCGTCACCTTGTTTTTTTATACGCATTGTCGCTTGTACCAGGCCTTCGTAAACAACGGCCATGTGATAAGCATTAGCATGGATCATTGTGATAGAATCAATCATCATTGCAACGTGACCATCCCAAAAGATCAGGTCACCCCGCAACAGGCTTTCGTCACTTTCCAACAGCCGCCCCAACCCGTCACTTTGCAGGTCACTATCGCCAGCACACAAATAACCACAGGCATGATATGCAGCCTGAACGAGGCCTGAACAATCCACTCCGCGCGTGGAGTTTCCACCCCAAAGATACGGCACACCAAAATAAAGCTGCGCGACGGTGGCTGGGTCTACAAACAACTGTTGTAAAGGGCGCAGGTGATTTTTAGAAATAAAACCGTGTGGCGTTTCCAAAAAATTTTGCAATTCGTTAACAACCGTAACTTCTATTCCAAACGGCAAATGTAACAAATCCTTCGACTTGAAGCTTTCAGCCGCGTAAGCGTGGGTCGCAGAGGTGACAACACGGTGGCTCATAGAGATTGGCTTGGCCAACAACGCTTCAAGCACATAGCCCACATAACCGTCACTTTTACTTTGCACAAAGGCCCAACCATTGCGCCGTTCATAAACGATCACAGCAGCACCAAGCAAAAGTTGGCGTGCACGTTTACCAGTTGGAGCCACGCACAAGTCAACTACAACTTGGCCAATCGAGGCCAGTTCACCGTCAACGAACTTATCAGCGTCAACCTGCCCACGCAAATAGCTGGCCGCAACGCGTGCATTAGCAGGTGTTAGGCGCGCATCCATCATAGATCCAAGACATCTGGTAGGGCTGCCAAAATAGCCCGCGCACCCATACCAACACCACCTTTGGGACGTGCAGGAGCTGCCGTTGGGTTCCAACCATAAATGTCAAAATGCGTATAGGGCGTATCCGTTACGAACCTACGCAGGAACAGCGCCGCTGTGATTGAGCCCGCAAAACCACCCGATGGCGCATTATCGAGATCCGCAATCTGGGGTTCAATAATAACCTCATAGGGGTCATGAAATGGCATTTGCCAGACCGGATCCGCGACCTCAGCGGCGGCCTGCGGCAAAGCGCGAGCCATTGCATCATCTGTTGTGAAAAACGGCGCGATATCTGGGCCAACAGCGACACGCGCTGCCCCCGTCAAAGTCGCCATTGAAATGATAAGGTCAGGTTTGCCTTCGTCTGCCAGGGCCAGCGCATCAGCAAGAACCAGTCGCCCTTCAGCATCCGTATTATTAATTTCAACCGTGAGCCCTTTACGACTTTTAAGTACATCGCCAGGGCGGAACGCAGACCCATCAACGGAATTTTCTACAGCGGGAATAAGCACACGCAGCTGCAACGGAATCTTCAGCGCCATTATCATATGGGCAAGGCCCAGCACGGTTGCAGCACCACCCATGTCCTTTTTCATCAACCCCATAGACTTCCCAGGTTTGAGGTTAAGACCACCCGTGTCAAAACATACACCCTTACCAACCAGCGTCAGCTTTGGGCCAGAGTGTCCCCATGACATGTCAATCAGTCGCGGTGTACGAGGGGATGCTCGGCCAACGGTGTGAATCAGTGGAAAATTCTGCGCAAGAAGGTCATCGCCTTGGATGACCGTCAAAGTAGCGCCGTGCTGCGTCGCCAGCGTCTGTGCGGCGCCTGCAAGTTCATCCGGCCCCATGTCTGACGCAGGTGTATTAATAAGATCGCGAGTCAGATATTCGCCAACGGCCAATGCTTCGATCCGCGCAGCGTCGATACCTATGGGCGCAACAAATCCGCGATCTTGTGCGGCCACTGCTTTATAACGGTCAAATTGATATAGACTCAGCAACAAGCCTAGCGCAGCTTCGTCCAGTGCAGGGCCTGTGAGCATCGTGTTTAAAGCGTAAGTTCCAGCAGGAAGTTTTACAGCAGCAGCAGCGATGCCAAAACGCACCCGATTTTGGCCTTTAGCACCTAAACCAACGTAAACACCTTTGATAGATCCATCAGCGTTAGGCAACACGGCCATCGAACCTATGCTTGCAGTGAACCTGATGGCCCGCAACCAGTCCGCAGACGCTTTTGGCAACTGTGCAAGCATTGCTTTAAGATCGTCAGTCGTAACCGTGATCAGAGCAATTGTGGCGGCGGATTGGGTGATAAATTTTGGTGACATGAGGAACCTCTGGCCTGATTGTAGTGCCAACCTAAACCATACCCCCGATGAGGACCACGGCTCACTGAGAGCAAATAACTTTTCAGTTAAAAAGTTAAAATTATTTTCAACACACGATCCGAAGCTTATATCAAAAATCGTATCAAACTCACCAACCATACGCGACTTCTGCCACAACCCAGTAAAACCGTCACAAACAAAACAGATCTTCGAGCATGATATAAATACGAGCGCTCGGCTCAAGATAGCCTAGATAAGCAAACTGATGATTGTCGCCCAACCACTTAAAGTGTTGTTATAATTTTATAGACCCGCGCAGATTCTTATTAACTTTGCCAGAGTCATGATTTTCAGGTGAATATGGGTATAAAGTATTCGGGTCTAACGCCAAAAGTTCTGTTAGTGTAAATAATACCTGACCTATTTAGAGATTCTATTTATCCTATGTTAATCTCACCCTCTATTTACCAATATTTAAAGCTATGCCTCCAAAATTTTAAAATGGTTTCATCCGTGCGGCATTAATCGCTCGAATTTCGGATAAATTAGCCATATGCATGTCAAAATCGACGAAATGGAAAGTGTCATGAATCTCGCTCGCCCCCTTCCAGAATATCTGGTCCGCCGATATCATGGCTGGAAAGCAACAACTTACGAACAAAATAAGGGCTGGTACATGCAGCTGGCCGAAGGTGGGCAGCACCCACGCGCCATGGTGGTGTCCTGCTGCGACAGTCGCGTTCATGTCACATCAATTTTTGGGGCAGATCAGGGTGAGTTTTTCATTCACCGCAACATCGCAAATTTAGTGCCACCACAAGAATCTGGCGGCAATCATCACGGTACGTCTGCTGCAGTCGAATATGCCGTCACAGCTTTAAAAGTTTCGCATCTGATTGTGTTGGGCCATTCTGCCTGCGGTGGCGTACAGGGTTGCTATGATATGTGTTCGGGTAACGCGCCCGAACTTGAAGCCAAAAGCAGCTACGTAGGGCGCTGGATGGACATTCTGCGCCCTAGTTTTGAAAAACTTCCAAAAGGTGACGATGCAGTCCGTGTGCGCCAACTTGAGAAAGACAGTGTCGTTATTTCGCTCGAAAACCTAATGACTTTTCCACATGTGAAAGAAGCTGTCGAAAGTGGCCGATTAACACTACATGGTCTTTGGAATGACATTGGGCATGGTGGGCTTGAAGTTTATGATGCAGACGCTGGTGACTTTAAATCACTTTAGGCAGAGAAGCCGTCACAAACGTTCTTTTAATATGCAAAATTATGTTTAATTGCTAACATATTAGACGTCTGGCCTTCTAGAACCAGAAACGCGATCTTGCTGCTACGCATCTGTTTCTCCCATAAATCTATTTTTCATGTTGAGCATTGGGCCAGACAGACGTGTGCACCCCAGACACCACGATCAAGATAATGTAGAGATTGTATACCAAAAGTGCAAAATACAAAAAAACCCTCCCCAAAGAAAGGGAATTTTCTAAATCATACCAGCCACGTTAGCCCTTTTTTAGACACCGGTTGCCTAGTGTTTCCGCAATCTGTACCGCGTTGAGCGCTGCACCCTTGCGCAGATTATCAGATACAACCCACATGTTCAGGCCATTGTCGATCGTGCTGTCCTGACGGATGCGGCTGATGAATGTCGCAAAATCCCCGACGCATTCGACGGGCGTAACGTACCCACCATCTTCGCGCTTATCAATAACCATAACACCTGGTGCTTCGCGTAGAATGTCGCGAGCTTCATCTTCGTCCAGAAATTCTTCAAACTCGATATTGATTGATTCAGAATGACCAACAAAGACCGGTACGCGGACACAAGTCGCTGTTACCTTAATGGATTTATCAACAATTTTCTTGGTTTCAGCGACCATTTTCCATTCTTCTTTAGTGTCACCACTGTCCATGAAAACATCGATGTGTGGAATAACGTTAAACGCAATCTGTTTGGTAAAGACCTTAGGTGGCTTGGAATCAGTCGGGTTGTAAATTGATTTAGTCTGATCCCAAAGTTCATCAATCGCGTCTTTTCCCGAACCGGAAACAGACTGATAGGTAGACACGACCACGCGCTTGATCTTGGCGCGATCATGCAAAGGCTTCAGCGCCACAACCATCTGCGCAGTCGAACAGTTAGGATTCGCGATGATGTTTTTCTTAGTATAGCCATCGACGGCCTCGGGGTTTACTTCGGGCACAACCAGCGGCACGTCAGGATCGTATCGATAAAGCGATGAATTGTCGATAACAACGCAACCCTGCTTAGCCGCGATGGGTGCATATTTTTTAGTCGCGTCAGCTCCAACCGCAAAGAAGGCTATATCATAGCCCGTAAAATCGAAGGTATCCAAATCTAGAGTTTTTAACGTTTTGTCGCCAAAGCTCACTTCAGTACCCAGCGATCTGCGGGATGCCAATGCAACAACCTCGTCCGCTGGAAACTGACGTTCTGCCAGAATGTTGAGCATTTCATGGCCCACGTTACCTGTGGCGCCCGCAATGACGATTCTATAGCCCATGCGTTTGGATCCTTTGTATGTACATGCCCCCTATGGGACACGGGCGTCATAAACCCAATGCAGCTCAAACGAAAGGGGCCTTAATCTGTCCGATCCTTGCTAAAAGCGTAGATCACAAGTCCGCAACAAAGCAGAATGCCGTAAAAACCAAACAGAAGCGCATAAGCTTCACCATCACCTTTGGTATCCTGCCAAAACGTCATCAATCGGCCAGTGACGATTTGCATGACCCCCACACCACCAATTCCAAAAAGGTTCATCAATGTCACACCACGACCCGTAAGGTGTTCGGGAAAGAACGGTCGGGCGTGAGCGATCATCATAGGAAACGATGCCCCAGCAAGACCCACAAGGGCGAGCAATGCTGTCGCAGCCCAGACCGACGCAGCCCCTTGCACTGCGAACAATGTAAAACAGCCTACCGCACCCAGCGCATTGCCAACAAATACCACCCACTTGCGGGTACCAAACACGCGATCCATTGGTCCATAAGCGAAGTTTCCCGCGATCATTGCAAGGCCCATCACCAACGTCATAGTGCCAATCATCGACGTATCAGCCCCAAATGCATCCGTGCCATAAGGCCCAACCCAAAGCCCTCGCAGACCCGCTGCGGGGGCGTAATTCACAAACATCATTGGAAAAATTAACCACAGTGCTTTTATTTTAAGAATGTCCAACACGGACCCACGTGGACTCGTTGGCGCAGCTTTTGGTGGGTCTTTTACAACCCACCAAATTACAATTGATACCAATAACGTCAGTACCGCCAATGCCACCATGGTTTCACGCCAGCCGAACGCGTCTGCTGCCCACGCCATTGGTGCAGAACTGGCCAAGTTGCCCAAGCTGCCAAAACCTATCGTCGCCCCCGCAAGGGTTGAAAATAATACTGCAGGATACATTTTTGCAAAAATATAGTAGGCGGCCATCAAAACAGGCGAACAGCCAATGCCAATAAGCGCCATAGCCCATGCGATGTGGTCTGGCGTCTGCGCAATCGCAAAGACCAGTGCACCACCTGCGCCACCCAAGCTGAACAGAACAACGACAGTTATCCGTGGACCGATGCGGTCTAGTGCCTCACCAACTGGAATCTGCATGACCGCAAAGACAATAAACCAAAGACCTGACGCATAAGATAGATCAGCAGCTGTCGCGCCTAGATCCGCCTCAAGCGCCGGAGTCAGTACCGCTAAAAACGCACGATAAAATTGGCTAAGCACGTAGCCTAGCACCAAAACGATCAAACCAATACGCATACCCTAGCCCCCTATTGCTACACGAACTCGCACGGCGGCGACCAAGGCACAAGCGCGCGAGACACTCATCCCTCAGCACTCGCACGACTTAAAGGACTCATTTCTATGCACAGCGATACTAGGAATTTTTTATACTTATAATTTAACCTATGGCTTAAACAAAAAAACGCCCACATCCTAAGACCGTGTTATCTTGGAACCAACGCTTCTTAATTATAAGTCCAATGTGTTAATTGTCCGATCAGCCAGTGCGCCGTTTGTGCAAACGCTAAGACGATTAATCAAAATAGCAGGAAAACTTGAAGCGTTACCGCACGGTCGAGACTGGTCAAACGACTGCGCCAGTGGGCTGATCGAGGCAAGGTACGGTTTAGCTGTCGGTAAAAAAATTTATGTGACTTTTTAAGTTTAAGACATAATGCGGATGGGTGTAGCCCCTTTATGATAATAACAGAATAAACATGGTCTATCTTTGGCAATGCTGCCCAGCGATATTGCAGCAGATGTCGAAAATTTTGCAAAGGCAATTAAGCTGCCCAAGTAATTTTGCAGCATCAACAATATATTTGTAGCTCCGTTTGCTTTCTTTAGCTTTGCAACGCCGTTGGTTGCAGCAATTGCCATTTCGAGCTGTTCAATTTTAGTATTTATTAACGCAAAGAATGCCAGTTTATATGGATATCCTTGCACACCCCATTCTGATATTAATCACGTTTGATGCAATTGGTCTTGTGGGCTTTTTGTGAAACCTTCAGTCAGATCAATATGACGACCTTAAGGGGGATGCCGCTCACATTTTGAGTGAAGATTATAATAACCACCACGCAGATTGATGCCTTAATTCCGACCAAAATAATTGGTCTTAGATAGACGACACGTTATCGATAGGGTAGAAAGCCGGTACGTCCGATAGGGTAGAAAGCCAGCATGTCCGATAGCATACAACACCCCCTCCCAGCTGCAAAATCGTCATGGTTTGTGGCCGACAAGACCATAGCGTCACTCGCATTCGGGATCGCATTGTTCTGCCTTTTACCGTTCCTTGCGGTCGCGCTTACGTCATTTTCAAGCGACACCGACACGCTCCGCCACTTGGCTAATACAGTGCTCAGTAATTACATAGTGAATACAGGCGCCCTGGTCTTTATCGTGGGTTTTGGCACCTTCATGACCGGAACAGGTGCGGCGTGGCTGGTGACAATGACAGACTTTCCTGGTCGGCGCTGGCTTGAGGTTGCACTGGTTATTCCGCTGGCGTTTCCCGCCTATGTTCTGGCCTACGCCTATACCCACTTACTTGATCATCCGGGCATCGTTCAAACAGCATTGCGCGATGTGAGTGGCTGGGGGCCAAAGGAGTATTGGTTTCCTGAGATTCGCAGCTTGGGCGGCGCAGCGATCATGCTAATCTTAGTGCTCTACCCTTATGTCTATTTGCTCGCGCGCGCTGCATTTATCGGGCAAAGTGCGACGACATTCCTTGCCGCAAGATCGCTAGGAAAATCACCATTGGGTGCATTCCTGTCCATTTCCTTGCCGCTTGCACGACCAGCTATTGCAGCAGGTGTTCTTCTCACGATGATGGAAACGATTGCTGATTTTGGCACTGTGTCCTATTTTGGCGTCCAAACGTTTGCGACTGGTATCTACAACAGCTGGTTCTCGATGGCCGATCGTGGGGCTGCAGCGCAATTGTCACTTGGTCTATTGGCGTTTGCTTTGCTTTTGGCAATGTTGGAACGTGCCAATCGGGGGCGTGCGCGTTTCAGTAACGGCAAGCGCCAGGACGTCATTGCGCGCATTCCATTGAACGGCATTGCGAAATGGGGTGCTTTGATACTATGCGGAATACCTGTCATGCTTGGCGTTATCATCCCTGTGCTGGCATTATCAGTTATGGCCGTCGGGTCAGAACAAAATCTCTTTAGCCCACGCTACTTACACTTCATCAAAAACTCATTGACGCTGGCAGCTGTCGCAGCCGTAGTCACTGTCATAGCAGCGGTTCTTTTAGGCAGTCTGAACCGGTTGCGCGAATCACGTTCGGCATCGGCGGTGCTATATATTGCCCGGATCGGGTACGCGGTACCTGGGGGCGTAATTGCGGTTGGGTTGATCGTGCCCTTCGCAACTTTTGACAATGCATTGGATGCATGGATGCGCACGACGTTTGATGTCTCCACTGGCTTGTTATTCACAGGGTCAATTTGGCTGCTGATCGGCGCTTATATGATCCGGTTTCTTGCTGCCGCCCTAGGCGCGTATGAAGGCGGCATCGCTATCGTCAGCCGCAATATTGACGCGGCCAGCCGCGTGCTGGGACAAAACTCCATCGGCACTATTCGCCGTGTGCATGTGCCAATCCTGACGCCAAGCCTTTTAACAGCAGCCTTGATCGTCTTTGTCGATGTAATGAAAGAATTGCCCGCAACGCTAATTATGCGTCCGTTCAATTATGATACTTTGGCAGTGCAAGCCTTTCGACTGGCATCTGATGAACGATTAAACGGCGCAGCTGTTCCTAGCCTTTTAATTGGAGCAATTGGGTTGTTACCTGTGATCCTGCTTTGCCGCCAGGTCGCCACACACAAGCCGTAAAAAAGGGTATAGCCCTAGCTTTTGTCTTTTTTGACTTTCGAAGGCGACTTCTAACCAACCTCATGAAATATCCCATGGACAAGCAACAATTTTTGGCAACTCAACTTAAATTAAGCCTAATGCTAATAAAATCCCCCAAAGCCTGAATTGAGTGAGATATTTTAACAGAAATAATCGCTGATTATCGGTCATTTCCAGATAAAATATACTGTTACGCTTGTTCAGATGCGAGATATTAAAAGAATACGATTGCATTATAGCAGTTCAGTGGATTCGCGGGTTTTCTGTCATTTATCAAGTTAATGTGGTCACCATCAGAATTTCACAATGAAAAGACCCAAACAATATTTTCGCTGATGGTGGCGAACTGACCATAAGTATTGGTCCAGATTGAGCGAGCACAAAAGTTGGTGTTAGAGATCAAAATGTTGCATTCACCAGTTAAAATATCGCGCATTTGATCGATGTCACCATATTGTCGTTAGTATGTAAGTTTGTTCACAAAGCTCTGTGCCCTATTACGTGCAGCTTCTTCACCATAGTTTTCGATTACACTGGCTAAAAGTATCTGCAAATATACAGTGAGTAATCAGTGACAAACCAAATCTCGGCATGCGCAACCATCGAGCGCAATATATATGTCACTGGCAGGTTTTCGACATTGGTATTATGTGAAGTAATCCCTACAAATTGTAAAAGTCTAGGCCATTAGTTGTTGCTGCCCTGAAGGTTCGCTGGGATTTAGTTTTCGAAAATTTCACTATCCATAACTTGCAACACACAGGCATCCTTCGCCCTTTTTTGCCGTAAAGTATCGTTGGTTAAAAGCTCGCCAGCAGGTTAATTCAGTTTTTCGGGACCCATCCCTGCAATAATATCAACTGCCTTACCTTAAATACGATTGATGTTAAATTCTGTGGCTCTTCAAAAGCTAAGTAAAACCGTTCATCCATGCCATAGTGCTACGACAAATATAGATTTAGTTTACTTTCAGTGAAAGCAGGCACTGTTGCACAAAGAGGTAACAGGGATAGTTTTAGGTGGTATTTGGTCTATTCTATACATCGTACTAACTTGGTCAGATATCAGCTAACTATTTTTAAAAAATATTTTTAACTAAAATAATCGTATTTAACTCGCCACCCACAGCGCTTGACCGTCACAACTTTTTGAGCCCCAATTGGTGGAAATGGAGATAATATATGGCCGTTGGAAAATTCGAAACAACCGCACTGCGCAAAAGCTATGATGTAGTGATCGTTGGCGGTGCGATGTACGGATCTGCCGTTGCGTGGTACCTAACAGATAATCCGGATTTCAACGGCACAGTTTTGGTAATCGAACGAGATCCAACTTACACAAACTGTGCAACGGCGCATACTAATTCCTGTATCCGTCAACAGTTCAGTAATTCTTTAAATGTCAAAATTTCCCAATTTGGTGCTACGTTTATCAAGGGCTTTAAGGGCTTCATGGGCAATGATCCTCGCGTGCCAGATCTCTCTATTAAAAGCTTTGGCTACATGTACCTTGCCGATACGGACACATTTGCCGATCAACTGAGAACTGCGCAAAAAGTGCAGCTTGATGCGGGCGCAGCAACGCAACTGATGACACCTGACCAAATCGAGGCCGCCTACCCGTTCTACAATGTCAATGACATCGTGTTGGGCAGCATTAACCTAGTGGACGAAGGGTACTGGGACGGAGGCACCGTGTTTGATTGGTGGCGCAGATCGGCGCGCGAACGTGGC
The DNA here is from genome assembly GCA_028825445.1 of Octadecabacter sp. GTDB lineage: Bacteria > Pseudomonadota > Alphaproteobacteria > Rhodobacterales > Rhodobacteraceae > Octadecabacter. The sequence continues at coordinate 81,951 of JAPKAD010000003.1, forward strand.
GTTGAATACATTGCTGGCGAGGTTTCTTCCATGCACGTTAAGGGAGCGAATGTTCACAGTGTGACCCTTGCAAACGGCGATGTGATCAGCTGTGGCAAAATTGTTAATGCTACGGGTCCACAGGGGGCAAAAACTGCAAGAATGGCTAAAATAGAAATTCCGATTGAGCCACGGAAGCGTTTCACTTGGATATTTTCAGCCGAACAACCACTTGACCAGGTTTTACCCCTGACAATTGATCCATCTGGCGTTCATTTTAGGCAAGACGGACCGCAAACCTATCTGGCGGGTGGCCATGCACACCCTGATCTGCCAGCAGATTTTGACAATTTCACCATGGACCACAATCTGTGGCAGGACAAAATCTGGCCAACCATCGCAACCCGCATTCCACAATTCGAAGCCATCAAAGTTATTACCGAATGGGCAGGGCATTACGATTACAACACTCTTGATCAAAACGCGATTTTGGGGCCACACACCGAGGTTGAAAATTTTTATTTCGTAAATGGTTTTTCAGGTCACGGGTTACAACAATCGCCTGCGATGGGACGAGGTACAGCTGAAATGTTGACCTACGGCGAATACCGTACTCTTGACCTCACTCCATTCGGATTTGATCGTATCGCTGCTGGCCGACCCTTTGCCGAAAACGCAATTATCTAGCAACTACTATTTGCCATCAGGATGTCGGCCCATCAGCCGCATGAATGGTCCAGCACGCATGTATGTTCCAGTTTCATGGCGCGACCGGGTACGCAAAACGGGAGTCGTTGCTGATGCACCAACGCTGCTTTCGCGCAGCACAATGTACATGCCTGACGCAATAATTATGCTCGCACCAATGATCGTTGTACGATCAATTTTCTCATCAAAAAACAGCGATCCGTATAACGTGGCCCAGATGATCTGCGAATACTGCATCGGCGCAATTATAGCAGCCTCACCGGATTGATAGGCAGCAATTATGCAACGCCCCGCCGTCCATGCAAATGCCGCCACAAGTGCTACTAAGCCAAGATGTTCAATGGGCATCGGGATATAGACGAATGCCAACCCAATCCCCATCAGCAAAAAATTTGCCATCATTGGGTACAGTAGCATCACGACTGGGCGTTCATCTGCACCAATCCGCCTCACAACAATAGATGCGACAGAAGCACCCACAGCGGCCGTCAATGCTGCCATATGACCCAACGTTAGTTCCGTAGACCCGGGACGCAACACAACAAGAACCCCAGTAAGACCTATAATTACCGCAAACCAACGGCGCAAGCGCACAACCTCGCCCAAAATTGGTATCGCAAGGATTGTTATAAGCAGCGGTGAGGCGAATAAAATCGCATAGGTTTGTGCAAGTGGCAGCACTGTAAAGGCATAAAACGCACTAACTGCGGTTGCGACAGATGCGACCGTGCGCAGTGCCATCCACCATGGATGAAGTGGCAAAAGATTACCTGGTTTTGAATCACGCATCAACATGATGGTCGCTAAGGGAAAGCTAAACAGCACAGAGAAAAATACAATCTGGACCGGCGAATAGATTGCGCCCAAGGTCTTTACTAAGACATCATGGGTTGCGAAAACTCCGAAAGCGACCAGCGCCAGTAAGGCCCCTTTGACATTTGAAGACATGTTTTATTCTTTCCGTATCTTCCCAACTAACTCACACCTAACAGGGAGCATTCAGCCATTCGTTAAAGCGACGCTTCAAGTGCTGCCAAAATTGCATCCGTCATGCCAGAAGTAGTCACGGCAACGGTGTCTTCGTCGCCCAGCAAATCTCCAGTACGCACACCATCAGCTAACACTTTTTCAATCGCGGCTTCAATCCGTGTGGCATCCTCACCTTGATCGAACGAATAACGGAGCGCCATCGCAAAGCTTAGAATACAGGCAATTGGGTTTGCCTTTCCCTGACCTGTTATGTCAGGCGCAGACCCATGAACGGGTTCATACATCGCTTTGGGGCGACCGTTTCCCATTGGGGCACCAAGAGATGCAGAAGGCAGCATGCCCAGCGACCCAGTCAGCATCGCTGCGCAGTCAGACAAGATATCACCAAATAGATTGTCGGTGTAGATAACATCAAACTGTTTAGGCGCGCGGACCAGCTGCATCGCACCATTGTCAGCATACATGTGAGACAATTCTACTTCGGGATAGTCCGCATGCACTTCAGTAACAACATCACGCCAAAGAATGCCAGACTCCATGACATTGGCTTTTTCCATCGAACACAACTTTTTAGATCGCTTCATCGCCATTTCAAATGCCGCACGTGCGCCACGCTCAATCTCGGCTTCGGTGTAACGCTGAGTGTTGATGCCAACCCTCATATTGTCTTCCATATGGATGCCGCGCGGTTCGCCAAAATAAACACCAGAAGTCAGTTCTCGTACGATCATAATATCAAGACCTGAGACAAGTTCTTTCTTCAGTGACGAAAAATCAGCCAATGCGTCAAAGCACTGTGCAGGGCGCAGGTTAGCGAAAAGGTCCATTTCTTTGCGGAGACGCAAAAGGCCACGTTCAGGTTTGACCGAAAAGTCTAGGTCGTCGTATGCTGGGCCACCCACAGCGCCTAGCAGCACTGCATCTACTTCTTGCGCTTTGGCCATCGTGTCGTCATGCAATGGTGTGCCATGTTTATCGTAGGCTGCCCCACCAACCAGATCTTCGGAAACATCAAAATGCATATCGCGTTTGGCGCCAAACCATTCAATAACGCGGCGCACTTCGGTCATAACTTCTTTGCCAATGCCATCACCTGGCAAGATCAAAAGGGAGGGGTTAGACATGGGTGCAATCCTTAATAGATCTCTGGGCTGAAATAAGTTGGTTTTGCCTAGCCCGTAAGCCCACGAGGGTCAAGAATTCCTGAATTAGAGTTCTGCAAAAACAAGTTTTTTAACCCAATAGCAGGCATGTCTAAAACTCATCTGTTTTGAAGTGTATTGCAAATAGTCTGATGTGAAATACTACTTCATACCCAGTCAAAGCATTCCCTCAGGTCAGTGACGTTGCCTAAATCGTTCGGGTAACATGATAAGCGCTTAACTCAAGCATCACCCAAGAGATGCTCATAGCCCATCGCATTGCGTGCTTCACCAGTGTAGCCAACACCATCGAAATCCCAATTGGCTCGCACGATGTCACGTGTTTGGGCAGGCGCTGATGATACCCCTATTATGAGACGTATAAGCCAATAGATTGAACTAGAGATAATGACTTAGTTATACACATTTAATTATAATTATTTGTGCTGAAAGTCGATCATTTGAGTGATAAGAAACATTAAATCACCACGCGTGACCAAACTAGTGGAGATAAAGACCCATGCGGTCATTGTCCAAACGAAGATTTTTATCCCTTACAATTGGGTCAGATTAAAATTTTCCAACGCAAATTTCACAAATACTGGGGTAAAAAATAATGGCAGAAATCCTAATGTAAGGTTAAACTGAGCGACATTATTTAAACGGATAGCAACTCCATAATTAGCAACCGGCTAGAATATGGGCAGATTCGTCCGAACATTAAAGTTATCGTACTAATTGAGCCCATGGTTCAACTGCAGTGCCAAGACTAAGAATATCAATGACAGCAGGGACACAAGCTAGCTAAAGTCAGCTACGGTATGACAACTGTTAATGAAGTCTGCGCTTGCCTCTAGTGAGAGCATAAGGATCATGATTAAGACGGTAGAATACAGGAAATCCAAAGCTTAGGCGGTTGAGCGTTCAAAAGTGCAAACAACATCGCCATTGTCGTTGGTTCAGCCAAACCGTTGGTGTTGAGGATCAATGCTGGCACTGTTGATACCAGGGCAAAGCAACGCATCCAATTTAAGGCCGGGACGATGCAAAACTCTATTAACCCGGAAAAATTGTAATCATATTATTATATGATTCGCCTGCTAAGATGCAAATTAGAGCGACCATTTGTGAAAATCTGCTTCCGTTCAGGTAACATCGCTGATGTTGTATCGATTATCAACATCACTAAGGGTTGCCCGTAAGGAAGCACCTAAAATTCGTTCAAGCACTATTTTATTCCCTGCATGTCAGCTAAGTGCAATTTCGTCTTGTTTCATTATTTCGTTTTAACTTGGCTCATCATTAGTAAGTTACTAATTATTTTCCACAATGATGCGAATATTTTATTGTCACTGCAATTAGCCGTTTTGTTTGCCAAAAAAACAGAGCCAATTTTGCAGCAACGCGGGTGTGAGATCGCAACCACTTCATTGCCTTAGCAATTATGGCGTCTAATTATGAGTTTAGAAAAGGTGGTATGGCATAATTTCAATTAATAAGCTTTTAGGGGTTATGGCCAAAAAAGAGCACCAATGGCGCCACTTAACATAAACATTGCGCGATTTAGCTTTTCAGGATCAGACCCAAGGCCGATCAACAGAAAGTTGCGCTTCATATGTATCAATTGAAGCAACCTTTTCCATGGTCAGGCCAATATCATCTAACCCATTCATAAGGCAGTGTTTCTTGAAGCTGTCGACCTCAAATGTATATACGTCACCATCTGATGAGGTGACTGTCTGCGCCTCAAGGTCGATTTCGATGCGGGCGTTAGCACCTTTTTCAGAGTCTTTCATCAGGGCATCACGTTGATTCTCAGGCAAAACGATTGGTAAAATACCGTTTTTAAAACAGTTATTATAAAAAATATCAGCAAAGCTTGTGGAAATAATACAACGGATACCAAAGTCTGCAATTGCCCATGGCGCGTGTTCACGCGATGATCCACATCCAAAATTATCACCCACAACTAACACGGAAGCCTCACGGTATGCAGGCTTGTTAAGAACAAAATCGGCTATTTCATTGCCTTGACGATCAAAACGCATTTCGTCGAACAGGTTCACACCCAAACCAGAACGCGCAATCGTTTTTAAAAACATCTTTGGGATGATCATATCCGTGTCGATGTTGACCAACGGCATAGGTGCCGCAATGCCAGAGAGAGTACTGAACTTTTCCATCGTCGTTGTCCTTTCAGGTCGAGGTTAAAGAAACCGCTGACTGTTTAAATCTGGTTGATGATGTGTTCACAGGATTTAACATATCCTGAGCACACAACGTACACACTTTGTATGGATCAGGGTGCGCACGCTAGCGCTGCTACATCATGTCCCGAACATCGGTGAGTTTGCCAGTTATGGCCGCAGCTGCGGCCATGACTGGAGATACGAGGTGCGTGCGACCTTTGTAGCCTTGGCGACCCTCAAAATTTCTGTTCGACGTTGAGGCGCAGCGTTCGCCCTCGGCCAATTGATCAGGATTCATCGCAAGGCACATCGAGCAACCCGCCATACGCCATTCAAAGCCGGCATCCTTGAAAATGTCAGCAAGGCCCTCTTCTTCAGCTTGGGCACGGACCAGACCGGAACCCGGTACGACCATAGCGCGCATGCCGTCTTTAACTTTTTTACCTTTGAGAATCTCAGCAGCGGCACGAAGGTCTTCAATGCGCCCGTTGGTACACGAACCAATAAAAACAGTGTCAATTTTAATATCAGTCAGTTTCTGACCCGCTGTTAAGCCCATGTAATCAAGAGCACGTTTGACTGCGTCGACTTTACCGCCCGTAAAGCTTTCGGGGGCTGGCACCATTGAGGTAATCGGCAGCACGTCTTCTGGAGATGTGCCCCACGTGACAGAAGGCGCAATGTCTTCAGCCTTCATCGTTACGACAAGATCCCAGTGCGCATCTTCATCAGAGAACAATGTTTCCCACCACGCCTGCGCCTTGTCCCATTCAACACCCTTGGGGGCATGAGGCCTGCCTTTACAATAGGCGTAAGTTGTTGCGTCTGGCGCGATAATCCCAGCCCTTGCACCGCCTTCGATAGACATGTTGCAGACGGTCATGCGGCCTTCCATCGACAAATCAGTAATTGCGCTGCCAAAATATTCAATGACATAGCCAGTACCGCCAGCCGTACCGGTTTTGCCTATCACAGACATCGTGATGTCTTTTGCCGTCACACCGGGGTTTAGTTTGCCGGTGATTTCAACCTTCATATTTTTAGATTTTTTCTGGATCAGCGTTTGCGTAGCCAAAACATGTTCGACCTCTGATGTGCCAATGCCGTGAGCCAGCGCGCCAAATGCGCCATGGGTGGCAGTGTGCGAATCGCCACAAACAACTGTCATCCCCGGCAGTGTCCACCCCTGTTCGGGACCAACAATGTGCACAATACCTTGGCGCACATCGGACACTGGATAATAATGAATACCGAAATCTTTCGCATTTTTGTCAAGTGCATCAACTTGAACGCGAGAATCTCCAGTCATAGTTTCAGCATTGGCGCGGTCCAAAGTGGTGGGCACGTTGTGATCAGGCACGGCGATAGTTTTGTCGGGTGCGCGCACAGTGCGGCCCGTCATACGCAGACCCTCAAACGCCTGCGGAGACGTTACCTCGTGCACAAGGTGGCGATCGATGTATAGCAGGCAGGTGCCATCTTCTGATTGGTCTGCAACGTGGGCATCCCAGATTTTATCATAAAGCGTTTTGGGGGACATGTGTCCTCTCCCGTATTTTGAGTTGGGTGGGTATGGCTTTGCGACGCGCCCAGAAATTAATAGCAAGTATAGTGATTTATAGGTGTGCGAGTATTGCGCGTCTAGCGCCATAAAAGCGCCAAGGCAGGCGCGCGCGATCATCCATGTCAAAAACTTGTGTCATAGTTCCAGTTACACATCCTGCAGGGTTCTCGCAAGAGTGATCCCATTGCGGCTTCGGTTCAAAGACCTGTGTGCACCCTTGCTGTTTTCTGCATGAGGCAACAAAGTGTTTAAATAGCTAAGGAACAACCATGGAACCGCAAACCACATTAGACTTTGCTGGTCAGGCCACTCAAATTGCTCAAATTGGCCAAGGAATATGGGGTCACATTATTGCATTTTTTCAGAGCTTATTGCGGCCTTGGAATGCTTATCAGTTGGGCATCATCGTTACGATATATCTTGTTTCGCACTTAGCCAGTCGACTTCTTAAACCACCATTACATCAATGGCTGCGCACCCGTGAGGGTTGGCCAAAGTGGCGTTTGCGGTGGCTGCTGGTCATTCATCGGCGGTTGCGAGGGATTTTTTTTGTTACGTTAATCTGGATTGTTTTAATTCTGATGCGAGAAATTACGTGGGGATCGCGGTCTTATATGATCGGGATCACTGCGAACCTTGCGCTGGCGTGGCTAATAGTTGTGTTTGCGACCCGGCTGATTGGCAATCCGTTTGTGCGATCTATCGTGCGTTACGGTGCTTGGATTTGGATAACGCTGCGCATCACCGGACTAACAGAACAGGGGATTGAGATTCTTGATGCGGCGTCCATTGAATTGGGCGATTCGCGGCTAACACTTTGGCTACTCGTTCAAGGCGTATTTATTTTATCGGTTTTCTTCGTTGTAGCACGGCTTATTTCACACCAAACGTCGCTCCGTATTCATCGCAACGAAGACATCAGCCCGTCAATGCGAGTGTTGTTCGTCAAACTTATGCAAGTGGCACTTTATGGCTTTGCCTTCTTCGTCGGATTGCAGGCTGTCGGTTTTAATCTGACGGGCCTTGCAGTCCTGTCTGGTGCGATCGGTGTCGGAATTGGCTTTGGTCTGCAAAAGGTTGTGTCCAACCTTGTGTCAGGCATCATCATTTTACTTGATAAATCTATTAAACCTGGTGATGTGATCACCGTGGGGGAGACCTTCGGTTGGATCAACTCACTAGGTGCGCGCTATGTGTCGATCACTACGCGCGACGGGCGCGAGTATCTGATTCCGAACGAAGACCTAATCACCACACAGGTGGTTAACTGGTCGCATTCCAACGATTTTGTACGTTTGGATATCTATTTTGGAACTTCTTATAGCGACAACCCGCGCGAGGTGCGAAAACTGGCGATTGCCGCGGCGTCAGGCGTGGATCGCGTCCTTGAATTTCGCCCACCCGTTTGTCACATTGTTGGCTTTGGCGATAGTAGCGTTGATTACATTTTGCGGTTCTGGATCAAGGACCCCACTGGCGGGCTAACCAACATTCGCGGCAACGTATATCTGGCGCTGTGGGACGCGTTTGCTGACAACGGTATTTCAATCCCGTTTCCACAACGTGAAGTTAAAATAATCGATAAACCAGAGATTCAACATAAAGCGCTCGATTGAAAAAATTGAGTGTCATGAGAGCTGCAAGAATATTCTTTTTTCCACTTGTTGCTTCACGCCTTGCCATGATTTAAATAACCAAGCGCGTTATTTATATCTTTCCAGCTTTAACGGACCTCATTTAGGGCGAGTGGTTTCCAAACAAAAGGAATCATCGTTATCAAGCAGTTTGGACGGATTAAGTACTATTTAAACCCGTTTAAACAGTGTTCATTTTTTAATCATCCACTAAATACACATTTCACCTATACCAAAATATTATTTAAAATCATTTAGTTATCTGATCTGTCTTGTCGTACTTAAAGACAGCGGCCATGCTTGGAATTGCAGTATTTCGCCCCGTTGAGCTCATTGTGAACATTGCTAATTATTGTTTTAAATGCGTTCTGTCTTGTGACCAATCTGGCAGAATTGCCGCAGCGCAGCAGATCAGCTTTCTGCTCATTGAAAAGCCGTGCATCGCTTGTTAGTTAAACGGATGCCTAACGCCGGGGTTTTGACGGCGGATTCTCAGGAGGACAATGATCTGTCTCTTACTTCATCGGCAGGCACCCCTGCCAATACAGGGCTCCACGCAATGAGCGTGCAAGTCCCAAATTCTGACAGCACACTCGCTGCTGTTCTAAAATCCTTGGACGACGACAAGGGCGAAGATATCGTGCAAATTGATCTGCACGGCAAATCTGAGATGGGCGACTATATGGTCATCGCATCAGGTCGGTCTTCACGTCAGGTGTCGGCGATGGCTGAAAAGCTAACCGAGCGTTTGAAACAAACCTTCGGGATTTTGTGCAAAGTCGAAGGTCGTGTCACAGGTGACTGGGTCTTAATCGACACTGGCGATGTTATTGTACATGTTTTCCGTCCTGAAGTGCGCGAGTTCTATCAACTCGAGAAAATGTGGCAAAACCCTGGTGATGCCACTGCTGAACACAACGCCGCGGAGGCCGCCAAGAGAACGACGTGATACGTTGCGCCTGACGTTGTGCGTTGTGGGCCGCCTGCGGGCTGGCCCGGAACGCAGTCTAATTGACGACTATCTTTTGCGCTTTGATCGAACGGGCCGGGCCCTTGGCCTTGGCCCAATAAGTGTGCGCGAGGTTGAAGATCGCAAAGGCGGCGGCATGGCGGCAGAGGCCATTTTGCTTGAAAGATCATTGCCTAAAGGAGCGACTGTGATTGCGCTGGATGAACGTGGTAAAATAAAAACATCACCTGATTTTGCCGCTGATCTAGCGCGATATCGTGACGACGGGCGCAGCGATCTAGCCTTTATTATTGGCGGTGCGGACGGAATTGATCCAAGCCTTCGAGCCAAGTGTGCCGCGTCGTTGAGTGTTGGAAAAATGGTTTGGCCACATATGTTATTGCGAGTAATGCTAACCGAACAATTGTACCGTGCAGCCAGCATTCTGGCGGGTGCGCCTTATCATCGCGTCTAAGAATTAATATGTATTGACTGATATCATCCTAGGACGGTTTGCGCCTTCAATGAGGTTCGCTAAAAGGGTGTAAGGATAAAAGGAATTTTACCATGACAGTCCCAAAACCCGTTGTTCTTTGTATTCTGGATGGGTGGGGCATGCGTGACGAAATCACAGGCAATGCGCCTGCTTTAGCCAATACTCCAAATTATGATCGAGTGATGGCGGGTCCTGTGGCAGAGTTGATTACCCATGGGCCAGATGTAGGATTACCGCGCGGACAAATGGGCAATTCTGAAGTAGGACATACCAATATTGGCGCAGGCCGTGTGGTCGCTATGGATTTAGGCGCAATTGATCTAGCTATTGAGGAGGGATCATTTTTTGATAATCCCGCTTTGCTCGCATTTGGTGATGAATTAAAAGCATCTGGCAAGGTCGCACATGTTATAGGACTGGTCAGCAACGGCGGCGTGCACGGGCATATTGTACATATTCAAGCAGCACTGAAGGCATTGGTGGATCGTGGCGTGCGCGTGGTGTTGCATGCGATCACTGATGGGCGCGATGTTGCGCCGAAGTCCGGTGCTGGTTTTATGCGAGATCTGATTGGCGGAATACCAAAGGGCGTGACCATCGGGACCGTTTGTGGGCGATACTATGCTATGGATCGCGACAATCGTTGGGAACGGGTCGAAACCGCTTACCGCGCAATGGTTCAAGCCGTGGGTATACACGGACATGACGCTGTTGACGTGATTGAGGCAGCCTATAGAGATAGTGTAACAGACGAGTTTGTTCCCGCCACAGTACTGGGTGGTTATGCAGGCATGGCCGATGGAGATGGTGTGTTTTGTCTAAATTTCCGTGCTGATCGAGCCCGTGAGATTTTGGCCGCGGCCGGTGATCCCTTATTTGACAAATTTGATATTACTGAGCGTCCTGCATTGAGTTTTCTGGGGATGGTGAATTACTCCACTAGCCATGATAAATACATGACCACGTGTTACCCCAAGCAAAAGATCACCAACACATTGGGCTTTTGGGTGGCGGCCAAACAGTTACGGCAGTTTCGCGTCGCAGAGACCGAAAAATACCCCCATGTAACGTTTTTTTTGAATGGAGGAATTGAAGTTCCTGAGATTGGCGAGGATCGCTATATGGCCCCGTCACCAAAAGTCGCTACCTATGATTTGCAGCCAGAAATGTCTGCCGCTGAAGTTACAGATGCGTTTGTTGGAGCAATTCATGATGGTTACGATCTGATCATCTGCAACTACGCCAATCCTGACATGGTTGGACATACCGGTGACATAGGCGCAGCGGTGAAAGCGTGCGAGGCTGTGGACGCTGGGTTGGGCCGTGTGCTTGAAGCCCTTGAAGCTACAAGTGGTGCGATGATCGTCACCGCCGATCACGGCAATTGCGAAACAATGCTTGATCCTGAAACTGGTGGGCCACACACGGCGCACACCACTAACCCGGTACCGGTAGCACTGGTTGGTGGAGTTAAAGGCACACTTTTGAACAACGGACGGTTGGCAGATTTGGCACCAACATTACTTGGGTTAATGGGACTGGATTTGCCGCCCGAGATGACAGGGAAAAGTCTGATCAAGTGAAGGTTTTGACGATCATATGTGCGCTACTTTCGGGACCACTCAGCGCGGAAACACCAGCTGAAGCAGCGTTTGCAGCATCAGCGCGCCTGCAAGATGCGCGGGCGTTTCTACAAGCGGCAGAAGGTCGGTCTGATCGTGTCACTGCATTGACAGAAACGGTACAGGCCTATGAAGCGGGCCTTGCAGCATTAAGAGATGGTTTGCGACGTGCAGCGATCCGAAAACGTACGTTAGAAACTGATTTAGCGACGCGATCCAATGAGATTGCGCGGTTGTTGGGCGTGTTGCAAACCATAGGGCGGACCCCTGCACCAATTCTATTTCTGCATCCGTCAGGACCAACAGGGACTGCGCGTTCGGGGATGATGTTGGCGGCTGTAACGCCTGCACTGCAGGATAAAGTCTCGGCATTGCGGGAACAGATCGAAGAGGTGGCTGTTATAAGCAACTTGCAAACTGATGCACTGACCACTCTTAGAAACGGGTTGGCAGGTGTTCAAACTGCACGTTCAGCTTTAAGTGCAGCAATTTCGAATCGCACCGGCTTGCCACAACGGTTCTTGGAGGACCCAGTCCAAATGGCGGTGCTCCTTGCAAGCGCTCAGACCTTAAGTTCATTCGCAGCAGGCCTGGCGCAGACGCAGGCAGTCGGTGAGCCATATGCCAATATCGTTAAAGGCACCGTTTCACTGCCTGTAGTTGGACAGGTAATCCGACAGTTCAAAGAAGCTGATGCTGCCGGGGTCACACGCCCCGGTATTTTAATAGCGACACGGCCTCGCGCACTGGTCTCAACACCACTGTCAGCCACAATCCGCTATGCGGGTCCGCTTCTTGATTATGGTACCGTTGTGATTCTGGAACCTTCCGCGGGCATACTTTGGGTGATCGCAGGGTTGGATGAGACATTCGGCAAGGTTGGGCAGGTCGTGCCAGACGGCACCCCGATCGGTCTAATGGGGGGCATTATTACGGACGCTCAAGCGATTTTGAACGAAAGCGCGCAGGGTTATACAAGACAACGCACGCAAACGCTTTATCTTGAGGTAAGAGACATGCAAGATGCAGTGAACCCCGCGGATTGGTTTGCGTTTTAACAAACGTACGTCGTGTAGGCACAAACATGATAATGGGAAATATAAGATGAAGAAATTTGCAGTGGCGGCCACAGGAGGCATCCTACTAGGTGCCATCGTGACAACGCAGATCGCAGGTCCGTTGATCGCGCAGGAGGCCGATAATAACGCCAGCGTCTATGAGCAGCTTGATTTATTTGGTGACATCTTTGAACGCATTCGCGCGCAGTATGTGGAAGACGTCGACGAAGCTGCCCTGATTGAAGCAGCAATTGACGGTATGTTGACCTCGCTTGATCCGCATTCAAGCTATCTGTCGCCGGAAGATGCGGCCGACATGCGAGAAACAACGCGTGGTGAATTTGGCGGACTGGGTATCGAGGTCACGCAAGAAGAAGGTTTTATAAAGGTCGTATCACCGATTGATGGCACACCAGCTGCAGAAGCTGGAATCGAATCTGGTGATTTCATCACGCGTGTTGACGGTGAGAATCTACTTGGTTTAACACTGGATGAAGCCGTAAAATTGATGCGCGGTCCTGTCGGATCAGAAATTATCATCACCGTGGTCCGCCAAGATGTGGACCAGCCGTTCGAGGTGTCCATCATTCGCGACACTATCACATTAACAGCTGTGCGTAGCCGGGTTGAAGGCGAAACAGTCGTGCTGCGTGTTGTGACGTTCAGTGACCAAACTTATCCAAGCCTCGAGGAACAGTTGGCCGAACAAGTAACTGAAGCTGGCGGCATTGAAAACGTCAACGGGTTTGTTATTGATCTGCGCAACAACCCAGGTGGTTTACTAAACCAAGCGATTGCCGTTTCTGATGCGTTCTTGGACGCTGGTGAAATTACATCGACCCGTGGCCGCAACCCAAACGATGGTCAACGTTGGAATGCCCGCAAAGGTGATCTGGCCGAGGGTCTACCGATTGTTGTGCTGATCAACGGCGGGTCTGCATCCGCTTCTGAGATTGTCGCGGGTGCATTGCAAGACCATCATCGCGCAATCATCATTGGCACCAATTCGTTTGGCAAAGGATCCGTGCAAACGGTCATGCCCCTGCGCAGTAACAGTGCAATGCGCTTAACAACGGCCCGGTATTACACACCATCAGGTCGGTCCATTCAGGCGCTGGGCATTTCGCCTGACATTATCGTTGAACAACCACGTCGTGATCCAAATGCCGAAATCGAGGAAGATGATGATGCAGGGTTCAGACGCTCCGAGGCGGACCTGCGCGGCGCATTGGACAATGACAGCCTGACTGACGATGAAATTAAGCAAATCGAATCCGACAGGATGCGCGCCGAAGACGCCGCCGCCCTACGGATTGAGGATTATCAAATGGCCTATGCCATAGATATTCTAAAGGGGTTGCAAGTTCTTGGCGCCAACAGCGACTAATAAAAAATTCCCGAGTTGGGATACTGCGCCGTCGAGGGTGATCCATTGGATTAAACTCGGCGGCGTTTTCATTTGAAGGATCACCTAGATGACCAAAACATTAACCACTCAACAGATCGTTAAACTTCCCTATCGCCCCTGTGTTGGACTCATGGTGGTGAATGGTGAAGGTAAAGTTTTCGTTGGTCAGCGTGTGGATCGTGACCAAGACGCGTGGCAGATGCCACAAGGGGGCATTGACGACGGCGAAGACGTGACCACGGCAGCCCTGCGTGAACTTTGTGAAGAAACCGGAATCACACCAGATCTGGTAACGATTGAAGCAGAGACAGCTGATTGGCTATCCTATGATTTGCCCCACCACATCGTGCCTAAAATTTGGAAGGGTCACTATCGCGGCCAAGAACAAAAATGGGTGCTAATGCGGTTTTCAGGTACTGACAATCAAATCAATATCGTACAACCATACCAAGAATTTTCTGAATGGAAGTGGATTCTTCCCAAGAATCTACTGTCTAACATTGTCCCATTTAAGCGCGCCGTATACGCAGCTGTACTGGAAGAATTTGGATGTAAAATATGAAAATTTTGTTGGTGGCGGCTTTAGTCATCATCCAAAGACAAGCATTGGCGTTGTCAGGTTTGCACGCAGACGTAGCCTGTACGATTGGTTGAGCGGAATCCACACAAACCTGAAGGAGCTACAGGGGTGTAGGTCATCGCTTACCAACGATCTGACAGACATAATTGATCTGCAATCAGTACAGCTGCCAAAGATGTTTTTGGTGAAAAGCCTTGTGGAAAACGAATTCAAAACAGCGCCAGTATTGAACGTGACTGCAAACTTTGAGTGCCTCAGGCATTAGTGTGGGTTAATCGTATCCAATCAGGACATCTTCACGTTTTTGAAAAAACGGCATATAAATATGTTTTGAACATAGGTGCGTGTTTAAACACTGTATTGGCAGTAGACGGTAAAATCGTAAAAAAGCACTAAATCTTATATGCTAAGCACTTCCTGCAAGAAGCAAATACTACAGTGCAAACAGTTCAGAAATCAACGCAACGCATAGCCATCAAGGGTGATGTCGCTAACACGTTGGTGGCTGCAGATCGCGTTGATAGTCAGGCAGATAGCCAACACTAATCACATCGGCATTAGCTATTTTATAGCGATTTCTTACACGCTTACTTGCGGGTTCTATTAACCTTACGTACTGTTTTTGCATCTTTTTTCTTAGATGAACCAATTTTTCGCCGCGGCGGCTTTCCACGGCTGGATGAGCGACCTTGAGGCATCGATTTTCCATCAATTTCTAGAAGTTCGACAATCAGCCCACCTGTAACCGGGGCAGCTTCAATCAGCTTTACTACAACCCGCACACCAAGGCCGATCACTACGCCCGTGTCAGACCCCATTAGGGTCTGGCTGTCAGCGTCATAGTGGAAGTATTCGGCACCCAGATTACGAATCGGGATCATGCCATCGGCACCAGTTTCATCAAGCTTTACGAACACACCAAACTTAGCGATGCCACTGATCCGCCCCCCCATCACAGCACCGACACGTTCAGTTAGAAATGCCGCAAGATAGCGATCCGTCGTATCGCGTTCAGCCACCATAGACCGGCGTTCGGTATCAGATATCGCCTGCGCAGTTTCAGGCAACAGCGCCTCGTCTTCGAGGGTTAATCCATCTTTGCCCCAGCCATGTGCCGTAACCAATGCACGGTGCACGATCAGGTCCGAATAGCGGCGAATCGGGGAAGTGAAGTGAGCATAAGCCTTGAGCGCCAATCCAAAATGCCCAAAGTTATCTGGGCTATAGTACGCCTGCGTCATTGACCGTAGCGTCGCAATATTAATTAATTCGGCATGGTCAGTTTCTGTTGCCTGGTTAAGCAAACGGTTCAGATGCGCGGTCTTGAGAACCTGACCTTTGGCCAATTGTAGCCCAGCAGCTTCAGCCGTTTCACGCAAAGCGTCAAGCTTTTCAGCTTTTGGTTCCTCATGAACCCGAAACAACAGCGCCATCTTTTTAGCGTTAAGGGTTTCAGCAGCAGCGACGTTTGCGAGCACCATAAATTCTTCGATCAATCGATGCGCATCAAGACGGTCTTTGAACGCAACATCCGTAACCACACCGTCCTCATTAAGGATGATTTTGCGCTCCGGCAGGTCAAGTTCTAGGGGCTGACGCACAGCGCGGGCTTTTTTCAGTGCATTATAACAGGCGTACAGAGGCCGGATCACATCATCAAGCATCAATGCAACTTTGTCGTTTACGTCGCCGTCAATCGCTGCCTGAACCTCTTCGTAATTAAGCGACGCAGGCGATGTCATCAAACCACGCACAAATCGATGCGAAGTCTTGTTGCCGTCACTATCGATCTGCATTTCCACAGCGATACAAGCGCGCGGCACCCCTTCGTGCAGCGAGCACAGATCACCCGACAAACGGTCTGGCAACATCGGTACAACGCGGTCAGGAAAATAAGTGGAGTTACCGCGTTTGCGAGCTTCAATATCAAGCTTAGATCCGGGTGTGACGTAATGCGCAACATCCGCAATGGCGACCCAGAGGGCAAATCCACCGTCCCCATTTGGAATCGCACAGCAAGCATCATCATGATCACGAGCATCCCACGGGTCGATGGTGATCAGCGGCAGGTTTTGCAGGTTGTCTCGCCCTTTGAGACCCGCAGGTTTGGCATTGTCGGCTTGTTCCACCACATCATCGGGGAAGTGGTCAGGAATACCGTGTTGATGGATTGCGATCAAGCTGACCGCGCGTGGCTGAGTCGGGTCTCCTAACCGCGAAACGATGCGCGCCGTTGGCAAGCCCATGCGCCCCTTTGGTCCAGCCTGCTCAGCCTCAACCAATTCTCCATCTTTGGCGTCACCCGTGGCACCCGCCGCCACTATCCATTCCTTTTGCGAGCCTTTGTCTACAGGCAAAATACGACCACCTTCGGATGCAGCACGAAATACCCCTAGAACACGCAACGGATTGGTCCCAATTCGGCGGATTAGGCGTGCGGTATAGGCAAAATTTTCACCAGTAACTTCGGTCAAGCGGCCCAACACGCGCTCCCCTATGCCCAGCGCAGGTTCTTCTACTTTCATAATCATCAGGATGCGTGGCGCATCACCAGTTCCGGCCCATTCCAAAGGGCGTGCAAACAGATCACCATCACTGTCGGGGCCCGTCACCTCTAGTACGGACACTGGTGGCAGTTTATTGGCATCACGATAGGACGATTTGCGTTTTTGTAACTTTCCTTCGTCTTCGAGTTCGCGCAGCAGGCGTTTGAGATCAATTCTCGCTGCACCCTTAATGCCAAATGCCTTTGCAATCTCTCGCTTTGCAGTTTGGGTGGGATTTTCAGCGATCCATTCAAGGATCTCGGGCTTTGTGGGTATACGTGTCATGAGTTCTGCCTATCACGCGTCACGGTGGGCGTCAGACCCAATTTTCGTTTCACCTTATTTAACATGTAAATACTTACTCTATTGCGCGCCATCTAAGAAAAGTAATCCCGCAATATACGACCATATATAGCCGTTAGCTGAGTAATTTGTTCAACCGGTACGCATTCATCAACTTGGTGCATGGTCTTGCCCACCAGGCCGATCTCGACAACAGGGCAGTGGTTTTTAACAAACCGCGCATCTGACGTACCGCCAG
Organism: Octadecabacter sp.; assembly: GCA_028825445.1. GTDB lineage: Bacteria > Pseudomonadota > Alphaproteobacteria > Rhodobacterales > Rhodobacteraceae > Octadecabacter. The sequence continues at coordinate 99,357 of JAPKAD010000003.1, forward strand.
TGGTGGACAGCTTCGGAATGATGCCAGTTTCTGCTCGTACCGCAGCACTAACCAGATCAGACAATTCACCAGGGGGTGTAATAAAACTTTCACCTGAAACGCGGGTGGCCATGTCAATTTGCACATTAAAATCTGCAGCAACAGCATCAATCTCGGCCTGCATCCACGCGATGACAGATTGAGATGTGTGCAGGTCATTGAAACGCACATTGGCGCTAGATTTGCAGGTGGCAGGAATGACGTTTGTGGCAGGGTTGCCGGTGTCTATTGTCACAACCGCAAGGGTTGATGGATCAAAATTATCCGATCCCTTGTCCATTTTATGGCTGGCCAAGCGATCCATCAGGCGCACCATTGCGGGCAGCGGGTTTTTGGCACGGTGCGGGTAGGCAGAATGGCCTTGTTTGCCAGTTACTGTAAAGTGCGATGTCAGCGACCCACGACGCCCAACTTTAATCATTTCGCCCATAATATCTGGACAGGTTGGTTCGCCAACGATGCACACAGTCATTGTTTCACGGTTGACCTGCATCCAGTCCAACAGGGCTATTGTACCATCAGTGGACGGACCTTCTTCATCACCAGTTATCGCCAAAATTATAGCTCCATCTGGCGGTGAGTCTTGGACAAAATCAATTGCAGCCGCGGTAAAAGCTGCCACGCTGGATTTCATATCTGTTGCACCTCGACCATAAAGGATGCCACCAAGGATTTCGCCACCGAATGGGTCAACCGTCCATGCGGCCGCATCACCAACGGGCACCACGTCGGTGTGGCCGTTAAAGCCAAACGATTTTTTAGCCCCACGAACGCCCCACCGCGCGTATAGGTTTGGCGTGTCTGCGCGATCAACGCGCCACGTTTCAAACCCTGCGTCGGACAAAAGCTGATCAAGCAATTGTAGCGCACCGCCTTCAACTGGTGTGACGCTGGGGCAGCGGACCAGATCAGCTGTAAGGGCGATGGGATCAACGGGCATAAAACTCTCCTGATTGCTTCTGCGATACCGATAATTTGACGGCGATGCAAACCTTCACAATCATGCCTAGGTGATGTTCCACCCCACAAAGATCGGCGGTGACATGAACTTAACCACTCAAAAATCTTTCTATGATTATATGGTTAGCACAATGATATAGATACAAAGCAAGGCAGACATCAAACGAACCCAACATGCTTCACAGGTTCAAACGTCGACCACTGGATTTAAGATTTTATCAGATTTTTATGTGAAATAAGTGAGAACAATGGTTACAGACGTTAAGTTAAATAACAATTTTTACAGCATCGGTAATGTAGATGACCAATGCTAACTTTAGGAATGGTGATCCGATGCCAGTTCTTTGGGTGGGGCATGCAACATTACCCACTTTAAAACGTTTTAAATCAATGATGTTGTGCATTATTTATATAAGCTGACCCGTAATTTGGTGATCATCCAAGGTCAAGGGTTGAAGACCTGTTCGGCAAAGAACGCGTGAGAATGACTGTAAGACGACTGAAAGTGCGCAATTGCGCGATAACAGCAAAGCCTGTCCTAGCAGTGATGAACTATTATCAAATCCAGCTTGAAATATGTCAAATTATCGAGGTGAGGGGCACCTTGGAGGGAGATTTTGATGTTTCTAGGGTGCTAGACGTACTAGGCCTGATTGAAATTTCAGTTATTTCGGGTATGAGCACAAACTTGCTGCCAAACCTCACCAGGCGAACCGCACATGTGTTTCGCCACCGTTAGGCGATGAAGATGACAAGAGCATCACGCAGCTACGGGGCCGCGTCAACAACGTCATCAACGTCATCGTCACCTTCAAAGAACGGTGTCATCTGTGCCACGATTACACTATTTTCGTCCAACGCACGCTGCATGAGTTCGCGTTCTTCGTCAGCTATTTCGTGTCCTTCAGCGAGACGTTCTTCAAGCGTCCCATAGCCAGACACGTCAAGGGGTGCCACGTCTGCCTGCTTCAGGATCGCAACAGTTTCGCGCACGGCTTCAGCTTCATCAATGCCGGAAGCATAAATCATGAGTGCTGCACCTGTGCTGTCTTTGGGAAGGCCATCACCAATTTTGCGGCCAACCTCAACAAGAAGAGTGAACACTTGTTGGCGCGAAGGCTTTTTCTTTTTTGATTTAATGTCGGGTATGTCACTCATGGAAGTGCCCGTAACGTTCAGCATGCGTGGCGTCAACGTCTGCGCTTACACGATGATGGAACCTATGGTGAATTGGTGACAACTTGATTTAGAATTTCAGATTAATAGGGTGTTTCATCGTTGTCTATGTAGCGTGATTTTGCAGCCCAGAGGGACGAAAAGATCAGCACCGCTTGGACAGGAATGAATCCAATCGCAAGGAGGGTTATGATCGTAACCCAGATCGGAAAGCTAAATGTGTCGGTCAGGAACTGGAATGGACGAAAGAGCACAAGAAACACAAAAATAAGGCAAACCGCATCAAATACGACAGGTAGCCAAGCCGCGCTCCACGTGGGCCGCACCCCCGCCGCAATACGACGTTTAGCGAGGGTGCGACTTAGGATCATTAATCCCGCAGCAGTTCATTGATGCCAGTCTTGGAACGGGTCTTGGCATCGACACGTTTCACTATGACAGCGCAATACAGGTTTATGCCATTCTTCGACGGCATAGTACCCGCAACTACTACGGAATAAGGCGGTACTTCACCGTATGAAACCTCACCCGTCTCGCGATCTACAATCTTGGTAGACTGCCCGATAAACACGCCCATGCCCAGCACAGATCCTTCGCGAATAATGCAACCTTCGACGACTTCGGAACGTGCGCCAATGAAACAATTATCTTCAATGATCGTCGGGCCTGCCTGCATAGGTTCCAGAACACCGCCGATACCAACACCACCAGACAAATGAACATTTTTACCAATTTGCGCGCAAGACCCGACTGTGGCCCAACCATCAACCATAGAACCTTCATCAACGTATGCTCCAAGGTTCACAAACGACGGCATCAAGACCACGCCTTTTCCGATGAACGCAGAGCGACGTACGATTGATCCTGGAACAGCGCGAAAGCCTGCCTCGCGCCATTGTTTTTCGCCCCAACCATCAAATTTCGATGGGACTTTGTCCCACCATGTCGTGCCTCCGTTACCACCTGAAATCGGTTCCATATCATTTAAACGGAATGACAGGAGGACAGCTTTTTTTGCCCATTGATTGACATGCCAGTCGCCGCTTTCGCGCCGTTCAGCGACACGTAGTTTACCAGAATCTAACGCCGTTAGCGTATCAGTGATAGCCTCCCGAACTTCGCCTTTGGTCGCGGTGGTGATGGTCTCACGCGCCTCCCATGCGGCTTCAATTGCGGTTTCGAGTTGTACGTTGGACATGATGAGCCTCACCTAATAAAAATGCGTTAAAAGCGACATAACGTGATGTCTCGCCTTCGGCAATTAGATTGGAATCGGGGTTGGGTTCGCACCACACAAAAGAATCGCAACCTTTTCACCCTTAGCAGGTACGTAAGCTCCCGACGTAATAGCAGCGAGGGCTGCAGCGCCTGCCGGTTCCACCAGTTGGCGTAAATTTTGCCAAAGCATTTTTTGGGCATTTGCAATTGCCGCGTCTGGAAGCAGCAGTGTTTGCAGATCACGATCTTTAGCAAGATCATAGGCTAGGCGACCGATTCGCTTTGCGCCCAGCGCATTAGCACAGATGCCAGACACCTCAACGTCAGTTTCCGGGCCATTTTGCAGAGCGGCGTGCATAGCATTGGTTGTTTCGGATTCGACACCAATGATCTTTCGATCCTTAAACCACGCCATCGCACCCCCAATCAGACCACCACCGCCAATAGCAATAATAATAGTATCCGCATCTAGCCCTTGTGCATCCCATTCTTGAAAACAGGTCCCCTGACCCGCAAGGGTTGCAGGGGCGTTGTAAGGATGAATGTCGAGCGCGCCTGTCGTAACCTGATGTGCTTTGGCGGCTGCAGCTGCATCGGCATAAGCTCCTGCCACAACATGCAGCGTCGCACCTGCCTGACGGATCACATCGATCTTAGCCGGGCCAGCGAATTCGGGGACAAAAATGTTTGCATCATAGCCAAGCGTTTTAGCTGCGCAGGCCACCGCAGCTCCATGATTACCACCCGATGCAGCAACGATACCAGCAGGCGGCACATCCGCTGTCAGCAACGAATTGAAAGCGCCACGTGCTTTGAACGAACCAGTAATTTGCGTGTGCTCAAACTTAAATTGCAGTGGCAGACCAAACGCGTTTGAGCGCATGACTGGGGTGACATGCACATGGCCTGAAATTCGGGCCGCAGCAGCGTTTATATCAGAACGTGATACTGGATTATTCTGGGTCATGGCAGGCCTTCGGTAATTGGACAATCTTCTTTCAACCTGCCACAAAATTGCAAAGCCCAACAAGGAGCAGATTCATGAAAAACGACAATCGCAAAAACTCGTTCCGCGACAGTCAGCAAGATTGTGATGAGGCCAGCAATGTACCAGACACGCCACAGACCCGCTCTCCTGCCTATGCTCTGGCGTTTGCTGATCCTGACTTCATGTGCCGTGATGAATTGCGTCCAGTGCGACTGCAATTGGAATTGCTCAAGCCAGAGTTAATACTGAACGAGAAAGGAATCACATCCACCATCGTGATGTTCGGCGGAGCACGGATACCCGAGCCTGCCAAAAAAGACACAGCGCGCACAAAGACTTTGTCAGATCTGTCAAAGTATTACAACGAGGCGCGCAAGTTTGCAAAATTAATGACACAAATGGGTGAGGCTGGTGAAAACGTGATTATCACCGGTGGTGGACCCGGTGTTATGGAGGCGGGCAACCGCGGTGCTGTTGATGCAGGCGGGCAATCCATTGGCTTGAACATCGTGCTACCGCACGAACAGGCCCCAAACGAATACGTCACACCCGAACTCTGTTTCAATTTTCACTACTTCGCACTTCGGAAAATGCATTTCTTGATGCGTGCCAAGGCGATCACAGTTTTTCCAGGCGGCTTTGGCACATTGGACGAAACGTTTGAAGCTCTGACGCTCATTCAGACAGGTCGCATGGAACGCGTACCATTTTTACTCTTTGGCCGTGCGTTTTGGGAAAGCATCATCAATTGGGATGCTCTGTCAGACGCCGGTACGATTTCGGCAGACGATTTGGCCCTGTTCCAGTTTGTGGAAACCGCCGAAGAAGCAATCGCGGCTTTGGAGAACTGGAAAGATGCTGGCGAAAAACGCACGCCCATTCCGGTTCACTAGGAATTTACACGACGAAGTTAGATAATACCTCACCACGTTGCCTACGACGTGAGTTCTTCGGTATCAGAGCGCCAGAAGTTTTTAAACTGTACGAATAGTTGAGACCCAGATTGGGCTCCTTGCCAATCTTTACTCCATCAAGTCAGATTGCAACAAGGCTGCCAACCGATGTGTCATCATTGCGGCCCTCACATTTAAATTTGTTGGTGAGGTCGGATCGACCGGTTGGACAGATAAAATTATTTTCAAAAATGCGTAACCAGTTGCGCTTACACCCTCATCGTTTTGGCTCAACATAAATCATACTTTATCACTGTACATACAACTTAGCTGTGCTTATTTTTTGGTGACACATAAAGGCCAAGAAACAGCGCATTTAATAATTAATATTAAATACTAGCTGCCGCATCAATTTTTTTACGTGATTTTCGGGCGCGTTCAGTGGCTGACTTTAACTGACCACAGGCAGCCATAATATCTTCACCACGTGGTCGACGAATTGGTGATGCGTAGCCTGCATTGTAGATGATATCTGCAAATGCTTTGATGCGGTCCGCGTCAGAACGTTTGTAAGGCGCACCTGGCCATTCGTTGAACGGGATTAGGTTGATTTTGGCAGGGATGCCTTCGATCAGTTTCACCAATCGCCGCGCGTCTTCGTCTGTATCATTAACGTCTTTCAGCATTACGTATTCGAATGTAATGCGTTCAGAATTAGTAACTTTTGGATAAGCAGCCAATGCTTCGAGCAGCTTTTCAAGATTCCACTTTTTATTAATTGGCACCAGCTTGTTGCGAATTTCATCAGTGGTTCCGTGGAACGAAATTGCCAGCATACAGCCAATTTCATCCGCAGTCCGGTGAATTTCTGGTACGACACCAGAGGTCGACAGCGTGATTCGGCGACGTGATAATGCAATACCTTCGCCGTCCATTGCGATTTTCATCGCGTCACGGACGTTTTCGAAATTATAAAGCGGCTCACCCATACCCATCAGTACAATGTTGGATAAAAGGCGCGGGCCATTTTCACCCGTGCCCTGCCCTGGTTCAGGCCATTCATTCAGGTCGTCTCGCGCCAGCATGACTTGGCCAATAATTTCACCAGCCGTAAGGTTGCGAACCAATTTTTGTGTACCCGTGTGACAGAACGAACAAGTCAGCGTGCAACCGACTTGGCTTGAAATGCACAATGTGCCACGCTCTTTTTCTGGAATATAAACCACTTCGACCTCATGGCCGCCCGCTATACGTACAAGGTATTTGCGGGTGCCATCCGTAGATACATCTTTGGTAACGATCTCGGGAAGTTCAATTTTAAAATGTTCAGCCAGTATCGCACGAAAACCTTTAGACAGATTCGTCATCACGTCAAAATCACGCACACCCCAATGATATAACCATTGCCAGACCTGATTTACTCGCATCTTTGACTGTTTTTCAGTCACCCCAACGCCAATCAGCGCATCTCGCAACTGATCGCGTGTCAGGCCAACAATGTTCATCAGGCCACCTTCGGGAAGAATTCGTTTAATCGTCATGAAGTCTTGGGTAATGGGCGCTTGCGGCTGCATGGGAATCGACTCCGGTTCGGTGCGTGGGCTTTCTTGCGCCCTATATAAGACACATCTTCATAACACAAAGGGCCGGTTTTTAAAGAAAACCCAGCACTTTGTATTTTGTAGGCGGTACGTTTTAGCTGGAACAGCGATTAGCAGCTTCTTCAACTCCAGCCGTAAAGCCGAGCAACGAGAACGTGTCACTGGTAACGGTGCCGCGACCTGACTCGGCCAAAATGATTGCTTCTGATCCGCGCTTCATTGCCGCAACGATGCGTGCATCGTCTTCAGGCGTTGCAGGCCAAGCCCATTCACCTTCAGTAAACAAATCATATTTGGTGCCACCAATGTCTAACTTGGCTGTCGATCCACTCGCGAACGGGTAGCCACCTGTGAATGTTACTTGACCGTTTACATCAGCAACAGGGCGGTAGAACACGAACAAAAGAATCTCGCCACGGCGGACAGATACAACTTGACCATCACGGGAGTTAACAGTTTCCTTAGGTGCTGAAACTGCCCAACACTCAGACGGATCTTCTTCAACGAAGACGGACCAGTCTGTGTTGGCCGCAACGCGGTTTGAACTGGCTTCCTGCGCAAGAGTAGATGTGGCCAATGTTACAGTGGTGGTCATAAGGGCGAGTGCGCCAAGCGCGTGCGGAAATTTTGAAATCATAAATACAGCCTCCAAGCTGTCCGTGCCTCTGGTTGCTCTAAATATCCCAGCACCTATGGTAGATACCTTCTAGACAAGATAGAGCTGTTTCAATTCGATAACATTGTCATTAGCAATATTTTGCCCAAATGGGAAAGCCTTTGGTCACACATATTTGCCAACAACATCGTGCATCCATTATAAATTTTGGGAAAAAAATGTCAGATCCAGTCGATTTTGTTGAAATTTGGCGCGGTGGGATGCTTGAAAGCGTCCATCGTGGTCATGCTGTTGTGATCGATCAGGCCGGAGAGATAGTGCATGCGTGGGGTAATCCAAAGGCTGTGACTTATCCACGCAGCTCAGCGAAAATGCTGCAAGCCTTGCCTATGGTAGAAAGTGGCATCGCAGACCGATTCGGACTGACAGGTGAACAACTGGCCTTGTCCTGCGCGTCCCATTCAGGAGCCGCAATCCACACTGACCGCGTACAGCGGTGGTTAAAAGACCTTGATATTGGGGACGCTGCGTTTCAGTGCGGACCACAATGGCCCGCCGACGTGCCCGCCCGCGACAGGTTGATCAAAAGCGAGGCCAAACCTTGCAAATATCACAATAATTGTTCCGGCAAGCATTGTGGATTCTTAACTATGACTAAAGCTAACAATTGGGCGTCAGACTACGTAGATTCGCACCATCCGTTGCAGGTTGCCATTAAACAAACATTCGAGGAATTAGTGGAGGAAACCTCACCCGGTTGGGGGATCGACGGCTGTTCCGCCCCGAACCATGCCTGCAGTGTTTTGGGTATGGGGCGCGCGATGGCGACATATGCAAATGCCGACGATTCAACGATTCGCGGGGCCGCAATCGTGCGGCTGCGCAATGCGATGATGACTTATCCAGAGCTGGTGGCAAACGAAGACCGCGCCTGCACGCATCTCATGCGTGCAGCCAAAGGCAAAGCGGCAGTCAAAACCGGTGCTGAAGGTTTTTTTATTGCAATTTTGCCAGAAGTTAAGTTGGGTGTGGCTCTGAAAATTGTAGATGGTGCTACCCGCGCGGCAGAATGCGCAATGACAGCGATCCTGTGCAAATTGGGCGTGTTGGACGCGAATGATCCAAGCGTGGCAGCATACCGCAATCCCAACCTCAAGAATTTCGCGGGTCTGATAACTGGCGACATGCGGCCCAGCACAGCGCTTGCCTAGACGTGTTCATTCTTGGCGTAACCTTGGATATACAAAAGTGCCGTTAAATCGCCATGGTTAATGCGCACGCTGCACTCTGCGGCTACAGACGGTTTTGCATGAAGCGCAACACCTGTGCCTGCGGCATGCAACATTCCTAAGTCGTTGGCGCCGTCACCAACTGCAATAACATCTGCATGGCTGATACCAATGCGTGCAGTGATTTCTTCAAGCGCTTGAACTTTGGCGGCTTTTCCAAGAATAGGGCGGCCAACATCGCCTGTCAGCTTGCCGTCTTCAATATAAAGAGTGTTAGCTCGGTTTTCATTAAACCCAAGTTTGGCTGACACCTTTGCAGTAAAGGCCGTGAACCCGCCTGACACCAAGGCTGCGTGACCACCATTTGCCTTCATTGTTGCCAGCAACGTGGTACCGCCGGGCATGTACGTAATGCGCTCTGCCAGTACCTTGCCAATCACGGCTTCGTCCAAGCAGCGCAGCAATCCGACGCGTTCAATCAATGCTGCCTCGAAATCCAATTCACCGTTCATCGCGCGGGCTGTAATATCCGCAACTTGCGCGCCAACGCCTGCTTCATCTGCCAGTTCGTCAATACATTCCTGCTGGATCATCGTGCTGTCCATATCGGCGAGTAGCATGGACTTGCACCGACCAATCAGCGGCTGGCAAACTATATCGACACCCATTCCTTGCGCATCCGTCCAAACATCCCACAAATTTACGGGCTTAGTTTCAACGGCAAATTCAGCCGCCTCATCCGCCGCAAGCCATTGTGCTGATTGCCCACCCCACGCATTGCGAAGGCTTTCCACTAAAACGGGCTGCAATTTGCCAGGCTTGGCGATCAAGGTAATAACAAACATGAAACGGTCCTCCGATTGCAATCAGAAACCCTGCTTGCGGCAAAATCACAACCCGATCCACCAAGATTTTTCAACTTTTCTATTATGGCGCTGCACCAGTACCAATATTTCTATCCATGGGGCATCCCTAACTAGAGAAGGGAAATAATCGGATGACGTACTCCCCAGTTCGCCTTTTAGATATTTAAACAAATTTTTTACAGTCTCAGAATATTTGACGCAGTTGACCTTTTCCGAGGTCGCAGCGTTATTTGTTTTGGGAGCTGGACCAACAAGACAAACGCCGGACAACACCAAGATTTGTTGTGTAAATCTTTTCACATTTTCTTACCTCATTCTAACATTTTTGGTCAATTTCTACATAGCTTCTTTCGAATGTTCTTGCTGTTTTATGGGCGTTTGCATAAGTGCAACCTTGGGACACCCTTCCCCAACGAAGGGCGCTTATCTGGAAGGATAGCATCAATGGCTATTACGACACCGGCATCGCGGCCGGCTAATCCGCGTTTCTCATCTGGCCCTTGTGCCAAACCCCCCACATGGTCGCTTGACGTGTTGAAAGACGCACCACTTGGTCGTTCACATCGTGCTGCAGTGGGTAAAAATAAATTAAAAGAAGCAATTGATCTAACACGCGAGGTGCTGGATATTCCTGCTAATTACCGCGTTGGCATTGTGCCTGCATCCGATACGGGTGCTGTGGAAATGGCAATGTGGTCTCTGCTTGGTGAACGCCCGGTTCAAATGGTTGCATGGGAAAGCTTTGGCGCGGGCTGGGTTAGCGACGTGATCAAACAACTCAAGATCGAAGCATCAGAACATATTGCAGACTACGGTCACATCGTGGACTTGGCAGCGCTAAATTACGACCAAGATGTTGTTTTCACGTGGAATGGAACAACATCTGGCGTGCGTGTTGCAGGGGATCCAATTCCTGCAAGCCGGACTGGCTTGACGATTTGCGATGCGACAAGCGCTGCTTTCGCACAGTATCTGCCGTGGGAAAAACTCGATGTTACGACGTTTTCTTGGCAGAAAGTCATGGGCGGCGAGGCAGCGCACGGAATGATCGTTTTATCGCCACGTGCAGTGGAACGGCTAGAATCCTATACACCACCTTGGCCAATGCCCAAGATTTTTCGCATGACCAAAGGTGGCAAGCTAATTGAGGGAATCTTTAAGGGTGAAACAATCAACACACCGTCAATGTTGTGTGTTGAAGATTATTTGTTCGCATTGCATTGGGCAAAATCTATTGGCGGTCTGAACGCATTGAGAATGCGCGCCGATGCCAATGCGCAGGCAATCTGGAATTTCTGTGCAACACGCGATTGGATCGATAATCTGGCGGTAGATAGTGCAACACGGTCGAACACATCAGTTTGTTTAAAGTTTACCGATCAACGCATAAAAGACGGTGCTGCGTTCGCAAAATCGATTGCAAAACAACTTGAGGTTCAAGGCATTGCGCTGGACATTGGGGCCTATCGCGACGCGCCAGCTGGTTTGCGGATTTGGTGTGGTGCCACAATTGAGACGAGTGACATCGAAGCAATGTTGCCGTGGCTCGACTGGGCCTTTCAAACCGAAATAACCGCATAAATTTTTGGATCAACCCGTATCAAAACGGTGTGGTTCCACTCTCATAACTTCATTGAAGGACGCTTAACATGGCTCCCAAAGTACTCATCTCCGATAGCCTTTCACAAGCAGCTGTACAAATTTTCCGTGACCGCGGGATTGATGTGGATTTCATGCCAGAGCTTGGCAAAGACAAAGACGCGCTTGCCGCTGCAATTGGCCAATATGACGGTCTTGCGATCCGATCCGCCACCAAAGTTACCGCCAAACTGCTGGAAAACGCGCCAAACCTAAAGGTCATTGGCCGTGCCGGCATCGGCACTGACAACGTCGACAAAGAGGCTGCATCAAAAGCTGGTATTATTGTGATGAACACACCGTTCGGCAACATGATTACCACCGCCGAACACGCCATTGCGATGATGTTTGCAGTAGCTCGCCAAATTCCCGAAGCATCCATATCTACACATGCAGGCAAATGGGAAAAGTCTAAATTCATGGGAGTTGAACTGACAGGTAAAACCCTTGGCGTCATCGGTGCCGGCAATATTGGTGGTATCGTGTGCGACCGGGCGCGAGCTTTAAAAATGAAGGTCATAGCGTACGATCCTTACCTCGGCGAAGAAAAGGCCGACAAGATGGGCGTGCAAAAAGTCGAGTTGGATGAACTGTTGTCAAAGGCTGATTTTATCACCCTGCACGTGCCATTCACTGACCAGACTGCAAATATCCTGAGTCGTGAAAACATCGCCAAACTTAAAAAAGGTGTACGGATTATTAACTGTGCCCGTGGTGGTTTGGTTGATGAAACCGCGCTTGCAGATGCGCTTAAGTCCGGCCACGTTGCAGGCGCCGCATTTGACGTTTTCGAAATTGAACCCGCAACTGATAGCCCATTGTTCAACTTGCCGAACGTGGTGGTAACTCCACATTTAGGCGCAGCTACCACCGAAGCGCAAGAAAACGTAGCGTTGCAAGTAGCCGAACAAATGTCAGATTATTTAATGACTGGAGCCGTGACCAACGCGCTGAATATGCCGTCAGTGACAGCAGAAGAAGCCAAAATTATGAAACCATGGATTTCATTGTCTGGCCACCTTGGTAATTTCATCGGCCAGATGACGGATGAACCGATCAAAGCCATCAACATCCTGTTTGACGGCACAGTATCCGAGATGAACCTTGAGGCCCTGACAGCTGCCGTTGTTGCAGGTATCATGAAAATGGCAAATCCTGACACCAATATGGTCAGCGCACCCATAATTGCCAAAGAACGCGGTATTAAAATCAGCACAACAAAGCAGGATAAGACTGGCGCATTTGATGGATATATGAAAGTTACAGTTGTTACGTCCAAACGGGAACGTTCTGTTGCTGGCACAGTCTTTAGTGATGGAAAACCGCGCTTCATTCAAATTAAAGGCATCAACATCGACGCTGAAATTGGGGCGTATATGGTCTACACCACCAACGAAGACGTACCTGGAATTATTGGCACTTTAGGTCAAACTATGGGTAAACATAACGTCAACATTGCGAACTTTACGCTAGGCCGTTCTGCGGCAAATGGCGAAGCAATTGCACTGCTCTATGTGGACGAAGCGGTCCCTTCCCCTGCCCTAAAAGAGATCGAAGCGACGGGAATGTTCACGCAGGTAAAGCCTCTCACATTCGATGTAGTTTAAACGTCCTGATCCCGCCTTTGTCTCAGAAGTACTCTCGAGGGACAAAGGCGGGGCGCAGTCCCTAGAAAGTCTAAATATGTTCTATGCTCTCGGAGATATCCACGGACAGATGGTGCAACTTGACCGCGCTTTAGATCTGATCAAAGCCGATGGCGGCAGCGATGTAGATCTGTTTTTTGTTGGTGATCTTGTGGATCGCGGACCAAATAGTCGTGGCGTTATTCAAAAGATCATAGACGGACAAAACGCAGGTAAGCAGTGGCACTGCATCCTTGGTAATCATGATCTGATGTTTCATCAGTTTGTAAAAACTGCAAAAGTACTGCATCCAGAAATATCTTCAGGCAAAACGTGGCTGCATCACCGCCTTGGAGGTGTTCGAACCTTGGCATCCTATATGAATGGGGTAGAACTGGACCATCCCGACTGGATCAGCTGGGATCACGTAAACGAACATGGTCTCGATCCTGCGTCAGACAGCCTTTTAAAAGTAATCTCAGATGCGGCAAAAAACACTGTTCCTGCTGCCCACCTAGATTGGATTTCAGCGTTACCACTTTTCATCAAAGCGCCACACAATCATATCTTTGTTCACGCAGGCATTCGCCCCGAAGTTGCGTTAGAAGATCAAACACAAAGTGATTTAATCTGGATTAGGGATGGCTGGCTGGACCACACCGATCAACTAGACGCCACTTATGTGCATGGGCATACCGCTTTAGAATTCCCAAAGCATCACGTCAATCGGATCAATATTGACGGTGGCGCAGGTTATGGACGGCCCTTGGTCCCAACCCTGTTTGACGGCACAGACTGGTTTACGCTGAACGACGCTGGCCGCACACCATTACAACCTTAAATTGCGCGTATCACCTTTCGACCCCACACGCTGTCATGTGAGTATCACAAAATGAAAACTAGTTTTACAAGATTGACCGATATTCTTAATCACGGGTTCGACACTATCATCGACGTACGCTCCCCCGCAGAATTCGCCGAGGATCATGTACCCGGCGCAATTAATCTGCCGGCTTTGTCCAATGAAGAACGTGCACGGGTCGGAATGATCTACGTACAAGAAGCACCTTTTAGAGCCCGCAAAATTGGTGCGGCATTGGTCGCACGTAACGTTGCAGAGCATTTAGATGGACCATTAAAAGACATTGAAGGCAGCTGGCGGCCACTGGTTTATTGCTGGCGCGGGGGGCAACGCTCGGGGTCTTTTGCGTCGATCCTCTCGCAAATTGGCTGGCGTGCCAAAGTGATTGAAGGCGGCTATCAGAGCTATCGCAACCTTGTGCATGACGTGTTGTACAAAGAGGTAGTGCCGTATAAATTAATCCTTCTGGACGGTAACACAGGCACCGCTAAAACTGATATTTTGCACCGTTTACGAGAGCTTGATGTTCAGGTCCTTGACCTCGAAGGGTTGGCGAACCATCGCGGATCTTTGTTGGGTTCGATGGCAGGCGGACAACCTGCACAAAAGGGTTTTGAAACGGCTTTAGCCTGTGCGCTTGCGCAGATGGACCCGACGCGGCCAATCATTGTAGAGGCGGAAAGCAGTAAGGTTGGCGAACGGGTCGTGCCACCAACATTATGGGCCGCTATGAAGGTTGCATCACGCATTGAAATCGACGCGCCACTTGATGCGCGCGCGCAATATTTGGCGGATGCTTATCTGGACATTAGCTCCGATGCCGCTGGATTAACCGCTAAGTTGGAGATTTTGCGTCGTCACCGTGGCGGATTAGTCGATGGCTGGCTTGCACTGTTGCGGGCAGGCGAATTTCAGGCTTTGGCCCGCGTGTTGATGGATGAACACTACGATCCAACTTATCGATTAGGTCGCACACGCCACGGAGCCAATGTGTTGCAGAAGTTTTCTGTGTCCAATTTGGGCATCAACGCGCGAGCAGATTTGGCATTGCGCATCGCAGCGTGGGTCAAAACCATCAGCTAAACGTCACACCATTACCACCAATGATATCCCCAATGATCCAAATATTTTTATTTTTAGCTAAAATGTTGGCCTTGGCCTTTGGGACAGCAGCAAGCAGCCCACCACCTGTTTGCGGATCAAACATTAACGCACCGTTTGCCGTATCAGGCGCGGTGACACGCGGGTCATTACGGTTGTCAGGATAAAGCGTTGATCGAATACCAGCATCAGCGAGGTTCAACGCACCATCCAAAAGCGGCACATCCGATAGGCGCACATTCGCACCCACGCTAGACGCATTACATATTCCTGCCAAATGCCCAGCAAGGCCAAAGCCAGTTACATCCGTCATCGCATGGGCATCTTTGAGTAACTGCGCAGCCACGTCCTGCGGTTGGATCATCGTTTGATAGCACTTCAATACATCCGCCCCGCGTGCCGCCCTGCGCATTTCTGCGGCAAGAATCGTACCAGACCCAATTGGCTTGGTAATCACGAGAACATCTCCAACTTTGGCCCCCGCCAGCGTTATTGGCGCACGCCTACAAAGGCCTGTAATCGACAGGCCGATGGTTAACCCCTCGCCCATCGTCGTGTGCCCCCCAACAAGCGCGGCCCCACCTAGATTACGCGCTACTGCCTGAGTTATTTCAGTCACCGTGCGCTGCTGCAATTGGGCAGACATACGCGGCAGCGTGAGCGAAAGGACAGCCGCCTGAGGGTCTGCACCCATCGCCCAGATGTCACCCAGGGCGTGGGTTGTTGTAATTTTTGCCATCATAACTGGATCATTTGTCACAGCACTTAGATGGTCGGTGGTAAAAACCTGCGTCTCACCCCCTGTTTTCAGAAGGGCTGCATCATCGCCAGGCAATGAAATGATATCTTCACGCGAATTGACTGGCAGCGTTTCAAGCGCACCCTGCAAGGCACCACGCCCAACTTTTGCTCCACAACCGCCACACATGGGAGCGTCTCCAAGGGCTTCTTTAACTCCATCCGCCACGCGCAAAGGCAGCGGTTGTTCCATTACTGGCAAGGTGTCAAATTGATCCATGAATTTACGGTCAATGTGATTTTTCCATTTCCATAACAGTGACCCACTTCGGGCCGTACCAAGCTTTTCCGCAAGCGCAAATTTTCCACCCAGAGAAACGAGTTTTAAATAGTCTTTTTGAGGGTAATAATTTCGCATGGTTTTTTCGCCCGCAAGACGGGCGCGTAAATTATCGAACAGGAAAGGGGCTTCACGTACAGCAAAGACACCCGCCTTAGGCCGTGGATCGTGAGACAAGTAGGCACAATCACCGACAGCAAAAATATCTGGGTCAGACGTTTGCAAAGTCGGGCCTACAATGAGCGAACCTTCATGTAGGTCCAGCTTAATGTCTGCAATCCAATCGTGCGGGCGTGCACCAGCAGCACCTGTGGTGAAATCGGAAAGTATGACCGTATCATCGGCAAGGCGCACCCCATCGATGCGGATTTCCGCAACATCAGCGTTTTCAACCAGTGTTACACCCAGTTCTTCAAGCGCAGCAAGCAGGCGGTTTCGGGCTGGTGGGTTGAAATCATCAAGAACCTCACCACGATCAATCAGGGATACCTGCGGGGACTTGTCACGCAGTGCATAGGCCATTGCCATTGCAAGTTCTGCACCCGCTACGCCACCACCGATGACGGCAATTTTGGGAGCTGTCGCTGCCTTACGATAAGCATCCCACCGCGCCGCAAATGCACCAAGTGGTTTGGCAGGAATACCATGGTCCGCAAAACCCGCAAGCTTCGGCATTTCTGACGTCACTCCGACGTCGATCGCCGCAACATCATAAGCAATATTAGGCCGATCAGGCACAGTGATAGTTTTCGCAATAGGATCAATCGCCATGACGTTGCCAGGGATTAATCGGGCACCTGCAAACCGCGCAAGTTGCACAAGATCAATGTCCAGTTCATCGGAAGTATAATGCCCAGCGACAAACCCTGGTAACATTCCTGAATAAGGCGCGGTTGGGTTGGGGTTGATCACGGTCACGCGTACACCAGGCAGCGGGTTCATGCCCCATCTGCGCAAAACAAGCGCGTGGGTGTGACCCCCGCCCACCAAAACGAGGTCGCGAGTATATGGTATCTTTGCTATCATGAGACCTTCTTATCGTGGCGCGTGCATTAGCGCGAGGGGCATGTCATTGTACCCTATTTATTCATAACCCGTCATTTCAAGATAACCGACACCTTTGTGCGTACCTGTGACGGTAATCGGACCCTCCCAATAAGGCACAGAGGTGTCCATCCATGCTTGGTCATTAATCGCGGCAACAGTGACGTCAATCCCACGATCAGGAAGCGTCACACGCCATTGGGTCGGGATTGTGCGCCCTTTAACTGTTACGTTAGACACCGGTTCCGCGCTGAACGCTCCATCAGGATAAGCGGTCGTTTGGCCATCTGGCGTGATCCACGTGGCAGATGTGTAAAAAGTTTGATCGGTCTGACGCAGGCGGAACCCCATCAATTTTCCAGTATCAAGGGAAAGTGAAAACCAGTCCCAACCCATTTGATTTTCTGACAAAGGTTGCGACGACCATTCACGGTCTAGCCATGCGGTTCCACTAACTTGGACATCGCCGTCGGGCAACTTAAGCGTGCCCTCAACTGCGTAGAACGGCTGAGAGTAATAATAAGACGCTTGCCCCTCAGCAGATTTCACAGAGTAGCCGTCATTACCGTGAAAGATGAGCGGACCAAGTGCTTCAAGATCCATATCGTAGGCAAAATTTGGGCCACTGGCGGTCATGCGCAGAGTGTTAAGGTCGGGGCCAACAAGCTGCCAATCATCAATCCATGCTTCAAACGGATAAGCGGTAACACCAGCCTGCCCAATACCACCACGCGCAAAGCGCTCTGTAACATAATGCGAGTCAGCTGTGGTGACGGCTGCATGACCCATCCACAGTTGCGGGGAGGACCATCCCGTGCCATTTTCTGGTGCAAGAGCGGTGCGAAACAGCGTCCATTGAAGACCAAATGGCGTACCGTCTTTAGCTTCCAGGTTACTAGTCAGATACCACCATTCGATGCGGTATTCGGCATGTGGGCCATGATCTCTCGGGAAATCAAAGATTGCAGGGATTTGGGGGGTCGCAAAACTGTCGTCCTTCAAACCGAGGCCGGCAAAGCCTTGCGCTGAGACTGCAAATGGGAACAACAAGAAGAAAAAAACTTTAGCGTTCATTGGAAAACACCTTGAGCAAATCGGCAGGACGCGTGCGGGCAAGCTTGTAGGATGGCCATAAAGCCGCAAGAATAGCAGCGATCATTGCGAAAACTGCTAGGCGCAAATAGGCCATTGGGAACAGGTACATTGGCAGCCGCCAGCCAAAAGCCTCAACGTTCACAATCGCCAAAAGCGTCCACGCAAGAGCCAGGCCAAGTGGCAGGGCAAATGCAGCAGTGAGGAGGGCAAGCAAGACCGCACGGATGATTTCGATGCGCCCCAATCTTGCTCGTGTCAGGCCTTGTGCCCAGACCGGCGCGAGTTGTGGCAATCGCATCGTAGCGAGGGTAAGCAGGCTCATTAATATTGCGAAGCCTGCCACAGCAAGGGTAAGAATATTAAGTGCGCCAGTGACATTGAAGGTGCGTTCAAAAACGTTGAGGGAGAAGGCTTTGATGCCGGCTTGATTGATCATGTTCGTCTCGGCCAAACCAAAGCTGTTGCGCAATTCGTTTGTTAATGCAGGAACGTCAACAGGGTCCATACGCAGGCCAAACTGCAGGGCGCGACTGTCAGGGAACAGGCGTTCAAACAAGGCTTCAGTCACAATGACTTGCCCAATAGGATTACCATAATCGCCATAGATACCAAGAACATCAAACAGCTTGCCTGCAATTGTAATTTTGTCACCAATCGCAATGTCGCCACGCCGCGCGAGTTGTTCGTTAATTGCAACACCCTCCCCAGATTCGATACGTGCCCAAGCTTTAGGAGCAGACTGCAGAAACAGCCAATTATCGCGATAAGTCGCGTGTGCTGTTGGGCCATAAATTTCCGATGGTAGACCACGGATGTCCTGGTCGACTGATTGGATTGGTAGGACTTTGTCGACGCGTGGTGTCAGAAAAATTTGCAGCTCAGCGGCCTGATCAGCATCATTGGCATAAACATAAAATTCTGATGCTAGTCGCTGGTCGAGAAAGCCTGTGAACGTCAGACGGAACGAGCTGACCATTGTAGACACGCCTACATTAGTAGCCATTGCCAAGAGCAACGCCATCAATGCCAGTGACAAGCCAGGCAATTGTTGGCGGGTGTCGGCCCAGAACCATTCTATAATAACAGATTTTGCACGGGATGTGCCAAATGCTAACACACGGTCCAGCACCACTGGCAAGGCCAAGGCCGCACCAATCAGAAGAGCGGCGAGCATTCCAAATCCTGCAATCAAACCGCTGCCAACCAAACCAAGCAGTGCTGCTAAGATCAACAATCCAAACGCAACCCCCGCCTGGTACATTCGACCCCTGCCCGCCTGCATCGCCCATGCGCGCGGGCGCGCCGAGGCCAATAGTGGCATGCGTGAAAGCTGAAACAAGGACGTTGCAGCAGCCATGCCCGTCCCAGCCACGGCGATCACCATGCTGGATAGCCACCATTCAGGACGAAACTGCAACGTGCTGGAAACAGACGCACCATAAAGGCCAGAAATTGTGGCCGCGACGTCAGTCAGCAATGCAGCGGCTATAATATAACCAAGACCGACTCCAATTGCCCCTGCGATAAGGGACAGGGCAAGCAATTCAACCGCGATCAGAGCCATCAGCCGGCGCAGCGGAAAGCCCAGTGCGCGCAGGGTGCGGATTACCGGTCGTCGCTGTTCGAACGCCAAGCCGATTGCACCGTGAACGATGAATATGCCCACAGCGAATGATAGCAGTCCAAAAGCAGTTAAGTTAAGATGAAAGCTGTCAGTCAGGCGCGCCACGTCCGTCCCGTTTTGTGGCGTGCGCAAAGTCAGTTTAGGGGTCACGTCTGTAAATAAAACTTGGTTCATGGGCTGCGCTGGCGCAACGATCAGTCGGCTAAGAAAGCCATCCATTTCCAGCAGTCGCTGCGCTGTACCCACATCTGTCAAGATGACACCTGGTGCTACATCTGGTGACTGCACAAGTGAAATATCGTATTCACCCAACAGATCCAGCGTTTCCTGCCTTGCGAAAAAGACACCACTTGTCAGCATATCAACAGTCAATTGCCCATTACTCATATCAACGGGACCAAGACCATTTGGCGCAGTCAATGGATCTAGACCGATCAGACGCGCATTGTCCAGCTGTCCTTCGACGACGGGACTGACGAGCCATCCAGAGCGCCGCAGGCGAACGTAGTCAGCTTGCAATATCATACCGCTATCTGACGTAATTTGCTCGAATTCACCTTCACCTAATGTCGCAGCGGCAGCGTCATAACTTGCACGCGCCTCAGCGTTTACAGCCTGCACACCGGACCAAAGTGCCGTGGCTAGTGATAGACCAACGACCAGTGTAAACAACTGTATCGGGTTGCGCCACCAATGTGATAAAAGCGCATGTAAGCCTGTCATAGTAAGGCTTGGGCGCCTCATGCTACACGGCCCGCCCGCAGGCGCAACCGCCGTCCCATGCGCATTGCAAGGCGTTCTGAGTGGGTCACCATTAACAGCGCAGCATTTGTTTCCGCCACCAATGTCAGCATCAGGTCCAAGACCGTATCAGCGGTGCCTTCATCTAGATTTCCAGTTGGTTCATCAGCCAATACTAGTGCAGGCCGCGCCGCCAACGTGCGCGCTATTGCGACACGTTGCTGCTGCCCGCCTGAAAGCTGCTCAGGATATTTGCCCATATGATCAGCCAACCCCATGCGGGTGGTTAAATTACGAGTCCAATCGGGGTCTTCTACACCCGCAAGCCGCGCCTGAAACGTAATATTTGACGCAACATTCAGCGAGGGTATTAAATTAAATTGTTGAAAAATTACGCCCACTTTGTCACGTCGCACAGCCGCTCGGGATGCATCATCAAGTGCGCAGATGTCCACACCATCAATGTCAACACACCCACCATCGGGTTGGTCTAACCCTCCCACAAGATGCAAAAGCGTGCTCTTGCCAGAACCCGATTCCCCAGTCAGCGCGAGGGTTTCACCCCTATTCATCGTCATACTGATCCCGTTAAGGATCTCCACGGCGCCGTCTGGACCGCGATACGTTTTGATAAGGTCTGACACGTGCAACAACATTGTTTCAACTATTCCAGCAAGGAGCGGACGCAGCAAGGGCTGCACGACGATTGTCTTAAATGCCGCAGACAAAAAATGGGGCAGTCGGAGTTCAAGGCAAGTATCTAATAATTAGAACCGCACCGTGGCGTAAGGCTTGGCGGATTGTCTCAAGTCGTTAATGTGCCCATAATATTTTAAGGAAGCACATAATGTCTGACATCGTCATCCTATCAGGGGCCCGTACCGCAATTGGCGCTTTTGGTGGCAGTCTTGCCAAAAGCCCACCCATTGATTTGGCCACAACTGTCAGCAAAGCTGCGCTTGAACGTGGTGGCGTTAATCCTACAAAGATAGGACAGGTGGTGTTTGGGCATGTTATCAATACTGAACCGCGCGATATGTATCTCAGTCGCGTAGCGGCCATAAATGCAGGCGTACCAAATACCGTACCAGCGATGAATGTGAACCGCTTGTGCGGATCTGGTGTGCAGGCGATTATTTCAGTTATTCAATCCCTGATGCTTGGAGATACGTCATTTGGCCTTGCAGGTGGAGCTGAGAATATGAGCCGCGCGCCATACATTTTACCCGATGCACGTTGGGGCACAAAGATGGGAGATATCGTTGGCCGTGATATGATGTTGGGCGCGTTGAACTGCCCGTTTGGAACCGGGCATATGGGAGTGACGGCGGAAAACATTGCGGTGGAATATGGCATCACCCGCGCGGCGCAAGACACCTTTGCGGTGCAGTCCCAAGACCGTGCGGCAGCCGCAATTGAAGCCGGCTATTTTGACGAACAAATAGTCCCTGTTAAAGTGAAAAAAAAGCAAGAAAATATTTTTTTTCAACGTGATGAATACCCAAAGAAAACTACAATTGATGCGCTGTTTAAACTGCGCACTGCCTTCCAAAAAGACGGAACTGTTACCGCGGGCAACTCATCGGGGATCAACGATGGTGCTGCTGCAGTGGTTTTGGCAACTGCTGACGCGGCTAAAGCTGCTGGTCTGACGCCGAAATTTCGCGTGCTGGGATATGCTCATGCGGGTGTTCGACCTGAAGTGATGGGTATTGGACCTATACCTGCAGTGCACAATTTACTCGCAAAAACAGGTTTATCAGCTGGTGATTTTGATTTGGTTGAAAGCAACGAGGCGTTCGCGTCACAGGCTTTAGCTGTTTCACAGGAGCTAATGTTAGATCCTGCACGCGTAAACCCTAACGGCGGCGCTATTGCGCTAGGCCATCCAGTTGGAGCCACTGGTGCAATCATAACCGTAAAAGCCATGTATGAACTTGAAAGAACGGGTAAAAAACGGGCGCTAATTACGATGTGTATTGGCGGTGGTCAGGGTATCGCATTAGCCATCGAGCGGATTTAGATTACCAAATTTATTTTTTAGGATCGGGATAATTACGCAAAAAAACGGGCCGTTCGTCAGTTGAGGTGGCAGGATCGAAAGCATAACCACCTGAGGTGAATTCGTTAACACCTTGCGGTGTCGTGACACGGTTTTCGATGATGTGACGTGCCATTGCGCCACGCGCGCGCTTGGCAAAGAAGCTGACAATACGTGGACGGTCATCTTTTACTTCCATAAAAACAGGTGTAATAACGTTTAGTTTCAGAGTCTTAGATTCTACTGCACCGAAGTATTCTTGTGATGCACAATTAACGAGTGCGTTAGTACCCATTTTGTCAGCCTGTACATTCAAAGCTTCTGAAATCGTAGTGCCCCAGTAGTCGTAAAGTGATTTTCCACGTCGCGTTTTAAGGCGGCTACCCATCTCCAGCCGGTATGGTTGAATCCCATCAAGCGGTCGTAAAATCCCATAAAGACCGGATAGAATCCGCAGGTGATCTTGGCCATAGGCCATGTCATCATCACTTAAGGTCTCAGCCTCAAGTCCACGATATGTATCGCCATTAAACGCAAGCGCTGCAGGTTTAATGCGATTTGCAGCGGGTACGTCTTGGAACGCAACGAAACGATCACGGTTGAGGCGCGCCAGATCATCAGAGATGGACATCAAACTTTTTAACTCAGCCAAAGTCAGATTACGTGACGTTTTGGCCAGGCGGATTGCGTCATCTTGAAACGCGGGTTGCGTCCCAACAATATCCACGGGGTCCCAGTTGAGGGCCTTAGCAGGCGAAATGACGGTTAGCATAAGTGTTTTCTCCTGTATGCGTGATGATCTAATTTTAAGATAAGGTAAATCAGGTGCGAAGCAAATTTAGGAAATCTTAGCAATCTGGCAACTGATACATCGTATGTAAGCATTGTTAACAGTCTTTGTATCTGATGTGCATCTTGCCACAATCAGGCACCGCGCAGAATGTCGAGGAATGCTGCGCCAAAACGGTCTGCCGCACGTTCCCCCAACAGGCGGACAATGGCAGCTTCATCGCGCGGTTTTTGATTGGCTACTTTAGCGAGCTGGGCAGCGGAACACGACATAGGTTTATCAGTGCCACTGGGACCACGGGACAGAGTCGCTTGCGTTACGAGCAAACGATCAAAGATTGATCCTTCGTTTCGTCCAGAAAGTTTTTGACGTTGAGGGTGAGGCATTGCGCTCTCACCGTTGATGACTTCTAAAAATGCAGCACCATAACTGTCGAGCTTTTTGGTTCCAACTCCACCAATACCGGCCATGTCGTCAAGGGTTTTAGGGCGTTTTTCTGCCATCTCAATCAGAGACTTATCATTGAAAACGATGTAAGCAGGACCGCCAAGTTGTTCCGCAAAGAAGCGGCGTTTAGCCTTGAGTGCTGACAAAAGCGGCGCGTCTTCTTCGGATACCATTTGTTTGATCTTAGGCCCAGGTTTTGCAGATTTAATGGTGTCGCGACGCAGATCAATCGTCGCCTCGTCGCGCAGAATAGGGCGTGCCTTAGGGGTCATGCGCAACGCACCGTGGCGTTCTGCGTCAGGACGCATGAGATCATGACCCATCATTTGTCGGAAAATCGCCTGCCATTGAATGCGGGAATATTCTTTGCCAACACCAAAGGTCGGCAGCTGGTCATGACTACGTTGGGCGACTTTTTCAGTCATATTTCCCAGTAAAATATCGATCAAATGTCCTGCGCCAAACCTTTCATCAGTGCGTAATGCAGCGGATAAAGCCATACGCACGGGGGTCGTTCCGTCAAACACATCAGCAGGTTTGTCGCACAGATCGCAGTGACCACAGGGTGCAGGGTCCTCACCAAAATATGAAAGCAGATTTTGGCGCCGGCAATGCAGTGCTTCAGCCAAACCAAGCAGGGCATTTAAGCGTCCGTGGTCGGCGGCGCGGCGTTCTGGTGGAGCCAAGCCTTCGTCGATTTGTTGGCGACGGTAGCGAATGTCATCGGGGCCAAACAGCGTGAGGGTTTCAGCAGGCGCCCCGTCGCGTCCGGCGCGGCCAATTTCTTGATAGTAGGATTCAATGGATTTGGGCAGATCAGCATGAGCGACCCACCGGATATCAGGTTTGTCGATTCCCATACCAAACGCAATAGTGGCACAAACAATAAGACCATCTTCTTGTTGAAAGCGACGTTCAACATTTCGGCGATCATCGGCATCCATGCCACCGTGATAGTGACAAGCAGAATGGCGAGCGTCACTCAAAGCTTTGGCGAGCGTTTCAGTTTTGGCCCGTGTGCCGCAATAGACGATGCCAGCCTGTTCTTTACGGGCATTGGCAAAATTAATGATTTGTGCGCGCGGCCCGTCTTTGGCAGCGAAAGCAAGGTGGATATTGGGACGATCAAAGCCTTGCAAAAAAAGTGTTGGCGCGTGGTTATCGAACAATTTTTCGATAATTTCAGCTCGGGTTTCTTCATCAGCCGTTGCCGTGAACGCGGCGAGTGGCACATCAAGGTCACGACGCAAATCTCCGATGCGCAGATAGTCGGGGCGAAAATCGTGGCCCCATTGAGATACACAGTGCGCTTCGTCAACGGCAATCATGGTGATTCCCGCTTGACGCAACATCCGCAGTGCGCCGTTAGATGCAAGACGTTCGGGCGCCATGTAGAGCAATTTTAGTGTGCCATTTTCAAGATTGCGCCACACCTCATCAGTTTCTTCTTCGGTATTGCCTGAAGTCAGTGCGCCCGCAACAACACCCGCTTCTTTTAGTCCACGAACTTGATCGCGCATCAGGGCGATGAGAGGGGAAATGACAACGGTGACACCATCTCGAACCAACGCAGGCAATTGGAAACACAGGGATTTACCACCACCTGTGGGCATGATGGCGAGGGTGTTTTTTCCTTCAGTCACGGCCTCAACGATCTCTTGTTGGCCCGGACGAAACCCGTCAAAGCCAAAAATATCGCGGAGAAGCGTGGCAGCGCTCATACTCGTAACCCTGTTATTGGTGTGAACAATTAACGGCAAAGAATCACAGGGGAACGCCTAGGGCAAGCCCCACAGTCTATTTCTAGACGAAGGAACCAACGTTATTATAAAGGACAATGCGGATGGCCTGAATTCCCAGCAGTGCAACCAATGGAGCGAGGTCCACACCACCCATTTGGGGCAGGATGCGGCGGATTGGGCCATATATTGGGTCCACTAAGCGACCGATACCGTACCAGAGTTGTGCAACGAACTGCTGACGAATGTTAAGGACCTGAAACTGGATTAACCACGACATGATAAAATGCGCAATAATGAAGAAACGAACAATGTCGAGAATCATCAGCAGAATTTGGAAAAGCGATTGCATAGAGCGTTCCTAGGTTTGGTCATTAAATCAATTGATGCAGAGGTAAGCATGCCAGCATTAAAGGGCAATGACTTTCCGTAGCGTTACCGCTTGACGTTTACGTCACTTAGTCGTCTTAAAGATGCATGTACCCATTTTTACGCCTTGGCCTCAACCTGTATTCGGCACGCAATTTGCCCCCAATGAACGCCCTTGGTCTGCACGTGAGCCAACATCGATGTCAGCTGATAGATTGTGACATTTTTATGGAAATGAACAACGGTCGTATTCTAACGTTGTATGAAATGGGACGGTTTCAAGCAGCAGTTCGCATGGGGCTTTGGTCACTCTTGAAGAAAAAACGCTGGGGATTAACAGTGGCGGGTACTTCAATCAGGTATCGACGTCGTATTGTGCCGTTCGAAAAGTATGAGACACGGACACGTATCGCAACATGGGATGATCGGTTCGTGTATATCGAACAGGGCATGTTCAAAATGTCGGGCGAATGTGCAAGCCATGTTTTGTTACGCACCGCAGTGGTCGCAAAGGGCCGTGCCGTTCCAACTGATACTCTGATTGAAGCGATGGGGATCACAGACCCGCGCCCTGAATCTGCTGATTGGGTGCGCAACTGGGTAGATGCTGAAGCAACGCGACCTTGGCCACCAAGATTAGAACCCCAAGGTTAGACAAGCCCCAGACCATTGCCAGCTTGTAGCTTTGCCTATCTTATCGCCTAGAGCGATCAAGGAACGATTTCATGGCAGCAGTATCTAAAAGACGTATTTGGGGATGGATGGCTTTTGACTGGGCAAGCCAGCCCTTTTACACGCTGGGTTTAACATTCATTTTTGGTCCATATTTCGCGGTAGTGGCAGCAGAATATTATCTAAACTCCGGATTGGATGTTGATATTGCAAACGCACGCGCACAAGGCATTTGGGCTGGTGGACAAACAATTGCGGGTCTTATTATCGCATTTTCAGCGCCATTTCTTGGGGCCTTTGCTGACAATTCAGGGCGCAAAATGCCGTGGATTGCGTTCTTTTCAGTAGTCTATGTGATAGCAATGGCGATGCTATGGGGGTTGACGCCAGATGGTGGGAACTTGATCTGGATGCTAATTATTTTTTATATCGGCTTTATCGCAGTGGAAAGTGCCTTAAATTTCACCAATGCAATACTTCCAAGCCTTGGTACCAAAAATGAAATTGGTCGTATCAGCGGATCAGGCGCTGCGTTTGGCTATTGGGGCGGGGTAACAGCGTTGTTTGTGATGCTGCTACTGCTGGCAGAAAACGAGCAAGGTGTGACGTTGCTGGGCAACCCTCCACTGTTCGGCTTAGACCCAGAAATGCGCGAAGGCACGCGTTCTGTCGGGCCAATAAATGCGATCTGGTTCATGATATTCATGATCCCGTTTTTCGTATGGGTGCGAGATGATCCAAGTCTGGGCGGAAAACCTACCAATTTAGGATCTGTTGCTGGAGAATTATGGATAACACTAAAATCTGTAAAAAATCGCAAAAGCCTACTAAACTTCCTGATTGGATCCATGTTTTACCGCGACGCGTTAAACGCGCTTTACGCGTTTGGTGGAGTTTATGCCGCATTAGTTTTAGATTGGTCAACAATTTACATCGGTACGTTTGGAATCGTTGCAGCGGTTGCAGCTGCGATCACCACGTGGCTGGCAGGATTAGCGGACCAAAAATATGGGCCAAAGCCCGTGATACGGGTGTCCGTCTGGGCGTTGATCGTGGTTAGCGTCATTATTGTGGGGATGTCGCGCCAGACGATATTTGGTATTTTGTTAGCTGAAGGGTCATCAATTCCAGACATCATTTTCTACTTCTGCGGCGCCGTGATTGGTGGCGCAGGTGGTGCCATCTATTCGGCCAGCCGATCTATGATGGTGCGCCACACCCATCCTGATCGACCCGCAGAAGCGTTCGGGTTGTTTGCATTGTCAGGCAAGGCCACAGCGTTCTTAGCTCCTGCATTCATTACATTGTTCACCTATCTGACTAACAACAACCAACTTGGTTTTTTGCCTGTAATATTTCTTTTCTTAACTGGGCTATTTTTGCTGCGTTGGGTAAATCCACAAGGAGATCACAACGAATGATCGGCATAGTTAAAACCAGCATTTTAGTCACAGCATTGGCATTAACTGCCAGTTGTCGCGACACTGACATTAGCCAAGTGGCCCCTGCCACGGCAGTTGTATCAACGCAAAACACAGGTGATACTCGTATTGCAAAAAATGTGTTTGGTTATATTTCATTGGGATCAAACCAACGATCCGAAGCGTTTGGAGGGTATGCGCGAGGCTGTCAGGCGGGTGGCGTTCAATTGTTGGAAACTGGAATAACTTGGCAGGCAATGCGTTTGTCGCGTAACCGCAATTGGGCGCAGCCCGAGACGGTTGATTATGTGCAAGACCTTAGCCGATTTGCCGCAACACTGGACGGTTGGGATGGGATCTATGTTGGTGACATGAGCCAACCACGCGGCGGGCCGATGCTGACTGGCCATGCGTCACATCAAACAGGGCTGGACGCCGATATCTGGATGCTCCCGCCCATCAATTTGAACCTGACCCGTCAAGAACGTGAAGACCTTTCATCGATTTCCATGCGGCGTGACCGCGGTGCGTTTACCAATTCAAGCTGGACCGAAGAGCATATGCAACTTCTGCGTGCAGCGGCCAGTGACCCGCGCACAGCACGCATATTCGTGTTTCCTGGAGCAAAGGTTGCGATGTGCAATTGGGAGACCGGTGATCGAGCATGGTTGAATAGAATTCGGCCATGGTACGGGCATCATTACCACTTTCATGTCCGGTTGCGGTGTCCTGACGGGGACAGCGGCTGCGAAAACCAGGCGCCTCCACCGGTTGGTGATGGGTGTGCCGATGCGCAAATCTGGGTGAATGACATTCTGAACCCAAAGCCCATTGATCCCGACGCAACACCCAGAACACCACGTAGCCCATTAACTATGGCGCGCTTACCTAGACAGTGCCTACGCGTAGCGCAAAACGAGTAGCAACACAGAATGATTGACAATGAGGACGCCGCCTTGCATTAGAGAAATGTCTTTCATCCTGAAGGGCCAAGTATCCGACTACCTTGTCAAAACGGATTGATATAATGAATAAAATTCTTCCTGGCGTATTCGCCATGGCCATCGTTGTGGTGGCATCTAACATCCTTGTCCAATTCCTGATCCTTGACGGTTTACTGACATGGGGTGCATTTTCTTACCCACTGGCGTTCCTGGTCACAGACGTGATGAATCGAGTTTACGGCCCGTCTACTGCACGACGTATTGTTTTTATGGGCTTTATTGTTGGTGTCGTCTGTTCACTGGTTGGCAGCCAAATTATGATCCAAGGCGATGGATATGAATTTCCAGCCGTGGCACTACGTGTAGCAATTGGGTCTGCAACAGCATTCTTAGTAGCTCAGCTAATCGACGTTGCGATCTTTCAGAGATTGCGCGACGGAGCTTGGTGGCGCGCACCCTTGGCATCGACCTTAATCGGGTCAACCATCGATACAGCTCTGTTTTTCACCATCTCATTTAGTGGCATAATAACATTTGGCACAAATGCAGACGCTGAAATTTCATGGGCTTGGGACATTGTGCCGTTCTTGCTTACAGGACCGGATGCACCACTTTGGGTGTCATTGGCCGTGGCAGACTGGGGCGTGAAACTCACTATTGCTCTTATAGCACTGTTGCCATTCCGCCTAATTGTTGGACGAATGACACTCGTAAAGTAAGTTTTGTAATTTTTCTTTTGGAGATTACCACAAGTTGTGATTTGATACCATTAATTGAAACAAACGGAAGGAGGTGATCCAGTGTCTAGAAAGATAGTGGAGAAGTGTGTTGGGACTACTATGGGGGGCCGTGTCTAGGGCAAACCTTGGATGTGAACTACCATAGGTGAGACAGTTAACCTGCCACACCTCCTGAACTTTCGAAGGGCCGCCCTGCTTGCAAGGCGGCCCTTTTACTATGAAATGGAAGTTTTCGACTAGCGTTGGTATTTTCGAAAATAACACATCAGATTTATAAAAAAATGAAACAGGAGTTTGTCTGGTTTGTACAAAAGTGGGGTAATGCTAAATGGGACTTCGCATTAATGATGCAATCGAAATTGAGGACTGGGAGCTGACGGAACAATTTGTACGCGCGTCCGGCCCTGGTGGGCAAAATGTTAACAAGGTTTCAACTGCAGTTGAATTGCGGTTCGAGGCGGCACGATCCCCTGCGCTGACTGGTCCAGTAAAGACGCGTCTGCGCCGGTTGGCGGGGCGCAAATGGACGGGTGACGGCGCGGTAATCTTGTTTGTGCAGGACACAAGATCGCAAGCCCGCAACCGCGAAATCGCGCGGGAACGGCTGGTGGAGCTAGTGCGTGCAGCGCTTTTTGTACCCAAAAGGCGGGTGAAGACTCGGGTATCGATTAATCAGAAGCGCAAACGCGTGGATACAAAGAAAAAAGTAGGAGAGGTTAAGAGGTTGCGGGGTAAGGTAGAAGAGTGAGGGAGCCACCATGAGCAACATATTAAAATCATAACGATTAATTTTAGAAAAACTTCTCAGACTATAAAACCATAAGACTTATCATGACAGTCTTGATGCCGTTCTCGTTTATATGCCCCCTCTTGGCAGATTTCTTCGTAATCACACATCTGGCAATGAATGCCCAACCCACACCTAAATCGCGAAAAAGTTAAAGTCTTTTGCGGCTGGCTGACTATTAAAGCGACATTAAACAACAGCTCTAAGCGCACTCACTTTTGCCCAATCATGACAAGTCAACCTTATCACATCTTGGGCCAACCACCTTGAGCGCTAAATTTAGAAAACCACTTTTCAGCTTATGAACGCATAGATCAAAACCCATAGCGACAGTACAAAACAGCAAATAATTGTGAAAGTGCCATTCCAAACCAATCCAACGTGACGTGCAGTGACACCCGCAAACGAACCGATTAAAAGAGTTGTCGCTGTAAACGGGGAACTCGCTGCGCTCATCACCCAACCAGCTGTAAGCGCCACAACCAAGGCGGTGGGTTCTACACCAAGGCTTGCAGCACTTGGGATTAACGGTGCGATTAATGTAACTATTAAAATTGGATTCATACCAAGTTGACCTGCAATTGGAATAATCCAAACGAACGACACCAAAACCAGCCAAGTTGGGAACGACGAGAAGTCAAACCCCGCATTTACAACAATGGGTGCCAACAACTGAGACCCTATTGTGCCTATGTATCCCGCCATCATGAGCAAAATAAGTTCTCCACGGTACGTTGGTAATTCTTCCAGAACATACCTGCTGACGCGTTGGGCAACGCTAATAAGAGGTGCCTTTGACCAGTGTTGAATGAACAGCCAAACAATCGAAATTGTAGGAACAAGCACAGCAACCAAGCCGACTATACGCACGTCTGTAAATGCATTTAAAACTGTGACTCCAACAATTAGAGTAGCCAAGAGTGCAATTAAAGGCAGCATTACCGCCAATGTTCCAGGCGGATCGCTGCGTACCGGCGTTACACTAAGGCGAGGCTTGAAAATACTGTCCATAGCCCAACCGATGCCCGCCACGATACTCGAAGTAACTAGACCCGGAACCAGAACCTGCGTCCAGCTTGTATCCGGTATAACGGTTGTCGAAATTGCGATTGCAAATGACAACGGTGACCATGGTAATGTTGATATAAACGCGCGCTGAACTGCCAACAACATACGCCGAATACGGTGCCCCCGAATTTCCACGTTTGGCTCAAATTTCGCGTTAGACATAGCCAACGCGCCCAGAAGTTGGATTGATCCATAATTCAAAAGTAATGCGAAGGCTTGTCCGCCAATGGTTAATGCACCGTACCGCTTTCCAGGACGTTGCCCAGCCAGAAATGCGCCTGCGCGTTCAATCGCTGGCGATGTCGCAGCAACTGTGCGCAAAGTCGAAAGTGCCGCAAAAAACGCCCCTATAAAGGCAGCAGCTGCTGAGCCTTGCAAAATGATCTCACGCCAGTTTGGATTGGTCACAACGAGTGCAAGGCTTAAAAATGCAGCTACAGCAACAAAAATTTTGCGCGATAAGCTAACTTGCATGGTTAAAATTATTACCAAGCCAAGCATCATTGCTGGCGTCAAAAAACTAGCCCATAGGGCAACACCCCATTCCGCACAAATTACCAATATCGTGATCAACATTAGTAAAAGCCCAATGGCTTTGTCAGCGGCTGCTTGCATGACGTCAACCTTTCAATTCTTTTCATCAGTGACCTAATACTATCTGATTTGACCTTATACCTATTTAAGTCACGCAAAAATTAGTGATTTTTACGATTTACTCTATCAGATGGATCTATAGAAAACGTGTGCTCTTGATATACTAAAAGTACAGACTCGTGTTGTCAGATGTATTCATACGTGATGTTTAATTTTTTGTTTCAGCCTTCAATTAAGGCATGCATTTTAATCATCAGGTTTACAGGTATCGCGTGACACCAAACATAGGTAATCACCTGCCGTCTGAACACAGTTTATAAGTGACATTGAGGGGCAATCGTTACACGTAAAGAACGGCCTTGAACACGTCGAAACAACGTGGCGAAATCCAGCATCATGTTGGGTAGAGAAGTTTTATAAACAACACCCACGCACCATAACCGTTCGTGATCAGTTGCGGATTGAGACCACATCAAAAAATCTTATACATACCTTACGCATTAACATTATTATATAAATTTTGAAAAAGTCGACAACACCTCAAGTAAGGACATTTCATGCGTCGCTAACAACCCGATATCTTGGTTGGATTAATGGCCTACTTGTCAGGCGCACGCAGCAAAACAAATGTAATCAGGCATTACGATAATTTGGAGTGCAAAAATTCCAACAATGGTCACAGCCGCTAACACAAGGGGTGGATAGTACAATCACCAGTGGGAATAAAGTCAGCGCGGCAAGCGCGATACGTGAACATCATCTGGATCATCTAAGAATCTATTTCATGCTCAAATAAAACTGGTTAAAAGTTTGGCCTTCACTGATTGGCTTGTGGCCAGTGTATTGTTTCACCAGCCTGCAAACCGATCCCAAATCATCAGAGGGGCATCAGAATGTTCTGGCAAGACGTGATAACGCTGATGCTGTGCTGCAGTTGCGCACGCATGATTAGGCAAAATTCGCAATCGTGTGCCAAGCACTAGGTCCGGCATGGACCTGCCGGATCCAGGGCGCACAGCAATAATACCATGTTCTTGGTTAGCTTGAATAACAACCAAGTCTACTAACAGCTGACCCGCCTCATCGCACACAAGTCCATATCCTTGATCAACGGTCTGATTGGCAGTGCCCCTGTCACGCGACATCGCCATCCAGCCAGCATCTATCAAGGCCCAACCTTGTTTAACTTGGTGTCCAATCACAGTCGTTAGGACTGACAACGCTATATCATTGACATCACAAACCTCGATTCCAGCCATGACTAGATCAAAGAATACATAAACGCCTGCCCGCATTTCCGTGACACCTGTTAAATTCTTGGCAGCATGGGCAGTTGGTGTTGATCCAACGCTTACGACCGGACATGGCAGACCAGCTGCGCGCAATGCGTCTGCAGAATTGACGACTGCAAGGCGTTCAACCTCTGCGTATATTGACTGCGCTTCACGGCCAACGGCGAAATAACTGTCGCCAGCATGGCATAAAACACCATGTAGTTCAGCGCCGTCTTCGTGTAAGGTACGCCCAATTTTGATTAATTCGGGGTCGCTGGGCGCGAGCCCACTACGATGCCCGTCACTGTCAATTTCGATCATAGCAGGGATTGCAATTTCCGCAGCCTTTGATGCCGCAGCGACAGCCTGTGCTTGTACCAAGCTGTCCAACAGAACAACCAACCGACAGCCCGCGCGGTGCAAATCCAACACACGATCAAGTTTGTTCAGGCCGATCCCAACACCGTAAACGATGTCGTTAATACCAACTGCTGCAAAAGCTTCAGCTTCAGCCAATGTTGACACTGTCGCAGGCCCATTACCGTCCTTTAGGACATATCGCGCTGCTTCAACACTTTTGGTAGTTTTCAGATGCGGTCGCAGTAAAACACCAAAACTATCAGCACGTTTGGCAAGCCGATTAATGTTACACTTCATTTTAGCTTCATCTAGCAATAAGCAAGGGGTAGGCAAATCAGCTAATCGGGCGTCAGTCATTTGATGATGTTCCTACAGGTTGTTCGAACCTTGTCCAAAATGTCATTCTGCCATTTGTTGGTCAACCTATTGCTCTTTATTAATCATAATAATCGCTGGTGCCGACACCAAAGCTATCAACTGCGACGGTCACATCTGATTATTTAAGTGGACTTGTGAAAACTAATAAATATGTTTGGCTAAACTTTTAAGAATTTAAACTGCACAGAAATAAATCCCACCTGACAGAAACAAGACATATACAGCGTCGATGTTGATACCTTTATAAACAGCGAATTTGAGCTCAAAGCGCCAATGTTTGGCCCAGTTTAGGATAGCGGGTCAATTATCGCAAACACCGCACCCAGCTTTTGGGGGGCGATGATCACGCCAAGTCTGCGCGGCAGGCACGAGGTAACGCAGCCAGTGTTCATCGCGGTCGCAGAGGTTGGTGACGGTGTCATAATCCACATCTGGGACATCTATGTTACTTCAGTAACAACTGCATCTGGTCAGCATAACTCTCCTGATAATTTTGGGTCTGACAGTCCTTTCGTTGCAGGGCGCTGTCACATTCGTGATACTGCCTGGATAGCCGACGACTTTGCACACTGCACTGCGATCAAACTTTCCACTAAAATGATAAAATTGGATCAAAAAGGCAACAAAGGAAAACGTTACGTTTGTCTCCTCAAAAGTAACCATTTATCACGCTTTTATCATTCAAAAGATGTGCCAGATTGGATACAGCTCATATTGTCTATTTGCCTTTGATCTTTTCTGGAAACTAAGCTGCCAGCCTAATACCGTGACTAACCGCACCGTCCACCTACGTAGTGTGGTAGACATAACTTAAATTTCGTCAGGCCCTTTCTTATGAACCGCACAGATAAAGATGTACCACTACAGGGGCGCTGGATTGCAATGATAGCACTTTTGATGGCCGGTTTTATGAACCTGATTGACGTTAGCATCGTCAACGTGGCCATTCCGTCATTACAAGAAGCCTTCAATGCAAATGACAGCCAGATTGAATGGGTCGTTGCAATTTATATTTTAACCTTTGCCCTATTTTTACTACCTGCAGGACGGCTTGGTGATGTAGTTGGACGGCGGCGCATGTTTATCCTTGGTGTCTGTGTCTTTACCGTAGCGTCTGCATTATGTGGCATGGCCGGGTCGATCCATGCGCTCATTGGAGCACGAATTCTACAAGGCGTTGGTGGCGCTATGATGACGCCACAAACCCTTGCAATTGTTCCTGCACTTTTTGCACCAAAGGAACGTGGCACAGCATTTGCACTATTTGGGTTGTCAGCCGGACTAGCAACTGTGACTGGACCAGTGCTGGGTGGCCTTCTTGTTAGCGCTGATGTCTATGGTTTGGGCTGGCGTCCAATTTTTTTAGTCAATCTACCTATTGGTCTGATTGCCATAGTTGCAGCTTTGAAATTTGTACCCAAATTGCCTGGTCAAAAAGGTCTTGAGATTGATGGTGTAGGGATTGCCTTGGGAGTGCTCACAGTGCTGCTAATCCTGTTCCCCCTAATTGAAGGCCGACAGCTCGATTGGCCCATGTGGATTTTTGGCATGCTGATTAGTAGTTTTCCAATGCTTGGTCTTTTTATCTGGTGGCAGAGGCGGCGCGCAGCACAAGGCAAAGCACAATTGCTGCCAGTGACACTATTCAAAGACCGCAACTACATGATTGGCACCGTACTGGTAATGCTCCTCTTTGCAGGAATTCCAGGATTCTTTTTTGTTCTCGCAATTTTTCTTCAGGTTGGTAACGGGTTAACACCACTCCAATCAGGTTTGACGACAATGCCTTTTTCGATAGGTGTCCTCATCGCGTCTATTGCAGCGGGCCGGCTCGGCAATCGTTGGCCCCGTTTGCGAATTAGCTTTGGAGGCGGGTTATTGACGGTTGCTATGCTTGCGTTTCCCTTTTTGGTACCGCAAATTTTAGGTGACATCAGTCCAGTCTCATTCATCTTCCCCATGCTTATCGCAGGCCTTGGCCTTGGCACATCAGTCTCACCGATATTTAACGCTGTCCTGAGCCAAGTTAACGAAAGCGATACAGGTTCTGCCTCAGGAGCGCTTCAATCTTTTCAGCAGTTAGGTGGTGCACTAGGCTTGGCAGTTATGGGGCAACTCTTTTTTGCACATGTTGCAGCCAAGGAACCTACTGCTACTAACCTGGTGCCAGTTTATTCAGATGCGCTGAGCATGGCACTTTGGTTTGCAACAGCATCCTTCGCATGTATGTCCATATTGGTCTGGCGTTTGAAAGAGGCGCATCAACCCAATGGGCTCAATCAATCAGACAATTCAACCCCAGCCTGACGCATAGGCTTGAGGACAGACAAAAGAAAACGCACTACTGCAACATTATCTTCACGCAGTTCCACACTTTCAAAGTTACTCAACGGCTTGCACTGAGGGTATAACCTTCTCAGCGTCAAAAACCTTTTGACGCCATTCAGTAGCTAGATGTTAGATCACAAGCCGAAACAACAATCTGCAATTAGACACTCATTCTAAATGAGACACCTAAACTACAACTTCCACCCGTTCCTGCTCCTCGACCTGAAAAACCCTTTTATAACGTTCAATTTCCGCTTCTGGCCCCATCGCCTTGTTCGGGTTGTCACTGAGTTTAACGGTTGGTTTACCGTTCGCTGATACAGCTTTGCAGACAAGTGAGAATGGGGCTAGGGTGTCGCCAGGGGTCAGGCCAATGAAGTCGTTGGTGAGCATCGTGCCCCAACCGAACGATACGCGGGTGCGGCCTTGGAATTGTTTGTGAAGTTCGACAATTTTATCAGCGTCTAAACCATCGCTAAAGATCACCAGTTTGTTGCATGGGTCTTCGCCACGGGATTTCCACCAGTTGATGGCGCGTTCAGCACCTGTGGCCGGGTCGCCAGAATCAACGCGGATGCCTGTCCAACCCGCAAGCCAATCTGGCGCGTGGTCAAGAAACCCTTGAGTACCATAGGTATCTGGCAGGATAATACGCAGGTTGCCATCGTGTTCATCTTGCCAGTCTGACAGTACGTCGTAGGGCGCACGCGCGAGTGTTGCGTCGTCCTTGGCCAGTGCAGAGTAAACCATAGGTAGTTCATGGGCGTTGGTGCCGATCGCGGCAAGGTCGCAATTTTTGGCAATCAGGCAGTTAGAGGTTCCGGTAAAGCTATCACCCAAGCCTTCGCGCATGGCCTGAACCGCCCAGTCTTGCCACAGAAACGAGTGGCGGCGACGAGTACCAAAATCCGCAACGCGCAGACCGTCTAGGGGCCGGAGTTTTTCAACTTTCTCCCAGAGTTTCGTCATGGCTCGGGCATAGAGAATTTCCAACTCGAACCGCCCCATGGCACCAAGAACCGCACGGCCGCGCAGTTCCATTAAAATTGATAGTGCAGGGATTTCCCAGAGCATTACTTCAGGCCATGAGCCTTCAAAGGTCAGTTCATATTGGCCATCATGTTTTTTCAATGTGTAGGGCGGCAGACGCAAATCTTCGAACCAATCCATAAACTCAGGACTAAACATAGAACGTTTGCCATAGAAAGTGTTGCCACGCATCCATGTGGACTCACCGCGTGTCAGCGACAGGGAGCGAACATGGTCAAGCTGCTCACGCAGCTCACCTTCGTCGATGTGATCAGCTAAGCGGATAGATTTCGTGCGGTTGATTAGCGAGAATGTGACTTGGGTGTCAGGTTTGTTGCGAAACACCGACTGACACATCAGCAATTTATAAAAATCCGTGTCAATGAGGGAGCGGATGATCGGGTCAATTTTCCATTTGTGGTTCCAGACGCGGGTTGCGATGTCGACCATAATAGGCTCCAATTTTGTTAGGGCTGTTAGAGCAAAGCCTGCGGCGCGGGTAAAGGGATGATAAAATGCGAATGCAGCGGATGATTACAGCGGTAGAAGCCCATGCTGAGGGTGAAGGTGGACGCGTGATTACAGGTGGGATGCCCATGTTGAAGGGCAATTCGGTTTTTGAAAAGATGCAATACATGCAAGAGCATCATGACGATATCCGTCTGTTGATGCTGCGTGAACCGCGTGGAAATCCAGCACTGTGTTGTAACGTGATTGTCCCACCCTGTGATCCGACTGCTGACGCAGGTTTTATTATCATGGAGCAGACGGAATATCCACCGATGTCAGGCAGCAATGCTATTTGTGTAACAACCGTTTTGTTGGAAACTGGGATCGTTCCAATGGTTGAACCAATTACGACCTTACGACTTGAGGCTCCTGCTGGCGTGATTGAGGTGAAGGCGACCTGCAAAGACGGCAAGGTTGAGCATGTCGAATTTATGAATGTTCCAGCTTTCGTTGTGCATATTGGCGTACCACTAGATGTACCGGGGTTTGGCATGGTTGCAGTAGATATTGCTTGGGGTGGAATGTGGTTTGTGATCGCAGACGCAACGCAGTTTGGCATTGATCCCACAGCTCAAAATGGAGGTACTGTAGTACGTGCTATTGAAGCGATGCGCGATGCGGCAGTGAAGCGGTATCCAGTCGTTCATCCAAATAACTCTAGCCAAACGGGGCCAACAATTGGAGCATTAACAGCATCAGCAACTGATCCCAAAACCAACGGGCGCGGTGCTATTTCGGTTTCGTCAGGCATATTTGATCAGAACCGACCCAACGCGTTGACTGGAGCCTTAGACCGATCGCCTTGTGGCACCGGAACTTGCGCAAAAATGGCAGTGTTACATGCTAAGGGGTTACTCGGCGTAGGAGAGAATTATGTGAATGCGGGACCATTGGGTACCACTTTTACAGGGCGGATCGAGGGCGTCACCAAGATTGGAAAGTATGACGCGATTGTACCAAGCTTGTCGGGGCGCGGCTGGATATCAGGCGTATCACAATGGATGCTGGACCCAACAGACCCATTCCCCGAAGGATTTACGGTGGGGGACATTTGGGGCTAACTAGTGGCTTACTTAAAGTGTTCAATTATTTTGCCCTTGTTGATAACATCCATTGGCACAGAGTTAGCCGTTAATAACAAAATCGATGTAATGAATCCGTAAAACTATGCAAATTAACTAAATATGACAAAGATACAGTGATGGTTATTTCCCAATATAGAGGCTCTTATTATCTAAATTTGTTTTCAAATTAATAATATTACTTATGTCTAATTATATAGGTTCAAGATCAGCAGGGCTAAGAGCTTACAGTAACTTCAAGCTGCAACCAGTTTTCAATTCGACCACAATTGTCGTATTTCAAAATTAGGAGCTCGTCACCCAAGCGATCCGCCAGCTTCTATCATCAGCTTTGTAGAGGAATTGGACCCCAGAAGTTTTCACCAATTACAGAGCAGAAAATACACAAAAAACCTATGCTAGAGTTTGTAGAGGGCAGCGAACAGTATCGTCCAGAACATGTGAATTTTCATGATGATTTTGGATAAGGTTTACACCTGTATCGTGTAATTTCAGTCCATTTTCAACTATGAGCAAGATTGTAAAACGTCGAAAGTATCATTGTCTAAAACCCACACAGCATTATAATTTTTAGGGGTAATTTTTACACATAAAAATATATGGGATGGTGCAATTCATGTATACTTTTTATCGTCGATAAACATTTTTTTGTGTGATTAACTCGCGGCGAAAATTGCCTCTTATACGCCAAAGGCGGAGTTATAATTTGTCGTTTCAAATGCCAAATTAGCAATTATCGACACTTTTGTAAAAACTTTCTTGGTTCGATAACCCACCCCTCACAGAAGCCAGACTGTCAAAAACTACTTAGCCATTAGGTCAAAAAGTAGTGGTAATGCCTGTTCCTGTACGGTGGGAGTCGGGAGCTTAAAAAAACCTGCGGAATACAGCAGAAATTGAAAAAATTTATGTGATCCTAACGCCAGCACTTTTCATCTCATTGACTGCGACTGCAAGCGATCCATTAAAATCAATTGCACGGCACATCTCCATGCGGACTGTCACGTCGAAGCCCAGTTTTGCCGCATCCAAAGCAGAATAATTTACGCAAAAGTCAGTGGCGAGGCCTACGAGGGTGAGCGTATCTATTCCCCGGCTTTGTAGGTAGCCCATTAATCCAGTTGGAGTTTGACGATCGTTTTCAAAAAAGGCCGAGTAACTGTCAATTTTTGAGTTATAGCCTTTTCGGATAATCATGTTGGCATTGTTGACGTTCAGTTCTTGGTGAAAGTCTGCCCCAGACGTGCCTATTATGCAGTGGTCAGGCCACAAAACCTGAGCGCCGTAGGGCATTTGGATAACGGTCATCGGATCAGCATCATTGGACGTTGCAAAAGATGAATGACCTCTTGGGTGCCAGTCTTGCGTCATGATCACGGCATTGAATTCTGGCATTATAGCGTTGATGCCTTTTACAATTTGATCACCATCGGTGACGGCAAGGGCACCGTTAGGACAGAAGTCGTTTTGGACGTCGATAACGAGGAGGGCGTGGTTCATAGCAAGATCTTTCCAGCATTTATACTTTGAAGGTAGCGCTTGATACGAGCCATGCAACGGCATAGTGGAGCAGCCATGACAGTTATAGCTGCCCTTTATCATTTTTCAACGTTTGAGGATCCTTTTTCTTTGAAGGCACCACTTTTAGCTGTCTGCAATGCAGCTGACGTGATGGGAACATTGTTGTTGGCACCCGAAGGGATCAACGGCACGATTGCCGGCTCACGTATGGGCATTGATACCGTGTTGAGTCATGTTCGCGAATTGCCGGGGTGTGCCGATCTGGAGTGGAAAGAAAGTTCAGCAAATACTGCACTGTTTAGTCGCATGAAAGTGCGTATTAAACGTGAAATCGTGACGATGGGGCAACCAAATGTTAATCCTATTGCAGGCGTCGGACGATACGTTAAAGCCGCTGATTGGAACGAATTAATTAGGTCACCAGATGTTGCCGTGATTGATACTCGTAATGATTTTGAGGTTGCTATCGGAACGTTTGACGGAGCAATAGATCCAGTGACACGTAGTTTTGGCGATTTTCCAGCGTGGTGGGAAGCCAACAAGGACCGATTTAGTAATAAACGGATTGCGATGTTCTGCACAGGTGGAATTCGCTGTGAAAAATCAACGAATTACCTGATTGGCCAAGGGGTTAAGGATGTTTATCACCTTAAGGGTGGCATCCTGAAATATCTTGAGGATGTCCCAAAGAACGAAAGCACTTGGGACGGGTCATGTTTCGTATTTGATGCGCGAGTTTCTGTTGGTCATGGGCTGGAAGAGGGTCCACATATACTGTGTTACGCTTGTCGCCGTCCAATAATGCCTGATGACTGTGCATTGTTAGAATATGAAGAGGGCGTATCATGCCATCAGTGCAAAGGTGAGACCAGCCAAGAAGACAAAGGAAGGTTTCGCGAACGTCAAAAACAGATTGCACTTTCCAAGTCGCGAAGCGAGTTGCATATGATCCAAGCAACCGAGTAAATTGAGCGATCCTTCTGCTGCACCCCATTTTGGATTTAAAATCGAGTCTTAACACTCCCTGAAAACTAAAAATTTTTATAAATTGGTAATTTTCATGGTGGGAAGACGCTACAAATGCTTGAAATATGCCCAAAAGAAATGGTCGCTTTAGATATGTGATCTCTGCGATTGGTGGGGATTTTACTCAGTATCAGGTTACACGGCTGTCGGCGCTGGTAGACATAGACCAGCTTTCAAATGTGCAGAAGTTTATTAGGTCGTTATTGCTAGAAGTAGGACGCTGGAATTTACTTTTAATAAAAATGATAAAAATTCCTAGCCAAACCCGGTTATATAGGTTGAAGTCTGCCGAAAGGAGATCGTCATGATTACACCCACCCTACTTTCTGAGATCCGTGAAAAATTTGCCCATGTAGACTCCTGCCCATTTCAAGGTTCACGAGTATTTTTTGAAAATGCAGGTGGCGCATTAACATTAAATGCAGCGGTGGAAACAACCACTAAATTTGCAGCGATACCGGATAATCAAGGGCGCGATAATCCGGCAGCTCATGCACTGATGGATATCATTCGCGAGAGCAAAGAAGCTGCAATGGATTGGCTTGGAGCATCTGGTGGGCAAGTTTTTGTAGGTGAAAGTGGGACTGAATTACTATTCAGGTTAATCCGCACGGCAGTGGCCGGCACATCTGATGGGGTGCTTTTGGGATCAACGGTGGAACATCCAGCATCTCGTTCTGCGATGGCGCATTGGGCTGAAAAGTTGGGTCGAGATTATCGATTGGTCGGTCATGATGACTCACTTGGCTTAGTGACAGCTGACGCTTACGCAGCAGCAGTTACGCCAAATACTTGCGTTGCGACTATTTTACATACTTCCCCTGTGACGGGAATGGGCATGGACGTGGGTGCGATTTCTGCTGCAATCCGCGCGGTCGCGCCTGAGTGTTTTATTATAGTTGATGGAATTCAGCACGCATCTCATGGGATGGTAGATCTGGTTGCGGCAAACATCGACGGTTACGTGATTTCTCCTTACAAAGTATTCTCTCGTCATGGATACGGGGTGGCTTGGGTTAGTGATCGGCTAACTGCATTAGGCCCTGAACAACTTGCGGGTGGCCCAACAGCAAGTTGGGAATTTGGTACTCGTGACACTGGCGCCTATGCGACATTCCATGATGTTGTCAATTATTTCGAATGGCTTGGTGGCCAAGTTAGCGATGGAAAAACACGGCGTGACCGAATTAAAGCGGCAGGTATTGCGATTAAAGCCCATGAGAAAACCTTGACTGATGCGATGTTGCATGGGACAGGAAATCTTTGCGGATTGGCAGAGATGGCAGGAATTCACATCGTTGGTGGTATCAACAACCCAGCACGTGAAGGGTTAGTATGTTTTTGGGCCGACAGTGTTGATGCGGCTGATATTGTGGCAGCCCTTAATGCCGAAGGCGTTCGGACTCACGTGCGCAAGGCAGATCACTACAGTGGAAATATCCTGACCCCACTGGGCCAGTCTTCAGCCGTGCGCGTGTCAATGTGCCATTATAATTCGGAGGCCGAAGTTGCACGTTTCTTGAGCGTAATGGCGCAGGTGTTGGAAGATTAAGCTAGACACC
The DNA here is from genome assembly GCA_028825445.1 of Octadecabacter sp. Lineage (GTDB taxonomy): Bacteria > Pseudomonadota > Alphaproteobacteria > Rhodobacterales > Rhodobacteraceae > Octadecabacter. Next base: position 142,433 of record JAPKAD010000003.1, read on the forward strand.
TGCGCCATTGTTTCATAATTAAATTCACCAGAAGAATTTAAACTTTAGAAATCCAAGTTTTCTACGTTGAGAGCGTTTTGCTGGATAAATTCGCGGCGTGGTTCGACTACATCGCCCATCAGCTTAGTGAACAAATCGTCAGCCTCGGCCACATCGTCCACCTTCACTTGCAACAATGTGCGTGCGTCCGGGTCGAGCGTGGTTTCCCATAATTGACTGGGGTTCATTTCACCTAAGCCTTTATAACGTTGCAAGGACAGCCCACGTTCTCCTTCGTCAAGCACGGCCTTAAGAAGGTCAAGCGGCCCATAGATGTTTTGTACGCGATCTTTACGGATCAACGTCGCGGGAGTGTTGTAGACATCTTGCAAATGCTGGGTGAACGTGCCAGATTTGCGTGCTTCGCCAGAACGCATCATTGGGCCATCAAGTGTGCGAACCTCTTCGACGCCGCGCAGAATACGGGCCAGCCGGATACCTTTGTCCTGCGTGATGCGGCCTTGCCATCCACGTTCCCATTCATTCGCAATCAAGTCGAGACGCGCTGCTACTTTGTTGGCCACACCTTGCAAATCAGCCTCAACAGCTCCACTGACAAAAGCGCCTGCAATGGCGGCCTGTTCAAGAATGTGGCGTGGATAATGAGTTGGAAACGCATCAAGTACGCGCTTCAAACGGCCCGCTTCGTCGACGACGCGGCGCAAGTCAGCACCACCTATTTCTTCGCCATTACCCTGACGCAGCATAGCGCCTTCAACGCCTTGTTCGGTCAGGTAGTCGTTCATAGCAGTTTGGTCTTTAAGGTACACTTCGGATTTGCCACGCGACACTTTGTAGAGTGGCGGTTGTGCAATATATAGGTGCCCGCGTTCAATCAATTGAGGCATCTGGCGGAAGAAGAACGTCAATAGTAGCGTGCGAATGTGCGCACCATCGACGTCCGCATCGGTCATGATGACAATTTTATGATAGCGTAGTTTGTCGATATTAAATTCATCACGCCCAATGCCAGTGCCCAGTGCCATTACCAGGTTACCGATTTCTTGACTGCCCAGCATTCGGTCGAACCGCGCACGTTCAACGTTCAGAATTTTACCTTTCAGTGGTAGAATTGCTTGCGTTTGGCGATCGCGACCAGTTTGGGCAGAACCACCAGCTGAATCACCCTCAACCAAGAAGACTTCAGTTTTTGAGGGGTCTTTTTCGGAGCAATCTTTGAGTTTACCAGCAAGGAAGTTTACATCCATCGCGGTTTTGCGCCGCGTCAGGTCTCGAGCTTTGCGGGCAGCTTCACGGGCATGGGCTGCTTCAACGATTTTGGAAACGACAATACGGGCGATCTGTGGGTTTTCTTCAAACCATTCAGACAGTTTTTCGTTCATGATATTTTCAACAGCGGGCCGCACTTCGGAAGAGACCAATTTGTCTTTGGTTTGGCTAGAGAACTTTGGATCTGGCACTTTTACGGACAGCACACACGTCAAACCTTCGCGTGCGTCGTCACCTGTAAAACTAATCTTTTCCTTTTTCGCAATTCCACTGGATTGCGCATAATTGTTGATTGTGCGCGTCAGAGCAGCACGGAAGCCGGCCATGTGAGTGCCACCGTCGCGCTGGGGGATGTTGTTCGTAAATGGCAGGACCATTTCGTTATAGCTATCGTTCCACCACATCGCGACTTCGACGACGATTTCGTCGCGCTCACCAATTACATAGATGGGTTCGGGAAGGATAGAGGTTTTTGAGCGGTCGAGGTATTTGACGAATTCCTTAACACCACCATCATAATACAACTCAGAAACGAGATGTTCAGAAGGGCGTTCGTCCGTCAAAATAATGCGCACACCAGAATTCAGGAAGGCCAATTCGCGCAGGCGCTTTTCCAGCGTTTCAAAATAGAATTCACGGTTGGAGAACGTATCCAAAGACGCAAGGAAGCGCACTTCAGTGCCTGTCCGATCACCACAGTCGGCAACAACTTCGAGGTGCTTGACGGTAAAGCCACCCTCAAATCGTGCATAGTGTTCTTTGCCACTTCGCCAGATTCTCAACTCAAGATAGTCGGACAGCGCGTTCACAACGGACACTCCAACGCCGTGCAAACCGCCAGAAACTTTATAGGAATTGCTGTCAAATTTACCGCCTGCATGCAGCTGGGTCATGATAACTTCCGCTGCAGAAACTCCTTCTCCTTCATGTATTCCGACAGGAATACCACGACCGTTGTCACTGACAGAAATCGATCCATCGTCGTGGATTTTGACGTTCACCGCATCGGCGTGACCAGCCAACGCTTCGTCGATGCCGTTGTCCACGACTTCGTACACCATGTGGTGAAGACCCGACCCGTCATCCGTGTCCCCGATATACATACCAGGACGCTTGCGAACAGCCTCCAAGCCTTTGAGAACTTTAATAGAATCTGCACCGTACTCTTCCGGCTTCTGCTGCTCATCGGTCATTACGGACCCTTTGTGTTGTGTAGAATAATTTATAAGCGTTTTGACGCAGGATGTCACGCGTTTGGGTCATATTTTGTGGGGGTATTCATACGCTGACGCGGCAGTTAATTTAGCTAGATTTGAGCGGTCTTTGAAACGCCATTTTCATCTGTCACATGGACGTATTGCGCGGCAGCTTCAAGTTCCCCAAACAGTTCTGGTCCAGTACCAGTCATGAAGGCTTGCGCACCCAGCGCAGATATTTCCGCATATAAAGCAGCGCGGCGTGTGGCGTCCAGATGGGCTGCAACTTCGTCAAGTAAAAGTATTGGTGGTGCACCAAAATCGTCCGCCAATGCACGTGCATTAGCGAGAATAAGTGAAATGAGCAGCGCCTTCTGCTCACCTGTTGAACAATCTTTTGCTGGAACATCTTTGGCGGCAAAAATCGCACCCAGATCAGCGCGGTGCGGACCGATCAACGTACGCCCAGCTGCCATATCGCGGGTTCGGTTGCGCGCCAGAGCTGCAAGCAGCGCAACAGGATCGTCGGGAGCCTCGCAAACTGGATCGCTGTGGGTGAGAGATAATAATGCAGTCGGAAAAGCAGTTTGCGCAGCCAGCTGAGCGTTGGACAAAAGATCAAGCGTTTCTGTCCGATTGCGGTGAATCTGCGCCCCAGCTTCAGCCATTTGTCGTTCTAGCGCGGTGTACCAATGGTCATCACGCACCATGTCTTTTAGCAGGCGGTTGCGTTCGCGCATGGCTTTTTCATAGGTCAGGGACGCATCAGCATGCATGGGTTCGAAACTCAGCGTCGCACGGTCCAAGAACCGCCGCCGCCCTTCTGCGCCCTCAATCCAAAGACGGTCCATGGCAGGTATAAGCCAGAGTACGCGCCCAATGCGACCAAGTGCAATTTGCGCAGCCGCTTTGCCGTCTATCTTGGTCTGACGGGACGCCCCATTTTCAGACCATGCCTCAACTTGATGGTGCTGATTAAGGGAGGTCAGGTTTGCGGTGACTTTCCAGCCTAGCGCTTCAGGTCGTCGCGTCATGTCCTCAGAGCTTGCACGGCGCAGGCCACGTCCCGGCGACAAAATAGATACTGCTTCTAAAATGTTAGTTTTACCAGCGCCGTTCGGCCCATAAATCGCGACAGGGCGACCATCGAGATGTAGCTTGGCACGTTTGTGGGATCGGAAATGCGACAGAGTGAGTTGCGACAAAAAAAGGGCCGACATTATGTGCGGCCCTTTATTATTCTGTTAGGCAAAAAAGGATCCTGTCACACACGCATCGGCATGACGACGTAGATCGCACTTGTATCATTACCTTCACGCATCAGGATCGGGTCACCAGATGAATTAAACATGAACACAGCATTTTCACGGTCAACTTGCGATGCAATTTCAAGCAAGTATTTTGCGTTAAAACCAATTTCGAGGCGTTCGTCCCCGTATGATACGGAAAGTTCTTCTTCAGCAGCTCCAGAATCAGGAGCGTTGACGGATAAGATAAGACGGTCTTCATCAAGCTGAAGTTTCACTGCGCGGGAACGCTCAGACGACACTGTTGCAACACGGTCTACTGCACGGGCGAACTCTGCAGCATCAACTTCCATTCTGCGGGTGTTGTTTTGTGGAATTACACGCGTGTAGTCGGGAAAAGTCCCATCAATAACTTTAGACGTCAGGGTGATGTTGGGTGTCGTGAAACGAATTTTAGTTTCAGACACGGACACGGCTATCATCATTTCATCGTCATCAAGAAGCTTTCGAAGTTCACCAACAGTTTTGCGAGGCACTATTACACCGGCCATATCATCCGCACCTTGCGGCAGGCCCGCATCAATACGGGCAAGACGGTGGCCGTCTGTGGCAACGCAGCGCAACACTTTAACACCGTCAGATTCGCTGATGTGCATGTAGACGCCATTGAGATAATAACGGGTTTCTTCGGTGGAGATCGCAAATTTGGATTTGTCAAACAGCCGGCGCAGCACAGGAGCAGCACATGAAAAATTCGTTTCATAGTCAGAAGAAGCCATCACAGGAAAATCTTCCTTGGGCAATGTGGCAAGGCTAAAGTTTGACCGCCCTGCTTCGATTGTTAGGCGGCCAGATGCGCTGTCTTCGCTTAAAGTCACAAGCGCACCGTCAGGCAATTTGCGCACAATCTCGTTCAGCGTCACTGCGGACACCGTTGTGGATCCCGCCCGTTCAACCACAGCTGTGGCTTTATCAACAACTTCGATGTCAAGGTCAGTGGCGCGAAATGTCGCCTCATCACCAGAAGCTTCGATCAGCACATTGGCGAGGATCGGAATTGTGTTGCGGCGCTCCACAACGGATTGAGCTTGCGCCACAGCTTTTAACAGTGATGCACGTTCGATGCTGAGTTTCATGGCCCTGTCTCCGTCATTCATGCCCAAATTGGGTCGGAGGATTAAACTAACCGTTTCTACCCCATTCACAAGCACTTAGTGCAGTGTCACGCACCCTATAACAAGGGCGCGTGAACTTTAATGTTCGAGAGTGCGGCGTAGTAGTTCCAGATCATCAGCAATTTGGCTGTCAGACTGACGCAACTCATCTATTTTACGCACCCCATGCATAATTGTGGTGTGATCCCGTTTGCCAAATTTTCGACCAATTTCTGGTAGGCTGCGGCTGGTCAGACGCTTGCACAACCACATAGCTACCTGACGTGGGCGCGCCAACGTACGGGTGCGTTTCGGCCCAAGCATATCAGAGAGACGAATATCATAATGATCAGAAACTTTGCGCTGAATTTCTTCAATCGTCTGCTTGCGATCAGACGCGCGCAAAATATCAGACAGGCAGTCTTGTGCCATTTCGACAGTGACCGTGCGACCCACAAGTGAGGCCAGCGCATAAAGCCGGTTTAGAGCGCCTTCAAGAACGCGAACGTTGCTAGAAATACGATGCGCTAGAAATTCCAACACACCCGTTGCGATTTCGACTCCAGGATAGACGTTTACAAACATCTCTTGCTTGGCGTGCAGGATCCCGAGGCGCAGTTCATAGTCTGTCGCATGCAGATCGACCACAAGGCCACTTTGGAGGCGCGACTTAATGCGTTCAGACAGATCACGAATTTCACCGGGTGAACGATCTGCAGAAATGACCATCTGCTTACCTTGATCAGCAAGCGCGTTGTAGGTGTGGAAAAATTCCTCTTGGGTAGATTCTTTTCCTTCAAAGAACTGAATATCATCGACCATCAACACGTCAACAGACCGAAAATGCTGTTTAAACTCCATCATCTTTCGATCACGCAGCGCTGAAATAAAGCGATAGATAAACTGATCAGCAGAAACATATAGCACGTTCAGGTCAGGGCGACGCTCGCCCAATTCATGTGCTATGGCGTGCATCAAGTGCGTTTTGCCAAGGCCAACACCACCATACAAAAACAATGGATTGAATGTGACAGGGCCTCCTTCAGCAACGCGTTTAGAAGCAGCATACGCCAGTTCATTAGGTTTGCCGACGACGAAGGAATCAAAAGTGAAGCGCTGGTCGGGCTGCGCATCAGCCAAAGTGTTAGTTGGCGTGCGGACAGCAGGTTTAGCAGGACTATTTATGGCAGTATTAGTCTTACCCTCAATTTCAAATGACAACCGCTGCACGGCCAGACCCTGGCGATTGAGGTGGTAAATAATCTGATCTCCAAAGGTCTTACCAACATAGTCACCTACAAACGGATTTGGCGCCGCGAGACGCGCTACACCTTCGGATGTGTTCAAAAGTGAGAGTGGTTCAATCCAGCTCTTAAAATTACCCGCACCAATTGCTGCGCGCATGTCCGTCTTAATTTGATCCCAATTCACATTCGTCATGTTATTCCAATCTGTCCCACACAGGTTCCCAAGCGGCTGCCACCACCATTGTCGTCACATCACATCCCGTCAGCCAATAGTCTGCTATCACCACAAAAATGTTTTGTGACGGCAAATACGTAGAACTGATTCGTTTAACCAACTCACCTGAGAAAAAATTATCCCTCAAGAGGTTGGCATCGCAAATAGCGTGGGACGTTTTAATCTGCAGAAAGGTTCCCAAACCTATATTTCCATCAGAGTGATAAATAATTATCGGTTAAAAAACCGGTTTGCAAATATCTACTACTTAGCAGAATCAATCGCAGACTTTATTTAATTGCCCCACGCTCCCCCAGGAACGAAATGAATCTCTCCGTAAAATTAGACCTTGTGTGGCTGCTACTTCAACAAAAAAGATGTCCTTGACAGCAAACGATGTGAAACGAATCTGGTGCGCCTTTGAATTATAACGAAAAGTAACTAATCGGGTGTCAGGAATAGCACTACAAAAATAAAAGGCGGCCCGTATGGGCCGCCTTAAATCAAAAAAAATAGTGAGAATCGGTTAGGGCTGATACTTAGGCGATAGCTTTAACACGCGAACTCAGACGGGACATTTTTCGAGCTGCAGTATTTTTGTGGAAGACACCCTTGGAAACTCCACGCATTAGTTCAGGTTGAAGGGCCCGAAGGGCAGCTGTCGCTGCGTCCTTTTCACCAGATGCAATCGCTTCTTCAGTTTTACGCAGGAATGTACGGATACGCGAACGACGGGCTTTGTTGACTTGAAAGCGAGCTTCATTTTGACGAGCGCGTTTTTTTGCTTGTGGAGTATTGGCCATATTATCAGTCTCTTTCGGGTTCGAGTGTTCAAGTTTTATAACGCACGCGACCCACCGGGAGCTTGAACAAATTGTTCACTGAACCGGGATGATTCGTGCCTAAGCGGGCAACACGCGCATTTCAAAGACTTGTATAGGCGGGGTGTTAGCGTTTTGCAAACAACCTTTTGCAGTCTCGCAATGGTGTTTCAAAGTAGTAAAAACAACAGAAATTCACATGTTTTAAAAACACGCAGCTAGTCGCCCAAGAGCTTTAAAGCACGGGTGCAAAACATCACCGAACATACGTTAGAAGTATCATCGGCTTTAATTATATACTGCCTCGAAGCGCTCGATAGTAAAACTGTCCCAGCCGTGAATGGATATGCATAACACTCAAACAGACGCCGGATGAGATGAAAAAAGCCCCAATTGCAGTGCACGCCCGTAACTGTGGAAGCCTAGCAACAAGTCTGAGATGGGTTTAACGAAGATCAAAGTCATCAAAGTACCGCTATGCACGGAATTCTTGACAACACTTTTTAACAAAATACGCGCTTTATCCAATGTGATTTTTAATTTGTATAGAAGCATGTCGATATGCGGCGCACTATATCAATTGACAACGATTGAAACACTAGTGTTAGCGTATAGGTGCACAGTTGGCTCCGAGAGAGTTAAGTTGTTTGGCAAAATTTACATTTTTACAAATGAGAGTGAATTTTAAAGCTGAGAATTTTGCGCCTATGCTGGATCTTCGAATGTATAGGAAAGCCTATGCACTTTAAATTATCCGTGTAACTCATATTTAAAAGTGCCCTAAAGGTAACTTCAAGCCATCAATCTGCGGTTCCGGCTACAAAGTATTTTTACTATCAGACAACGCCTAAGCTGTAGGATCATACTGGTGATTGAGGGCGTAGACGGTAACGTGAAGAGCCCGCAAAACTGCACAGGCGTATTTGTATGTTAGGGGGGGGTGGATTACACCATATTGGTTGAATAAGGGATTTGATTGACAAAATGATACGCTCGTACTGGCTCAACGCGTGCGCAACTGGCCAGAACATTTGATAATCTAAATTATATTACCTAATTTATTTATCACGAAATTGTGGTTCGCGCTTTTGAATGTAGGACGCCATGCCTTCGGTCTGATCTTCTGTCGCGAACAACGATTGGAACAGGCGACGTTCGTAGTTAATGCCTTCAGCCATTGTCGTTTCGTAGGCACGATTCACTGCATCTTTAATGGCCATAGTTGAAAGAAGTGATTTTTCAGCGATCTTGTGCGCTGCGCTCATCGCTTCTTCTTTCAGTTTTTTTACGGGGACAACACGACTGACAAGGCCCGAACTTACAGCCTCTTCAGCATTCATAAAGCGTCCTGTTAGGTGCATATCCATCGATTTAGATTTGCCTACAAACCGCGTTAACCGCTGTGTGCCCCCAAGACCAGCCATCACGCCAAGGTTGATTTCTGGCTGACCAAACTTCACGTTGTCGGACGCGATAATAAAATCGCACATCATCGCCAATTCACACCCACCACCAAGTGCATAGCCAGACACAGCGGCGATAATTGGCTTACGGGTCTTGATAAAGCGGTCAGTTTCCGCGCCAAAAAAGTTTTCTCGGTACATTTCGACAAATGTTTTGTCTGCCATTTCTTTGATATCCGCACCTGCGGCAAAGGCTTTTTCTGATCCAGTCAACACGATACAACGCACTTTTTCAGATACATCAGCCTTTTCAACAGCTGTGGCAAGTTCACCTAAAAGCTGCGAATTCAACGCGTTAAGGGCATCAGGGCGGTTCAGCGTAATAAGCGCAACACCGTCTGCAATTTCAACAATGATAGTTTCGTAGGCCATTTGGGGCTGCTCCACACTCGTTCATAGGTTGTAACGGTTATCAAAGCATGGCGCGAGGGCAAGCTATCTTTGACACTTGGGGCAATAGAAAGTTGATCGACCAGATTGCACGATGCGAGCAATTGATCCGCTACAATCGAGCGTTTGGCAGGGATGGCCTTCGCGGCCGTAGGCTTGAAACGTCTTTTGAAAATAGCCAAGTTCACCGTCAGCTTGGCGATAATCCTTGAGCGATGAGCCACCCGCAGCAATTGCTTCGGTAAGGACATCACGCACAATCGGAACGAGAGACCCAATGCGTTTTTTCGACAGGTCTTTCGCTTTTTGCGTGGGGTCGATCTGGGCGCGAAACAGAGTTTCACAAACATAAATATTGCCCAAACCTGCAACAACATGTTGATCCAGCAGCGCTGTTTTAATTGGTGTGTTGCGCGTGGCAAGTGCCTTTACCAGGTAGGTTTCGTCAAATGTGTTGCCTAGCGGTTCAGGGCCAATAGGTTTGATTAGCCAGTGATTATCGAGTTGCGCAGTCCGCGCAATATCCATCGCGCCGAACCGTCGCGCATCGTTGAATGTCACACGAGCACCGTTTGCCATGTGAAATACCACATGATCGTGTTTTGCAGGCAAAGGGTGGTCGTGATGGAATTGGCCCAGTGGATCACCCGATACAGTCATGCGCCCTGACATCCCGAGATGGATAATAAGCGTTTCTCCACTGTCCAGATCTGCGAGGACATATTTGGAACGACGACGCAGCGCGACAACTTTCACGCCACTTAAACGCTTCGCCATATTTTCCGGGAACGGCCAACGCAAATCAGCACGGTTCACATCAGCGCGTGTGATGACGTAACCTTCCATTGACGAGATTAGCCCACGCCTTACAGTTTCGACTTCTGGTAGTTCGGGCATAAGCCACGGCCCCTTGCGCTGATTTGGCTGTTTGTATCTGAACGTAGGACGCTATATCTGCGGATTAAGTTGCGCAAGGTGCCAAAGTATGATGGATGATCGAACGACCCATTTCGGATACGAAACCGTGCCGGAAGGTGACAAAGCGGGATTAGTACGTGGTGTATTTTCAAGCGTTGCCAGCAAATATGATGTGATGAACGACGCTATGAGCCTTGGCATCCACCGCATCTGGAAAGACGCGATGATGGATTGGTTGGCACCACGTTCAGGGCAAAACCTGTTGGATGTGGCGGGTGGTACAGGTGACGTGGCATTCCGGTTCCTGAAGCGGGCCAAAGCTGGTCATGCGACGGTGCTAGACCTAACAGAACAAATGTTAATCGAAGGTCGCAAGCGGGCTGAGGCGTCGCAATTGGAGAATTCACTTGACTGGATCGTAGGTGACGCAATGGCGTTGCCATTTGAAGATAATACATTTGAAGTTTACACGATCAGCTTTGGCATTCGCAACGTCACGCGTCCGCAGGAAGCATTAAGTGAGGCCTATCGGGTGTTGAAACCTGGTGGGCGTCTTATGGTTTTAGAATTCAACCAAATTCCTAATAATATGCTGCAAAAAATGTATGATGCCTATTCATTTAACGCAATCCCTGCCTTGGGCAAATTAATCACGGGTGATAGGGATAGCTATCAGTATCTTGTTGAATCTATTCGTAAATTTCCAGACCAAGACACATTTCTTAGTATGGTCAAGGATGCAGGTTTCGACAACGCTAAGTTCCGTAATCTAAGTCTTGGGATAGCGTGTCTGCATTCCGGCTGGAAGCTTTAACATGCGTGGCCCACACAATATTTGGCGATTAATCCGCACCGGTGCAACGCTGGAACGCACCGGTGCGATGACGGTCATTCTAGATGCCGCGGAAGCCCCTAAAATAGCGCGGATAGTTATGCGTTGCTTGGTAAGACCGTTTCAATGGCTTGGATTTAAGGGTGATGTGAGCCTACCGCCCCTAACGCGAGCCCTGCAGGCACTAGGCCCAGCATACATCAAATTCGGTCAGGTTTTATCAACACGGCCAGACGTAGTTGGCGCTGAATTGGCCGTGCAGTTACGCGTTTTGCAAGATCAGTTACCACCTTTCCCTATCCAAGTTGCCAAAGCCGAAGTCGAAAAGGAATTAGGCGTTTCAATTGATTCGGTATTTAGTGAATTTTCAGACCCTGTCGCGGCAGCGTCCATCGCGCAGGTCCATAAAGCTCGGTTGGTGTCGGATGGCGAATTTGTCGCCGTGAAGGTATTGCGCCCCGGTATAGAAAGAGCATTTCAGAAAGACATTGATGCATTTTATTTGGCTGCATGGGTGTTTGACAGGTTTTCGCCGTCATCTCGTCGATTGCGTCCATTAGATGTAATTGAGCATTTTGAAGGCGTCGTTTTGAGTGAGCTAGACCTACGGCTTGAGAGCGCGTCTGCATCTGAATTTGCGGACAACACTGAGCAAGACAAAGGATTCACTTTGCCGCGTGTGCGCTGGGGTCTCTCAGCGCGCCGCGTTATGACATTGGATTGGGCCGAAGGTATCAATGCAGCTGACGTAGATGCGATAGCAGACGCGGGGCATGACCTAACAGAATTATCGAGCCGCGTGATACAGTTGTTCCTGAACCACGCTTTACGTGACGGATTTTTTCACGCGGACATGCACCATGGCAATTTGAAGATTGCATCAAACGGCGATATTATTGCCTATGATTTTGGAATCATGGGACGTTTAGATGAATACACACGACGTGTTTATGCCGAGATCTTGTTCGGGTTTATCCGGCGCGATTACACTCGTGTCGCTGAAGTTCATTTTGAAGCTGGGTATGTACCTCCAGACCGAGACGTAGACGAATTTGCGCGCGCACTTCGTGCTGTTGGTGAACCAATCTTTGGAATGAACGCTGAGCAGATTTCGATGGCACGATTACTGTCTTATTTGTTTGAAGTGACAGAGCGTTTTGGCATGGAAACACGAACTGAACTGATCCTACTGCAACGCACTATGGTTGTAGTTGAAGGCGTTGCCCGAACATTCGACCACCGCATGAATATCTGGGATGCGGCAAAGCCTGTGGTTGAAGATTACATCAAGGACAGTATCGGGCCGCGCGCCATTGCGCGTGATTTAGCCAAGACAGCCCGCGTACTGTCACGGTTTGGACCGCGATTGCCAGCCTTGGCTGAAGCCGCATTAATTCGGCTCGGCGAAGAACCTGCGACCACACCACGCGGCAGCTACTGGCCTGCGTTTGGGTGGACCATGTTGGGTGCGGGAGCAGCAACTGCAGCGGCCATCGCAGTATCAATTTTTAGCTGAAATAATCTTATGACTGAGTTAGTGCTAGCGATAGGGCCAGCACTTGTAAGTTTTCAGTTCTGTGACTGGATCATAGCTGTCCCCCAGGTACGTTCCCGTTTCTATTGGCGTTTGACCAAACAAATCCATACCAACTTTTTTTAGTAATACTTAGGCAGCACAAACCCAAAAGGCGTTCCTTGAACTTAGAATAAGCGACATCTTCGGCGTCCGTTATGTCACCATCGTAGAATTGCACATTTCACATAATTTGATCTCTCACATCATCCGCGTTTTGCGCTCCCAGCTCGCCGCCAATTGCGCCAAAAGAGTTAAACCATTCTGATCATCCCACCGATTGCTCCAATCAATGTGTCAAACACGTTGTAATGCACGTGTGCACCTGACGTTGAAATGCCGGCTACAGGATCCATGGGTTCCCACAAATTATCAACTGTGAGCTTAATATCCAGCCTGTCTTGGGCCATACTGACTGAGGATATCGCAAGAAGGACCTTCAACACCGATGGCATCATTTTCTAAAAATATAAGCGCTTACTCATTTGCTAGGGTTATTTTTTTATATTATTTTGTTTTGCAGCACTTCCCAGCACGTAGGTTGCGTCAAATCTGTAATCACGTCCGTTCAACAAAGATGGTATCTGGCGACGCGCAGCGCTTACTTCGTCCATATTCAAGTCAACCGTAGTGATGCTAGCTGGGTTAGTTCCCATATCTGCCAAAACCTCGCCCCACGGACTCACAACCATTGAATGGCCATAGGTCTTGCGCCCATCATCGTGATCACCCACTTGCGCTGACGCGATAACAAACGCACCATTTTCAATAGCACGAGCACGCAATAAAACTTCCCAGTGAGCGCGTCCTGTTGGAATTGTAAAGGCCGACGGGATAAACATCATGGTTGCACCAGATTGAGCGTAATCACGAAACAGCTGCGGGAAACGTAGATCATAACAGATTGCCATACCTGCTGGCCCCCATGGCGTCAGCGCCATTACCGCATTTGTGCCAGGGCAATAGCGATGGGATTCCCCAGTTGGCGGCTTGCCGTCAAGGAAAATGTCAAACAAATGGATTTTATCATAACCCGCAACGATGTCACCGGCAGGATTTATCATGTCGCCATGGTTTAAAAACCGAACGCCGTCAGGCCCGTCAGGTCCTTTGACGGGAGTCGATCCAGTTTGAATCCATAAACCATATTTGGCCGCAGCGTTGCGACATTCTTTGACAAAAGGATCATCAGCGTGATCCACTACTTGGTTCAGCGCATCTGTATAATCCTTGTTTATCAAACCCGCGGCTTCAGGCAAAGCCAGCATATCTGCACCTGCATCTGCAGCCTGCTGCGCGGCGGTTTGCAGCCAAGCGATATTACCTGCGTGGCAGTTAGTCGAAGTCATCTGAGCAAGGCTAAGGCGCAAAATTGCAGTCATTTTAAACCCTTCCATGGGCTATAGCATGATATTTGGTTTAGGATGGCAGCGATCAAGCGAAAGAAAAGTAGGAAATTTGCAGATATCGTTTAATTTATTAACATACAGAAAACATAGATACCCAACGCCTACCCCCTTGAAAGCACTGCGCGCTAGAAACTATCCATCTGACTCTTGCCGTGACGCAGGCGGCTAAGCAACTTAATATGTCACATTTAGCCGTGAGCCATCAGGTGCGCGTGCTTGATGGCTGGTCCGCAACTGCACTTTTTGCCCGCAGCGGATGCACAATTATCTTGACTAAGGCTAGGCTTAGTCTGGCGATCACAGCCAATAGCACCTTTGACGAAGTGTGCCATGAAATGATCGTATTCGCCTGCGCCGGGTCAACCCGCCACCATCGCGACTTTACCCTTGGTTGTGAACAAAGTGATCATGCGCCATTTGCCGTTCCTAACTTTATTGGTAGCGTATATTTAGTTGCACGCCTCACTGACGCTGTCAGCCACCTCAATCAAGAGCTCTATCGCAAAGTTTAGGCCCATGTGCTGTCTTGTTACGATATTTTAGATGTCGTTCTTTGGATTAGCGAACAGATACCAAAACATGAAAATTAATTTTAAAGGCAGCCCACATCTAAAAAAAATTTAGTAAAAAACGGTTTAGTTTACATCTACTTGAACGACTAAACTACCATCATTATTACTTATCCAGTGAAACTGAATCCATTTTATCAGCTAAGGCAGAAATTAATCTGTGCAATAGAACTGTAAACACTGCCAGGGCGATTAAGCTAGCAAACATGAGGTCGATTTTAGCCCTCCCATTTGCCAACAGCATTAAATACCCAAGCCCTTGTGACGAGCCGACCCATTCACCGATAACAGCACCGATTGGAGCATAGACTGCCGCAAGCTTCAGCCCCGACGCCAAAGATGGCAGTGCGTGCGGAATTTTGATGCGTACCATAATCTGGGCGTTGCTTGCCCCCATTGTTTTTGCCAAATCCAATAATGCAGGCGTGACACGCATCAGCCCATCGTAGAACGACGACGTGACTGGAAAATAAATAATCAACACAGCCATCACGATTTTAGAGGCCATTCCATAGCCAAACCAAAGTGTCAAAATTGGTGCCAACGCAAAGACAGGCACAGCTTGAGTAAACACCAGTAACGGCATCATCATACTGGCCATTTTGGGAGATGCAGCAAGCTGAATGGCAGTCAGCCCACCTAAAAAAGCCCCAATCAGAAGCCCCAAAATAACTTCGGTGCCGGTGACCACGGCGTGCTCTGCAATCAGGGCACGGCTCTCAAACCCTGTCGCCGCCACCCGCCATGGACTAGGCAATATAAAATGTGGCGCACCTGTGATCCAAATCACCGCTTGCCACAATCCAAGGCCAATCAGCGTTGCGTAAAGCGGATAGCGCAATCTCCTCACGTTACTGCTCTCAAATATGAAAGCAACGCAGCTTGGGCATGAAGTGTTTGTGGATCATCAGTCTGTCGCACAGGTGCAGCAAGGGGCACATCCCAAGGTTCAATCCCTGTCGGTGTTAACAGCGAAATATTGTGTCCAAGGCGGCAAGCCTCCGCAGGGTCGTGAGTAACGAGCAGTACCGTTCTGCCAATCAGAACGTCTGCGGTTAAATCCTGCATATCGGCACGGGTACCTGCATCAAGGGCTGAAAACGGCTCATCCAGCAGTACAATCGGGCGATCTTCCATCAGGGCACGCGCAAGGGCAGCACGTTGCCGCATTCCGCCTGATAACGCTGCGGGTTTTTTTGCGTAATGGTCGGTTAACCCAACCCGCTCGATCATCGCATCTGCTTTTGCCAGGTTAGGCGTTTCTCCCCGCAACCGCGCCCCTAGAACTACGTTTTCGCGCAGATTAAGCCAAGGCAGCAATAAGTCAGATTGCGCCATGTAACTGGCACGTCCGTCAATTGGCAGCCCGTCGTCAGTAAAAACCACGCCGTCAAATTGTCCTGCTGTTTCAAGCCCTAAGATCAACCGTAGGATCGTAGATTTTCCAACACCTGATCGGCCCAGCAAACATGTCCACTGGCCCGCTGGTATATGCAATGTTACCGCCTCAAACAACGCATCGTGTTCAATGCAGTAACTGCCTTGCAGGGTAATTTTTGGGGCAGATGTCACGCTCCGCGCAGCCCCATTTCCCAGAAACCGACCTCCAGTTTTGTCGCCGTAGTAAAGCGCGTTTGCAGGTGTGCCCAGCGTGGCGTGCTTTTAAAATCTGGCCCAAGCCTTCTGATCACTGCGACGTCAAACATCTGGCCAACTGACGTCATTGCCTGCTGGTATTCACCATCGCTGTAAGTCGCAATCCAATCAGCATAGGCTGTTGTTGACGTGGATGTTCCAGCCAAACGATGGCCAATTTCACCATAGCCAAAGCAACATGGTGCCAAAGCTGCTATTAGGTCCAGAAAATCGCCTTGTAGGCCCGCGTCCATGACGTAACGGGTGTAGGCAAGATTTGCGACTTCCTCTTTGGCCATAAAAAGGGTCTCTTCGTCGATGCCAACTGCTGCGCATGTTTTGATATGCATTGCCATTTCGTGATTAACTAGCGCATCAACTGTGCTGGCACAGACTTTCATTTCATCCAGCGTCTCGGCCTTGACCACGCCCAGCGACCAAGCTCGGGCAAAATGAACAAGGAACACGTAATCTTGAACTAAATAGTGCAAAAATGCTGTCCGCGGCAAGCTTCCGTCACCAAGACCCATGACAAATGGATGGTGAGTGTAGGCTGCCCATTCATCTGGGCAGCCATCACGTAATGTCGAAAAGGCCCGACCATAGTCAGGCATGTTCATGGGGCCGTCACATCGATGGTGATGGTTGAGACTTCGTTGATGGTTGGAATTAATCCAGCGTCATGCAAAAACGTCTCAAAGTGAGCATAGCGTCCAACATCCATCGCAGTTGGGCGAAGTGCAAAGCGTGGAATTGTATCAATCCATGCACGTTTGTTCAGCTCATCTTGGAGTTCTAGTGAAGTTGCTGCGAAAAGTTCCCAGCTATCTTGAGGGTGGTTTACAATGTATTGTGTCGCTTTTTCAGTTGCAGCCAAAAACCTTGCAAGCATCTCATGATCCATTGTGTTGGAATTGGCGACATAAATCAGTTCATCGTAAGACGGCAGTCCTTCTTCTTCAACATAGAAGCAACGTCCTGGCACCCCTTCAATATCCATCTGGTTCAATTCAAAATTGCGAAAGGCACCGATCACAGCGTCTACTTGTCCTGACATGAGCGACGGTGACAGAGACCAATTCACATTGACAAGTTCAACATCATCAAGTGTCAGGCCATGGGTGCGCAAAACTGCGCCCAACACAGCTTCTTCAACGCCGCCGACGGAAAACCCAACCTTGCGGCCCGCTAGATCAGCGGGCGAACTAATTGGACCGTCTTCCAGCACTAACAAACAGTTGAGTGGCGTGGCAACAAGCGTGCCAACGCGCTGTAGTGGCAGCCCTTCATGGATCTGCAGGTGCAGTTGTGGTTGATAGGAAATTGCGAGATCAACCTGACCTGCGGCAACCATTTTAGGCGGCGTAGACGGATCTGCTGGAGCGATGATTTCCACCTCAAGATCAGCGTCAGCAAAGTAGCCTTTTTCTTGCGCAATAATGATGGGACCATGATCAGGATTGATAAACCAATCCAACATCAAGGTCATCTGATCTTGCGCTACAAGTGGTGATGCAAACAGGGTCAAGGCGGTGGTCAAAGATGTCAGTTTCATATTTTAACTTTCTATAGCTATTGAGATTTGCAAAGTTGTGAGTGGAGGCGCAGCCTGATCCAACATACAGTTGGTCAGCTTGTAAGATTTCTGCAGCGACATAAATTTTTGGGGTGCCAGTTGCATTGGGCAAGTTGAGACTTTGTGCAATCTGTGCCGTTATTGCAGCCGATAAAATACATCTAGTTTCATGGGTATTTTTAGTGGGGACTTTGGGTACATTGAACCAATTCTCACCAATATCTGTGATCAAAACGTCAGGGCTTTCTTCCGAATCTAGATACCCACCTTTCATCAACAACGCCCTCAGTCTCAGCGCGCAAAGCGCACGACCATGTGCTAAAATATCTTTTTGTGTGGTCACTGGAGGCAGACCCATAAAATGGGCTGCCTCTGGTATATTTGGAGTTAAAATAATGGCCAATGGCAGCAAGGTATCACATACTGGCGCAATGGCTTTATCCGCCAATAACGGTGCACCAACTTTAGCAATCATGGCCAAGACCATGATGATGGACACGTCAGTGCCAGGCCACAGAACATCAGAAACCACCTGCGCGATATCAGCGTTTATAGTCATGCTGACCAAGCCTTCGTTCATTTGAAAGTCAGCAGAAACGGCATTAACCTGATCCACTACAGATGGTGGCAGGACTAAGTATTTACCAATTACACCTTGGGTATTCTGGATTGTGAGCGCATTGATGGAATCCATCGGATGGGTGCAATTGGTCGATATCGCTTTGCTACCTGAATGAATGCTCGCACAACCAAGTGAGTTAGATCCAGCGGCTGAAAAAACGTCTTGGATCATCATTGACATCCCGACTTTGATGAAATGAATTTGGCTGCTGCCGCGCGTGGATCAGCTTGTCCACAAATGGCAGAGACGACAGACAAACCATCCGCTCCCGCCAACATCACATCATTTACATGGCTTGAATTCAGCCCACCAATCGCCACCGTTGGCAGCTCAGTGCCAGAGACGAGCGTGGCTAATCCCGTGATGCCGACAGGACACTCGTGGTCGGATTTAGTGCCGGTTGCAAAGACGGGGCCAAGCCCAAGATAATCCACAGGTGCAACACACGCGGCCGCCACCGTTTGCGGTGTTTCGCAAGAAAGCCCCAAAATGCGGGTTGGGCCCAACAGAGTGCGCGCACGTTGCGGTGACCCATCACTTTGGCCAATATGCGCACCATCAGCACCCGATAAAATAGCTGCTTCAAGATCATCATTTATGATCAACATAACCCCAGTGCCATTCAGTGCGTCCATGAGGGCACGGGCCAAAGCGATACGCTGGGATGTGGTGGCCTGTTTGTCGCGCAATTGTACCATGCTGACTCCACCCGCCACAGCACGGTGAACAGTTTCAACAACGCCAAGCTTAGCGCATAATATTGGGTCAGTAATCAGATACAACCGAAGGGACTCGCGTTTCAAAGCCATTGGATACGAGCATCACTAGCAAGGTCCAAAGGTTTTATCTGAGATAAGACATCCAAAAACGCAACTTGGAAACTACCCGGACCATTGGCAGTTTGGGCCGCACGCGCACCTGCTTCTGCGAACATGGCAAGAGCTGTAACAGTCGCCTCTAGCGGTGGTGCCACAGCAACAAATGCACCCATCAATGCTGTCAGCGAACAACCCATTGCTGTGATCATTGGCATGATATCAGAGCCACCGGATATGCGCGCAGCACGCGTACCATCAGTGACAAAATCGACCCGACCCGAGATTGCGACAACGCATTCATGCGTCAGTGCCAAATCTGTAGCCACACTTTCGGCATCAGATACGCTATCACCACTGTCAGCCCCTTTGCCGGCAGTCGAAGCACCGCTTAGTGCCAAAATTTCTGATGCATTCCCACGAACGATCGTCGGGCCACGCGCAATCAAATCTTGTACAACTTTGCCACGATAGGGTGTCGCAAAATGCGCAACAGGATCCAAGACCCACGGTGTATCCGATGCTTTGGCTGCATCTACCGCTTTTTGCATCGCAGTTACCCATGATGGAGACAACGTGCCAATATTGATCGTTAACGCCCCACTGATGGGCACGAAGTCTGCAACTTCTGCTTCTGCGTGAACCATGGCGGGCGAGGCACCAACCGCAAGAAGCACATTGGCCGCGATATTCATCGCTACATAATTTGTAATGCAATGCACCAGCGGTGTCTGAGTCTGTACGGCAGCTAGTATTTGATCTGCTTTCACGGTCATTTCCTAGACCAGCGAAAAAAGGCAGACCGCAATTCAGCGACTTTTACCCTCCCTCCGCCAGCATTATCTGGTTCAGGTTCAAAGGGTACATCTCAGCCATTAGGCGCCCCCGGTGCTTTATTGTTAAGTCACGCAGATTAGATCGTCAACCAGTTGGATGTTCGCCAAAATTAAATTGAAACAATTGAAAGTTTAAGCGTTCGATTTGATTCGCTGAATGACCGCAGCGTTTTTTACAGACACAAAGTTGGCAGATAAAATGATCAATTTTTATTGACTAAGTAAAGTACGGGTGGATTAGCTTAGACCGTAATTTCAAAAAGATCACAGGCTTGCTCGCTTAGACCGCATCTTAACAGAACTATTTTTTGTATTGCCCAATTATTGGTGTCAAATTGTGACGTCATAAATCGCGCAGCCCTTGCACTTTAGTGAGGCAAGGGCGAAACCTAGGGCTTCATATTCAAGGATATCATCATGACATTTAAACCAGCCAAATGGCCACGCAAGCTTCGGTCGCAAGAATGGTTCGGTGGCACTGGCAAAGATGCAATCTATCACCGTAGCTGGATGAAGAATCAGGGCTACCCAGACGATTTGTTCGACGGGCGCCCTGTCATCGGCATCTGCAATACGTGGTCTGATCTAACACCGTGCAATGGGCATTTGCGCGAACTGGCTGACAAAGTAAAAAATGGCATCTGGGAAGCAGGCGGTTTTCCAGTTGAGTTTCCCGTTTTTAGTCCCTCCGAATCTGCACTGCGCCCCACTGCAATGATGTTTCGTAATCTCTGTGCCATGGACGTCGAAGAGGCCCTGCGCGGCAAGCCGATTGATGGTGTTGTGCTGATGGCGGGCTGCGACAAGACAACGCCCGCACTTTTGATGGGTGCGGCGTCCGTTGATCTGCCTGCCATCGTTGTATCCGGTGGGCCAATGTTGAATGGCTACTTTAAGGGTGAACGCGTCGGGTCTGGCACGCATATCCGTAAATTCAACGAAGCCGTCAAAGCTGGCAAAATGACGCAAGAAGAATTCGTAGACGCCGAAGCATCCATGTCGCGCAGCGCTGGTGGCTGCAATACGATGGGCACAGCCAGTACGATGGCCAGCATGGCGGAAGCGCTGGGCATGGCACTATCGGGCAATGCTGCGATCCCTGCCGTGGACAGCCGTCGCCGTATGATGAGCCAGCTTACTGGGCGGCGCATTGTTCAGATGGTCAAAGACGATCTGAAACCATCCGATATCATGACGAAGGACGCATTTGAAAATGCGATTCGCACCAATGGGGCAATTGGGGGGTCGACCAATGCGGTGGTCCACCTTCAGGCACTAGCAGGTCGATGCGAGGTACCACTATCCTTGGAAGATTGGGACCGCTGCGGCAAAGATGTACCAACAATAGTAAACCTTCTGCCATCGGGAGAATGGTTAATGGAGGAGTTTTTCTATGCCGGTGGCCTGCCCGTCGTTATCAAACGGTTGGGTGAGACAGGAATGCTCCATAAAAATGCGTTAACCGTCAGTGGTGGATCTATTTGGGACGAGGTTAAGGACGTTCAGAATTGGAACGAAGACGTTATTGTACCCAACGAAAAGGCGCTGCGTAAATCAGGCGGTATCGCTGTACTACGCGGTAACTTGACTCCGAATGGGGCAATTTTAAAACCTTCTGCTGCGTCTCCTGATTTGATGGTGCATCGGGGTCGTGCGGTCGTATTTGAAGACATTGATGACTACAAAGCGCGGGTTGATCTTGATGATCTAGATATTGATGAAACCTGCGTGATGGTACTTAAAAACTGTGGTCCAAAGGGGTATCCGGGAATGGCGGAAGTCGGGGATATGGCGCTGCCTGCAAAGCTTTTGAAGGCCGGAGTCCGCGATATGGTGCGCATTTCCGATGCTCGAATGTCTGGCACAGCTTATGGCACGGTGGTGTTGCATGTCGCACCTGAGGCTGCGGCGGGTGGCCCTTTGGCAGTCGTTCAAAATGGGGATATGATCGAGCTTGATGTTCCGTCTCGCCGCTTGCATCTCGATATTTCTGATGATGAAATGGCGGTGCGTTTGGCACAATGGACCCCTCTGGTTCCACGCCCTGCAGGTGGATATGCACAGCTTTACCACGAAAAAGTTAACCGCGCAGATGAGGGTGCAGATTTTGACTTTCTTGTTGGTCGTCGTGGCAATGCAGTTGCACGGGAATCCCATTAATGGCTGACAAAATCAAAGTTGCACTGGTTGGAATTGGCAAGATTGCAGTTGACCAACATGTCCCATCCATCGCCGCGTCCAGTGACTGGACACTTGCTGCCACTGTAAGCCGATCTGGAACTGTAGACGGTGTGCCTGCATACACAGATATACATACTATGCTGGCAGACAGACCTGAAATAAAGGTTGTGAGCCTGTGCCTGCCGCCTGTGCCTCGATTTGCTTATGCGGCTGCGTGTTTACGAGCTGGTCGGCATGTGATGCTCGAAAAACCCCCCGGTGCGACGCTGGCTGAGGTTTATGCACTAAAAGCGCTGGCACGTGACGCGGGCCAGACTTTGTTTGCGACGTGGCACAGCCGCATGGCGAAAGGTGTGCAAGCAGCAAAAGCAGCACTTGCCGGTAAGACCATTGAAAGTGGCCACATCGACTGGAAAGAAAATGTGCGCCAATGGCATCCTTATCAGGATTGGGTGTTTGAACCTGGTGGCTTGGGCGTGCTTGATCCTGGAGTCAACGCACTGTCAATCCTAACAGAAATTCTACCTACACCTATTCATCTTGAGAGCGCTACATTGCACACACCTGCTAATCGTCAGACCCCTGTTCAGGCTGATGTAAAGTTTTTGAACGGGATCACCGCATCATTTGACTGGCTTAAAGAAGGCTCACAAATCTGGGAACAGCGCTTTAGCACAACGGATGGTACGACAGTTGAACTCCTTGAGGGCGGCAATCGTTGCATTGTAGATGGAGACGAACAGCCATTAACAGAGCTCGGAGAATATCCTGCTCTATACGCCCTTATGTCGCTTCTCGTCAGAAGCAGAACATCTGACGTGGATTTGTCGCCGATGGTGCATGTGTCTGACATCATGACCCTCGCCCACCGCAAAACTGCACCTGCTTTTGAGTGGTCGTCATGAAATTCAAAACATTTGGCACTTTGCGACCAATGATTTTTAAAATAAAATAAAGTTTGATGTCCTTCTATTTGATTTGCACTAATTTTCTTTAGCGACGTGTGCATTATCCATAGGAACGACCTAAATGGCCAACCAAGAACTAGAATATGACCTTTTCATCATCGGTGGTGGGATAAATGGCTGCGGCATTGCTCGTGATGCGTCGGGACGTGGCCTGAAGGTTGGGCTAGCTGAGATGAATGATCTCGCCTCAGCAACTTCCAGTGCCTCTACGAAACTATTTCACGGCGGTCTGCGCTATCTTGAATATTTTGAAATCAGACTTGTGCGTGAGGCATTGATCGAACGCGAAACACTGCTGCGTGCTATGCCACATATCAGCTGGCCAATGCGATTTGTACTGCCCTATCACAAGGACATGCGGTTTGAAGGTTCGACGCCAACGTCCAAAATTCTGAATATTGTAATGCCGTGGATGAAGGGCCGTCGCCCTGCATGGCTAATCCGGCTTGGCCTATTCATGTATGATACCCTAGGTGGGCGCAAAATCTTACCTGGTACAACAACTGTCGATTTGCGAACAGCTCCCGAAGGCGAAGGCATTAAGGATCAATTCGAAAAAGCCTACGAATATTCCGATTGCTGGATCGAAGATTCAAGGCTCGTTGTATTAAATGCGCGCGACGCAGAAAATCGCGGGGCTAAAATTATGGTTCGCACCACCGTCGTATCAACAGTCCGCTATGACGATCATTGGATCGTAGGGTTACAGGACTACGATAGCGGCGAAGAAACGACAGTTCGCGCCAAAATATTGGTCAACGCTGCAGGCCCTTGGGTTGGCGATATTATCCAGACCAAAGTTCGGCTAAATTCATCCGAAGGCGTACGATTGGTGCGAGGATCACACATCGTTACAAAACGTCTCTTTGAACACGACAAGAGCTACTTCTTTCAAGGGACCGACGGGCGCATTATATTTGCGATTCCTTATGAAACAGATTTTACCTTAATCGGAACGACGGATGCGGAACAAGAAGATCCAAATATGAAACCGGTCTGTACGGATGCAGAACGCGATTATTTGATCTCATTCGCCAATCAGTATTTTAAGCGCGATATTACAGCTGACGATGTTGTTTGGCGCTATTCAGGCGTACGTCCATTGTATGATGATGGAGCCAAAAGCGCAACGGCGGCGACGCGAGACTACACTCTCAAAGTTGATACTGATGGTGGTGCACCAATCCTGAATATTTTTGGTGGCAAAATTACGACCTACCGCCGCCTCGCACAGAGCGCGTTGAGCAAGATTAGTCCTTATTTTGAAAATGTGCCCGCGGACTGGACTGCGGGCGTTCCACTGCCCGGCGGGGATTTCCCGGTGGACGGCGTGACAACTCTGATCGCTAATCTGAAGCAGGCCAACCCGTTCCTTGATGATCGTTGGGCGAAGCGACTTGTGCGTGCTTACGGTACCGAGGCACGGGACGTAATCGCAAACGCGAAATCAGTACCTGACCTTGGCGAAGACTTCGGTGCAACATTGACCGAGGCCGAAGTAATATGGCTTATGAAACATGAATTCGCGCGTCGGGGAGAGGATATCGTTTGGCGTCGTAATAAGCTTGGTCTGGTTATGACTAACGATCAAGTCGCACATTTAGATCGTTGGATGATTGCACGATCTAATGCAGTATAATTAAAAATTGCCAGCTTTAGTTTCTTTTTAATCAACTATTTTAGCAATTGGTAAGAACCAGATCAAGATGGTCGGCCAGATAGATCCGCAACCAGGGTGTAAAAGTTTCAGGATTCTGCGCAACTTCTTTAGCGAGGTCATAAATATCAACCCAACGCGTATCGGCCACTTCTTCAGGATTAGGGTCTAACCTTATGGTTTTGACCGTTGAAGATGCAACAAATAGATCAACAACTTCATGTTCAATCATCCCGTCGCCAACGTCTGCACGATATTCAATCTGGTCCCGAAACTCAGGCTGCAATCCAGTGATCCCAAGCTCGTCTTCAAGCCGACGCACTGCACAGATGGCCGCATCTTCATCCCAGTAAGGATGCGTGCAGCAAGTGTTCGCCCAGAGGCCTGGTGTGTGGTATTTGGACAACGCACGACGCTGTATCAAAACAGACGTCCCATCCATCACAAATACTGAAACCGCTTTATGGCGAATGCCCTTTTGGTGAACCTCAAGCTTGTCCATTGGCATAAGCACACCTTTCACCCAAGCGGGAATCATTGTCCTTGTGGGACTTGCCTGCTGCAAAGTTGATGTAGAACTTGCCATAACGGTTACCTTTTATGATCTTACTGGCAATATGACCTAACGGCCTGAGCCTTGCACGTGGCATGTTATCGCACATTAGACACCTCACAGATATTTTGCTGGACGCCAAAGTCGGAAAGACTATCCAACGTGTTGATCCAGTGATCACTGTGTTCAAGAATGACGCTAGGGAGTTTCCTATGTCCAAGTTTATTTATGCTGCTGCAGTCACGCTTCTGGCTACGTCTGCTTTCGCAGATGGTCATGCCGCATCTGGCAGCGTTGACACTGGTGAGCAACAATTCAAGCGTCAATGTGTAGCTTGCCACATCGTTGCAAATGCACAAGGCGAAGTACTTGCTGGGCGCAATGCGCGCGTGGGTCCAAATCTTTATGGTCTTGCAAACCGTCAACTTGGCGCTGTTGAAAATTACCGTTATGGTAATGCTATAGTCGAAGCCGGCGAAACTGGTCAAATCTGGACTGAGGAAGCTTTTGTCGCATATGTTCAGGATCCGACAGGCTGGCTGCGCGAAGCCCTCGATAACAACCGAGCACGCGGCAAAATGGCTTACCGTACGCGCGACGCGCAAGACGCTATTGATATTTATGCTTACCTTGCCACGTTTGGGACGGCCAGTGAAACGGCTGGGACTGCGTCAAACTAAAGGCATTTTACATTTATAAATAAAGGCTGTGCAGACGCATGGCCCTTTTTCATTTTAAATTAAACAAGTAAGTCACTTTCGTGTCAGTGCGATTGCGCGGAGCGACAGCTTAGCACACAACAAATGAACACTGAGAGGTATCATGCTGGACAATGCCGCACGCAAGTTGATTAATCCGCCCCTAAATGCGTTAGGCAAATATCTGGCAGCGCGTGGTGTCACGGCAGATGGTGTGACCCTTGCTGGACTGGTACTCGGTCTGGTGGCCGCTCTAATAATTGCGGTTGGTTGGCCACTTCTGGCACTGGTCCCATTACTAGCGTCGCGTATCGCAGATGGTCTAGACGGCGCAGTCGCGCGTGCATCCAAGGTAACTGATTTTGGTGGTTACCTAGATATCACCTGTGATTTTTTGTTTTATGGTGCGATTCCATTTGCATTTATTTTGATGGATCCAACCAACAATTCCATTGCCGGTGCGTTCCTGCTGGTGAGCTTCTACTTCAACGGTACAACCTTTCTTGGCTATGCCATTCTAGCGGGAAAGCGTGGGATGGAAACGTCAGCCCAAGGCATCAAGTCGCTCTACTTTTCAAACGGATTACTGGAAGGAACTGAAACCATCATTTTCTTCATTATATTATGCCTATTTCCTGCATCATTCTCATTGATTGCATGGATTTTTGGATCACTTTGCTTTGCCACCGCAACCCTTCGTATCGTCGCCGCCCAGCGCGTATTCACCCCAAAGGAAGACCAATGAAACACTTCGCTTTTATCGCTGCGCTTGTCGCCCCTACTTTCTTACTCGCCAATCCCAGCCCATCAGACTGGGAGGCAGTAACTTCAGAGGCCAGCGGCCAAACCGTTTACTGGAATGCTTGGGGTGGATCGACCACAACCAATGACTTTTTAGCGTGGGTCGGGGGTCGTGTTTTAGAAGACTACGGTGTCGTTCTTGAGCATGTTAAATTGACCGATACAGCTGCTGCCGTAACGCGGGTGTTAAGCGAGAAACAAGCGGGTGAAGATGACGACGGAGCGATTGATATGATATGGATCAATGGGTCCAATTTTGCTGCGATGAAAGACGCTGATTTGTTGTTTGGACCTTTTGCAGAACAGATGCCAAATTGGGCCCTCGTAGATGCCGACGGCAAGACTGTTCAAACTGACTTTACGGTTCCCGTGGAAGGTTTCGAATCCCCTTGGGCTATGGCGCAGGTCGTTTTTGTTCACAATACAGCCACGATGCCTGATTCAATTGGTTCAATGGACGCGTTACTAGAATGGGCACAAGCAAACCCTGGTCGTTTTAGCTATCCACAACCACCAGATTTTCTTGGAACAACGTTTTTAAAGCAGGCACTGGTTGATATTCTTGATGACCCATCGGAGTTGCAAGCTGCGGCCACGGATGAAAACTATGGCCCAGTGACTGCTCCACTTTGGGTTTACCTTGATGCATTGACCCCACATCTTTGGCGGGCAGGCCGCGCCTACCCTGCAACGGGGACTGCAATGTTCCCGCTGATCGCTGATGGAGAATTGGATCTGTCAATTTCGTTCAGCCCAGGTGCCGCATCCACCGCGATCGCAAACTTTGAATTACCCGACACGGTGCGTACCTTCGTGCTAGAAAAAGGCACCATCGGCAACGCGTCCTTCGTGGCGATCCCTTACAATTCGGGCTCCACTGCTGGCGCGATGGTTGTCGCAAACTTTTTAATGTCACCGGAAGCACAAGCCCGAGCGCAGGACCCCAACATCCTCGGTTATGGTACCGTTTTAAACATGGACGCATTAACTGATAATGACCGCTCAAAATTTGATGCCCTGGAACTAGGTATCGCAACCCTATCACCTGCTGAATTAGGTTCTGTTCAGGCAGAGCCGCACCCCAGTTGGATGACCCGTATTGCAGATGATTGGGCTAACCGGTACGGCACCGGACAATAAGTTAGGGCCAGTAAAGCGCAGTTATGCTACGTTTCCTCCCAGCCCTGACACTACTTGCAATGCTAGGGCCCGTGGTTGCGGGCCTTTGGGGAACTGCATTACCCGCACTTGGGCATCTACCTGCTGCAGGCTTAACGGGTCCGTCTCTTGACCCTTTTTGGGATTTATTTAATTGGGCAGGGCTAGGCACAGCCGTTCGCCTGTCAGTCATGGTAGGCTTAGTCGCCACAAGTGTATCTCTCACGATTGTCGTATTCATCACTGCAGGCTGGTCTGGCACACGGTCATTTCACATCTTAGAACGAATGTTGTCACCGCTTTTATCTGTCCCACACGCGGCGGCAGCGTTTGGTCTAGCATTCCTGATTGCGCCATCAGGTTGGATTTCACGATTGCTTTCCCCTGCTTTCACAGGTTGGGACCGCCCACCTGACCTGCTAATCGTCCAAGATCCCCTCGGCCTTGCTATGATTGCAGGGCTGGTTATTAAAGAAGTCCCATTTTTGCTGCTAATGACCATCGCAGCCATGGGCCAAGCCCAGCCGCGAAGATCGTTGCTGGTGGCACAATCCCTAGGCTATGGTCGATTGACCGGCTGGCTTAAAACTGTATTTCCACGTGTCTACACACAAATCCGCCTGCCCGTTTATGTCGTAATAGCCTATTCTATGAGTATCGTTGACGTGGCTGTGATTCTTGGCCCAAGCACGCCACCAACACTTTCCGTGCAAATTGTTAAATGGATGAGTGACCCAGATTTATCTATGCGCCTGACTGGTGCAGCCGCTGCGTTGCTTCAACTCGCTCTCGTCATTGGTGCATTGGGCTTTTGGTGGTGTGGTGAACGCATCGTGGCGCGCCTAGGTCATCAGTGGATCATATCTGGTCGACGCGGCCAATTTGATCCATCAATCCGAATTTTTGCGTTAGGGTTAGGTTCTATTTCTGGCGCTGCAATCCTGTTTGGTCTTGCAGGTTTAGCTGTCTGGTCCTTTGCTGCATTCTGGAGTTTTCCCAACATTCTCCCAGACGGATTCACACTGCGCACTTGGGCTCGTCATGGTCCTGATGCATTCGCTACATTGGGGGAAACCTTCCTTGTTGCTGGCATCGCAGTTCTATTAGCGTTGGCATTGGTGCTGGGTTGCCTTGAGGCGGAACATCGGAGCGGACGCGGCTTAACGCTGCGCGGATTGTGGTTATTATACTTACCACTGCTGGTGCCACAAACGGCGTTCCTACCGGGCTTACAGACACTTCTACTTAATCTTGGCGCAGACGTTGGTCGTTTGCCTGTTATATTCGCCCATTTGGTGTTTGTATTGCCTTACGTCTTCCTCTCACTCGGTGACCCTTGGCGATCATGGGATAGTCGGTATGCCACAGTCGCGAGCGCCCTTGGCGCGCGACCGTGGATAGTCTTCTGGCAGGTGCGCGTCCCGATGTTACTGCGTCCAATCTTGACAGCAACTGCCGTAGGTATTGCAGTATCTGTTGGTCAATACCTTGCAACGTTGTTGATTGGTGGAGGGCGGGTTTCGACCCTCACTACAGAAGCTGTTGCGCTGGCATCAGGGGGCGACAGGCGTGCGATTGGCGTCTATGGCTTAATGCAGACATTAGCCGCCCTCGTACCATTTACGCTGGCCCTGATCATCCCAACTGTTTTATGGCGTAACCGAAGAGGATTGCATGAATAAGGGTCTAATCCTGCGAAAGGTTTGTATTTTGCGCGCAGGCATACCACTGATTGAAGTTGACTATGCGATTGCCGCTGGTGAAATATTGACTGTCATGGGGCCATCTGGCGTTGGAAAGTCGACGCTGCTGGCCTACCTCACCGGTACGCTTGCCACCACATTTACGGGCATGGGGCAGGTTTTGCTCGACGGCCTTGATATCACAAAATACCCACCACACGCGCGTCGTATAGGCATCCTATTTCAAGACGATTTGCTTTTTCCACATATGTCTGTTGGCACTAATCTGGCGTTCGGGATGCCCCCTGGAGGCAGCAAAGCATCGCGGCTGGCACAAATTGAAGAGGCGCTCAGCGACGTTGGTATGGCTGGTTTTGCTGATCGCGATCCAGGTACGCTGTCGGGCGGCCAAAAAGCGCGCGTCGCATTGGTTCGTATGCTGCTGTCTAATCCTCGCGCGCTTTTGCTCGACGAAGCATTTTCCCGCCTAGATGCAGAGCTACGCGCGCAAGTCAGGGACTTAGTATTCCAGACAGCAAAAAAGCGTGCCCTACCTGTGTTGATGGTCACTCACGATATTGAAGATGCACAGGATGCGGGTGGAACGATTATTAAATTGAAGAGCCTTTCCAAAGGGTAAGAAAGCAATTTTGACGTCTATATGTCGCCTTTGAGACAGCGACCCGTTTAAACCGTGGTAACCAAATAATGCAACTTGAGGATGCCCATGACACACTTACTTGGTATCGATACAGGTGGCACATACACCGACGCTATATTACTCAATGATGATGGCGGCTTTATTGTCGCTCAGGCAAAAGCCCTTACCACACGACCAGACCTCTCTAAAGGGATCGGGGCAGCGATTGATGCTGTCATGACACAAAGTGGGGTCGGTCCGTCTGATGTATCAATGGTATCGCTTTCAACAACGCTGGCAACCAATGCATTGGTAGAAGGTCAAGGAGGGCGCGTGGCGTTGGTGCTCATCGGCTTTGATGAAAGCGAACTAAAGAAGGCTGATCTAACGGATGCAATGAATGGTGATCCAGTTATCTTTGCGCAAGGCGGGCATAACCACGCTGGAACTGCCGTCGCAGATCTAAATACAGATATTATTCTTTATGCATTAGAATCTCTTACTGTAAAGATTTCCGGTGTCGCTATCGCCAGTCGGTTCGCGACACGCAACCCATCCCATGAAATTGCAGTCCGCAGTATTGTGCGTGACGCTCTTGGCCTTCCCGTGACGTGCTCCCACGAACTTAGTCAGGCATTAGGGGGACCTAAGCGAGCACTGACCGCCGTTTTAAATGCCCGCCTGATTGGTTTAATTGATCGCTTAATAGCGGCGACTGAATCACATATGGCTTCACTTGGTATCGACGCGCGCTTGATGGTTGTGCGAGGAGACGGTGCACTTATTTCTGCAGAGCTTGCACGGGCGCGGCCTATCGAGACAATCCTCAGCGGTCCAGCCGCAAGTATTGCAGGTGCACAATGGTTGACGGGAGCGAAAGACGCTCTTGTTAGTGATATTGGTGGGACAACGACAGACATCTGTGTGCTTAAAAACGGTGTCCCGAAGATTGATCCGCTGGGCGCAAAAGTTGGGAAATACCGCACCATGGTCGAAGCCGTCGCAATGCGTACCTTTGGGTTGGGCGGCGACAGTGAAGTTTCTGTTACTGAGGGTTTGGGCGGAGGAGTTCGACTTGGGCCACGTCGCATGATGCCAGTGGCACTATTTGCGCGCGATTTTCCAGAAATTGCACATGCCGCTTTAGATCTTGCTTTGACACTTGAGACGCCACCAAAAGAAGCGGCCTGGTTTGTAATCGCACAGTGGCTAAAATTCCCCACGGGTCTGGACGCGCGCGAAGCAACAGTGGCCTCACGATTACAGGATGGCCCAGTGCGTTGGGTGGACGCCGTACAGAGCCAGATCGAAGGGCCAGCGTTGACGCGTCTAGTGCAACAGGGGTTGGTGATAATTTCAGGTATAACCCCATCTGATGCAAGCCATACCTTGGGCCAAATGACAGACTGGGATACCAGTGCTTCAACAAAAGCGCTGACTCTTTTCGCAAGACAGCGGATCGGTAGTGGTGAGCGTCTTAGTTCTGGTGCTAAACCACTCGCTCACACCATTATTGACAGGCTGACACAGGAAACGGTTTGGGCCTTGCTAGAGACGGCTTTGTCGGAAGAAGGCTGGAATGATCCAGCCCAATTGGCGCGTCATTCCTTGGTGACAGCAGGATTAAAGAACCACAAGAATATTGTGCGCATGAATACAGGTTTAGCAATACCGGTAATAGGTCTTGGAGCCTCGGCACAGACATACTACGGCGCAGTGGGCACCTTATTGGGCTGTCCCACGATCCTGCCTGATAATGGTGGCGTCGCAAATGCCATTGGTGCAGTCGTTGGTCAGGTCGCAATCCATGCCAAAGGAACAGTCACCAGCAGCGGCAGTGGAGCGTTTCGCGTCCACTTACTTGACGGCCCAGCGCTATTTTCTGACAAGGATACCGCATTCAGAGCTTTGCGTTTGGCTCTGACAAAACAAGCAACCAAACAGGCTATCGCATCCGGTGTTGAAGAGGTCATAATAACCGAAAGCCTCAACCTGCGAGAAGCAAAGATTGAGGCTCAGACGATGTTCATCGAGGCTACGTTGCGCGTTACAGCACGCGGACGTCCACGCATCACCACTTGAATATTCAGCCGCTGCGAGCTTTGACTATTCGGCAGCTTCTCGGCGAGGAAGCACCCAACCTGGACGGATAAAGTGGCACGTATAGCCATGAGGAATACGCTCAAGATAATCCTGATGCTCAGGCTCTGCATCCCAAAACTCACTCACCGGAT